>NZ_JBGTYM010000005.1:0-282734 GCF_044142105.1 Neotabrizicola paludis
GGTCCATCATTCCGATCGCGGGTCCCAATACTGCTCGGTCGACTATCAGGCCCTGCTTCGCAAACGCGGCATCCTGATCTCAATGAGCGGGCGCGGGAACTGCTACGACGGTGCTGTCAGACGAATGCGAACCAGTCTCCGTTTCCCCTAGGCACAATGTGTCTCTCATTAGTAAGCGATTATGGCCACACCAGCTGAGACCTATCAAGCTGCTGAAGTAGCCCTTACTGATGGCGGCCCAACGCCTAAATAGCGTGGTCCAAATCGGCCATTCGAGCATACGCAGCGACAGGGCGCATTCCGCTCCTTGCGAAGTGTCGGTCGGAGTGGGCGTTGCAGCTCTTGCGAATGACCGATTTTCGAGGATTGCTGCGACCGCCACGCCGCGCTGCCGTCAGACGGCTTTCCGCCCTTAGCCGCCCTATCCCTAACCTTCCCCTCTTTGGGCCTTGTTCAGGAATGCCACGATCTTCTGCGACCGTGCCAGGTCCTCTTCGAGGAACTTGCGCATGCCCGGCTCTTCTTCGGTCAGGATGAGTTGCTGAAGCTCCTCGACCTCGGCCTCGAAGTCGGGCTTGCACGCCATCCAGGCGTCCCAGGTGGCCTTTTCCTCCTTTGTCGCCGGCCCGACGACGCGGGCGGTGCCGCGTTGCATGTCGATGCGGACATGATCGGGATGTGGCAGGGGATCGGGGAGATGGGTGATGCCGAGGACACGGCGCCGTTCCAGCTCGCGGTCCCATTCGATCTTGTAGGTCAAGGCGGTGTCCAACCATTCGTCGTTCAGGAGCTTGTTTGAGGTTTCGACGGCGGAAAGCAGTTCCGCGAAGAGGCGCTGCGACCGGTGCTGGCCCTTCACCGCGTTGACGGCAAGCGAACGCAGCACCGCCCGCGCGATCGGAACGCTGATATTGCGCGCGCCATCGCGTACGGTGATGCTGCGATAGGCTTCCTCCAGGATGATCCCCTTCATCCGTTCCTCGTTCAGCGCGGGCAGCTTGTTCTTCGAGCCTTTCGGGCGGCCGCGGGGATTGCCCGATTTCCCCTTGCGGAACTGCGTGGCCTCCGGCGGCTTGCCATAGCCGACCTCGTAGCCTCGCCGCGGCGCGAGCGGACCCTTGCCCTTGCCAGGCCCGGGCGCCGTCATTCCGCCGCCTCGCGCAGCGCCACCACATCCTGCGCCAGATCCTGCGACCGTGGCCAGCCGCAGAGGATCTGCTCGGCCTCGTCCTTGGCGATCGCCTCCCAGCGGGCAAGGATGCGGTCACAATAGATCGGATCCAGCTCGACCAGCCGCGCCCGGCGCCCGGTTTTGTCCGCCGCGATCAGCGTCGAACCCGAGCCCCCGAAGGCATCAAGGACGATCTCGCCCCGGCCGGAGACATCCTTCATCGCATCCGCAATCATCTGCACCGGCTTGACCGTCGGATGCAGCCGCAGCTCTTCCATCCGGCCCGCCCGCATCGTGTTGACCCCACGATATGTCCAGACATTGGTGCGGTAGCGCCCATGCTGGCCCAGCTCGAAGCTGTTCACATGCGGCGCCGTCCCCCTCTTGAAGGCAAAGATCAACTCGTGGCGGGACCGATAGAAGGTCCCCATCCCGCCATTGTCCTTGGCCCAGACGATCAGGTTCTTCAACTCGTCATAGACCTCATGGCCCGCGGCCAGCATCTCGCGCGTGTGGCGCCAGTCCATGCAGAGGAAGTGGATCGACCCGTCGCAGCTGTGCTCCGCCATGTTGCGCAGGGCGCGGGTCAGGAACCCGGTGAACTCCGCCTCGCTCATCTCACCCGAAGCCATGGCGAACTCGCGATGCTTCACCTTGCCCGATCCCCCGACATGCCCGTCGATCTTCACGTTGTAAGGCGGATCCGAGAACACCATCCGCGCCAGTTCGCCCTGCATCAGGTCCTCCAGCACGTGGGGATCAAGCGCATCCCCGCAGGCCAGCCGGTGCGGTCCGAGCTGCCACTGATCGCCAGGGCTCACCCGACGGGGCGCGAGGTCGGGCGTGACATCTTCCTCCGGATCCCCCGCCTCTTCGGGCACCAACCCCTCGACCAGGGCGTCGATCTCGGCGATCTCGAAGCCGATCACCCCGATGTCGAATCCGAGGTCGCCAAGGTCCTCGGTCGCCAGAAGCCCCTTCAGCTCTTCGGCCAGCATCTCCTCGTCCCAGCCCGCATTCAGCGCCAGCTTGTTGTCGGCGATGACGTAAGCCCGCTTCTGCGCCTGCGTCATGTGCTCGATGCGCAGACAGGGCACGGTCGGCATGCCGAGAAGCTTCGCCGCCTCAACCCGGCCATGGCCGGCCAGGATCGTGTTCGCCTGGTCGATCAGCACAGGGTTGGTGAAGCCGAAGGTCTCGATCGACTGCGCAATCTGGCGCAGCTGCTTCTTCGAATGGGTCCGCGCGTTGCGCGCCCAGGGGCGCAGGTCGCCCGGCGCGATTTGTTCGATGGTCGGTCTCATGCCGGAATCCTTTCTTCAAGGGCATGTCAGCCGACATCTCGGCCTCAATAGTAAGATATAGCTTACTCTGGCCTCGCGTTCAATCATGGCATATCCTGGCGGCAGTCACATCTTACGGAGCGCAGCCATGTCCCTCGCCGACCGCCTCTATGACCTGCGCAAGAATGCCAAGGTCTCGCTGCAGGCGGTAGCCGA
The DNA here is from genome assembly GCF_044142105.1 of Neotabrizicola paludis. Classification (NCBI taxonomy): domain Bacteria; kingdom Pseudomonadati; phylum Pseudomonadota; class Alphaproteobacteria; order Rhodobacterales; family Paracoccaceae; genus Neotabrizicola; species Neotabrizicola paludis. The sequence goes on from NZ_JBGTYM010000005.1 coordinate 2,671, forward strand.
TGCCGTCGGCGTGTCGAAGGCGCATGTCTGGGAGCTGGAGAAGGAACGGTCGAAGAACCCCTCCTTCGAACTCGTGCAGAAGCTCGCGACCTATTATGGCGTCAGTGCAGAAGAACTGGCCGGCGCCGCATCTGTCCCCTCCCCGGAAGACCAGCGGATCAACCGCATCCACCGCGATCTGAAGGGTCTGTCGCCGCGGGATCTCGCGCTGGTCGAATCCATGGTGCGGTCGATGAAGCCCGGACCCGACGGCTCGGGCGAGGAATAGCGCCCTGCAGCTCGATCGGGTGGATCTTGCCGACATTGCCAATCCCCGTGCGCTTGCCCGGGCGGTGCACCGCCAGATCGGTCCGCTCTCCGGTCCGATCGCGGTCAAGGAGATCGCACTGGCGCTCGACATCGAAGAGGTGCGCGAGGAAGAGATGGATGGTTGCGAGGGCATGCTCCTGACCGATCGCCGCCGGACCCGCGGCAAGATCGCGGTCAACACGCGGCGCGGGCGACAGGCAGCCCGCTTCGGCATCGGCCATGAGCTTGGGCACTTCCTGATGGAACGCCACGAGCTGGGCCTGCATGGCGTCCTGCGCTGCAGCCTCGACGACATGCGCCAGGCGCGGTCCCTGAGGAAGCATCGCCAGCAGGAGGTCGAGGCGAACGAGTTTGCCATCGGTCTTCTTGCGCCCGACCATGCGCTGGAGCCGATGCTGGGCGCCGATCCGGAGATCGAGGCGGCGATGGAACTGGCCCGCAGTCTCGATCTCAGCCTCGAGGCATCGACGCGCTGTCTGGTCGAACGCCATGACGAACCCCTGGCGGCGATCTGGGCGAAGGATGGTATGATCCGCTATGTCATCCGCGGTCCGTCCTTCCCCTGGATCACCTGGTCTCGTGGTGACCGCATCCCGCCGCTGAGCCTGACCAGGCGGCATCTTGCCATATGCGGAACCGGGGTGAGCCGGATGGCCGAGGTCGCACCTGCCGCCTGGACCAAGCCCGATTTGCCCGAGCTCTTCGAGCAGGTCCGGATCGGCAGGGATGGCCACAGCCTGACCCTGCTCTGGGCAACGCTGCCCGAGGACAGTGACGGCGAAGAGTGATTCGTCGGAACCGGCTCTTCTTCCCAGAATAGACTGGACTTCAGCCGGCCCGCGAGCGTTGTTCCCTGCCGTGCCCGGCCGCGTCCGGGCTCTGCCCGGTACGGGGGTCGGCAAGATGCCAGGGCCCCAGGAACCAGGGAGAGCGCGATGACGAAGGCCCGCAAGACGATGAACAAGAGCGAACCGGAAGAGGGGATTGCGATCCGCGCGGCGGAAGTTCCATGCAGCCCCGTTGCCACGAGGGGGAAGATCCACAACGGCTCCCACGAGCCCGATCAAACAAAAGCACCGCGCCCTACCAAGTCCGCCCTCCTGCGCGCGATGCTGGCCGCACCCGGTGGCGCGTCCCTCCCCGCCCTGATGGCCGCGACCGGCTGGCAGGCCCATACCCTCCGCGCCGCCCTGACCGGCCTCAGGAAGGCAGGACATGATGTCACCCGGCACCGCGCCGGAGAGGCGACCGGCTATGCGATCGGGCCGGATGGTCCAGAAGGGGCCTGCACCGGCGTCACCGTGGGAGACACGGCTGAGGGCGAAGTTGACGCGGCCCTCGCCGCGACGCCGGTCAGGGCCTCCGCATGACCACGCTGGCCGATCTTGCGAGCCTTGGCCGGGCGGATCTCGCGCGGCTCTGGTCCGACCTCATCGGCGGCGACGTGCCCGCGAGCATGAGCCAGCCGATGCAGCGCCGCTTCCTCGCCTTTGAACTGCAGGCGCGCAGGTCTGGCGGCCTGCCGCCCGCGCTCCTCGCCCGGCTCGACCGCATCGCCGCGGGCGAGGCGCGCAAGGCCACGCCCCGGATGAAGCCCGGCGCCCGGCTTCTGCGCGCCTGGAACGGAACCACCCATGTCGTCGATGTCCTGCCCGATGGCTATCTCTGGAACGGCGCCCGGCACCGCTCGCTTTCCGCCATCGCCCGCGCCATCACCGGGGCGCGCTGGTCGGGACCGCGCTTCTTCGGGATCGTCGCCGCGGTCGACGAGAGCAGGGCACCGAAGTGCTCCAGGCGCAGCGGGTTGGATCGCGCGGCATGACCCAGAAGCCGGTGATCCGCTGTGCCATTTACACCCGCAAATCGACGGACGAGGGGCTCGATCAGGCGTTCAACTCGCTCGACGCGCAATACGAGGCCTGTGCCGCCTATGTCGCCAGCCAAAGGCACGAGGGATGGAAACTGGGACCAGAGCGCTTCGATGATGGCGGCCTTTCCGGCGGAACGCTCGACCGCCCAGCCCTGCAGCGCCTGCTGGCCGAGATCGATGCCGGCCGCGTCGGGATGGTGGTGGTCTACAAGATCGACCGTCTGACCCGGTCGCTCGTCGACTTCGGTCGGCTGGTCGAGCGGCTGGACGCCAAGGGCTGTTCCTTCGTCTCCGTCACCCAGGCCTTCAACACCGCGACCTCCATGGGACGCCTGACCCTCAACGTCCTTCTCTCCTTCGCCCAGTTCGAGCGCGAGGTCACCGCCGAACGCATCCACGACAAGATCGCCGCCTCGAAGAAGAAGGGCCTCTGGATGGGCGGCGCCCTGCCGCTTGGTTACGACCGCCACCCCGATCCGCAGCGCCGCGAGCTTGTCGTCAATCCGGTCGAGGCCGAGGTCGTGAAGGACCTCTTCCACCTCTATGCCGATCTCGGCAACCTGCGCCTCGTGGAACTCGAGGCCGAGCGACGCGGGCTTCGGCCCAAGAGACTGGTCTCCCGGACCGGTCGCCTCCGTGGCGGCGCGGCCTTTGCCCGCGGCCAGTTGCATCATCTCCTGACCAACCCGGTCTACATCGGACGCATCCGGCACAAGGATCAGACTTATCCCGGCCAGCATCCGGCGATCATCGACGCAGCCCTCTGGGAAGAGGTTCAGGCCAGGCTCATCGCTGCGTCCGCACGCCCGCGTGGGCGCGGCGAGGCACCCGCCGATCCGCGTGCGCTGACCGGCAAGCTACGCGATGAGACCGGGGATCTTCTGACCCCGACCCATACAATGCGCCATGGTCGACGGTTTGCCTATTACGTCTCGAACCGTCTGATCGCGGGGGGCAAGGATCCCACCGGCTGGCGACTGCCTGCCGACGCGCTGGAGACCACGCTCCGGCACCTCGTGGTCGCGCATCTCCGGCGCGCCGCCTCAGGCCATGCGCTGCTGGCGCAGCCCGAGGCGACGGGTGCGGCCGAGCTGATGCGGCGTGCGACTGACCTGGCCGATCGGTTGGAAAGCGATACAGCACGTCTTGGCAGCCTCATTGCGTCGGGATCCCTCGCGCAGGGCAGGCTGCAGCTTGAGCTTGATCCAGGCAAGATCGCTGCGGCGCTTGACGTGCCGGAGGCCTCCCTGTCGGACACCCTTCTGCGGGTCCGCTGCGCCTTCGCGCTCCGTCGTCGCGGCGTCGAGACCCGGATCATCGCGGGTGAGACCGCGCCCGCACGGGACGAGGTTCTGCAGCGCACGCTCGCCGAGGCCCATCTCTGGGCGCGGGCCTTGCGCCGGGGCACCTCCCTGACCGAGATCGCCCGCAAGACAGGGCGGTCCGAGCCCTATATCCGCACCCGCATCCCTCTGGCTTTCCTCGCGCCGAAACTGCAGGCCGCGATCCTCGACGGGCGGCAGCCGCCACACGTCTCGGTAGCGCAGTTCATCCGTGAGGATATACCCCTGGACTGGACCGAACAGGCCCGGTTCTTCGAAATCCCCTGACGCAGGAAAGCCGTCCGGAAGATCGCTGGGTGAGACCGGCGCAGGTCGTCCGCGCCTCAGAACCCAAAAACCCAGGCTTCCCTGTTCTTCCCAATTCCTTCCCTGTTCTGTTAATTTATATTCCCTGCTCCGCTGATTTAAGTTCCCTGTTCCTGTCGAGCAGGGAATTTGCCCGCAACCCACGGAAATTTCGCGATTTTTCCGAGGCCGAAATCTCAGGATCGGCCCGGAAAATCGGATAATCCCTGTTAATTCCCTGTTCTTGCATCGACCCCAAACCGAACCGGGCGCGCCGCCTGCGGAGACGCGGGGCCAAATTGCAGGGAAGATCAGGGAGGTGGAGCGTCTCCGTCCAAGAACAGCACGCCTAACCCCCGGAAACACGCGGGTATATCGGCGGAAACCGAAAAATCGTGCGATATCAATATGTTATGGCGGACAGTGAGGGATTCGAACCCTCGAGACGGTTCCCCGCCTACACACTTTCCAGGCGTGCGCCTTCGACCACTCGGCCAACTGTCCGTCGCGCGGTCTTATACCGGGGTGGGTGGCGGCGGCAAGGGGGGGCGCGCGCAAGAAACCCCGCTTGTCAGCGCGCCATGCAGCGCCGGGTCGGACGTTTGGCCGCTCTGGCCCGACAGGGCAGCGCGGCCCAAGATGCGGGTCTTCCGGCCGCGTCCGGCCAAGGGCGACGGCCCCCGCGCGGCCCTGGATACCGGGGCGGGGGATCGCCTCGCGTCAGTCTGCCAGAGAGAGCGTCACCCGACGGTTCTGGCGGCCCTTGTTCTCGATCCTGTCGATCGTGACCTGGCCGATCTCGCCGGTCCGCGCGACATGGGTGCCGCCGCAGGGTTGCAGATCCACCTGCCCCGCCCCCGCGCCGATCCGCACCAGCCGCACCCTGCCCTGCCCCATCGGCGGGCGCACCGACAGCGTCTTGACCAGCCCGGGATTGGCCAGCAGCTCCTCATCGCTGATCCAGCTTTCGCTCACTTTCAGATCGGCCTCGATCAGCCCGTTCAGCCGCCGCTCCAGCGCCGGCACATCCGCCGGCGCCTCCGGCATGTCGAAATCCAGCCGCCCGCGTTCGGCCCCGATCTGGCCGCCGGTGACCGGCAGCGGGATCACCACCGACAGAAGATGCAGCGCGGTATGGATGCGCATGTGGCGATGGCGGCGCTCCCAGTCGATGACCTGGAGCAGGCCCGTGCCCACGGCGGGCAGCGCCAGCGGTTCGGCCGGAACCAGCACCACCGCGCCCCCCGCCCCCTTCACCGCCGTCGCGATCGGCATGCGACCACCATTCCAGACCAGCCAGCCGCTGTCGCCGGGCTGGCCGCCGCCGGTCGGGTAAAAGACGCTGCGGTCAACCTCGATGCCGCCCTCCGGCGTGTGGCCGGTGACCGTGCAGTCGCAATCCTGAAGATAGGCATCGGCGCGGAACAGAAGCTCGGTCATCGCTGATCCCCGTCTGCATCCTCTTCCGCCTCGGGCAGCCCCTCCTCATATTCCTCTGGCGCGCCCCGGCGCGGATCGACCGGCGGCACGGCGTTCGGCGGCGGCATCCCGCCATGGTGAAATACCGCAGCCGCGCCCCCCGAAAGCGCCAGCCCCGCCAGCGCCCGACCGATCTCATCGGCATTGCGCAGGGTGATTTCCGACTGGGCGAAGGGGATCTCGATCCCTTCTTCTTCGAACCGTTTGACGATGGCGTGGTTGATGTCGGTCTTCACCGTCAACGAGAAGTTCACGTCGCGCAGGATCACCCTGATCTCGAAATTCATCGCATCGGCGCCGAAGCCCTGGAAGACGATATTGGGCGGCGGGTTCAGCACCACCAGCGGCTGCGCCTCGGCAATCTCGCGCAGCACCCGCTCGACCTTGCGCGTATCCGTGCCAAAGGCCACGCCGACCGGCACGATCAGCCGTCCGGCCAGACCGAAACGCGTCCAGTTCTTGACCTGTTGGCTGACCAGATCGCCATTGGGCACGATCACCATGGTGCGGTCGAAGGTCTGCACCTTGGTCGAGCGCACCGAGATCGACTTAACGATGCCCTGCACGCCGCCGACCTCGATCCAGTCGCCTTCCGACACCGGCCGCTCGATCAACAGGATGATACCCGAGACGAAATTCTGCACGATATTCTGAAGGCCGAAACCGATGCCAACCGACAGGGCACCGGCGACTATGGCCAGACCCGACAGGTCGATCCCGGTCGCATTGATCGCGATCAGCGCGGCGATGAAGATGCCGACATAGCCCGTGCCCGAGACGATGGCGGTCTGTCCGCCGCGATCCAGCTTCGTCCGCGGCAGGATCGAGTTCTTCAGCGCCCCCTGGAACAGCCGCGTGACCAGGAATCCCGCCAGAAAGATCAGCACGAACAGCAGGAAGACCGTGGGCGAGATCCGCGTATCGCCCATCTGAAAGCCTTCGCGGAACCGCGTCCACAGCTCGGTCAGGTCGCTGAACCGCGCGCCCCAGACCAGCGCAAGGATCGGCAGGGCCAGAAGTGTCAGTGCAAAGCCGACCAGCACCGGCACCAGCCCGTCGCCCTCGGCCCGCTCCTCGCCGGGCGTCACCATAGACCACAGATCTGACACCAGCCGCTGCAAGACCAGAACGACCGTCACCAGACCCAGCGTCAGGATGGCCGGAAAGATCAACGCGCGGCCCGCCGCGACATAGCCCGCCGCCGCCAGCAAGGGCCCGACGATGCCCACGACCGCAAGGCCCCGCGCCAAAAGGCCCAACAGCGTCAGCGTATAATTCGTCTCGCCCGCGCCGGTCACGCCCCTGCGCAGCACCCTCCCCGTGCGCCAAAGCAAGAGCCCGCCCGCCACCAGAACCGGAAAGGTCGCCGTCGCCGTCACCGCATCGGAATAGCTTTGCGCATCCATCGCGACGCTGCGCAGCATGTCGGCCGCCAGAACCAGCCCCAGCATCGTCGCCAGAAACCGCCCTTCGGCGCGGCGCTCATCGGCCATCGGCAGAACGGCATGCTCGCCCTGCACACGCGGAAAGGCCCGGCCGCCCAGCCAGGCCGCCAGAAACACCGCAAGGCCCATCACCGGCAGCGCCATGGCCACGCGGGTGCTGATCATTCCCAGCAAATGGCTGGAGATCAGCGCACCCGCCAGCGCCACCATACCCAGCGTTGGCACCGCCACCTGACCCAGCGAGGCGACAAGCGACAGAACCCGCCGCCGCGCCTCGGAGCCGCCGGCCTGCAAGCGGTCGACGAAACGCTCGATGAAGGCGCGGGCATAGATCGCCAGCGCCACCCAGACGACCAGAAGCAGAAGGATCAGCGGCAGGTTGTCGAAAAAGGCCGCACGCTGCTCGCGGTCGGTCCAGCCCGAACTGGTCTCATCCCAAAGCTGCAACAGCGTATCCGAGATGCCGACCGCCGCCTCGGGCCAGTTCTGCGGGTTCACCGGCGCGGGCCAAAGCTGCAACAGCTGGTCCGCCTGCCGGTCGCGCAGCATCCCGTCGATCTCGCGGATCAGCCCGTCGGCGCGGCGATAGGCTTCTTCGGCGGCGATGCCCGGTGCCTGAAGCTTGACCATCTGATCGGCCAGCTCGCTGCGCCGATCCGCGATTTCCGGCGCTTCGGTCTCGCCCTCGGCCGGTGCGGGGCCTAGCGCCGCAACCTGTTCCTTCACCGTCGCGATGCGCGAGGAATTGGCGGTCTGCGCGGTCAAAAGCGCGGCACGCCATTGCGCAAGCTGGCCGCGCAGCTCTTCCAGCCGCTCGTCAGAGATATTGGCATTGCCGATCTCTGCCTCGGCCGCCTCGGCCGTGGCGCGCCAATCGGCATAATCGACCGCGGTCTGGGTGTCGGCCGCAGCGTCCTGCGCGAAAGCCCGCTCCGGTGCCGCCGCAAGGCCCAGCGTCAAAACCAGCGCCAGAACCGGGATCAGCCCGTGCAGCAATGCCCGCAATTTTGCCGCCGCCACCGGCCTCACGCCTCCTCGTAGACCGAAGGCAGCGCCCGCGGCGCGCGGTCCAGCCAGTCGGGCACGGGCAGGCCCTTTTCCTTCAGGAAGGCCGGGTTCCAGACCTTCGACTGGTAGCGGCTGCCATAGTCACACAGGATGGTCACGATCGTATGGCCCGGCCCCATTTCCTTGGCCATGCGCACCGCCCCCGCGATGTTGATCGCGGTCGAGCCGCCCATGCACAGCCCCTCGTCACGGGCGAGGTCGAAGACATAGGGCAGCGCCTCGGCATCCGAGATCCGCCAGCTGAAATCCGGGGTAAAGCCTTCCAGATTCGCGGTGATCCGACCCTGGCCGATGCCCTCGGTGATCGAGTTGCCCGGGCTTTCGAACACACCCTTGGTGTAATAGGCGTGCAATGCCGCGCCTTCGGGATCGGCCAAGCCGATCTTCACGCCCTTGGGCTGCAAGGCAAGCCCCACCCCCGCCAACGTCCCCCCGCTGCCCACGGCGCAGACGAAGCCATCGACCTTGCCGTCAAGCTGGGTCCAGATTTCCGGCCCGGTCGTCTCGATATGCGACTGACGATTGGCGACATTGTCGAACTGGTTGGCCCAGATCGCGCCATTCGGCTCGGTCCGCGCCAGCGCCTCGGCCAGACGACCCGAATAGCGCACGTAATTGTTGGGATTCTTGTAAGGTGCCGCCGGCACCTGCACCAGCTCGGCCCCGGCCAGGCGGATCATGTCCTTCTTTTCCTGGCTCTGGGTTTCCGGGATCACGATGACGGTCTTGAACCCCATCGACGCGCCCACCAGCGCCAGCCCGATCCCGGTATTGCCCGCCGTGCCCTCGACGATGGTGCCGCCCGGGCGCAGCTGGCCCTTGGCGATCGCGTCGCGGATGATGAACAGCGCGGCGCGGTCCTTGACCGACTGGCCGGGATTCATGAATTCGCATTTGCCCAGGATGGTGCAGCCGGTCATCTCGCTGACGCGGCGCAGCTTCAGAAGCGGCGTATTGCCGATTGCGGCGGCCAGATCTTCCTGAATATGCATCTCGGGGCTTCCTTCGTTACTCTGCCTCAGGTGTAGGCAAGCGGCCCGGCAAACTCAAGCCGCCGCAGGCGGTGCGGCAAGGGCTGGCTACAGGTTGTGAACCACATGGCGCGCAGCTTGACAGCGCCAAGATAGATCGGACCGGGCGGAGCGGATCTTTCCTCCGGCAAGACGCTGCTACCGCACCACCAGCGCGACAATGCCATTGCCCTCGCCATCGCGCCTTGTCTCAAGCCCAAAGCCCAGATCGGTGAAATAGACCCATCGCCGCGAAAAGCCCTCGCCCGCCCCGGCGAAGACCGCCTCGACCGGCACAACACGATATTTGCACCCGGAGAGTTTCACCACCCGCTCGGGCAGGAAGGAATAGCTGACCCGCAGCGCCCGGATGCCCTTGTGCACCGCATCCTTTTCGCTTTGCTCCACCGATCCGAACCCTGGAAGCCGACCGGTCTCGCCCGCGCCCCGGCGCCCTTCGCGCAGGGATCCGGCCCAGCCGCCACCGGCCTGCGGCTCTTTCGGGCGCGGATCGAACTTCCAGGAAATCACGGTTTCGCCGTCCCGGCCGTTCCGCGTGGTCCGCGTCTCGTAGACGCCCCACAACGACCGGCGGCTGTCGCGCGACACCGCCGAGGCGGAATCGTAATCCACCAGAACCACACCGCGATCCTTGCCCGCACGCACGGTGCCCAGCCGTCCGTCCTGCCGCTTGAAGGTGATGCCCGCGCGCAGGTCAGCGGCCTCGACGCACCGGGCCGCGGCCATCGCAGGGGCCAGAAGCACCAGCGACAGCGCAAGGGCGCTCAGGGATTTCGACAGGGTCAGACGCATCACCGGGAACCTCCGCTCAGGGGCGTTTGGTCCATTCTTGCACGGATCGCCCCTGCCGCGCCACGCCGCCGCACGACAAGGTGAGGCTTTCCGCCCAAGAAAACCAGAACCGGAAGGGACGAAGCTTCCCCATTGAGAACACCAAAGAAAAAGGGGCGCCCCATGCAGCGGCGCCCCTTTCAAACCTATGCTGAATGATCTCAGCCCTTGGCGGCGACCATCAGACCCTCGTCCCTGATGACCTTCAGCCCCTCGTCGAGCGATTTCTTCGCCCGTTCGATCAGCACGTCGATCTCCGAGGGCGTGATCACCAGCGGCGGCGAGATGATCATACGGTCGCCGACATGGCGCATGATCAGGTCATTCGCAAAGCAGCGTTCGCGGATCTTGTAGCCGACCTTGCCCTCTTCGCTGGCGAATTTGGCCCGCTTGGCCTTGTCGGGGGTCAGCGCGATGCTGCCCATCAGGCCGACAAGCTTGGCCTCGCCCACGAGCGGATGATCCGCCAGCGCCGCCCAGCGTTCGGCCAGATAGGGGTTCGCGACGTCGCGCACATGTTCGACCACGCCTTCATCCTGCATGATCCGCAGGTTTTCCAGCGCAACCGCCGCCGCGACCGGATGGCCGCTATAGGTATAGCCGTGGAAGAACTCGCCACCCGAGCCGACAACCTCGGCCACCTCGTCGCAGACGATCGAACCGCCGATCGGCTGATAGCCCGAGGACAGGCCCTTGGCGATGGTCATGATATGCGGCTTGATGCCAAAGGTCTGGCTGCCGAACCAGTTGCCGGTGCGGCCAAAGCCGGTGATGACCTCATCGGCGATCAAGAGGATACCGTACTTGTCGCAGATGCGCTGGATTTCCGGCCAATAAGTCGCGGGCGGAATGATCACGCCGCCGGCGCCCTGCACCGGCTCGCCGATGAAGGCCGCCACCTTGTCGGCACCCAGCTCCTCGATCTTGGCTTCCAGCTCGCGTGCGCGCATCAGCCCGAATTCCTCGGGCGTCATGTCGCCGCCCTCGGCCCACCAATGCGGCTGGCCGATATGGGCGATGCCGTCGATCATGCCGCCATGGGCATGGATCGGCTTCATGCCACCAAGGCTGCCGCCGCCCATGGTCGAGCCGTGATAGCCGTTCCAGCGGGCGATGATCACGCGCTTTTCGGGCTGGCCCTTGACCTGCCAGTAGCGGCGGACCAGGCGGATATTGGTGTCATTCGCCTCGGATCCCGAACCCGCGAAGAAAACGTGGTTCAGATCGCCGGGCGCAAGTTCCGCCAGCTTCGCCGCCAGCGCGATGGCCGGAACATGGGTCGTCTGGAAGAAGGTGTTGTAATAAGGCAGTTCCTCGATCTGCCGCGCCGCGACCTGGCCCAGTTCCTTGCGGCCATAGCCGATGTTCACGCACCACAGGCCCGCCATGCCGTCCAGGATGCGATGACCCTCGCTGTCGGTCAGCCAGACGCCCTCGCCGCGCAGGATGACCCGCGCGCCCTTCTTGGCCAGTTCAGCCTTGTCGGTGAACGGATGAAAGTGATGCGCCGCATCCAGCCGCTGCAATTCGGCCGTGGGCAGGTTGTTGGTGATCATGTTCATGGCCAGACCTCATTGGCAGGAATCGGCGGCGACTGCGCCGTCTGACCACAGGATAGATCGGCACGGTCCCGGCTTCAAGGAATTTGATCAAATTATGCGACAACGCGGTGGCACCATGCGCAAAGGGCAGAAAGGTCAGGCCCCGCTGAAAGCCGCCCCGGAGCCTGGGTCAGACCTCGGCCAGCGCCTGGCGCACCTGATCGACGCCCTGCTGGATGTCGCGCGCGACGGCCTGGGCCAGCGCGGTCGCATCGCCCGCGCGCATCGCTGCCAGCGCCTCGTGATGCTGGTCGGGCAGGCCCGCCTTGCCGTAGCGCGCGATCACCACCCGCAAGGACGGCCCGGCCCGCAGCCAGAGCGACCGGGCTATGTCCAGAAGCACGGGCGCCTGCGAGGCCTCGTAAAGCGTGAAATGGAAGGCGTGATTGGCCTGAAGGTAATCGGGAATGTTGCCGGCCTTGATTGCCGCATCCACCCGGTCATCCGCCGCGGTCAGCCGCGCGATCAGTGCCGGCGTCAGCCGCGCCGCCGCCATCTCGGCCAGTTTCGGCTCGATGGTCAGCCGGGCAAAGGCCACTTCATCCAGCATTCCCGCTGTCATCTGCGGCACCGCCACGCGGCGATTGTCCTGCAGCAAAAGCGCGCCCTCGGCGATCAGGCGCCGCAGCGCCTCGCGCACCGGCGTCATGCCCGCGCCCAGTTCTTGGATCAGTCCCTGAATCGTCACCGGCTGGCCCGGAGCGAGATGGCCGTAAAGCACCATGTCGCGCAACCGCGCATAGGTCAGCTCATGGGTCGGGATCTTGCGGCTGTCTGCGTCCATGGCCCTCTTGCCCTGTCGAGAGGCCCTTTATGACGCCCCTGCCCGCACATGCAAGAGTTGATCAAATTCCGGCCTCGCGGCGAAGCCTCTCCCGCGCGCCATCCAGCCACAGAAGCGAGAGGAGCAGTGGCGCACAGGTGAATTCCCCGGCCCGGGCGCGGGCCATCGCCTCGGCAAAGGGCAGAAGATGGCCGCGAATATCCTCGGCCTCGCCCGGCACGCCATGCACGCCTGCCGCATCATCGGGCAGATCGCAAAACCCGATATATGAGTAGATGTATTCGCTGAAAGCCCCGGTCGTCGGGTAATATTCGGCGGCCTTGATCAGTCGCCCGACGGAAAGCCCCGCCTCTTCCAGCGCCTCGCGCCGCGCGGCGTCTTCCGGTGTCTCGCCGGGGTCGATCCGCCCGGCCACCGCCTCGATCTGCCAGGGATTCGCCTCGCCCCGCACCAGGGGCGCCACCCGCATCTGCTCGACCAGAAGCACCCGGTCGCGCACCGGATCCCAGGGCAGAAGCGTGATCGCGTCGCAGCCGACAAAGACCTCGCGGCGGACCTGCGGGCTCATCGCACCGTCAAAGCGGCGGAAGCGCAGCTCCAGCTCCTCGACGGCGAAAAACCCGGCATGGCGGATGCGGCGCGGCTCCTCCGCCACCGTCCCCGCGCCCAGCCGCAGCCCTGTCGGCGCCCCCTCGGCCAGCGCCCTCAGACGCGAGGCCGCGCGCACCAGCATCGGTCCGCGCCGCGCCAGCAGCCGCTCGGCCGGAACCTGCCCCATGGCGGCCAGGATATCCTCGGCCAAAGCGCGCTCCAGCGCGGCGCTTTCCGCCGCAAGCTCGCCCGTCGCCGCCTGCCAGAAAGCCAGCCGTGCCGGATCGGCACCCAGAAGCCGCGCCAGCGCGGGATCGTCCAGCCGTGCATCCATGCTCAACGCCAGCGCCGCCTGGCATATTCGGACAGCGCCCCGCCCAGCAGCCCCCCCAGGATCAGCACACCCAGAACCCCCACCGTCAGCATGGCGCGGGCCTGCTCCATCATCAGCTTGAATATATCCAGCACCGCCGCCATCGGGCTGCCGCCATAGGCATTGGTGGTGATCGACTTGCGCACCATCAGATAGGTGCAGAACAGCAGAAGCGCGAAAAAGGCCAGCGTCACCGAAGTGCGCAGCCCCGAGCCCATCGCCTCGCCATAGCCCTGCCCCACCAGATTGCCCATCACGCGCCAGCCGATCACCAGCCCCATCAGCGCCGTCAACTCGCGGAAGGGTCCGACCGCGGCATTCTCGCCCAGCGAAGGCACATGCGCGTTGGCGGCCAGCCAGCCCACGGCGGCAAAGCACAGGGCGGCGACAAGCTTGGCGGCTGTTGGCATGGCTCTCCCTCGATCTGCCGCCCCTTCAGCCGGGGCGTGTCAACGTGATCTGCGTCACGTCGCAGTTTCCGCCGTGAAAAGCCCCCGCGCAAGAGGTCAGGTAAAGATCCCACATCCGCCGGAAGCGTTCGTCAAAGCCCAGATCGCGCACCTCGTCCCAGCGCGCAAGGAAGGTCTCGCGCCAGCGGCGCAGGGTCTGGCTGTAGCTTTCGCCGAATTCGACGCTGCCCGCGACCCGCAGGCCCGCCCTCCGCCCCTGTTCCTGCAAGGCCGACATCGTGGGCAGCATCCCACCCGGAAAGATGTATTTCTGGATGAAATCGACCTGCCGCCGATACAGCGCCCAGCGGTGTTCGGCCACGGTGATCACCTGCAACACGGCCTGCCGCCCGGGCTTCAGCCGCCCGGCCAGCGCCTGAAAATAGGTCGGCCAATAGCGCTGCCCCACCGCCTCGAACATCTCGATCGAGGCGACGCCGTCATAGGTGCCGCGCTCGTCGCGATAATCGCGCAGCACGATCTCGACACGGTCCTCCAGCCCCGCCTTGCGGATTCGGGCGCGGGCGAAGTCGGCCTGGGCTTTCGAGATGGTCAGCCCCGTCACCTTCAGGCCCCGTCGCGCCGCGGCAAATTCGGCAAAGCCGCCCCAGCCGCAGCCGATCTCCAGCAGGTGGTCGCCCGGCCGCGCGCCCATCCGGTCGATCACGCTGGCATATTTCGCCTCTTGCGCCCGTTCCAGGCTTACCTGCCCGCTGGCGAAAAGCGCGCTGGAATAGGTCATGCTGTCATCCAGCCAGAGCCGGTAGAAATCATTGCCCAGATCGTAATGCGCCGCGATGTTGCGCCGCGCCTGACGGTGGGTGTTCGATTGCAGCCAGAAGCGCAGCCGCTCCAGCCCGCGCACAAGGCCCATGGCCGGGAAGCCGTCATTCACCGGATCATTGTCGGGCAACTGGATCAGGTCCATCAGGGCTTGCAGGTCGGGCGTATCCCAGTCGCCATCCAGATAGGCCTCGCAAAAGCCCAGCTCGCCCTCGCGCAAAAGCCGTGCGAAAAGGTCGGGGCTGATCACCCGGATCTCGGCCCTTGGTCCCGGCCCCGCCCCGGTGGCGCGAAACCGTCGGCCATCCTGAAGCGTGAAATCCAGCGTGCCCCGCCCCAGCCGCCCCGCCACCTCGAAGACCCGCCCGAAATAGCGCGGCAAGTCGCGATTTCCCGTTGTGCTGGTCAGGATGTCCATCCGTGCCTCCCCCCAAAAGGCCCAAACGAATTAACCTTTCCCCGGAATCCGCCGCCGCTCAAGCTTTTCCTTGCCGAAGCGCCGCCAGCGCCCTTTCGCGCCCCTCGGCCAGTGCAATCAACGGTCGGGCTGGCGCATCCTTGGGCGACAGGTGCCAAGACCGGGGCACGGCGTCGAAATAGGCCAGCGCATCGGCACCCGGATCGCGCTGGCCCTCGGCCAGCCAGCGGCGGCGATACAGGCCCGACGGGTCGAATTTCTCGGCCTGGGTCTCGGGGTTGAAGATGCGGAAATAGGGTGCGGCATCGGGGCCGGACCCCGCAACCCATTGCCAGCCCATCGCATTCGCCGCCGGGTCCCAATCGGTCAGGCACTCGGCGAACCAGTCGAGTCCGACTTTCCAATGGGTCAGCAGATGCTTGGTCAGATAGGAAGCCACGATCATGCGGGCGCGGTTGTGCATGCGGCCCGTCACGAACATTTCGCGCATCGCGGCATCGACCAGCGCCTGCCCGGTGCGGCCCCGCCGCCAGGCCTCGGCATCGTCATTGTCGTCGCGCCAGGGAAAGCCATCCCACTCTGCGCGCCAATTTGCCCGGTCCATCTGCGGGAAATGGTACAGCAGGTGCCAGGAAAATTCGCGCCAGGCCAGTTCCGACAGGAATTTCTCGGCCCCCGCACGGCCCTCGTCCCGGGCGCGCAGGGCCGCGTGCCAGACCCGGCGGATGCCGATTTCGCCATAGGTCAGGTTCTCCGACAGGCCCGAGCAGGCGTCGCAGTCAAGGCGGTCGCGCATCCCGGCATACGCCTCGACCGGACCGTCCAGAAAGGCCTCCAGCCGGTCGCGCGCCGCATCGCCGCCCACGGTCTGGCGCGGCCAGACCACCGCGCCGCCCCGCCGCATCGCGCGCGCCATATCCCAATCTTCCAGGCGGTCCCCCCTGGGCACAGGGCCATGGGCGCGCAGCGTCTTGACCGGCGGCAAGGCCGCATCGGGTTCGCGGCGGCGCAGCGCGTTCCAATAGGGTGTGAAGACCTTGTAGGGCCCGCCCTGCCCGGTCTCCAGCTCCCAAGGCTCGGCCAGCAGGTGTCCGGCAAAGCTGCGCGGCTCGACGCCCGCCGCCCGGAGCGCCGACTTCACGGCGGTGTCGCGCTCGCGCGACGGCCCATCGTAGAGCCGCGACCACCAGACACCCTTGGCCCCGGTTTCGGCAACCAGCGCCTGAAGCGCGGGCAAGGCTGCCCCGCGGCGCAGGACAAGCGTCAGCCCTGCCCCTTGCAGCGCCTTGGCGAAGGAACCGACCGCAAGGCCAAGCCGCCCCTTCGCCGCCGCCCCGATCGCCTCGGTCTCGGAATCCAGCAGGAAGACCGCAACCAGGGGCCGCCCCGTCGCTGCGGCTTCGAGCAGCATCGGCTGGTCGTCCAGCCGCAGATCGCGGCGGAACCACAGGATCAGGGGCGCATCCTTGGCTTGGTCAGGCACGGCAGGAACTCCGGTCAGAGGCGGGACAGAGGTTAACAAAGGGTGAATACGTACAGGTCAAGCCTTTGGATTTCCTCATCCCGCCCCTTTGTCCCACCGTGGGACAGTCAGAGCACCCGGTCCAGCGCCGCGATCAGCCGCGTCACCTCTTCAGGACTGGTATAATGGACCGCCGACAGGCGCAGTACGCCCTTTTCCAAGTCGATCCCCATCGCCGCCAAAGGGCGCACCGCATAGAAATCCCCCGCCCAGCAGGCGATCCCTTCACGGCCCAGCGCCTCGGACACGGGTTCCGCCACCCGGCCCAGATCGACCGCGACCGTGGGCGCCCGGCGGGCCGCGTCACGCGGGCCGATCAGCCGCAGGTCATTGCGCCCGCCCAGATAGTCCAGGAGCGGCTGAATCGTGGCCACTTCCTGCGCCCGCATCAGATCATGGACGCCCCGGTTCCGCGCCGCCGCATCGCCGCCAATGCCATGATGGACCGCCAGCGCATCGACATAATCCGCCATGCCCGCACAGGCCGCCACCTGCGCATGGTCCGGCCCTGCCGGCGTATGACGCTTGTACAGCGTGCCGTGGTTGAAATGGTGCCCCTGCCCCGGCAACTCGAAACCGAATTCCTTGCGGATCACCATGATGCCCTGATGCGGCCCATAGGTCTTGTAGGCCGAGAACAGATAGACATCCGCCCCCAGCGCCGGCATGTCGGGGAAACCATGCGGGGCATAGCTGACCCCATCCACCACCGTCCGCGCCCCCGCGGCCTTGGCCACGGCGCAGATCGCCGCCACGTCATTGATCTCGGCCACCACGTTCGAGCAATGGGGGAAGCACACCAGCCGCACCTTGCCATCGGCCAGCAGCGTCGCCAGCGCGGCCGGGTCCAGCGAGCCGGTCGCCGGGTCAAGCTTCCACTCCCGCACCTCGATCCCTTCGTCAGCCAGCCGCCGCCAGACGCCGGAATTCGCCTCATGATCCTGGTTCGTCACCACGATCGCCGCATCCTGCCCGCGCAGCCACTGCCGCACCGCCTGGGCCAGCACATAGGTGTTCGCGCTGGTCGAAGGGCCAAAGGACACTTCTTCCCGCGCCACGCCCATCATGGCCGCCAGCCGGTCGCGCGCCTCGTCCATCTCGGCGCCGCCCGCCTGCGCCCCCGGATAGGGCCCATAGGGCTGCACCTTGCGGTCGGTGTAATAGCGGTGCAGCCGCTCGACCACCTGCGCGCAAGGATAGCTGCCGCCCGCATTCTCGAAGAAGGCATGGGTCGACAGCACCGGCGAGGCAAAGGCCGGGAACTGGGAACGGACAAAAGAAAGGTCGAGTGCCATCTGCGGCTCCTGCATCTAGGGCCACGGAGCGGGAATGCCTGCGCAGGCGGGTCATCCCGGTCCGCGGCAGGTCTTCCAGCCAGACCCGGCGTTGTCTCCCGCCGGGCCAGAACCGGGCGCCGCCCGGCATCGCGAACAGGTCTAGCAACCGCCCAGCCGCAGCGCAAGCCACGCCGGATCAGAGCAAGGGTCAACCCCCTGCGCTCCGCCTCGCCCCGCCGCAAGAACAGGCGCGGGCGCGCGCTCGGGCGCCGCCTTGGTCATATTCCGCGGGCAAGCGCCGCTGCGCCTCTTGTCTGCCGCGCACCGAACGCACAATGTCAATACAGGCTTGAGGCAGGAATGCACCTGTCCTAGCGTCTCAACCACGCAGATCGCCGTCTTGGGGAAATCCGGCAGGTCTGATGCCAACAAGGAGAGAGTATGTCCCGTCACGCCACATTCCTGGCTTGCGCTGCCACCGCGCTTGCCCTCGCCACCACGGCCCGCGCCGCCGACCCCGAACTGACCATCCTTGACTGGGCTGGTTGGGAAATCGACGGGATGCTGCAACCCTATGTCGACAAATATGGCCAGAAGCCGTCCTACGTCTTCTTCGCCGATGACGACGAGGCGTTCCAGAAGGTCTCGTCCGGCTTCAAGGCCGATGTCGTCCACCCCTGCGCCGCCTCGGTGCCGCGCTACAAGGATGCCGGGCTGATCGAGCCCTGGGATGTCGCGAAGATCCCGGAATTCAAGAACATCCCCGAGCGGATGACCAAGAACTTCACCGATTCCGACGGTGTCTGGTTCATCCCGACCGATTATGCCTATACGGCGATCGCCTATAACACCGAGACGGTCCCCGCCGAAGACGTGGCCTCGCTGTCGGTCTTCACCAATGAGAAATATGCCGGCCGCATCTCGATGCCCGACAATACCGACGATGTCTGGTCGCTGGCCTTCCTCGCCACTGGCGTGACCTCCTGGGATAACATCACCGACGAACAGTTCCAGGCCGCTGCCGACTGGCTGCGCAAGGTACACCCGAATGTCCGCGCCTATTGGTCGGACCCGTCGGAACTGTCGCAGCTCATGGCCTCGGGCGAAGTGCAGGTGGCCTGGTCGTGGAATGACCCGGTCGCGATCCTGATGGGCGAGAATTTCCCCGTCGGCTTCAACCGCGCCCCGGCCGAAGGGGCGGCGACCTGGTTCTGCGGCATGGTGAACATGAAGGACGGGCCTGGCAAGGAAGACAAGGCTTATGACTTCATCAACTCGCTGCTGGCCCCGACTTCGGCCCAGCCGCTGCTGGATGCGATCGGCTATTCCCTGTCGAACGATGCCGCCATGGCCACGATCGACCCCGCCGCGCTGAAGGCCGCCTATGTCGATCCGGTCACCACGACGCTTTTCGCCCAGACCCCGCCCACGGCGGAACTGCGCGAGAAGATGATCGAGGAATTCGAGCTGATCAAATCGGGCTTCTGATCGCCCCATTCTGGCTGCAACGCCCGGGCCTTGTCCCGGGCGTTTGCTGTTGCGCCACCCAAGCATCGCCGTGCGCGGAAGCGCCCTTTGCCCCACCTGGCCTGACAGGTGGCGCTTCAGATCACGCTGCGGATCGCGAAGCTGGAATTGATCCGGCTGACGCCCGGAAGGCGGGACAGGATTTCCTTATGGACCCGCTCGTAATCGCCGGCGCCTTCGGTTTCCAGCCGCAGCAGGTAATCCTCCTCGCCGGTCATCAGGTAGCATTCGCGCACTTCGGGATGCTTGCGCACTTCGGCTTCGAAGGCGTTCAGAACATCTTCGGTCTGCCGCTCAAGGCTGATGCGCACGATCACCACATGCGCCCGCTCTGACGCCGCCCCCGCGATCAGCGCGGTATATCCCCGGATCACCCCCGAGGCTTCCAGCATCTGTATCCGGCGCAGACAGGCCGAGGGCGACAGCCCCGCCTCGGCAGCCAGCGCGACATTGGTGATCCGCGCGTTGCGCCGCAATGCGCGAATCAACGCGCGGTCGATACGATCCAGTTCCGGCATATTCTTGCGTCTGACCCTCGTTAATTGCGCATACGCATGTCAGAAGAAATATAATTGCACGGATCGGCAGGACATTCGATGGATTTTACACGATGTTCACGCAGAAAGGCGGGCGGAAGGCGCACGCCGAACGAGGTATCCTTCAGATGAAAGTCATCGTGCTTGGCAGCGGCGTTCTGGGCACCGTTTCAGCCTGGTATCTGGCGCAGGCGGGCCATGAGGTCACGGTGATCGACCGCCAGACCGGCCCCGCGCTGGAGACGAGCTTCGCCAATGCGGGCGAGGTCTCTTTCGGCTATTGCAGCCCCTGGGCCGCGCCGGGCATTCCGAAAAAGGCGGTCAAATGGCTGCTGATGAAGCACGCGCCCCTGATCCTGCGCCCCAAGGTCGATGCGGCGATGCTGTCCTGGCTTGTCGCCATGCTGCGCAACTGCACCTCGGCCCGCTATGCTCTGAACAAAAGCCGGATGCTGCGCCTGGCCGATTATTCGCGCACCGCGCTGGCCGAATTGCGCGCCGCCACCGGCATTGCCTATGACGAGCGGATGAAGGGCACGCTGCAACTGTTCCGCACCGAGGCCCAGCTTGAGGCGTCGGCCAAGGACGTCAGGGCGCTCAACGCCGATGGCATCCCCTGCGAGGTGCTGGACCCGGCGGGCTGCATCGCCCAGGAACCGGCGCTGGCCCAGGCCCGCGACAAGATCGTGGGCGGGTTGCTGACGCCGCTCGACGAGACCGGCGATTGTTTCAAGTTCACCAACGCGTTGGCCGATCTGGCGGTGGCCAAGGGCGTGACCTTCCGCTGGGGCGAGACGATCCGCCGCATCCTGACCGAAGGCGGCCGCGCCATCGGGGTCGAGACCGACCGCGGCCAGACCCGGGCCGATGCGGTGGTGATGTGTCTGGGCAGCTATTCGCCGCAGATGCTCGCGCCCCTGGGCATCCGCCTGCCGGTCTACCCGGTCAAGGGCTATTCGCTGACCATCCCGATCACCGATGCCTCCCGCGCCCCGGAATCGACCGTGATGGACGAGACCTACAAGATCGCCATCACCCGGCTGGGCGACCGCATCCGCGTGGGCGGCATGGCCGAGATTTCGGGCTACAACAACCGCCTTGAACCCGCCCGCCGCCGCACGCTGGAACATTCGGTGACGGATCTTTTCCCCGGCGGCGACACGTCGAAGGCGACGTTCTGGAGCGGGCTGCGCCCCATGACGCCCGATGGCACCCCGGTCATCGGCCCGACCCCGGTGCAGGGCCTGTTCCTCAATACCGGCCATGGCACGCTGGGCTGGACCATGTCCTCGGGCTCGGGCCGGCTGATCGCCGATCTGGTCTCGGGCCGCGCGCCCGAAATCGACGCCAAGGATCTGGCGCTGTCCCGCTACTGACGCCGCAGCGCCCCTGCCGCCCTCTGCGGCCTGCCGCAACGGGCTTGCGGCCCGTAGGTCCGCCCCCTATATTCCACCCTGTTCGGGGCAACTCGGACTATGGCGATAAACGCACCTGTAATAATCGGCTCGGACCCGGGGGCGGTACCCGGCGGCTCCACCAGACTTTCCCGTTCATTGCGGGCGTGTGGGGCCGAAATAGGATCGACGAACGACCAAAGAGGCCAGCTTTCGCTCGGTGAGGTACCACCGTTATCGGTCCAAGATCACAGTTGCCAATGACAACCGTGCTCCGGTGGCGCTGGCTGCGTAAGCAGCTCGCAATACCAAACTCAAGTCCCTGCGCTTAGCCGCGTAGGGCGGGGCCTGCAGGAGCCTGGCAACAGAATCCTGCGCTTCCCCAAGATCCTGCCCCAAGGCTCCTGCAAAACGCCCTGTCTCAGGAGCCTGGCAACAGAATCCTGTGCTTTCCTTCCCTGCCATTTTCTTTGCGTAACGCCGCGCCGCGCCCCATGCTTGACACCATGTTGCGTACGCTCGCCCTTGGCCTTTGCCTGACCGCCAGAGCCGCAGGGGCCTGCGAGACGGCGCTCGTGCTGTCGATCGATGTCTCTGGCTCGATCGACGCCGGCGACTACCGCCTTCAGGCCGAGGGGCTGGCCGCCGCGCTGACCGATCCGGCCGTGGCCGATGCTCTGGTCGAGGGGCAGGTGGCGCTGGCCGTGGTGCATTGGTCCGGCACCGACCAGCAGGCCCTTGTTCTGCCCTGGCAGCGGATGCTGACCCAAGGCGCAGTCCGCCGCTTTGCCGAGGCCGCCGCCCGCACGCCTCGCGCCTTCGAAGGCTCGGACACGGCGGTGGGTCAGGGCCTGCGCTTCGCCCTGGCGCAATTCCCCGAGGTTGCTGATTGCGACCGCCTTGTCGTCGACATTTCCGGCGACGGGCAGGAGAATGCCGGCTTCACCGATGCCCGCGCCCGGTCCGAGGCCCGCGCGATGGGCGTCGCCGTCAATGCCATCGCCATCGAGGAACCCGGCCCCGCCAGCCCGATCACCCGCTACTACCTGTCCTGGGTCGTCACGCCGGGCGGGTTTGTCGTCACCGCCCGGGGCTTGCAGGATTATGCCGCCAGCCTGCGGCTGAAACTCTTGCGCGAACTGTCCAAGCCCATCGGCTGACCCCTGTCCCACTGCCCGACCGCAGGCTAGGCTGCGCCAAACGCCCGGAGTCGCGCATGGACCTGCCCGCTGCCAGCCTGACCACCCTTGCCCTCTGGCTGGACCTGACCGGCACCTTCGTCTTCGGCCTGTCGGGCGGCATGCTGGCCGTTCGCCGCCAACTTGATCTTTTCGGCGTCATTGTCCTGTCCACCGCCGCTGCCACGGCCGGGGGTGCCATTCGCGACATGGCGATCGGCGACCAGCCCGCCGCCGTGTTGCAGGACCCGCGCATCCTTCTGGCGGCCCTTGCCGCCGGCCTTGTCGCCTTCCTGGCCCACCGCCAGGTCGAGCGGCTGAACAAGCCCGTCATGCTGCTCGATGCGCTGGGTCTGGGCGTCTTTGCCGTCTCGGGCACGCAGAAAGCGCTGGAATTCGGGCTGAACCCCGCCGCGGCCTGCCTGATCGGCGTCCTGACCGCCGTGGGCGGCGGCGTGGTGCGCGATCTGCTGGTGACAGAGATCCCGCGCGTGTTGCGCGAAGACGTCTATGCCGTCGCGGCAATCCTTGGCGCGGGGCTGGTGGTGCTGGGCGACCATCTTGGCTGGCCGCCCCTGTTGATCGCCGCCTTGGGACTCGCGCTGACCTTCGCGATCCGCGTGGCCTCGGTGCGGCTTGGCCTGCGCATCCCGCGCGCTAAGCCTTGACCGGAACAGGCACTGGGCCTAAGCCATCGCTCATGGGGTCTGCGCCCACCCCGTGAGGCCCCGGCCCAAGTGTCGCATCCCTGACCCTTTGCCAAGGATGCCGCCATGCCCGCTTTCGGCCAGATCGCCCCCGCCCAGTTGATGCGCCTGATCGGCACGCCCGATGCGCCGCTGATCCTTGATGTCCGCCTGCCCGAGGATCTGGACAGCCTGCCCCGCCTGATCCCGACCACCCGCCTATGCCGCCATGACGCGCTGGACGGTCTTGCCGCGCCGCCCGGCCGCGTCGCCGTGATCTGCATGAGGGGCCGCAAGCTTTCCGAAGGCGCGGCGGCGCTTTTGCGCGCAAGCGGCTGGCAGGCCGAGGTGCTGGAAGGCGGCGCCGCCGCCTGGGCCGAGGCGGGCCTGCCGATGATCCCGCGCGCCGCCCTGCCGCAGACGCGCCTCTGGGTCACACGCCAGCGCCCCAAGATCGACCGCATCGCCTGCCCCTGGCTGATCCGCCGCTTCATCGACCCGCAGGCGCAGTTCCTTTACGTCGCGCCCGCCGAAGTGCCTGCCGTGGCCGAACGCTTCGGGGCCATTCCCTATGACATCCCCGATGTGACCTTCAGCCACCGCGGCGATCTGTGCAGCTTCGACGCCCTGATGCAGGATTTCGGCCTGATGACCGAGCCGCTGGAGCGCATGGCAAGGGTGATCCGGGCCGCAGATACCGACCGCCATGATCTTGCGCCGCAGGCCGCGGGGCTTCTGGCGCTTTCGGTCGGATTGTCACGCCAGTTTCGTGATGATCTGCAACAGCTTGAGGCCGGAATGATTCTGTATGACGCCCTGTATCGCTGGGCCCGGGACGGGTTCGACGAAGGCCATGACTGGCCGGCGGGGCGCCCGGCATGACCTCTGGCTTGACGCCCTCGCTGGACGAGCTGACGCGCACCTTCGCCCGCATCGGCTTTCTGTCCTTTGGCGGTCCCGCCGCGCAGATCGCGCTGATGCACCGGATCGTGCTGGACGAGAAACGCTGGGTCGACGAGGCCGATTACCTGCGCGCGCTGTCGCTGTGCATGCTTCTGCCCGGGCCGGAGGCCATGCAGCTCGCGACCTGGATCGGCTGGAAGCTGCACGGGGTCAGGGGCGGGCTGATCGCGGGCGGGCTGTTCGTCCTGCCCGGGGCCTGCGTCGTTCTGGCGCTGAGCATGATCTACGCCGCCTTCGGCCAGGTGCCGCTGATCGCGGCCTTGTTCGCGGGGGTTCAGGCCGCGGTCATCGCCATCGTGATCGAGGCGCTGCTGCGCGTGGCCAAGCGGGCGCTGAAGTCGCGGGCCGCCTATCTGGTGGCGCTGGCCGCCTTTGTCGGGCTGTTCTTCCTGAACCTACCCTTCCCGGTGATCATCCTGGCCGCCGGTCTCTGGGGCTATCTGCGCAGCCATGCCGTGCCCGCCACCCCTACACCGCCGCAACCCGGTGCGCTACGCGACAGCCTGCGCGCCGCGACCACCTGGCTCGCGATCTGGCTGGTGCCGCTCGGGCTGCTCTGTTCCACAGCGCCGCAACGACTGGTCGAGATCGGCATCTTCTTCTCGAAGCTCGCCATCCTGACATTTGGCGGCGCCTATGCGGTTCTGGCCTGGATGGCGCAGGAGGTGGTTGAGAACAAGGCCTGGCTCAGCCTAAGGCAGATGATGGACGGGCTGGGCCTGGCCGAGACGACGCCGGGGCCGCTGATCCTGGTCAATGAATTCGTGGGCTATATGGCGGGGCATGGCGCAGGCGGCTGGCCGATGGGCCTGGCCGGTGCCATCATCGCGCTGTGGATGACCTTCGTCCCCTGCTTCCTGTTCATCTTCGCGCTGGCGCCCTTTGTCCAGCGGCTGACCCATATGCCGCGCCTCTCGGGAGCGCTGGCCGCCATCACTGCCGCCGTGGTGGGCGTGATCGCCAATCTGTCGCTGTGGTTCGCCCTGCATGTCCTGTTCGGCACGGTCAGCGAGGTGCGGCTGGGGCCAGTTCACCTGTCCCTGCCAGAGCTTCTGACCCTGCGCCCCGCCGTCGCGCTGATCGCACTTGGCGCGGGCTTTCTGTTGCTGCGCAGGCATTGGCCGCTTCTTCTTGTGCTGGCGCTTTCGGCGGCGGCATCCGCGCTGGCCTCTGCTTTTGGCTGGGCATGATGCGGGCATGACCCCCGCCCCCTCTTCCCTTGCCCGACGAATCCCCTATGCTGGCGCTCAATTGGAAGGGATCGGTCATGGCGCGCGGCATTGATTACGGCAACCTCATGCACCAGGCGATGCGCGGCCTGATCCAGACCGTGCTGGCAGATGTTGCCCGTGACGGCCTGCCCGGGGCGCATCACTTCTTCATCACCTTCGACACCACCCATCCCGGCGTTGCCATCGCCGATTGGCTTCATGCGCGCTACCCATCGGAAATGACCGTGGTGCTTCAGCATTGGTATGAAAATCTCGAGGTCACAGACGAGGGTTTCTCTGTCACGCTGAATTTCGGCAACCAGCCGGAACCCCTGATCATCCCCTTCGACGCGGTGCGAACCTTTGTCGACCCTTCCGTCGAATTCGGCCTGCGCTTCG
Organism: Neotabrizicola paludis; assembly: GCF_044142105.1. Taxonomy (NCBI): domain Bacteria; kingdom Pseudomonadati; phylum Pseudomonadota; class Alphaproteobacteria; order Rhodobacterales; family Paracoccaceae; genus Neotabrizicola; species Neotabrizicola paludis. The sequence goes on from NZ_JBGTYM010000005.1 coordinate 28,024, forward strand.
AAAGCCATGAGGAAGACGACGAGGACGAGGAAGACGGCGACGATCCCGACACCGATGGCGACGACAGCCCACGCCCCGAGGCCGAGGTCGTCAGCCTCGACAAGTTCCGCAAGACCTGACGCCAAGACCGGACAATTGGAAAGCGATCTCGCCCTTTTCCGCCGTCGGCTTCTCAAGAACCCGCGGCAGGTCTCTGCCATCGCGCCCTCCTCGCGCACTCTGGCGCGCGCGATGACGCTGGGGCTCGGTCCGCAATCGGGCCGCGTGGTCGAATTCGGCCCCGGCACCGGCCGCTTCACCGAGGCGATCCTGGCGCGCGGCGTACCGCCTGGCAATCTGACGCTTTTCGAGCTGGACGAGGAATTCGTCACCCATCTGCGCGCCAAGTTTCCCGGCGTGACGGTGCATCAGGCCGGGGCCGAGACAACAGCCGATCTGATGGATGCCGGGGTTCAGGTCGTGATCTCGGGCCTGCCGCTGCTGTCCATGCCCGAAACGGTGCGCGAAGGCATTGTCGGCGCGGCCTTCAAGGTTCTTGGCCCGCGTGGCACATATGTGCAATTCACCTATGGCCCCCGCCCGCCCCTGCCGCCGGAACAGATTGCCAGCCTTGGCCTCAAGGTCGATCGCGGCTTCAAGGTCTGGGCCAACCTTCCCCCCGCCCGCGTCTATCGCTTTCGCCGGACCTGAAGGCCGCTCCAGCCAAGACGGTATGCCAAGGTATGCCGATTGATTTCGCGGCGCTGCGGCGCTATCGGGGGCCGCGAGAGCATTGCAGGAGTCTTCCGATGACCGCGACCCGTACCGAGACCGACAGCTTTGGCCCGCTTGAGGTTCCTTCCGACAAGTATTGGGGCGCACAGACCCAGCGCTCGATCATCAACTTCCCGATCGGTTGGGAAAAGCAGCCCGTCCCGGTGATCCGCGCGCTGGGCGTGATCAAGAAGGCCGCGGCCACCGTAAACGCGGCGCAGGGCGATCTGGATGCCGCGCTGGCCGAGGCGATCAAAGCCGCCGCGCAGGAAGTGATCGAGGGCAAGTTCGACGACAATTTCCCGCTGGTCGTCTGGCAGACCGGGTCCGGCACGCAATCGAACATGAATGCCAACGAGGTGATCTCGAACCGCGCCATCGAAATGCTGGGCGGCGTGATGGGCTCGAAGAAGCCCGTCCATCCGAATGACCATGTGAACATGGGCCAGTCCTCGAACGACACATTCCCGACCGCAATGTATGTGGCGATCGGGATGCATGCGCGCGACGTGCTGATCCCGGGGCTGGAAAAGCTTTCCAAGGCGCTCTGGGCCAAGGTCGAGGAGTTCAAGGACATCATCAAGATCGGCCGCACCCATACCCAGGATGCGACGCCGCTGACGCTGGGCCAGGAGTTTTCCGGCTACGCGACCCAGGTCGACAAAGGCATCGCCCGGGTGAAGATGTGCCTGACCGACATTTACGAACTGGCGCAGGGCGGCACCGCCGTCGGCACCGGGCTGAACACCCGCAAGGGCTATGACGCCGCCGTCGCGGCCGAGATCGCCAGGATCACCGGCCTGCCCTTCGTCACCGCTCCGAACAAGTTCGAGGCGCTGGCGGCGCATGACGCGATGGTGATGTTCTCGGGCGCGCTCAAGACGGTCGCGGCGGCCCTGTTCAAGATCGCCAATGACCTGCGTCTGCTGGGTTCCGGCCCGCGTTCGGGCCTGGGAGAGCTGATCCTGCCGGAAAACGAGCCGGGCTCCTCGATCATGCCGGGTAAGGTGAACCCGACCCAGGCCGAGGCGCTGACCATGGTCTGTGCCCATGTCATGGGCAATGATGCGGCGGTTGGTTTCGCCGGGTCGCAGGGGCATTTCGAACTGAACGTCTACAATCCGATGATGTCCTATAACGTGCTGCAATCCATGCAGCTTCTGGGCGATGCGGCCTCGTCCTTCACCGACAACATGGTGGTCGGCACCCAGGCCAATGTGGCGCGGATCGACAAGCTGATGAAGGAAAGCCTGATGCTGGTGACGGCGCTGGCCCCGACCATCGGCTATGACAACGCCACCAAGGTTGCGAAGACCGCCCACAAGAACGGTACCACTCTGCGCGAGGAGGCGATTGCCCTGGGCTTCGTCGATGCCGAGACCTTCGACCGCGTCGTGCGGCCCGAAGACATGATCGGACCGAAGGGCTGAGTGTCGGAGGGCTGATGGCCGAGATCGTCAACCTGCGCACCGCGCGCAAGCAGGCGGCCCGCAAGGCCGCCCGCGCCACGGCGGATGCGCAAGCGGCGAAATTCGGGCGCAGCAAGGCCGAGAAAGAGTTGCAGCAGGCGCGCGCCGAAAAGGCGGCGCGCGATCTTGACGCCCATCACCGCGACCGCGAGCAGGATCAGGATTAACCGGCATTTAACCACCCTGCGCGAGCCTGTCGCGCAGGAGGTGCGCTATGAAGGATCTGCCTGTCCCGATCACCCCGGATCGCTGGGTCGCGCATCTCTTTTCCGCCCGCAGCGCGGCCGAAGGCGGCATCGTCCGCCGCAAGGTGCAGGATGTAGACCGCATCCTGGGCCGCGACCGTTTTCTCCATGAAGTGCGGCGTCGGGGTTTTCGTGTGGTCGAAAACGCGGGCCAGTTCATCATCTTCTGCAACCGCGAGCCGGTGCGGATCGTCCTGTGACCGGCCTCAGGCTGCAAATCTTTTCGAAAAGATTTGCAAAATCCTTCGAAGGATTTTGCGTGTAGCGGCCGCCTGCGCTATGCGCAGATCATGTCCGCCCGCCCAATCAAACACTCGCTGACCCTTCAGGGCCACCGCACCAGCGTCTCGCTCGAATCAGAATTCTGGGACGCTTTCCGCACGCTTGCCGCCGAACGCGGCCAAAGCCTCAACGAGCTTGCCGCCGAAATCGATGGCAGCCGTCCGCCCGAGACCGGCCTCGCCTCGGCGATCCGCGTCTTCGTGCTGAACCACTATCGCTCCGCCGCGCGCTGAAGCGCGGGCACCAGATCGCCATAGCCGGTGAAGCGCCGCTCATAATCCAGCCCCAACCGCGCCGCGCAGTCGCGCGCCTTGGCATCCAGGGCGGGATCCTCGGTCTGGGCCTGATAGACCAGCTTGGTGTAATTGCCGAACAGCATGTCGCGCAGCTCGGGATGGCGGTCCAGCCCCATCGGCTTCCACACGAAGGCATCGAACTGCCGCACCAGAAAATCGGTCAGGTAAAAGGCGGTGAACTCGGTCTCCGATTTCTCGGCGAAAACCGCATTCCCTTCAAAGAACGAATAGCAATGCGGGCCCTCGATCATCTCGACGCCCAGTTGCTTGCACTTTTCCTGCAATTGCCCGCCCGTGCCGCAATCGGCATAGACCACCAGCACCGCGGCATAGTCGCCCCGCCGCTCCAGCACCGCCTCTTCGACCGCCTGGGTGATCCGGTCGGGCCAAAGATGCAGTTTGGCGGGCAGGCATTGCAGGTCGAGATGGTCCCAGCCATTCGCTGCCTTCACCGCCAGAATCTCATGCGCCAGCGCGCCACAGGCGATCAGCAGAACCCGGCCCGTCTGCGCGGGCGCCAGCCCCGTTTCGGTCAGAACCGCATCGTCCGGGGCATCAGGCGACTTCCCGGCGCCTAGCGCCACTGCCGCGCGCCCAGGATCAGGCTGCCCATCACCGCCGCGAAAGACAGCGCCAGAAGCGGCACATGCGCCCAAAGCGCCAGAATCAGCGTCGTCCCCGCCGCAAGGATCACCAGGCAGAGCATCCCGAGGAAATGGGTCAATGGCATCATCCAGCCCTCCACATTCCAAATGTGGCCCCCCTTGTCGCGGAATCCAAGTCACGAAACGACGAGACCCCGGAAATTCCGGGGCCTTTGCAAGACATCGCCGGAAATTCCGGCTCAGGCGCCCAGCTGGTTGTGCTTGCGCGCCACGAAGGTCTTGGCGGTCTCCACCGCCACGGCGGCATCGCGGCAATAGGCATCGGCGCCGATCGCCTTGCCGAATTCCTCGTTCAAGGGCGCGCCACCCACGAGGACGATGTAATCCTCGCGCATGCCCTTTTCCTTCATCGTGTCGATCACAACCTTCATATAGGGCATGGTCGTGGTCAGCAGCGCCGACATGCCCAGGATATCGGGCTTCTCGGCTTCAAGCGCGTCGAGATATTTCTCGACCGAATTGTTGATGCCCAGGTCCAGCACTTCGAAGCCCGCGCCTTCCATCATCATCGCGACAAGGTTCTTGCCGATGTCGTGGATGTCGCCCTTCACCGTGCCGATCACCATCTTGCCCATGCGGGGCGCCCCGGTTTCAGCCAGCAACGGCTTGAGGATGTGCATCCCCGCCTTCATCGCATTGGCCGAAAGCAGCACTTCCGGCACGAAGAGGATGCCGTCGCGGAAATCGTCACCGACGATCTTCATGCCTGCAACCAGCGCCTTGGTCAGAACGTCATAGGGCGTCCAGCCGCGTTCCAGAAGGATCTCGGTGCCTTCCTCGATCTCTTCCTTGAGACCGTCATAGAGATCGTCATGCATCTGCAAGACCAGCTCGTCATCGGGCAGTTCGGAAAGGATGATCTCGTCGTCGGCCATCTGGGCGCTCCAAGAAAGGGCGGTGTCTGCCTGTTGCATGGGCCGAAAGCGCCCTTGCGACTGCTCATTAAGCGACATGCCCGGAATGAAAGCCGACAGCAAGAAAAATGCGCAGCACGAGGGATAGCGCATGTTCCCATTTTGTTCTAGTTTGGTGCCATGGAAAAGGCGCCCCACCCCTCGCTCCTGCAAGGCCAGCGCCTCCGCGCCCGCGGGGCCGCGTCGAACGAGACCGGGCGGTACGAGCCGACCCGGCGCGAGGCTGCCGACGACGGCTGGGATCTGCCCGAGGAAGACCGGCTGATCGTCAGCGAAGTGCGGCTGGAAAGGCCGCGCTCGGCGCTCAGCTGGAACCGCTCGCCCGATCTGCCCTTCGACCGCAGCGTCAACCCCTATCGCGGCTGCGAACATGGCTGCGTCTATTGCTTCGCCCGCCCGACCCATGCCTGGCTGAACCTCTCGCCCGGCCTCGATTTCGAAACCCGGCTCATCGCGCGCCCCGGCATCGGCGCCGTGCTCGACCGCGAGCTGCGCGCCCGCAGCTACCGCGTCGCCACCGTGGCCCTTGGCACCAACACCGATCCCTACCAGCCGATCGAGGCGAAGCACCGGGTGATGCGCGAAATTCTCGAGGTTCTCTCCGCCTTCAACCACCCCACGGCAATCACCACCAAGGGCACCCTGGTCGAAAGCGATCTCGACATCCTCGCCCCGATGGCGGCGCAGGGCCTGCTGCGGGTCGGCATCTCGGTCACCACGCTCGATCCCGGCCTGTCACGCCGCATGGAACCCCGCGCCGCCGCCCCCGCCCGGCGGCTGGCGGTGATCCGGCGGCTCGCGCAGGCCGGCATTCCGGTGCGGGTCATGGTTGCGCCGGTCATTCCCGGCCTGACCGACCACGAGCTTGAGCCGATCCTTGCCGCCGCACGCGAGGCCGGGGCGCAGGGCGCGAGCTGGATCATGCTGCGCCTGCCGCTTGAGGTCGCCCCCCTGTTCCGGGACTGGCTGGATCGTTCGGAACCGGGCCGCGCCGCCAAGATCATGGCGCGCATCCGCGAAAGCCGAGGCGGCAAGGACTATGACGCCGCCTGGGGCCAAAGGATGCGGGGCGAGGGCCTGTGGTCGCGGCTGATCGGCCAGCGCTTCGACAAGGCCTGCGCGCGGCTGGGCTATACCAATCGCCTGCCGCCCCTGCGTTGCGACCTGTTCCAGCCGCCCCTGGCACGGGGCGACCAGCCAAGCCTGTTCTAGCGTTATTGCTGCACCTTGCGCGGATGCTAAGGTGGAACATCAAACCTTCTCAAGGAGCGTACGGTGCCCCGAAGAATCCCGGAAAGCGTTGAGCAGGAACTGTCGCGATGGGGAGAAAGGGCAGACCTTGGAGTCCTGGTCGCTGGACTGGGCAACTGCCTTCTCGCCGTGGCCTATGCCAATGAGTTCTGGCCGGAGTTCGAGGTCAACCGGGATTACATCCTTCGCGCAGGCTGTCCGGACAACCGGATCGACGCCTTCGAACGGCAGCCCAACGCAACGCCGAAATCCGTAGAATGGGTGTTAAACCATCTGCACCTCGCGGACATTCAAGCTCACGGATGCGAGGACTGCACGAAGGACAAGCTGATCTATCTCGGCAACATTCTAAAGGAGATCTACCAGGCGAAGTTAGCTTGGCAGTTCCCCGACAGACCCTGCATCGTCGAGTTTTATCAGCCCGAAGACCCGGATGATCTGATCGAATACCAGATTAGTTTCTGGCAGGCAAAGCACGACTAAGGTCGACGCGCCGCCTGCGATCAGCGGGCCCACCGAAACCCTCAGCCCCGCCGTCCGCGCCGTTCGCGCCGCACCGGGCCTTCGCCATCCGTCCCGTCCGAAGCCGAGGAGAAGCCGCCCAAATGCGCGGAGATGTCTTCCAGGGTCGGCACCGGCCCCTTGGGGCGGCTTTCCAGCGCGGCGCGCATGGCGCGCAGATGCTCGGGCATGGTGCCGCAGCAGCCGCCGATGATGCGCACCCCCGCATCCCGCGCCAGCACCGCATATTCCGCCATCAGTTCTGGCGTGCCGTCATAATGGATATGGCCATCGTGATACTTCGGAATGCCCGCGTTGCCCTTGGCGATGATCGGCCGATGGCTGCCCGCGCCGACAAAGCCCATCACCGTGCGCATCAGGTCGCTCGCGCCCACGCCGCAATTGGCGCCAAAGGCGATCGGCGGATTGGGCAGCTTCTCGACCAGTTCGGCCATCGCCGCCGAGGTCACGCCCATCATCGTGCGCCCCGCCGTGTCAAAGCTCATCGTGCCGCACCAGGGCATCCCGGCCAGCGCCGCCGCTTCGGCCGCCGCGCGATATTCCTCGGGCGCGCTGATCGTCTCGATCCACAAGACATCCGCGCCGCCTTCCTTCAGACCCTCGGCCTGCTCATGAAAGATCTCCACGGCAGCGGCATGGGTCAGCGTGCCCATCGGCTCGAAGATCTCGCCCGTCGGCCCGACCGAACCCGCAACGACGACCGGCCGCCCGGCGGCATCGGCGATCTCGCGGCCCAGCTCCGCGCCGACGCGATTCAGCTCGCGCACGCGGCCCTGAGCATTGTGCAGCTTAAGCCGCGCGGCATTGCCGCCGAAAGTGTTGGTCAGGAAGATGTCCGACCCGGCCTCGACCGCGCCGCGATAGAGCGTGCGGATATTGTCGGGCTGGTCGGTGTTCCACAATTCCGGTGGCTCGCCCGAGGCGAGGCCCATGTTGAACAGGTTGGTTCCGGTTGCCCCATCGGCCATCAGCCAGTCGCGGCTTGCCAGCAGGCGGCTCAGCGCGTCGTCACTCATCTTTCACCTCCGGGGTCGGGTTGTCTTCAACCCGTTTTCCTCTGCCATGCGGCCCCGGTCGATGCAATTTCATTCTCGTTCTCCGGCGGCAGCGCCCCCTGGCCCTGCCCTGACCCCAGGCGCCCGTCTGCACGAATGCAAAGGGGCCGTCCCGGTATGATCCGGCACGGCCCCTGGTCTCGCGCTTCTGGCGCGGATCAGATCTCGCTCATCAACTGCGCCTTGGCCACCGGCATCAGTTCGGCCACCTTGGCGCGCACCTCGTCGGCCGTGGCCTTGCCCGCCAGATCGGCCACGATCTTGCGCACCACGTCCTCGCTGCCTGCTTCCTCGAAATCGGCTGCCACCACCTCGCGCGCATAGGCATCGGCGGCGTCGCCCGTCTTGCCCATCAGCCCGGCGGCCCAAAGCCCCACAAGCTTGTTACGCCGCGCCTCGGCCTTGAACTGCATCTCGCTGTCATGGGCGAATTTGCTCTCGAAGGCATTCTCGCGATCGTCAAAAGTGGTCATCTCGGTCTCCCTCGGGGCGATGGACGTCTTTACCGTCATATGCCCAGAGCGAGCCAGTCCTGCAAGGGTATCCTGCATCGGCGGGGTCCGCGTCCCGCGCGGGCGCCTTGCGGCGGCACGGCCCTTGGCTTATAGGCCAAGGCCAAAGCTTCCGGGGTGGCGCCGCCGCCCCTTTTTGTCCTTTCCGTTTCGGGATGCATGATGGCACGGCGCAAGAAGGTCTATGAAGGCAAGGCCAAGATCCTGTTCGAAGGCCCCGAACCCGGCACGCTGATCCAGTATTTCAAGGACGATTCCGCCGCCGACAATGTGGCGCCGATCTCGACCGCGACCGAAGGCAAGGGCGTGCTCAACAACCGCCTGTCAGAATTCTTCATGTCCGGCCTAAACGCCATCGGCGTGCCCACGCATTTCATGCGCCGTCTCAACATGCGCGAACAGCTTGTCCGCATGGCCGAGATCATCCCGCTCGAGATCGTGGTGCGCAACTTCGCCGCAGGCGACCTGTCGCGCCGCCTTGGCATTCCCGAAGGCACGCCGCTGCCGCGCCCGATCGTCGAATATTACTACAAGGACGACAAGCTGGGCACGCCGCTCGTCTCCGAAGAACATATCATCGCCTTCAACTGGGCCAACCAGCAGGATCTCGACGATATGGTCGCGCTGGCCCTGCGGGTGAACGATTTCCTGTCCGGCGTCATGCTGGGCGTGGGCGTGCGGCTGATGGATTTCCGCCTGGAAGTCGGCCGGATCTGGGAAGGCGACTATATGCGCCTGATCGTCGCCGATGAAATCAGCCCTGAATCGATGCGGCTCTGGGATCTGCGCCTGCCCGAACGCGCCGACGGTTCGGTCGATGATCCCGGCCCCTTGGCCGATGTCCATACCGAACTGGCCCGGCGCCTGGGCGTCCTGCCCTCGAATGTCACCCATACCACCAAGCCTTCGCTGATCAACTGAGCCCCGGAGAAGCCCGATGAAAGCCCGCGTCACTGTCATGCTGAAATCCGGCGTCCTTGATCCGCAGGGCGAGGCGATCCGCCATGCGCTCGGCTCGCTGGGCTTTTCCGGGGTAGAAGGCGTGCGCCAGGGCAAGGTGATCGAGCTGGACCTCGCCACCTCGGATGCCGCCAAGGCCGAAGCCGAGGTCAAAGCGATGTGCGAGAAGCTCTTGGCAAATACCGTGATCGAAAGCTACCGCGTCGACCTGGCCTGACCGGCAGTGCCGGTCCGATCCTTCGCCGAAGGATCGACGATCTTGATTTTTCGGCGAAAAATCGTACTCAGCGCCGCGCCACGCGCAATCTGATTCCGTCGCGGGCCCGCACGGTCAGATGCGCCACCGGCACCGGATCGTCGCCGTGGATGCGCTCGAACCGGAAAGCCCGCAGCAATACCGCCAGCAGCAGCGGCCCTTCGACCATCGCAAAGCCCGCCCCGGTGCAGACCCGGGGCCCGGCGGAAAACGGCATATAGGCCGCGCGCGCCGAGGCCCTGGTCTCCTCGCGCCCCCAGCGATCCGGGTCGAACCCGTCCGGGTCGGACCACAGCCGCTCATGGCGCTGCAAATGCCAGGGCGACAGCACCACCTGCGCCCCCGGCTTGACCGCGCGACCCCGGAAGGTTTCGGGGCATGCCGCCTCGCGCACCATCATCGGCACTGGCGGATACAGCCGCAGCGTCTCGCGGAACACATCGCGCGTCAGCCGCAGCCGGGCGATGTCGCCGAATTCGGGCGCCGCGCCCAGACCGGCCACCTCTGCCGCCACCCGCGCCTGCACCTCAGGATACAGCGCCAGCAGATACAGCGCCCAGGCCAGGGCCGAGGCGCTGGTCTCATGCCCGGCCAGAAAGAAGATCGCCACCTGGTCGACCATTTCGGCCGGGGTGAAGCCCCGCCCCGTCACCGGATCGCGCGTGACCATGATCTTGGTGGCCAGATCGTCCGGCGCCGTCCCTGCCGCGATCTCCTCCCCCCGCGCCGCCACCAGTTCCTCGATCAGAAGCCGGATCTGCGCCGCCGCCTGCCGAGTCGCCTTGCGGTGAAAGCGGGGCATCCAGCGCGGCAGGGGCAGGAAGGCCGCGAGGTTCAGGATCGGCTGGCTGCGCTGATAGGCGCGGAAGGCGGCAAAGACCTCGGCGGCCAGCCGGTGCTCGATCGGGATCGAGAACAGGGTGCGGAAGATCACATCCGCCGCCGCATGGCTGGCCGCCTCTTCGATCTCGACCACGCCTTCGCTCATCCGCGCCACCGCCACCTGCGCGGCGGCCAGCATCGCCGGATAGGTCTCGCGCAGACGCCCGCCCTCGAAAGCCGGGTCGATGATCCGCCGCTGCCGCTTCCAGACCTCACCATTGGTCACAAAGACCGACTGGCCCAGCAGCACGCGCAACCCCTCGCCCACCCGGTCAGATTTCGGGAAATCCCCGGGCCGCTCGTTCAGCACCAGCCGGATCAGCGCCGGGTCATTGACCATGTAGCTGCGGAAGAAGGGCGTTCGGAATTCGGCCATCCAGGCCCGGTACAGCCGCGCCGGCTGTGCCGACAGGATGTCGCGCCGGAACAGCCGCAGATGCGTCCAGAGCGAGACCTTGTCGGCCCGCGCCGGCGGCTTCGGCGGGTGGAAGGGACAGCCGCTCATGCCGTGCTGCGATAGCCGCTGACCGGGGTCTCGATCCGGCTTTTCGACGGCTTTCGCGCCGCGAACCGCGCGCCCAGCGTCTGCGGCCCGGCCGTGATGCGGAAATAATCATAATCATCCGCCGCGCCCGGCAGGGCATCGAAGGCGCAGAGATACTGGAAATGCAGCCGGAACCAGCGCCGCCGCAGCGCCTGCCACCTGGCCGGGCTGAGCGTCCGCGTGAAGGCGGCCGAGATCACCAGCGGCCAGCGTTTCCCCTCGGGCGCGACGCCCGTCACCGACACCGGATCGCACAGCGCGAAGGCGCAGCCATCGCCCGGCGCGGTCACATCGACCCAGGTCAGTTCCCCGCGCGTCGACAGATAGTGCAGATCCGCCCGCAGCCGCGTGGCGCGCGGCAGGAAAGACACCATCGGCACCACCTGCCCCAGCGACAGAAAGGACAGGGCCGGGCGCGTGTCAGGCAGCCCGCCCCGGATCAGGTCCGCCAGTATCGACACGCCCAGATGCGCGCCCGAGGAATGGCCGATGACCAGAACCTCGTCCAGATCCTGCTCCAGCGCCGCACGGATCGCCTTGCGAAAATCCGACATCCGCGCTTCCAGATCGGGCGGATTCGCCCCTCCCGCCTGTGCCGAATAGGCATAATCATGCATCAGGTACCAGGCAAAGACCTTGTTGTCCCTGGCGCGGAACCAGATGAGAACCGCCTTCGCGACGGCAATCCAGATCAGGGCGTGACCCGTGGCCAAAGCCACGGCAAGGGTTCTTGAGACGGGTATATTCGCCAGCGGCCAAAGCATCAGCTTCGCCACCGCCCACCCCAGGCCCACCGCCACCGTCAATTGCAGCAGCAGAAACACGATCGGATAAAGCGCCGCGATCATCGGCCCCTTGCGCAGGCGCATCAGCCGGAACAGCGCGCCCGAGCCGATATAGGCCCAGGCGGTGCGGACAAGCTGCAGATAGGTGGCGGGGATCGAATTCGACATGCTGCCGCGCACGATATCCGACCAGACCAGCACCTCGACTTCGGCCTCGACCCGGGCGCCCTCGACATCACCCGTCACCTGCCAGCCATAGGGCCCGCCGCCGGTCTTGGGGCGCAGGCTGAGCCGATAGCCCGACAGCGCCGCCTGATGGGCGCCTTCCTTGCGGTACAATTCGCGATAGCGCCGGGGATGGATCGGATCATAGCCCGGAATGTAGAAAACCCGCCGCCGGAACACCCGCCCCGCCGCCCGCGCCTGATCCCGCTCTACCGGCTCCAGTTTCATCCCGCCCTCTTGCCCGCCAAGGATGGCGGAAGAACGGGGCGGAAATAAGTGGGAAAAGCGCTCCGCGCCGGGGCCTTACCCCCGGCAGGAGATTTTCCTCACAGGCAGGGAGGGCGGCCGGGGCTAGCCCAGCAGCGGAATGCCCAGCTGCTCCATCACGTCCAGCATCCAGCCCTGGAAGATCGAGAAAGAGCCGGTGAACATCATCACCCCGACCAGGATGAGGAACAGCCCCATCACGATCTCGACCTTGCGCAGATGCGGCTTGATTCGCTTCATCAGGGCCAGCGCCCGGGTGATGAAGATCGCCGACAGAAGGAAGGGCAGGCCCAGGCCGATGGAATAGGCGCCCATCAGATAGATGCTGCGGCCCATATCGGCCTCGCGCGCCGCGAGGGTCAGGATGCCGGCCAGGATCGGGCCATTGCAGGGCGTCCAGCCCGCCGCGAAGGCCAGCCCCAGAACAAAGGCGCCCAGGGCCGAACCGCCCTGATCGCCCGCATCCACCCGCGCCTCGCGCATCAGCAGGGGAATGCGGAACAGCCCCAGGAAATGCAGGCCCAGCACGATGATGATCGTCCCCGCGATGCGGCTGAACCATTCCTGATTGGTCAGGACGAAGATGCCGAAGGCGGATGTGGCAAAACCCAGCAGCAGGAAGATCGTCGACAGGCCGAGCACGAAGAACAGCGCCGGCAGGATCACCCGCTTGCGCGCCGCCGAGGCGCTGGTCATCTCGCCCATCGAGATCCCGCCCATATAGGCCAGATAGGGCGGCACGACCGGAAGCACGCAGGGGCTGAGGAACGACAACAGGCCGCCGGTCAGCGCCAGAAGCGTCGCCGCCACCAATCCCGCGTCCAGAATGTCAAAGCCAAGCATCAAAGGTCCCCCGTGGCCCCTGCTTAGCGCCCCGCCTGCCCCGCGTCACCGCGAGATGGCGCACGTCGCCGTCACTTTGCCGGGAGTGTCTTGTCACAATCCACCCCGGCCCGCTAGGAAGCGCCATGGAGATGACCTGGGACCACGAGATCGACTGCGAGGGGCTCTTGTGCCCCCTGCCCGTCCTGCGCGCGCGCAAGCGGCTGATGACGCTGGCACCGGGTCAGGTTCTCGCGGTGCGGGCGACCGATGCCATGGCGGCAGTGGACCTGCCGCATTTCTGCACCCAGAGCGGGCATCTCTATCTGGGCAGCCGGGCCGAAGGCACCGTCACGCTGCATTTCCTGCGCGCAAAGGACTAACCCACGCCGCGAAACCGTGTTGGTCCGGTTGGGTCCATTGCAGACCATTGCGATCTTCTCATACGCTTGCAACATTCGGCAGCGTTGAAGGCCTTAAATGACAGATATGCTCCCCCAGCCCCGAGTTAAGTTATCGAGGTTGCGCGACATCGGCTGGAACCTTTGGGACCCAATAGGACTTCTGGGATCAAGCGGGCATTTGCCGGGAAAATGGAGAGACGAAGCGAACCAAGGGTTTGCAAATGAGTATGACGACTATCTGATTTCCGCCGCTTCTCAGTTAAGGCAGGGCGCACCGCGCGATCAGGTCGTCAGCTATCTCGTTCACGTCGAGGCTGAATACATGGGGCTTGGCGAACGTCGCACATCACGAGAACGCGCTGAGGCAGTGGTCGCAGCAATACGCGCAGATGAAAGTATCTGGACGTGGCCTGATGAACAGGGTCGGTTTGTCCAGAACGAATGACCGCTCCGTCCGCAAGCGGCCCAACACGGTTTCGCAGCATCGCCAAAGACGAAGGGGGCCCGCGGGCCCCCTTGTCTTGACATCGTCCTGAGGTTGCCTCGGGCAAAGCCTCAGCGCTTGAGCGACCACCACCCCTTGCGGCGCGGCTTGGCCGGGTCATCGGCCACGGGTTCCGCGACCGTCTCGGCCGCCGGATCGGCATGGACCGCCTCTGCCACCGCCAGGCCCGGATCGACGGCCAGGGGCGGCAGTTCGACCACCAGGGCCTCCGCAGAGACCGGCGCTTCGACAGGAGCAGCCACGACCGGCGCTTCCGCGACCGAAGCTTCAACCTCCGGCACGGGCGCCGCCTTGGCCTTGCTGCTGCGCGCGCGCGTGGCAGGTTTGGCAGGCTTGGCCTCGCCTTCGGCGGTCGCCGCCTTGGGCTTAGCGCGGCTCGTCTTCTTCTTCGGCGCGGGCACCTCCGCCGCGGCAGCCTCCGTCGCGACAGCGGCCTCGGCGACAACGGGCGCGGCGGCAGGGGCCGCCTCTTCCACCGTCACCGCTTCCGGCGTCACCGCCTCGGCCGCGGCGGCGCCCGCCTTGGCGCGCGGCTTGCGGGTGCGCTTGGGCTTGGCCGGGGCTTCTTCGGCCACCGCCTCGACAGGCGCTTCCGCCGTCCCAGCCACAAGCTCGACGGTCACGGCCAGATCGGCCTCGCCCGCATCGCCCTCGTCACCATCCTCGCCCTCGTCATCGCCGTCATCGCCCTCGGCCGCCGATGCGCCTGTCGCACCCTCGCCCTGGCCATCGCGGCCGCCGCGCCGACGCCGACGCCGGCGACGCTTCTTCTTCCCGCCGCCATCGCCATTGCCTTCGGACCGCGCGGCCTTCGCCTCGCCGCCCTCGGCCACGGCCTCCTCGGCCTCCTCTTCCTCATCGAGGATCTCGTCGACCAGATCCTCGTCCTCATCCTCGTCGACCGGCGCGCCCATCAGGCCCGCATGGCCCGAGATCACCGTCGAAGGCTCGGGCACGACCCGTGTCGCGGTCTTGAACTTTTCAATGGAATAATCCGGCGAGACCAGCATCGGATCGGCCTCGATCCGCACCGCCATGCCATAGCGCGTCTCGATCAGGACGATATGCTCGCGCTTGTGGTTGAACAGGAAGTTCACGATTCCGACCGGCGCCTTCAGCAGCACTTCCTTCGACCGCTTGCGCGTGCCTTCCTCATCCAGCGCGCGCAGGATGGTCAGCGCCATGCTGTCATCCGACCGGATCAGCCCGGTGCCATGGCAATGCGGGCAGGGCTGGGTGGTGGATTCCAGCATGCCCGGCCGCAGCCGCTGGCGCGACATCTCCATCAGGCCAAAACCCGAGATGCGGCCGACCTGAATGCGCGCCCGGTCGGTTTTCAGCTTGTCTTTCAGACGCTTCTCGACCGCGGCATTGTTCTTCCGCTCTTCCATGTCGATGAAGTCGATCACGATCAGACCGGCCAGGTCGCGCAGGCGCAGCTGGCGGCTGATCTCTTCCGCAGCCTCGAGATTGGTCTTGAGCGCGGTTTCCTCGATCGAGCCTTCCTTCGTCGCCCGGCCCGAGTTCACGTCGATGGCAACCAGCGCCTCGGTCACGCCGATGACGATATAGCCGCCGGATTTGAGCTGCACGACCGGGTTGAACATGCCGCCCAGATAGCTTTCCACCTGATAGCGCGCGAACAGCGGCATCGGCTCGTCATAGCGCTTCACCTGCTTGGCATGGGACGGCATGATCATCTTCATGAAGTCCTTGGCGGTACGATAGCCCGCCTCGCCCTCGACCAGCACCTCGTCGATCTCTCTGCTGTAAAGATCGCGGATCGAGCGCTTGATCAGATCGCCTTCCTCATAGATCGCCGCGGGGGCGATGCTTTTCAGGGTCAGGTCGCGGACCTGTTCCCACATCCGCATCAGATATTCGTAGTCGCGCTTGATCTCGGCCTTGGTGCGCTTGGCGCCCGCCGTGCGGATGATCAGGCCGGCGCCTTCCGGCACCTCCATCTCGCCCGCGATTTCTTTGAGCTTCTTGCGGTCGACCGCATTGGTGATCTTGCGGGAAATCCCGCCGCCGCGCGCGGTGTTCGGCATCAAGACGCAATAGCGACCCGCCAGCGACAGATAGGTCGTCAGCGCCGCGCCCTTGTTGCCGCGCTCTTCCTTGACCACCTGCACCAGCATGATCTGGCGCACCTTGACCACTTCCTGGATCTTGTAGCGGCGCAGCTTGGGGCGGCGCGGGGCCGAAATCTCCTCGGCGACATCCTCCTCGGCGACCGATTCGATCTCGTCATCCGTGTCGGAGGCATGGTCCATCGCCCGATAGGGCCGCGCGCCATTGCCGTTTTCGACCGCGGCGTGATCATGGCCATGGTCGTGCTCATGCGCATGGTCATGATCCTCGGCCACGGTCTCGGCGGCCACCGGCTCGGCAAGGGCCTCGGCCCCCTCGTCCTCCAGATCGACCACGTCCATTTCCGACGGGCCACGCGCCACCACCGCCTCGCCTTCAACGGCGGCGGGCTTGGGGCGCGGGCCCGGACGGCGGCGCTGACGGCGATTGTCTTCCTCTTCCTCGGCCCGCGCCATGGCGCGTTCCTCTTCCAGAAGCGCCTTACGGTCGGCGACCGGGATCTGGTAATAATCCGGGTGGATTTCCGCAAAGGCCAGGAAGCCGTGCCGGTTCCCGCCGTAATCCACAAAGGCCGCCTGCAGCGAGGGTTCGACCCGCGTCACCTTGGCCAGGTAGATATTCCCGGCCAATTGGCGCTTGTTCAGGGTTTCAAAGTCGAACTCTTCGACCTTGTTTCCGTCCACCACGACAACGCGGGTCTCTTCCGCGTGGGTGGCGTCGATAAGCATCTTCTTGGGCATGTTGTTCCATTGCGTCCCAAGCGCAAATATCCCCCCGGCGAACCGGGGGGCGGATCAATACGGATGGGACGGCTTGTCTGGGCGCGGGCGACGAGCACAGGTGCGCGGGTGCTGCCCGTTGGGCAGACCTCGCCTGATCCTGCAATGCTCGCGCGCCTCATCGCGGTTCACGTCAAGAGGGCCTTGCGGACCCTCCGCCTTTGGTGGCCAGCCGGACGGCGCTTGCGCTGTGTCCTTCGGCAATGTGCACAGCCTTGCGGCTGATCCGGCTCCCCTCATGGCGTCGACGCGCTTTGCGCGGCCGGCCCGCCTGGGAAGGGAGAGAATTCCATAGTCGGCCCCACAGGGCCCCAGGCCCTCAAACTATCGACAAAAGGGGCACCAGCACAATGCTGTTTTTCCGGTGGCCCTCAGAGCCGCGCCAATCCTGCGCCTGCGGGCCTGCGCAAACGGGCGTGCGTCAAGCCGAGGGCCGGTTGCGGCGCAGATGGCGAAGAAGCCGCAGCAAAAGCCAGATCGCCAATGCGACGATGGCAAGCCCGCCCAGCCCGATCAGGATCAGCGCCACCAACAGGCCGTCATAACAGCCCTGCCCCAGACATTCCGCCCGGGCAGGGCTGGCGGCCAGCATTGCGATCGGCAAGGCCAGCCGGCGCATCTCAGACGTAATCCGACCGGGTCAGGCTGTATTTGGCCATCTTCTCGTTCAACGTCCGGCGCGGCAGGCACAATTCGTCCATCACCGCGACGATGCTGCCCTTGTGGCGGCGCATCGTGTTGTCGATCAGCATCCGTTCGAAAGCCTCGACATATTCCTTCAGCGGCTTACCCTCGGTCGTCATCGCCGACGGACCCGAAGTCTCGTTGTCGGCCATCAGCAAGGACGCGATCGAACCCGAGCCGCGGCGGTTCTGCAAGACCGCGCGTTCCGCAATATTGACCAATTGCCGCACATTGCCCGGCCAGGGCGCCTGCAACAATTGCGCCGCTTCCTGCGCCGTCACCTGCGGGGCTTCACAGCCATATTCCTCGGAAAACTGCTCGCTCAACCGCGTGAACAGCTGCAGGATATCCTCGCCCCGCGCCCGGAGCGGCGGCAGAACGATGGTCATCGCGCCCAGGCGATAGAACAGGTCCTGCCGCAGCGTCTGTTCCAGCGTCATGTCCGGCGCATGCTGGTTGCAGATCGCGATGATCCTGGTCTCCGGCGGCACACCCTGCTCGTTGATGAAGGTCAGAAGCCGCGCCTGAAGCGCATTGGGCAGCGCCTCGATATCCTCAAGGCACAGCGTTCCGCCGCGCGCCTCTTCGACCAGCGGGATCGCCCCGTCATCGCCGCCTGGCCCGAAAAGCTTGGTCGCAAGCTGATCCTCGGCCCAGGCCGCACAAGAGATGGTGACGAATTTCTTCGATGCCCGCGGCCCGACCGCGTGCAGCGCATGGGCCACCAGGGTCTTGCCCGTACCGGTCTCGCCATCGATCAGAACGTGGGAATCCGCCTGGCCCAGATCGAGAATATCCTCGCGCAGCCGCTCCATCGCCGGGCTGGACCCCACGAGCTTCTTCATGATGGTCGAGCCATCCGACAATTCTTTTCGCAGCGCGCGGTTGTCCAGCGTCATCCGCCGCGCCTGGGTGGCCTTCTTGGCCAGTTCTGTCATCCGGTCGGGGTTGAACGGCTTTTCCAGGAAATCGAAAGCGCCGACGCGCATCGCCTCGACCGCCATCGGCACATCGCCATGGCCGGTGATCATGATCACCGGCAGGCCGGAATCCTGGCTCATAAGGCGCTTCAGGAAGGCCATGCCATCCATGCCCGGCATCTTGATGTCCGAAACGACAACCCCTTGAAATTCGGGTCCGATTGCCTTCAGCGCATCTTCGGCGCTGCCATAGGTCTCGGTGTCGAACCCCGAAAGCGCCAGCCATTGGCTGATCGACGCCCGCATATCTGCCTCGTCGTCGACGATCGCCACTTTCATCGTGCGTGCCATTGGCCCCTCATTCTGCTGCTTCCTGCTCCTTGCCGAGGATCGGCAGCTGCATCTCGAAGACCGCGCCGCCGTTTTCCCCGTTGCGGGCCGTCAACCGGCCGCCAAGGTCGCCTACAATGCCCGACGAGATGGCAAGGCCAAGCCCGACCCCCTCTCCCGGTTTCTTGGTGGTGTAAAATGGCTCAAAGAGATTGTCCAAATCGGCAATCCCATGCCCATTGTCGCGTACCGTCAAAGTCGCCGTCTCGCCCGCCGCCAGAAGAAGCTCGACATGCGGTGAAGGCGATTCCTTGATCGCGTCCAGCGCGTTGCGCAAAAGGTTGATGATGACCTGTTCCAGACGGATCCGATCAGCCATCACCATAACCGGCTGGCGCGGCAGGGTGCGGGTGATCTTGACGACGCGCGCCTTCAGCTGCGGCTCCATCATCGACAGCGCCGATGAGATACAGGCACGAAGGTCAACCGGTTCAAAGGCTTCGCCGCCTTTCCTCGCGTAGCTTTTCAGCTGCCGCGTGATCGCGCCCATCCGCTCGATCAGGTCATCTATCCTCTGGAAAGATGACAGCGCCTCATCCGGCCGCTTGCGCTGCAACAACAGCCGCGCCCCCGCCAGATAGGTCTTCATCGCGGCCAGCGGCTGGTTCAGCTCATGGCTCACCGCGGCCGACATCTCGCCCAAAGCCGCCAGTTTCGACGATTGCGCCAGGGTCTGCTCGGCCACTTCCAGGTTCTTCTGCACCCGCTCGCGTTCCGCGATCTCGCGCTGCAGCCGCGCGTTCAACAGCCGCAGCTCCGCCGATTCCCGTTGCAGACTGACCGAACGCGACCAGGCCCGTCGCGACAGGACATAGAAGGACAGCGCCATCAGGATGGCGAAGCCCATGATCTCCAGCGCCAGGATGCCATTCACCTTCTCGCGCACCGAATCATAGGCTGTGAAGGTCACGATCTTCCAGCCGCGGAACGGCACCCGAGCCTCGGTCCGCATCACCGCCTCGCCCTTCACATAGGCGTCCGGCGGCTCCCAGGCCCAGTCGGTCGTGGCCTGAAAGGCCCGCGCGATGGCCGAGGGCGCATCCTTCACCGCCAAGGCCTCGCTCAGCGGCAGACCGCGCCAGACCGGCTCGGTCGCCAGGATCACCGTGCCCTCGCTGTCCGTCACCAGCACGGCATCCTGCAACCCCGACCAGGCGCGCTCATATTTCATCAGGTCGACCGAGACGACGATCACCCCCAGCACCTTGCCATCCGCGCGCAGCGCCCGCGAATAGGTAAAGTCGAAGCCGCCCGCCTCGCGCTTGACCGAGGTGAAGACCGTCTCCTTGGCCCGCTGCGCATCGACGAAATAGGGGTCGCTGCGGTGGCTCACGCCCAGAAGGTTGCGGTTCGTCGCCCCCACCACGCGCCCGTCGCCATCCATGAGCCGGATCGAGGCCACGCCGATTTCCGATTGCAGCTGGATCAGCTTGGCCGATGTGGACGAGAAATTCCCGTCCCGCAGCGCCGTGATCAGATCAGGGTCGCGCGCCAGGATCAGCGGCACCACCGAGGTGCGCTGCAATTCCGACACCAGATTCCCGGTATACAGCGCCAGCCGCACGTCCGACCGGTTGCGCGTCGTCTCGACAAAGCGCTCGGTCAGCCAGCGGTTCGACACGATCACCACGCCCACCGCCACAAGGATCAGGAAGGCCACGACAATCTTCACCCCCAGGGGCAGGCCCTGCGGTGCGTCGTCGGTCTCCGTGGCGGTATCGGCAAACATGGCGCGATCCTAAGCCTGCCGCGAAACCCCCTCAAGCGGGCGGCATCAGGCCAGCGCCATCCCGCCCATCAGGCCCTTGAACAGCGCCGCCCCATCGGTCGAGCCATGCAGCGCCTCGGCCGCGCGCTCGGGATGCGGCATCATGCCCAGGACGCGGCGATTGTCCGACAGCACGCCCGCAATGTCGCCCATCGCGCCATTGACCGGCTCGGCATAGGTGAAGGCGACCAGATCCTCGCCCTGCAACCGCGCCAGACCTTCGGCGTCGATCGTGTAATTGCCATCGTGATGGGCCACCGGAACCGCGATCTCCTGCCCCTTCTCATAGCCCTGCGTATAGGCCGAAGCGCAGGTGGCGACTTTCATCCTGACCGTGCGGCAGACGAATTTCAGCCCGGCATTGCGCATCAGCGCGCCCGGCAGCAGGCCCATCTCGGTCAGGACCTGAAAGCCGTTGCAGATGCCCAGAACATAGCCGCCGCCTTCGGCATGGCGCTTCACCGCGGCCGAGATCGGCGATTGCGCGGCAATGGCGCCGCAGCGCAGGTAATCGCCATAGGAAAAGCCGCCCGGCACCCCCACGACATCCACGCCCGCAGGCAGCGCCGTGTCCTTGTGCCAGACCCGGTCCACCTTGAACCCCGCGCCCTCAAAGGCCACCGCAAGATCGCGGTCGCAATTCGACCCGGGAAAGGTGATGACGGCGGCTCTCATCGGCAGCACTCCTGCTTGGGGATGGCGCGGTTCCTATCCCATGCGCGCCGGGCTTTCCAGAGCGTTTGGCCACCCCCGCCCCTTGCGGCGCGGCTTTTCCTGCGCCATGCCTGTTCCATGCTCAGCGATCCCGCCCTTGCCGATCTGTCCGCCCTGTTCGGCGCGCGCTTCTCGACCGCCCGTGCCGTGCTGGACCATCATGCCCAAAGCGAAAGCCTGGTCTCGGCCCCGCCGCCCTGGGCCGTGGTCTTCCCCGAAACGACGCAAGAGGTTTCGGCGCTCGCCGCGCTGTCCGACCGCCATGGATTCCCGCTGATCGGCTGGGGCGCCGGCACGTCGCTGGAAGGCCATGCCCTTGCGCCGCAGGGCGGCGTCACCGTCGATTTCACCCGGATGGACCGCGTTCTTGCTGTCCATCCCGAGGATATGGTCGCCGTGGTCCAGCCCGGCCTGACCCGCATCGCGCTGAATGACGCGCTGCGCGCCACCGGTCTGTTCTTCCCGGTCGATCCCGGTGCCAATGCCTCGTTGGGCGGCATGGCCTCGACCCGCGCCTCCGGCACGGCGACCGTCCGCTACGGCACGATGCGCGACAATGTTCTTGGGCTCGAGGTCGTTCTGGCCGGCGGTGAAGTCATCCGCACCGGCACCATGGCGCGCAAATCCGCCGCCGGCTACGATCTGACCGGCCTGATCGTCGGCTCCGAGGGCACGCTCGGCCTGATCACCGAACTGACCCTGCGCCTGCATGGCCAGCCCGAGGCGGTGTCCTCCGCCGCCTGCGCCTTCCCTTCGGTTTCGGCGGCGGTGGATTGCGTCATCGCGACGATCCAGATGGGCCTGCCCATGGCGCGGATCGAGCTTCTGGACGAAGCGACGGTTGCGGCGGTCAACGCCTTCTCGCATCTCGCCCTGCCGCCCGCGCCGCAATTGCTGCTGGAATTCCACGGCTCGCCCGCCAGCGTCGCCGAACAGGCCGAACGCTTTGGCGAGTTGGCCGCCGGTTTCGGCGCACAGGGCTTCCAATGGGCGGAAAAGCAGGAAGACCGCAATCGGCTCTGGGCGGCGCGGCATCAGGCCTATCGCGCCATTCTGGCGTCAC
Source organism: Neotabrizicola paludis (assembly GCF_044142105.1). Classification (NCBI taxonomy): domain Bacteria; kingdom Pseudomonadati; phylum Pseudomonadota; class Alphaproteobacteria; order Rhodobacterales; family Paracoccaceae; genus Neotabrizicola; species Neotabrizicola paludis. Next base: position 50,050 of record NZ_JBGTYM010000005.1, read on the forward strand.
GGCCCGGCGCAACCGCCGTTGTGACGGATGTCTGCGTGCCGATTTCGGCGCTGGCGCAGGCTCTGGCCGAGACTGCGGCGGATATCGCGGCCTCACCGCTGCCCGGCCCGATTCTGGGCCATGTCGGCGACGGCAATTTCCATGCGATCCTGATGGTGAAACGGGGGGATGCGGCCGAGGCTGCCGTGGCCAAGGACCTTGCCCGTCGCATGGCCGAACGGGCCCTACGGCTGGGCGGCACGATCACCGGCGAGCATGGCATCGGCTTCGGCAAGACCGGGCTGATGCCGGCCGAACATGGCGCGGGCTGGCAGGCAATGGGACGGATCAAGCAGGCGCTGGACCCGAAGGGGCTGATGAACCCCGGCAAGATGGTGCCCTGAGACCCGTTGCGGTCAGGGCACCCTGTGGATCACGATTACCAGTTGCGGAAACGGCCGGCGGCCACTTCGCGCTGACGGCGCGCGCGCTCTTCCGCGCCTTCGGCCGCATTGACGTAAAGCCCTTCGATATCCGAGATCACCGTGCTCAGCGACGGGATGCGGAAACCGGAAATCAGCGAACGGATCTTCTTGGTCATTTTCTCATTCTCCGCGCGGGACGGGTGCAGAGCAGCACCGGGCCAGCGCTCTTCCTTGCGGTTTAGCGGTCAAAGGGCGAGCGGCGGAACAGGCCCTGATCGACTTCGCGCTCGCGGCGCTCCAGGTCGACCAGCGACACCGCCGCGCTCAGATAGGCATGTTCCTGATCGGCGATGCTGGGCATGCGCAGGCGGCCAAGAACGGTTTGCAGGCGGTTGAACATGGCTGAACCCTCCTTATCGGTTCATGCCCATTAGTTAGAATGCCGCACCGCAGAAAACATCGGACCTTTGGGTCTTGCCGTCATGCGCAGACATCATAGCTCGCGCAGAAAACGCGTAACTTGCGGGCATTTTCCGGGGATGTTGCGACCGAGCGCAGCGGAAGACGTTCGGAAGACCTTTGGAAGACCTTCGGAAGACGTTGAAAATGCCGGGAAATCAGGCCTCTATCAGCGCGCGCGCGGCGGCGCGGGCGGCGTCGGTCACCGTGTCGCCCGCCAGCATCCGCGCCAGTTCCTCAACCCGCTCCACCGGGTCCAGCGGCTTGACAGTCGACAGCGTCGCCCCGGCCTTGACCTTCTTCTCGACCCGCCAATGCTGCGCCCCGAACGCCGCGACCTGCGGCGAGTGGGTCACGACAAGCACTTGGGAATCCTCGGACAATGCCTTCAGGCGGCGTCCCACCGCATCCGCCGTCGCCCCACCCACACCGCGGTCGATCTCATCGAAAATCATCGTCAGCCCCGGCTGGCGGCCGGTCAGACAGACCTTCAGCGCCAGAAGAAAGCGGCTGAGTTCACCGCCCGAGGCAATCTTGTTCAACGCCCCCTGCGGCGCCCCCGGATTGGTCGCCACAGTGAAAGTGACCAGATCCATCCCCTCCGGCCCCGGCTCCCCCTCGGAAACCACCGTGCGGAACACCGCCCGCTCCATTTTCAGCGGCGCCAGTTCCCTCGCCATGGCCTTGTCCAGCCGGGCGGCGGCGGCAAGCCGTTCTTTTGTCACGTCTTTTGCCGCCTTGGCATAGGCGGCTTCGGCTTCCGCCACCGCGCGGGACAGCTTCGCCAGCCCGGCCTCACCCGCATCCAAAGCCTCCAGCCGCGCCTGCAATCCGGCGGCATGATCGGCCAGATCGTCCGGCGCGACGCCATGTTTGCGTGCCAGCGCCCGGATCGCGAAAAGCCGTTCCTCGGCCCGTTCCAGCTCCGACGGATCGAAATCCAGCGCCTCGACACAGGCCTCGACCCCGGCTTGCGCCTCCGACAATTCGTTCAGCGCCCGGTCCAGCGCCGCCAACGCCTCGTCCAGCCGCCCCTCGGCCTTGTCCGCCGCCCCGGTCAGCCAGCGATAGGCGTCGCGCAACCGGCCTTCGGCCCCCTCTTCCGACAAGGCCCCCTGCGCCCGCCCAATATCCTCGCGGATCCGCGCCCCCGCCTGCATCGCCCGGCGGCGGGCGTCCAGCGTGGCTTCCTCGCCCGGCTGCGGCGCCAGCTTCACCAGTTCCGCGACGGCATGGCGCAGAAACTCTTCCTCGGTCTTGGCCCGCGCGATCTGCGCCTCGGCCGCAAACAACGTATCCCGCGCCTCTCGCTGTGCCGCCCAAAGGGCGCGCAGGGGCGCAAGATCCTGACTGGAATAGGAATCGAGAAGCGCGCGATGGCCGCGCGGGTTCAAAAGGCCGCGGTCATCCTGCTGGCCATGCAGTTCGACCAGAGTGTCCGACAGCGCGCGCAGCACCTCGGCCGAGACCCTGCGGTCATTGGCAAAGCCCGAACGGCGCCCATCCGCATGGGCGGTGCGGCGCAGGATCAGCTCGTCCTCGGCAGCGATCCCCGCTTCCTCCAGCACGGCGCGCGCGGCATGGCCGACAGGCAGATCAAAGACCGCCGTCACCTCGCCCGTCTCAGCCCCGGCCCGAACAAGATCGGCCCGGCCCTTCCAGCCCAGCACCATGCCCAGAGCATCAAGCAGGATCGACTTGCCCGCCCCCGTCTCGCCGGTCAGCACGTTCAGCCCCGGCGCCAAATCCAGCGCCAGGCGGTCGATGATCAGAATGTCGCGAATCTCAAGACTGCGCAGCATGGCCTATGCTGTCGGGCGCGTTTCGACGCCCGACATCCCTACAACCACTCGCCGCGGACCATCTGGCGATAGATCTTGGCCAGCCAGTTATTGCCCTTGGCTTCCGGCGACAGGCCCTTCGACTTCAACAGGTTGTAGCTGTCCTGATAGAAGGGCGAGGACTGGTAGTTGTAACCCAGGATCGCGCCAGCGGTCTGCGCCTCTTCCACCAGACCCAGCGCCAGATAGCACTCCACCAGCCGGTGCAGCGCCTCGGCGGTGTGCGAGGTGGTCTGGTAGTCCTGCACCACGGTGCGGAATCGCTTGAGCGCGGCGGCATAGTTCTTGCGCTTGAGGTAGTAGCGCCCGATCTCCATCTCCTTGGCGGCCAGATGGTCGAAAGCGAGGTCGAATTTCAGGATCGCCGATTGCGCATATTCGCTGTCGGGATATTTCTCGATCACATCGCGCATGCCCTGGAGCGCCAGGAAGGTCAGGCCCTGGTCGCGACCGACATCGTCGATCTGATCGTAATAGGACAGCGCCATCAGATACTGGGCGTAGGCGGCGTCTTCATCGTCCGGGTAGAAATCAAGGAAGCGCTGCGCGGCGGCGCGGGCCTCTTCGTATTTCTTGGACTTGTGCAGGGTAAAGGCCTGCATGATCAGCGCGCGCTTGGCGTATTCGGTATAGGGGTAAAGCCGCTCGATCTCTTGGAAATAGACCAGAGCGTCATCAGGCTTGGGCTCTTTCTCCAGCGCCAGCTCACCTTGGCGGTAGATTTCCTCGGCGGTGTAATTCTCGAGCGGAACTTCCTTGTTGCCGCCCGCGCAGGCCGAAAGCAGCAACGCCGCCACAAGCGCCACCGCGCCCTGTCCTGCCGATGCCCTGCCCGTCATGCCTTGCCTATCCAAACCTGTCTTCCTTGTCCGGGGCGCGCGCGCAATTCGCAGGCTCCGCCCGGGCGATTTGCGCCCGGCTTTTGCGCTGTCCTAGCATAGAAAAATCGGCGGCGCAAAACGCCTTTCTCGGTGATCACGCTGCCGCAAGGGCAGGCACTTGTTGCGAAAAGGCCGCCCAGCGACGCGAAGTTCAAGCCGCGAGGCGGCGGCGCGAGGGCAGATCGGCGCGGTTGACGCCCACACCCGGCAATTTTTCGCCGACGCGGCCGCCGCAGCCTTCGATCCGATAGGCTTCGGGATCGGCAAACAGCGCGCGCAGCAGCCGGTTGGTCATCGCATGGCCCGCCCGCTCGCCGGTATAGCGACCCAGGAGCGGACCACCGGCCAGGGCAAGATCGCCCAGCGCATCCAGCATCTTGTGGCGCACGGGCTCATCGGCGCGGCGCAGACCGCCCGGCGACAGGATGCGATCGCCGTCGAAAACCACGGCATTTTCCAGCGTGCCGCCCAGGGCAAGACCACGGGCATGCATCGCATCGACATCGGCCTGGCGGCAGAAGGTGCGGCAATCGGAAAGCTCGCGCACGAAAGCGCCATTCGACATGTTCAGATGGCGTTCCTGACGGCCGATGGCGGCATCGTCGAAATCGATGCGGAAGTCGATTTCCAGCATGTCCGACGGCTCAAGCCGGGCCACAGCCTCGCCCTCGCGCACTTCGACCGGCTTCAGGACGCGGATCGCGCGCACATCGGCCGCCTGCTGGCGCAGGCCGCGCGCCAGGATCGCGGCGACGAAGGGCTCGGCCGACCCGTCGAGAATCGGCACTTCCGGCCCGTCGATCTCGATCAGCAGGTTGTGGACGGCACAGCCGGCAAGGGCCGCCATGATATGTTCGATGGTCGAGACCGAGACACCATCGGCATTCTCGACCACGGTGCAAAGACGCGAGGGCGTCACTGCATGCCAGATCGCCGGGACCAGCGCATCGCGGTCCAGAATGTCGGTGCGGCGGAACCAGATGCCATAGTCGGCCGAGGCCGGACGCAGGGTCATGCGCACGGGCTTGCCGGAGTGAAGCCCCACCCCAGTGAACGTAACCGCCGATTTCAACGTGTTCTGCACGTCCGTCTACCTTGTCTTCCTCTGGGTTCGATCAGCCTTCGCACTAATGCGCAAGTCAGACTGATTGTTCCGAGGGTCTAGATAGGTCTGTCACGCAGTTGCAGCAATTCACCTTTTGCAACGGTTTGTGACACGACCCAACTACATGATTTCAAAAAGAAAAGGCCCGGACTAACCGGGCCTTTGCATGAACCTGTTACAGCGCTTTTCAGTTGGCCTGGCGGCGCAGGAAGGCGGGAATCTCGATCCGCTCGTGGTCGCCACCGGCCTCGGGCTCGTCGTCAAAGGCCGTCACGGGCGGCTGGGCGCGGCCCTGCGGAACGGGGCGTTCGTTGGCCTCCAGATGCCCGGCCATCCGGTTGATCAAGGACCCGATGCCGAAGCGCGGCTTGGCACCTGCGGCCGCCGGCTGTGGTGCCGGCTGCGCCATGCCGCGTTGCTGGGCAAGAGCGGCAGGGTTCTTTGAAACGGCGGCCTGGAGGCGGGCAAGCGCCTCGGGCGAGGGCTGGCCAGCGCTGCGCGGACGCGGCGCCACGAAAGCGCCCGGGTCCTGGTCAATCGAGGCGGGCGCCGGGCGAGCCGTTGCCACGGGTTGCGGCGCGGGCTGCGGGCGATAGACCGGCGGCGGCACCTCGTCGTCCAGATACTCGGCCTGCTCGGCGGCGAAGGCCTCTTCGCTGTCCTCCGCCGTGTCGAAGAGATCCTGGCTGGAGGCGAACTGGCTGACCGGCGTCGGGGCCGCAACAGGCGCGGGGCGCGGTGCAGGCTGCGGAGCCGGAGCTGCGGCGACCGGAGCCGGGGCGGCGCGGGGCGCTTCGCGGCGCGGGGTTTCGGCTGCCGGAGCCGGATGCAGGGTCAGCGGCTGCGCCATCGAGCGGCGGGCCACCGGGGCTTCGGGCTTCGATTGCGCCGAGGCGTCGATGCCGGTGGCGACGACCGAAACGCGCATCCGCCCTTCCATCGAGGCATCGAGAGTCGAGCCGACGATGATATTGGCGTCGGGATCGACCTTCTCGCGGATGATGTTGGCGGCTTCATCCAGTTCGAACAGGGTCAGGTCATGGCCGCCGGTGACGTTGATCAGCACGCCCTTGGCGCCATTGAGGCTGATCTCATCCAGAAGCGGGTTCGCGATGGCCTTCTCGGCGGCCTGGACGGCGCGGCTCTCGCCTTCGGCCTCGCCCGTGCCCATCATGGCCTTGCCCATCTCGTCCATAACCGAGCGCACGTCGGCGAAGTCGAGGTTGATGACACCGGGGCGCACCATCAGGTCGGTCACGCCCTTGACGCCCTGATAGAGCACATCGTCGGCCATGGCGAAGGCATCCGTGAAGGTGGTGCGTTCGTTGGCCAGCCGGAACAGGTTCTGGTTCGGGATGATGATCAGCGTATCAACGACCTTCTGAAGGGCTTCGATCCCCTCTTCGGCCTGCTTCATCCGCTTGTTGCCCTCGAACTGGAAGGGCTTGGTCACGACACCGACGGTCAGAACGCCCAGCTCCCGCGCGGCCTGCGCGATGATCGGCGCCGCGCCCGTGCCGGTGCCGCCGCCCATCCCGGCGGTGATGAAGCACATATGCGCGCCGGCCAGGTGATCGACGATTTCCTCGATGGTTTCCTCGGCCGCCGCGGCGCCGACGGTCGGACGGGCCCCCGCCCCCAGACCCTCGGTCACCTTCACGCCCATCTGGATGCGGGCTTCGGCACGCGACTGTTGCAGCGCCTGTGCGTCGGTATTGGCGACGACGAACTCCACGCCCTCAAGCTGCTTCTCGATCATGTTGTTGACCGCGTTGCCGCCAGCGCCCCCCACGCCGAACACCGTGATGCGCGGCTTAAGCTCTTCGCGCTGAGGGGTCATCGTCAGATTGAGTGCCATTGTGTCCGCCCGTCCCGAGTTTTCTTGCCGCCGCATGTTGGTTCGACGTGAGCAGGCCTGTCCCGGGCCACGACTCCGCCAATTGCAGTCGATTCTATCGACATCGGCGAACAAGGTCACCAAAAAAACATCGAAAACCCACAAAATGTGGGTTACCAAAGCCCGCCCTAAGCGGGATTTCGCACATAGCGCAGGATATTGGGGTTACCAGTTGTCCTTGAACCATCTGAAGGCCCGCTTCAACGAGCGCGCCGGGTAGCGCTCTGAGGGAACTTCGAAATCCCACCACTCGTCCTGGGGATGCGCCGCGAAGAGGCACAGGCCGACGGCGCTGGCAAAAGCGGCCCCTGTCGCGGCCTGCGGTAAGCCCTGAACACGCAGCGGACGGCCCAGGCGGACGCGCTGGCCCAGGATGCGGGCCGCAAGCCCGTCAAGCCCGGGCATCTGGCTGGCCCCGCCCGTCAGGACGATCTGCTGGCTGGGCAGGTGGTCGAAGCCCGCCGCGTCAAGACGCGCCCGGGTTTCCTCAAGGATCTCCTCGACGCGCGGGCGCATGATGCCGATCAGCTCGGTCCGGCTGATCTGGCGGCGGTCCTTGTCCCAGTCGCCCGAGTCGCCGCCGATCTCGATCATCTCGCGATCATCCATGCCGGTGGCGAAAAGCCCGCCATGGCGGGTCTTGATCCGTTCGGCCGTGGCCAGAGGGATCTGAAGGCCCTTCGAGATGTCCGAGGTCACATGATCGCCGCCCATGCGCACGGAATCGGCATAGATCATGTGCTTCTTGATGAAGATCGACAGGCCGGTCGCGCCGCCGCCCATGTCGATGCAGGCCGCCCCCAGCTCCTGCTCGTCCTCGACCAGCGAGGAGATCGCCGAGACATAAGCCGAAGAGGCGATGCCGGCGAGCTCCAGGTCGCAGCGGCGGATGCAATAAAGAAGGTTCTGGATCGCGCTGCCATCGACCGACAGAAGATGCATGTCGCAGGCCAGCCGGTTGCCGATCTGCCCGCGCGGATCGCCCAGGCCGGTGCGGTGATCCAGCGCGAAATTGACCGGCTGGGCATGAAGGACCTCGCGCCCCTGCCCCAGATCGGGCGTGTCGCAGGCGGCGAGCACCCGGGCCACGTCCTGTTCGGTGACGACCGAGTCGGCCAGGTCGATATCGCCCGCAAGACCATAGCTGCGCGGATCGGCACCCGAGAAGCAGGCGATCACATGGTCGACACGGACATTGGCCATCTTCTGCGCCGCCTGAACGGCGGTGCGGATGGCACGTTCGGTCTCGTTCATCACCGAGATTTCGCCGAAGCGCACGCCGCGAGAGCGCGTGGTGGCCGCGCCGATGATGCGGAATTGCGACTGGCCCGCCATCGGGCCGACGCCATCCTGTTCGCGCAGCCGGGCCTCGCCGTCAAAGCGCAGGATCAGACAGGCGATCTTGGATGTGCCGACGTCCAGAATGGCGATCACGCCCCGCTGCATGGCGGCGCGGCGCATGTTCCGCATGGCACGCTGGGTCTGGTAGAGGTCGGTCACAGGTCGGACTCCACGGTTGCGACGCCCTGCGCGCTGCGCAGCTGGGTCAGGGCATAGGGCGAAAGGCGAAGGGTCGGGCGGTTCGGCAGACGCAGGTCCACCGTCAGAAGGTCGCGGTTCACGATGTCCTGCGCATGATCCAGGGCGAGCAGGCGCTCGACGGCGCGGACCGGATTGTCGGTCGGCAGAAGGATGCGCTGGTCGCGGTCAAGCACCAGATCCCAGCGCCGTTCGCCCATGCGCACAAGGCCACGGATGCGCGGCGCCAGCGGACCGGCGGCGGCGAGGATCTGCAGGGCCTCGGCAGCGGCCTTGTCCGCCCCTGCCCCGGCGATCAGCGGCAGGTCGGGCCGGTCGCCGCGCGAGATCAGACTGGCGACGCGATGGCCTGTGTCATCGACCAGGGTCAGCCCCTCATCCATGCGCCAGATGGCGACGGGCTGGCGTTCGGTCACGATGACCTGCAACACCCCGCCCGACCGCACGCGCAATTCGGCCGATTTCACCGCATCCAGCCCCTCGATCCGCGCACGGGCGGCCTCAAGATCCAGATCGAACGAGGATTGAGGGAGGTTTACATCCATCCGCGCCCGTACCGCCTCGGCCAGTTCCTTGGAACAGCCCTCGATCGAGGCGAGCGTGACCATGAATTCAGGCCGGTGCTCGAATTTCTCTTTCAGATCGACGAATGTGTCGATGATCGCGGCACGGCGGGTTTCCGAGGAGAAATAGATGCCGACGCAGGTGGCCACGGCCAGCATGGGCAGGCCGACGCGGATCAGGCGGCGCAGATGCGGCGTCAGCATGATGCGCTGCATCCGGTAGGCCCAGCGCGACGGCGCCGGGTCGCGCATCGGCAGCGAGGCGACTGAAGGCGCGGGCCGCGACTGGCCGTAGCGGGGCGGGGCGGTCAGCGGTTGCATGAGGCATCCCTCACCAGCCAGTCGCACAGCGCGGCAAAACTCATCCCGCAATGCGCCGCCTGTTCGGGTGCAAGCGAGGTGGGCGTCATGCCGGGCTGGGTGTTGGTTTCCAGCAGGATCAGACCGTCAAGGCCACGATCTTCGTCCCAGCGGATATCCGTGCGGCTCAGCCCCCGGCAGCCCAGCGCCTTGTGGGCGCGCAGCGCATAGTCGAGGCAGACCTCGGTGATCTCGTCGGGCATGTTCGCGGGCAGTTGGTGCCGGCTGCCCCCCGGCTTGTATTTCGCGTCGTAATCATACCAGCCGTCGGTGAGGATATCGGTCACGGCCAGCGCGCGTTCGCCCAGAACGGAAATCGACAACTCGCGGCCCGGCGCATAGGTTTCGACCATCACCGTCTCGGGCATGCTGGCGGCCAGGCGCGGCGCGTTCGAGCCGGGATGGACGATATAGACCCCAACCGAAGAGCCTTCGTTATAGGGCTTCACCACATAGGGCGGCGGCAGGACATGGCCCGCCTCGACCGCCTCGCGGCTGGCAAGAACGCCCGTCGCGCAAGGCAGGCCCTCGGCGCGGTAGACGGCCTTGGTGCGCTCCTTGTCCATGGCGATGGCCGAGGCAAGGACGCCGGAATGGGTATAGGGAATGGACAGCCATTCCAGGATGCCCTGGACGCAGCCATCCTCGCCCCAGCGGCCATGCAGGGCGTTGAAGACGATATCCGGCTTGATTTCAACCAGTTGCGCGGCGAGATCGCGGCCGGCATCGACCTCGATCACCTGGGTGTACCCCGCATCGCGCAGCGCCTTTGCGCATTCCGTGCCGGACGAAAGGGAGACCTCTCGTTCGGCGGACATGCCGCCTTTCAGAACCGCCACGCGGGGAAATCTGCTCGATCCCGCCGCCATTACTGCCTCACGGGGGCTTTGCCGCCCCTCGATTGTTATTCTGCGCGTTCGCCTATGCGCATGATTTCCCACTCTAACGTGATGCCGCTGTTTTGGAAAACCTTTTTTCGCACTTCCTCGCCCAGATCTTCCAGATCGGCCGCCGTGGCGCCGCCTGCGTTGATCAGGAAATTCGAATGCATGGGCGACATCTGCGCGCCGCCGCGGGTGGCGCCGCGCATTCCGGCCTCGTCGATGACCTTCCAGGCCTTGAGGTCATGATTGTCATCGTCACGATCTGTAGAGGAGTATCCCACCGGATTGCGGAAGGTGGAGCCGGCGCTGCGGTCCTTGGTGGGTTGGCTGGCGTCGCGCTTGGCGAGTTGGTCTTCCATGCGGGCGGCCAGGGCGGCCGGGTCGCCTGCGGGGGCGCGGAAGGTGGCCGAGACGACTACCGCGGCTTCGGGCAGATCGGATTGGCGATAGCGCATGTTTAGGGCGCTGGCGGGCAGGATCTCGGTCCGGCCCTGACGGGTGACGATGCGGATTTCCTCAAGGAAATCAGCCGTGTAATGGCCGTAGCAGCCCGCATTCATCCGCACAGCGCCGCCGATCGAGCCGGGGATGGTGCGCAGGAAGGTGAGGTCGCGGCCGGCCTCGGCAGCCTTGCGCGCCACATGGGCGTCAAGCGCGGCGGCACCGGCGATCACCCTGTCCCCTTGAAATTCGATGGCATTGAAGCCGCGCCCCAGGCGGATGACCACAGCACGCAACCCGCCGTCCCGCACGATCAGGTTCGAGCCGACCCCCATCGGGAAGACCGCGATGGCGGGATCGAGTTTGCCAAGGAAATCAGCAAGATCGGCCTCGTCGGCGGGCAGGAAAAGATGATCCGCCGGGCCGCCGACGCGCAGCCAGGTGAGATCGGCGAGCGGACGGTTCGGGGTCAGCGTGCCGCGGGGGGTAGGAAGCGTGGTCATGAGGGTTGGTAGCCGGGAAGACAGGGGGGCCGCAAGAGTGGCGGAGGGCCGAATTAGCCCTTTGGAATCGTAGAGAAAATCATGTCTTGCGAAGGTCTTCCCAATGTCTTCCGAACGTCTTCCGGCCAGAGCAACGGCCGGGGGATCAGGTATCTGGGGCGAATCGACAGCGATGAAGCGGATTTCACCCCGGCCTACTCGGCCGGGTCCACCCGCCGCATCCAGCGCCACAGATAGATCACCGGCCAGCGCAGGACGGAACAGCCGGCGGCGAGGAAGGCCATGCCCCAGAGCGGCCCCGCCGCCCAGGTCAGCCAGCCCAGAAGCGGGATGCCGATGGCGATGAGGCCATAGGCGGCGCGCCAGTGGTGGTCGCGCGTGGGCAGCATGGCGATCAGATTGGCGGCCACCAGCCAGAGGAAGGCAAAGGTCAGGGGCAGGCTCATTTGCGGCGCTCCAGTTCGGGCGGAACGGGCGCGGCGCGGCCGGTCATGCGGCGGAAGACATAGAGAAGTGGATTTCGGAACATCGAGACGAAGGCAAGAAGGGCGAGAATGCAGGCGAGCCAGCCATGGACATAGCCGATCCAGATGATCAGCAGCGGCGCGGCGATCATCAGCGCGAGGCCCGGCACCATCTGGCGGCGCATGGGCAAAAGCGCTGTGACCGTGGCGGTAAGCGCCCAGAAGATGGCGGCGATCAGCGCGCCGCTCATCCGGCCACCCCGCCTGGGGTTGGGGTACCCGTCTTGACAGGGGTCTGTGGTCTTTTCCCGGGGCGGCTGCCGGTCATGCGGCCTTCCCGATCAGCTTGGCGGGCAGCGCATTGGCCCAGGCCGAGATCGTGCCCGCGCCCAGGCAGACGAAGATGTCGCCGGGCCGGGCCTGCTCCCGGAAGAGGCGGGCGAGATCGGCCTCGTCGATGCAGGCGCGGGCATGGCGGTGGCCATGGGCGATCAGCCCCGCCACCAGATCGTCGCGACTGGCGCCGGGGATCGGGTCTTCACCGGCGGCATAGACATCGGCGATGGCGGCGACATCGGCCTCGTTGAAACAGGTGCAAAAGTCTTCGAACAGGTTCGAGAGGCGGGTGTAGCGATGCGGCTGGTGGACGGCGATCACCCGCGCGCCAGGCGTGTTCGACACGGCCTGGCGGGCCGCCTTGAGCACGGCGGCGATTTCCACCGGGTGGTGGCCGTAATCGTCGATGATGGTCACGCCATTCACTTCGGCGACCTTGGTGAAGCGGCGGTTCACGCCCGCAAAGCCCGCCAGCGCCTCGCGGATCTCGTCTTTCTTCATGCCAAGGTGGCGGGCGACGGCGACGGCGGCCAGCGCGTTCGAGACATTGTGATTGCCGGGCATGGGCAGGGTGCAGCCCTCGATCATCGCCTCGGGCCCTTCGCTTTGCAGCAGGATGTCGAATTTCGAAGTGGCGCCATCGAAGCTGAGGTTCACGGCGCGGATATCGGCCTGGGCATTGTAGCCGAAGGTCACGACGCGGCGGTCGGTGACGCGGCCAACCAGGGCCTGAACTTCCGGGTGATCGGTGCAGCAGACCGCAAGGCCGTAGAAGGGGATATTGGAGACGAAATCGAGGAAGCCCTTGCGCAAGGCTTCGATCGTGCCCCAGTGCTCCATATGCTCGGGGTCGATGTTGGTCACGATGGCGATGGTCGCGGGAAGGCGGTTGAAGGAGCCGTCGGATTCATCGGCCTCGACCACCATCCATTCCCCTGCCCCGGCCCGCGCGTTCGAGCCGTAGGCATGGATGACGCCGCCATTGATCACGGTGGGGTCGAAATTGCCCTTGTCCAGCAAGGTCGCGACCATGGTGGTGGTGGTGGTCTTGCCATGGGTGCCCGCGACCGCGATGTTCGACCGCATCCGCATCAGTTCCGCCAGCATTTCGGCGCGGCGGACGACGGGCAGCTTGCGGCGGCGGGCCTCTTCCAGTTCGGGATTGCCCTTCTTGATGGCGGAAGAGATCACCACCACTGCGGCCTCGCCCAGATTCTGGGCGCTCTGCCCTTCAAAGAAGCGCGCGCCCAGTTTCACCAGCCGGTCGGTGATCTTCGAGGCTTTGGCGTCAGAGCCCTGGACGGTGTAGCCCAGCGTCAGCAGCACTTCGGCGATTCCCGACATGCCGATGCCGCCGATGCCGACGAAATGGATCGGGCCAAGTTCCAAGGGCAGTTTCGTGGCGGCGTTCATGTCGGGTCTCCTGCCAGATCTTCAACTAGCGCGACCAGACGTTCGGTCGCATCGGGCCGACCCTGGGCAAGGGCATTGGCGGCCATGATCTCGGCCCCGCGCGGGTTTTCGAGAACCGCCGCCATCTGCGCCGCAAGCGTGGCGGCGTCAAGCCGGTTTTCCGGGATGACGATGGCGGCCTCGGCCTCGGCCAGGCCACGGGCATTGGCGGATTGGTGATCGGCCGTGGCCGCAGCGAAGGGGACAAGGATCGCAGGGCGGCCGATGGCCGAGATATCGGCGATGGAGGAGGCGCCCGAGCGCGAGATCACCAGTTGCGCTTCGGAAAGCCGGCGCGGGATATCGGCAAAGAAGGGGGCGATTTCGGCGGCGACGCCCGCTGCGGCATAGGCGGCCTCGGCCCGGGTGGCATCTTCGTCGCGGGCCTGATGGGCGACGCGGAGATTGTCGCGCAGGGCTTGCGGCAGCAGCGCGACGGCGGCGGGGACCACGTCCGACAGGATGCGGGCGCCCTGGCTGCCGCCGATCACCACAAGGCTCATCGGATAGTCGCCGGGCGGGATATAGGGGGCGCCTGCCCGGTCGCGCACGGTCTGGCGGACGGGATTGCCGGTGGCGACGCCTTCGATCCCGTCGGGCAAGGTTGCAGGCCAGGTGCCGCAGGCGATGGTCTGGACCCGGGAGGCGAAGAGGCGGTTGACCCGGCCCAGCACGCCGTTCTGTTCATGGATCATGCGCGGGCGGCGCAACAGAAAGGCCGCCGTGAGCGCGGGGATCGAAGGATAGCCGCCGAAGCCCACCACCACGGCGGGCCGGTCGGTCAGTTGCGACCACAGCGCCGAAACCACGCCGCCAGCGATGCGGAGCGGCACGACGAGTTTGGCCAGCAGCCCGCCACGGGCGAAAGTGGCGGAGGACAGCTTCTCGATCTTGACCGCCTGGGGGAAGCCGCCCGCATAGCGCGCGCCACGCTCGTCGGTTGAAAGCTTGACCCGCCAGCCCCGGGCCAGCATCGCCTCGGCCAGCGCCTGGGCGGGAAACATATGCCCGCCCGTACCGCCTGCGGCAATCAGAAGAAGCCGCGCCATCAGCGCCCGCCCGTGCCGGGACCCCGGCGGAAGATCTCGGCCATGCGGTCGCGCGGGCGCGAGCGGGTGAGGGCCAGCAACATGCCGACGGTGATGCCCGCAGCGATGATCGAAGAGCCGCCATAGGAGACGAAAGGCAGGGTCATGCCCTTGGCGGGCAGCAGGCGGACGGCAACGCCCATGTTGATCATGGCCTGCACGCCGAAAACCGCCGCCAGCCCCGCCCCCGCGAGGCGGGTGAAGGGATCGCGTTCGGCCATCAGGCGGATCAGCGAGCGCAGGACGATGACCGAGAAGAGGCTGAGGATGAGAAGGACAAGGACGAGGCCGTATTCCTCGGCGGCGACAGCGATGATGAAATCGGTATGCGCATCGGGCAGCGACCATTTCACCTGGCCCTCGCCCACGCCGACGCCGAAGAAGCCGCCCTCCTGGATGGCGTTGGCAGCATAGCCCAGCTGGGTGCGCGGATCGACATCGGGCGAGAGGAACCCGTCAATGCGGCGGGCGAAGTGTTCGGAGGAATTGTAGAAGACGACGCCCGCAGAGGCGACAAGGCCGCCGACCACGCCGATCAGCAGCATGGGCGCGCCGGCGGTGAAATAGATCACCCCCCAGGCGAAGACGACAAGCGCCGACTGGCCGAAATCGGGTTGCAGGGCGAGAAAGCCCACCACCGCGATCAAGAGGACGAAGGAGATCAGCTTGCCGGGCGGGCCGCCGACCTCTTGCGAGGCCGCCATCAGCCAGGCGGTGACGATGACGAAGCCGGGCTTGAGGAATTCGGAAGGCTGCAGCGAAAGCCCGCCCAGCGAAAGCCAGCGCACCGCGCCCTTGCCATGATCCTGGCCGACGAGGGGCAGCACCATCACCAGGATCAGCGCCACGGCGAATCCGATGATGCCGAGGCGGCGCACAAGGCCCGGCGGCATCATCGAGATCGCCAGCATCACGGCAAGGCCCAGCGCGCCGAAGGTCGCCTGCTTCTGGACATAGAAGAAGGGTTCAAGCCCGTTGCGGCTGGCCAGCGGCACCGAAGCGGCGAGGCCAAGCAGAAGCCCGATGCCGAACAGGACGAAGACCGAAGTCAGCGACCAGATGTCGATCGTGCGCCACCAGCGCGGCAGGACCGGATCACGGACTGCAACAGGGGACGAGCCATAGACCATTTCAGTCATGGGGAAACCGCCTCGATTTTTCTGCCTCTGGCCCGGATGTTCCCCCCGGGCTCTTGGCCGAAACTCTAGACCGATTTCCCTCGCGTGGAAAGCGGCTTTCTTGTGGCCGCAGGTCAGGGATCGCCCTTGCATCCCTGTGGCGCGGCACGATTTTTCGCCGAAAATCAGGGGCGCGGAAGTCAGGTTGACAAGCGCTCAATTATATAATAACTTACTTATATAAAGGAGCCTTTCAGCTATGTCACCGCTCGATTCCGCCTTTGCCGCCCTGTCGGATCCGACGCGCCGCGCGCTTCTGGCGCGGCTGGCGCAAGGCGAGGCGACGGTGCAGGTCCTTGCCCGCCCCTTTGCGATCAGCCAGCCCGCGATCTCGCATCACCTGAAGGTGCTGGAAGAGGCCGGGCTGATCGAGACGAGGGTGGCGGGCACGGCGCGGCCCCGGCGGCTGCGGCCCGAGGCGGTGGAGGCGATCTGGGGCTGGATGAGCGAGTTTCGCCGCGAGATGGAGGCGCGCTACGCGCGTCTTGACGCGGTGTTGGACGAGATGATGCAGGAGGAGATGCAGGATGGCACAGAGCAGCACGACAAGGCTTGACCTGACGACCGAGGGCGAGACCGGGGTAATCGTCACCCGCCGTTTCGCCGCCCCGCCCGAGCGGGTCTACCGCGCCCATGTCGAGCCCGCGCTGTTGCAGCGCTGGTGCACCGGTCCCGACGGCTGGACCATGCCGGTCTGCATCTCAGAACCCCATCCGGGCGGCCGTATCCGGTTTGAATGGAGTGACGGGACGGCGGGCTTCTTCCTGACCGGCGAATATCTTGAGATCGATCCGGGCCGCCGCATCGTCCATGTCGAGCGGATGCATCTGCCCGATCCGACGCCCGACAACCGGGTCACGACCACCTTCACCCCCGACGGGACCGGCACGCTGCTGCGGCTGGTCATGCAATTGCCGAATGCCGAGGCCCGGGCGGCGATGCTGGCGACCGGAATGGATGAAGGGATGGAGGCGAGTTACGCCCGGCTCGAGGCGCACTTGGCGGGTGCGGCATGAGCCGCACCGTCCTTGCCACCGAAGGCACGAGAAGCCTGAGCTTCACCCGTCGCTTCGCCCACCCCCCGGCCCGCGTGCTGCGCGCCCATCTGGACGCCGCGACGCTGCGCCGCTGGATCGGCTCGGACGCGCATCCGATGACGGAGTGTCAGGTGGACGGCAGGGCGGGCGGCAGCTTCCGCTATGACTGGACCGGGGTGAACGGCTTTTCGGCCTCCGGCACATTCGAAGAAATCACCGCCCGCCGGATCGTGCATGTCGAGCGTTTCGATCCCGACTGGACCGGCGGCGAGGCCCGCGTGATCACCGATTTCGACGATGATGGCGCGGGCGGCACGATCCTGCGGATGCAGGTGATCTATGCCTCGCCCGAAGCACGGGAAAGCGTGGGGGCCAGCGGCATGGCCGAGGGGATGGAGGGGGCCTTCGACCGGCTGGAGGCGCTGCTTTGATCCGTTCGGTCAGGACGCGCGCCACCACCCGGCGCAGCTGTGCCGCGTCGTGCCAACAGGCGCTGTGGACGGAGCAATCCGGCACGGTGGGCGGGTCCATGGGAAAGGAATACCGGGGCCGTTTCGTCGCGGTGGCGCAAAGGACATAGAGCGCCACCGGGCAGGCGGGGCAGCGGAGGATCCCCTTGCCCCGGCCCGGAGCGGTGGGGGGATGCGCTCGGGCCGGCCGAGACGGCGGCGCTGCCGCTCTAGGGCCTCTCGGCCAGAAGGACGCTGCGCCCGGCGGTCGCCGGATCTTCGGGCGTGAAAGAGATCAGGCGCAACCCGGCCACGGACAGGGCACTGGCATAGCCTTCGGGCGAGAGGCTGGCATGAAAGACCGGCCCGCCCGGGACGCGGCCCCAGACCTCGCCCGCGGCGGGGCCGACCGTAGCGAGAAATCGCCCCCCAGGCCGAAGATGGGCGGCGATCCGGGGCAGAAGCGCAGGCTGGTCGGCGGCGGTGAGGTGGAAGAAGCTGTCCCAGGCGAGGATGGCGTGGAAGCGGCTGTCCAGGGCCAGGTCGCGCATGTCGGCCTGAAGCCATCTGCCCTGCGGCAGCCGGGCGCGGGCAAGGGCGAGCATTCCGGCGGATGCATCGATCCCGGTGACGGCGCGGCCCTGCCCGATCAGATGCGCGGCGAGCGGCCAGCCGGTGCCGCAGCCAAGGTCGAGCACCGCCGCCGCCGCAGGCGCACCCTCAAGGAGCAGGTCAAGCCAGGGCGCCTCATGCGCCAGCCCGCCGCGCTGCGCGTCCCAGTGCGGCGCGCTGCGGTCATAGGTGGCGCGATGGCCATGATCGTCCTGTCCCACCCTGCCCCTTCCTCGCGGCCTGAAATAGCCCGGCGGGAGGCCGCAGGCCGGGGGCAGCGCCCCCGGTCCCGGTCCCCGCTAGCCGATCAGCGCCGTGACGCGGGCGGTGAAATCCTCGCCGCGCTTTTCGAAATTCGGATATTGGTCGAAACTTGCCGCCGCCGGGGCCAAGAGCACGACCTCGCCCTCCTGCGCCTCTTCCGCCGCGCGGGCGACGGCGCGGTCCATGGTCTCGCAGATCTCATGCGGGGTCTCGCCCAGTTGCAGGGCGAAATCGCGGGCGGAATGGCCGATCAGATAGGCTTTCACGACCGAGGACAGATGGGGGGCCAGCGCCGCGATGCCGCCTTCCTTGCCCAGCCCCCCGGCGATCCAGCGGATCTTCGGGAAGGCCTGCAGCGCCTTGGCGGCGCTGTCGACATTCGTGGCCTTGCTGTCATTGACGAACCGCACGCCGCCGCGGGCGCCAATCAGCTGGCTGCGATGGGGCAGGCCCGCGAAGCTGTGCAGCGCCTGTTCGATCAGCTTGGGCGCAAGGCCGAGGCTGCGGCACACCGCATAGGCGGCGCAGGCGTTCTGGTGGTTATGCGCGCCGGGCAGGCCCGCAATGGCGCGCAGGTCGATCGCCGCGACCTGGCGGCCCTTGCGCCATTCGGCGAGAAAGCCCTTGCGGGCGAAGACCGACCAGCCGAAGCCTTCGAGCTTGCTGTCGGAAGAGATGCGGATCACCCGGTCATCGGCGGGGCCTTCGGCCATCTGATTGGCCAGGAAGCGGCCCTCGACCTCATCCACGCCGATCACGGCGCGGTCGGGGCCGCCTTCGGCAAAGAGGCGGCGCTTGGCGGCGAAATAGCCGCCCATGCCGTTGTGCCTGTCGAGATGGTCGGGCGAGAGATTGGTGAAGACGGCGATATCCGGGGTCAGCGCGCGGGCGAGGTCGGTCTGGTAGGAGGAGAGTTCCAGCACCACGACCTCGCCATCCTGCGCCGGGTCGATCGACAACACGCCCTTGCCGATATTCCCGGCCATCTGGGTCGGGCGCCCGGCGACCTGAAGGATGTGGTGGATCAGCGCGGTGGTGGTCGACTTGCCGTTCGATCCGGTGACGGTGACGACGCGGGGGGCGGTTTCGAAATTGTCCCAGGCGGGGGTGGCGAAGCTGCGGAAGAAGAGGCCGATGTCATTGTCGACGGGAATGCCCAGTTCGAGCGCCCGGGCGATGATCCGGTTGGGCTGCGGGTAGAGATGCGGGATGCCGGGACTGGTGATCAGCGCTGCCACGCCGTCGAAGGCGGCCTGGCGGGTGAGGTCGGTCAGGGCGAAACCCTCGGCCTCGGCCTTGGCGCGGGATTCGGGGCTGTCATCCCAGAGGAGCGGCGCGGCGCCCCCGGCCTGGAGCGCGCGCGCGGTCGCGAGGCCAGA
The DNA here is from genome assembly GCF_044142105.1 of Neotabrizicola paludis. Classification (NCBI taxonomy): domain Bacteria; kingdom Pseudomonadati; phylum Pseudomonadota; class Alphaproteobacteria; order Rhodobacterales; family Paracoccaceae; genus Neotabrizicola; species Neotabrizicola paludis. The sequence goes on from NZ_JBGTYM010000005.1 coordinate 69,186, forward strand.
GCGGCCAAGGCCCAGAACGGCGACCTTGGCGCCCTTGTAGCCGAGTACGGGGATCATCGCGGGCCTCCGGCGTTGGATGCCGAGGGTTTCACGCCCCCGGACCCAAGTGGGATATTTAGAAACGGAAGAAAGGGGAAGAGGCGAGCCGCCCCTTCCGGCTGTTTCAGCCCCGGTTGTCCAACTGGGCGCGGACCGATCGACGGCCCAGAAGCGAGATGCGGTAGGGACCGCCCTGCTTGCTGGCGATCAGCCTGCGCCGCCTGAGCCGCTGGAACAGCGGCAGGGTCAGGTCCGACAGGACCATCCCCTCGCGGGTGTGGCAAAGGACTTCGGCGATGCGGCCGCGGTCATCGAAGTGATGGCGGATCTCGCCGCCAAGGGCGAGGACGTGAAGGACGCGCTGTTCGGCGCGGGAGATGTTCATATTCTGTGTCCGGAATGGGCGTGACTGGGCCTGCCGCACGACCCGGTCTGGGATCGGCAGGATCACGAACGCCACTTGGCCCTGGCGTCAGGCTCTGGACACAGTCTCTGTCAAACAAGCTCCGTTTGGGCGCGAGACGCGCCCTGAGCGGGAGATAGGCGGTCCGGCAGGCGCGGAAAAGGCCGGATTAGCCGGGCGGCAGGCGGCGGCTGCGAAGGTGATGCACCAGCGCCACGATGACCAGCGCCGCGGCGACAAGGCCGAGGACGAGGCCAAGATGGACGCCGGGCGCGAGGCGGCCGAAGATCCGATGCAGAATCTGCCCTGCGCCATAGCCCAGCGCCGTGAAGAGCGCGCCCCAGATCGCGACGGCGATCACGTTGCAGGGGATGAAGATGCGGGCGGGCACTTGCGACAGGCCCAGCGCGACGGGGCCAAGCGTGCGCAGGCCGAAGACGAAGCGGAACGCCAGGCTCGCCAGCGCGGGACGGCGGTCAGCGAGGCCGAGGAAGCGCTGCGCAGCGGGGCGGGCGACCAGACGGGCCAGGCGGGGGCTGTCGCGATGGCTGCGGGCCAGGGCGAACCAGGCCTGATCGGCGAGGAGCGCGCCCAGGCTGAGGGCGGCCCAGGCGGCGCACACCGGGAAGGCCCCGCGATGCGCCAGCGCGCCGCCGACAAGGCCCGCCCCATCGCCCTCGACCAGCCCGCCCAGGAAAAGGGCGGGCAGGCCGAAGCTCTGGATCAGGCTTTCGACGGACATCCGGCCTCCTGGCGGGCCATTGCGACGGCGGCGATCCTTCGACGAAAGATCGGGGCGGGTGCCGCAGTCACCGCACCTTCAGCGTGGCCAGGCCGATGGCGCCCAGGATCAGCGAGATGATCCAGAAGCGGATCACGATCTGCGGCTCGGCCCAGCCCTTCTTTTCGAAATGGTGGTGGATCGGCGCCATCAGGAAGACCCGTTTGCCGGTGCGCTTGAAATAGGCGACCTGGATGATCACCGACAGCGCCTCGACCACGAACAGCCCGCCGACGATGGCCAGCACGATCTCGTGCTTGGTGCAGACGGCGATGGCGCCCAGCGCGCCGCCCAGGGCAAGGCTGCCGGTATCGCCCATGAACACCGCCGCGGGGGGGGCGTTGTACCACAGGAATCCCATCCCCGCGCCGAACAGCCCGGCGCAGAAGACCAGAAGCTCGGAGGTGCCGGGGACGTAATGGACCTCGAGATACTGGGTATAGTCGACCCGGCCCACGGTATAGGCGATGATCCCGAGCGTTCCGGCGGCGATCATCACGGGCATGATGGCAAGCCCGTCAAGACCGTCGGTCAGGTTCACCGCATTGGCGGCGCCGACGATGACGATCATGCCGAAGGGCACGAAGAAGATGCCCAGATTTAGCAGCGCATCCTTGAAGAAGGGGAAGGCCAGCTGGTTGGTCAGGTCGGCCGGGTGGAAGCGCGCCGCCGCATAGGTGGCAAGCGCTGCGATCAGAAGGCCCAGCAGCATGCGGACGCGCGAGGACACGCCCTTGGTGTTCTGCTTCGACACTTTGGCATAGTCATCGGCAAAGCCGATCAGGCCGAAGGCCAGCGTCACCAGCACCACGATCCAGACATAGGGGCTGTCGAGCCGCGCCCAGAGGAGCGTCGAGACCATCAGCGCCGACAGGATCAAAAGCCCCCCCATGGTGGGCGTGCCCGCCTTGGCGAAATGGCTTTGCGGGCCGTCATCGCGGATCGGCTGGCCCTTGCCCTGCTTGCGGCGCAGAAGATCGATCAGCGGCCGGCCGAAGAGAAAGCCGAAGACCAGCGCCGTGACAAAGGCCCCGCCGGCGCGGAAGGTGATGTAGCGAAACAGGTTGAAGAAGCCGCCGCTATCGGAAAGCTCGGTGAGCCAGAACAGCATTTACTCGCTTCCTTCCCGTGACGGCTGGGCCTGTCCCAGCTTCTTCAATGCCTCGACCACGAGGCTGACCTTGGAGCCTTTGGAGCCCTTTACCAGAACCACATCCCCCGCGTCGATCAGCCCGCGCACCCGGGCGGCAAGTTCCGGCGCGGTTTCGACCCAGAGCCCCTGCTGGCGGCGTGGCAGGGCCGACCAGAGATGGCGCATCCGCGGGCCGACGCAATGGATCTGCGCGATCCCGGCCAGGCCGGGATGGCGGGCAATGGCGCTGTGCATCGCGATCTCGTCGGGGCCAAGTTCCAGCATGTCGCCCAGAACCGCGATGCGCCGTCCGCCGCCGACGCGGCCGATGCCGTCGGTCGGGTGCGCGGCGATCAGCACGTCCAGCGCGGCGGCAAGCGAGACCGGATTGGCGTTGAAGGCATCGTCGATGAGGTCGAAGAAGGTTTCTTCGACGATGTCGAGCTGGATGCGCTGGCGCAGCCCGCGGCCTGCGGGCGGCTGCCAGCGGCCGATATCATGGGCGGCGATCATCGGGTCGGCACCCAGCGCCTCGGCCACGGCCAGGGCGCCAAGGGCGTTCAGCGCGAAATGGCGACCGGGCGAGGCGACCTTGAAGACGGTGGTCTGGCCGCCATGGCTGGCGCGCAGGACGGTTGTGCTGTCGCAGAGCCGCGCCTCGGTCAGATGCCAGTCGGCTTCAGCGTTTTCGCCGAAAGTGACGATGCGCGCGCCCAGCCGGGCGGCGGCGGCGCACATCAGGGGGGTGGTGTCGAGATCGGCATTGATGACAGCCGCACCGCCGGGTTCAAGCCCTTCGAAGATCGAAGCTTTTTCGGCGGCGATCCCGGCGAGGCTGTCGAAGGCCTCAAGATGCGCCGGGGCGATGGTGGTGATCATCGCGACATGCGGGCGGGCAAGGCGCGCGAGCGGCGCGATCTCGCCCGGGTGGTTCATGCCGATCTCGATCACGGCGTAATCGGCATCGGCGGGCAGCCGCGCCAGCGTCAGCGGGACGCCCCAATGGTTGTTGTAGCTGGCTTCGGCGACATGGACGCGGCCCTGCCCCGCCAGCACATCGCGCAGCATTTCCTTGGTCGAGGTCTTGCCGACCGAGCCGGTGACGCCGACAACCCGCGCCTTCGCGCGGGCGCGGCCCGCGGCTCCAAGACGGCCGAGGCCGTCAAGTACGTCATCGACGATCAGAAGCGGCGCGTCGGCGGGTAGGCCTTCCGGGATGCGACTGACCAGCGCGGCGGCGGCGCCCCTGGCAAGCGCCTGGGCGACGAAGTCATGGCCGTCGCGCGCGTCTTTCAACGCGACGAACAGGTCGCCGGGCTGGAGCGTGCGGGTGTCGATGGAGACGCCGCTGGCGGTCCAGTCTGTCGTCGCGCGGCCCTGTGTGGCGGCGGCGGCGTCGGCGGCGGTCCAGAGCGCGGGCATCAGATCACCCCATCCAGCGCGGCGACGGCGATGGAGGCCTGTTCGACATCGTCGAAGGGGAAGACATCGCCCTTGATGATCTGGCCCGTCTCATGCCCCTTGCCCGCGATCAGCAGGGCGTCGCCCGGTTGCAGGGCATCAACGGCGCGCAGAATGGCCTCGGCGCGGTCGCCGACCTCATTCGCGTCGGGGCAGGCGGCAAGGATGGCGGCGCGGATGGTCGCCGGGTCTTCGCCGCGCGGATTGTCATCGGTGACGAAAAGGACATCGGCATTGTCGCGCGCGGCTTCGCCCATCAGCGGGCGCTTGGTCCGGTCGCGATCGCCGCCCGCACCGAAGACAATCAGGATGCGGCCCATGACATGCGGGCGCAGGGCCTTGAGCGCGGTGGCGATGGCATCGGGCGTATGGGCGTAATCGACGAAGACGGCGGCGCCGTTGCGGCGGGTCGCGGCGAGCTGCATCCTGCCGCGCACGCCGATCAGGCGCGGCAACGCCGTGAGGACGGTTTCGGGCTTTTCCCCCGCGGCGATGACGAGGCCAGCGGCAAGGGCGACATTCTCGGCCTGGAAGGCGCCGATCAGGTTGAGGCGGGTCTGGAAGGCGCGTCCCTGCCAGAGATAGCGCACCTCCTGTCCGGTCGCATCGGCGCGGGTGGCGGCGATTTGCAGATCGGCCCCCTGCCCCTTGCCGACGGTCATCACCGCAAGGCCGCGATCCAGCGCGCGCTCGGCCATCTGCGAGCCCTTGGCGCCGTCGAGATTGATCACCGCCACGCCTTCGGGGGGAAGGAGACGGTCGAAAAGCCCGGCCTTGGCCTCGAAATAGGCCTGCATCGTGCCGTGATAATCGAGATGGTCCTGCGTCAGATTGGTGAAGCCCGCCGCCGCCAGCCGCACGCCTTCAAGACGGCGCTGGTCGAGCCCGTGGCTTGACGCCTCCATCGCGGCATGGGTCACGCCCGCCGCCGCCGCATCGGCCAGAAGTCGCTGAAGGGTGATCGTGTCGGGCGTGGTATGCGCGGACGGGGCGGCCCAGTCGCCCTCGATCCCGGTGGTGCCGATGTTGATCGCACTATGGCCCAGCGCCTGCCAGATCTGGCGGGTGAAGGTGGCGACGGAGGTCTTGCCGTTGGTGCCGGTCACCGCCACCATCACCGGGGGCTGGGCGCCGAACCACAGGGCGGCGGCATAGGCCAGCGCCTCGCGCGGGTCGTCGGTCACGACCAGAGCCGCTTCGGAGGCGGCCAGTGCCTCGGCGGCGAGCGCTGCCCCGGCAGTATCGGTCAGGATGGCGGCGGCACCCTGTTCCAGAGCCGTGGCGATGAACTCGGCCCCGTGACGCGCCGATCCGGGCAAGGCGGCGAACAGCATGCCCCCGCGTGCGGCCCGGCTGTCGAGCGTGAGGCCCGACAGAACCGGATCGCGGCCCTGACGCGCCTTCAGGCCCAGTTCCGACAATCGCCTTGCGGCAGGCATGGTCCGTCCCCGTTCAGTTGCTGGCGGCTGTTAGCGTAGTTTGGACCGGGACTTCAACCTGCGGCCGCAGACCAAGCAGGGGCGAGGTGCGGCGGATCATCTCGGCCGCAACGGGCACTGCCGTCCAGCCCGCAGTGCGGCGCGGCAGTGGGCCCATGGTGTTCACCGGCTCGTCCAGGGTGACGATCAGCACATATTTCGGGTTCGAGGCCGGATACATCGAGGCGAAGGTGTTGATCACCTTGTCCTTGTAATACCCGCCCGATTTCTTGGGCTTGTCGGCGGTGCCGGTCTTGCCCGCGACCTCATAGCCCTTGACCTCGCCATAGGAGGCGGTGCCGTCGGTCACCACACGGCGCAGCATGGTTCGGGCCTCGGCGGCGACCTTTTCCGACAGGACGCGGCGACCCTTGGCGGGGCCGGATTGCTTTAGCAGCGTCGGCTTGATGTAAATGCCGCCATTGGCAATCGCCGCATAGGCAGCGGCAAGGTGCAGCGGGCTGGCCGACATGCCATGGCCGTAAGAGGTGGTGATCGTGACGATCTCGGGCCACTTCTTCGGGATGAGCGGCTTGGCGCCCGGCGCCTCGATCAGTTCGACCGGGGTCGGATCGAAAAGACCCATGGATTTCAGGAAGGCCTGCTGGCGCAGCGGGCCGATCATCAGCGCGATATGGGCGGTACCGACATTCGAGGACTTGGCGATGACATCGGAGACCGAGAGCAAAGGTCCGTAATTGTGGCCTTCGAATTCCTTGATGCGGTGCTTGCCCCAGACCATCGGCGCATTGGCATCGACCATGGTGTCCGGGCCGACAAGGCCCAGCTCCATCGCCTGGGCCGCGGCGAAGATCTTGAAGGTCGAGCCCAGCTCATAGACGCCCTGCACCGCGCGGTTGAACAAGGGGCTGTCCGAAGGCTCGGCATCCTTGGAGACCAGGGGCACCGGGCGGTCATTGGGATCAAAGGTGGGGGCAGAGGCCAGCGCCAGCAATTCGCCGGTGCGCACATCCATCAGGATCGCGGCGCCGCCCTTGGCATTCATCATGGAAATGCCGGCGGCGAGAACCTCTTCCACCGTGGCCTGGACGGACAGGTCGATCGAGAGTTGCAGCGGCGCGCCGGCTTCGGCCGGGTCGCGCAGGCGGGCATCCATCGCCTTCTCGATTCCGGCAGTGCCGATCACCTCGGCCGAATGCACGCCCTCGGCGCCGAAGGAATAGCCGCCAAGCACATGGGCGAGAAGGTCGCCATTGGGGTAGAGGCGCATTTCGCGCGGGCCGAAAAGCAGGCCGGGATCGCCGATTTCATGCACTTTCTGCATCTGTTCGGGCGAGAGAACCTTGCGCACCCAGAGGAAGCTGCGGCCATCGGTGAAGCGGCGTTCAAGGGCGGCAGCGTCAAGCTCGGGGAATATCTCTTGCAGCTTCTGCGCCGTGCCCTTGGGATCGACCATATCGCGCGGATGGGCATAGAGGGCATGGGTGGTCATGTTGGTCGCGAGGATGCGGCCATTGCGGTCGGTGATGTCGGCCCGCTGCGCGACGATTTCCGCGCCCGAGGCGCTGGCCACCGGCTCGACCGGCTCTGACGCAGCAAGATGGCCCATGCGCACGCCGATCGTGGCATAGGCGCAAGTGAAGACCAGGGCCATCAGGCCAAGCCGGGCAGAGGCGCGGCTCTGGCCCTTTTCATGCATGGCCTCATGGCGCAGGCGGCGGTTCTCGGCCTCGATCAGATCGGGATTGCGGCCCTCGGCCCGGGCGCGAAGGATATGGGCAAGCGGGCGGAGCGGCGTGCGCATGGCTCAGAGTCCTTCTTCGGAGGCCGGGGCGGCGGGGGCCTGGGCCACGGATTCGGCCTGGGCGGCGGCCGTGTCCTCGACCGCGCCGATGGTGCCCTGGGTGTCGATGGGGCCGGTGATCGCCGGGATTTCGGGCACCGGGAAGGCGACCTGCGCCGCCGTGCCGAATTGCGTCGGGTCCATCGGCAGAAGACCGAGCGAGTCAAAATTGAGATCGACCAGTTCGCGCAACCGCTGCGGGCGGTTCAGATAGGCCCATTCGGCGCGCTGCACCGACAGGGCTTCGCGCAGATCGGCGATCTGGGATTGCAACCCGCGCACCTCGCGCAAACTGGCCTGGGTGGCGTAATTCTCGCGATAGGCCCAGAAACCAAGGGCGATGAGGGCCAGGAAGGACAGGATGTACAGCACGGGGCGCATGGTCAGCGGCGTCCTTTGCGGGCAAGGTCGGGCAGGCCGAGAGCGGCAGGCGAAAGCGCCATGGCGGGGGCGTCGGTGCGGGTGGCGACGCGGAGTTTGGCGCTGCGCGAGCGCGGATTGGCGGCAAGTTCGCCCGCATCGGGGCCGATGGCCTTTTTCGGCGTCAGGGTGAAGCGCGCCCGGGTTTCCGCCCGTGCGGGGGCATAGCGGTTGGCGGCAGGTTCGGCGCCCGAGGCGAGCTGGAGGAAGCGCTTGACGATGCGGTCTTCCAGGCTGTGGAAGGTGACGACCGCCAGTTTTCCGCCCGGCTTCAGCGCGCGTTCGGCGGCGGCCAGCCCTTCGGCAAGCTGGTCGAATTCCGTATTCACCGCGATGCGCAGGGCCTGGAAGCTGCGGGTCGCGGGGTGGCTTTCGCCGGGTTTCGGGCGCGGAAGCTGGCGGGCGACGATCTCGGCCAGCTGGAGTGTCGTGGCGATGGGCGCCAGCGTACGCGCCGCGACGATGGCGCGGGCGATGCGGCGCGAGGCGCGTTCCTCGCCATAGTGATAGAGGATATCGGCCAGCAGATCTTCGGGGGCGGTGTTGACCAGATCGGCGGCGCTGTCGCCCGACTGGCTCATCCGCATGTCGAGGGGGCCGTCCTTCTGGAACGAGAAGCCGCGCTCGGCCAGGTCAAGCTGCATGGACGAGACGCCAAGATCAAGGACCACCCCGTCAAGGGCTTCACCCGCCAGGCTGTCGAGATCGGAAAACGTGCCTTCGATCAGGGTGAGGCGCGGCTCGCTGGCCAGCCAGTCGGCGGCCATGCGATGCGCCAGAGGGTCGCGGTCGATGCCGATCACGCGATCGGCGCCCGCGGCCAGAAGGCCGCGCGCATAGCCGCCGGCGCCGAAGGTGCCATCAAGCCAAAGGCCCCCGACGGGGGCCACCGCCGCCAGAAGCGGGGTCAAAAGGACCGGGATATGAGGGTCTCGCGCGGGCAGCACGTCGCGGGGTTGCATCACATTCCCCGCTCCTTCTGCGCCCGGCCGATCAGGGTCAGCGCGTCAAGGCCCGCGTCTTCGTCATCCTCGTCATCGGCATCAAGCTCGGCCTGGTAGGTGTCGCTGCGGTACAGCTTGAAGCGGTTCGAGGCGCCGACGAAAGCCGCTTCGGCGGCATCGGTGATGCCCAGCTTGGCGCGGACCTGCGGCGGCAGGACGATGCGGCCCTCGGGCTCGATCTCGACCATGACGGAACGGGAGATCATGTCGCGCTCGGCGCGTTCGCGGGCCTTGGAGCCCAGTTCCATCGCGTCGATCTGGGCGGCCAGCCAATCGGCGCCGGTCTTCGACCAGCATTCGACAAAATTACGGTTCTTGCCGCCATAGACCATATAGAGACGTGCGCGGGGGGTGGCGTCGCTGGCGGGATCGTCGGCTTCGAGAATGCGGCGGAAGGCTGCGGGCACCGAGACCCTCGCCTTCGCATCTACCTTCTGGTAGAATTCTCCTCGAAATGCCTCGCCCATAAGGTCTTGGCCTTGCCCTTCCCCCAGGCGTGCGCCTGTCCCAATTGCATGTCCCGGAAATGGAAATGGGCGGATCGGGTTGCTGCCACTACCCGATCCGCCGCTGTCCCATCGCTGGGCGTCCAGCTACGCGCGCCACCTGGGGGAGATGTCTGCTCGCTCGCGCGCCGGATCTCTGTCGTCCGATGAAAGGGGCTGCCTGTATGAACTGCCTTAGTCGCCTTTTCGGGGTCTTGCGCTGCCCCTGCGGTCTTTTTGGCCCGTCCCATCTTCCGTGAGATAGGGATGCCATGGGACTGCATGGTCTGGCAAGGGATTTCTTGGGAAAAACACCCAAGATGCTGTGGCGGTATGGCGTGAAATCGCGCATCTAGTGGGGAAATTGCGCCTCACGCGTCAATCTCTAGCCATCACGGACCCGCGACTGCCTAGATATAGCGCCGAGAGCAGTCGGCGGGTGGTTGAGTGACGGGACAAAGTTTTTTTGCCCCGCGCCCATACCTCGCGGCTACAGCCGGAGATTGGCGGCCAAATCGAGCTGAAATTCCCTAGAATCTCTCGAATCACCACGGAATCCACGCGGGGATCATCCCGTTTCCCACGCGGCGCCCATGAATACCCATGACACGATGACTCTGCCGCCCCCTGCCCCGCCGCGCGCGGCGCCTAGACAGCGGGGCGGTCGAAGAGAAGCCGCAGATAGCGTTCCAGATGATCGAAGGCGTCGCGCGCCGGAGTCGGGTCGTTCAGCGCCTTGGCCAGGATGATGCCGCCCTGCACCGCCACTTGAAACTGTGCGGCAAGCCCCTCGGCCGTGACGCCGCGCACCGGATGCGCCGCAAGTGCCTGGGCCAGATGGGCCTGGACATGGCCAAGGCCCGAACGGACGCTGTCACCCGCAGCGGCGCGGATGGCGGGGAAGGTTTCGAAACTTTCCTGCACGGTGGTGCCCGCGACGCAGCTGAACTCGGGCAGCGGCAGGTCAAGAAGCGCGCGGCGCAGATCGAGATAGGCGAAGACGCGGTCGAGCGGGTCGGGCAGGTCATTGTAGGGATGGGCGCTGAACATCGCCCCTGTCGTCTCGGTCCAGTCCTGGACCAGCGCCACGCCCAGCGCCTCTTTCGAGGCGAAGTGGTGGAAGAAGGCGCCCTTGGTCACGCCGGCAGCGGCGCAGAGATCGTCGACGCTGGTGCCGGCGAAACCGCGCCGGCGCACCAGATCGCGCGCGGCCGCAATCAGCCGCGCGCGGGCCTCGCCCCTCGGGGCGCGGGTCTTGCCTGTCTTGGGGACGGTCGTGTCGGTCAAGGCTTCTCCCACAGGGCGGGGTCGGGGGTGAGGATGGCCCATTTCAGGCCGAAGGGATCGGACAGCAGGCCCCATGTATCGCCCCAAAACTGCCGTTCATAGGGGGCGATGACGGTGCAGCCCGCCGCCAGGGCACGGTCCCACCACAGCTGGCCCTCGGGCACGACCAGTTGCAGATGGCCGCGCGGGATCGGATCCTCGCCGCCCTGGGCGCTCGACATCTCGGCATAGTCGGTGAGCATCAGCGCGCCGCCGTTGATTTCCAGTTGCAGATGCATGAACTGGCCGGGCTTGTCTTCCATCGGCATGCGGCCGATGTCGCGCGCGGCGAAGGCCTTGATGTAAAAGTCGGCGGCGGCGCCGCATTTGCCGGGGAGACAGAGATAGGGGATCACGCCCTGCATGATGCGGTCTTCGGGGCGATAACGGTGGTCCTGCGTGGTGTCAGCGGACATTTCGGTGCTCCTTCGTTGGCGCGGGGGTTCAGGCGGCGGCGCGGGTGGCAGCGATCACGGCCTGAAGGTCGATCTTGCCCATTGTCATCACTGCGGCGATGGCGCGGTCGGCATTCGGCCCGGCCAACATCGCCGAAATCTGCCTGGGCACCACCTGCCAGGACAGGCCGAAGCGATCCTTCAACCAGCCGCAGGGGCCGTGGCTGCCGCCGCCTTCGACCAGAGCCGTCCAGAGCCGGTCGGTTTCGGCCTGATCGGCAGTCTCGATCATCACGGAGACGCATTCGGACAGCGGGAACATCGGCCCGGCATCAAGGATTTGATAGGGCACCCCGCCGAGCAGAAGGTTAATCACCTCGAAATGCGACTTGCCGTCGGGGCCGCCCTTGTCGCTCGCAAAGCCGCTTTCGATCCGGCTGTCAGGAATCAGGCTGCAATAGAACTCGGCCGCTTCGCGGCCCCTGCCGTTGAACCACAATACGGTGCGGATGGGATGTGTCATGGCGTCCTCCTCTGTGCGATGGTACATAAGTACCAACCAGTCGGTATGTTTGCCAATGATTCTTTTCCGCCCCTCCGGCGTTGACCGGCGGATGCGCGAAAACGTGCCGTGCGGGGCGAGGATCCGCACGACAGGGCTGAGGAAGGTCAGGAAAGGGGCGGCCGTCAGGCCATGCCACCCGCGATCAGGCGGTGGGCGAGGCGGGCATAGGCCTCGGCATTCGGCCCCTCGCCTGCGGCGATGGGTGTGCCGGCATCGCCCGCGACGCGGACCTCGAGCGCCAGGGGCAATTCGCCCAGGAAGGGCAAGCCCAGCCGCTCGGCTTCGGCCGCGACGCCGCCATGGCCGAAGATATGGCTTTCATGGCCGCAATTCGGGCAGACAAAGGTGGACATGTTCTCGATCAGACCCAGCACCGGGGTCTTGAGCTTGTCGAACATATCAAGCGCCTTGCGCGCATCGAGAAGCGCCACATCCTGCGGCGTCGAGACCACCAGCGCCCCGGTCAGGCGCGCGCGCTGCGCGAGCGAAAGCTGCACATCGCCGGTGCCGGGCGGCAGGTCGACGATCAGCACGTCGAGCGGCCCCCAGTTCACTTGGCTGAGCATCTGTTGAAGCGCGCCCATCAGCATGGGCCCGCGCCAGATGACGGCCTCGCCTTCCTTGAGCAGCAGCCCCATCGACATCATGGTGACGCCATGGGCATGCAGCGGCTCGATGATCTTGCCGTCGGGGCTGGCCGGGCGCTGCGAGACGCCCATCATCTTGGCCTGGCTGGGGCCGTGGATATCGGCATCCAGAAGCCCGACACGGCGCCCCTGACGTGCCAGGGCGACGGCGAGGTTCGAGGAAACGGTGGATTTGCCGACGCCACCCTTGCCCGAGGCGACGGCAAGGATGCGGTCGATCCCCGAAATCCTCTGCGGCCCGCCCTCTTGCGGGGTCGGATGGCCGCCGATCTTGAGACTGGGCGGCGGCGCTTTGGCGGCGGGGCCATGGGCGGTCATCACGATCTTGACCGAAGCCACCCCCGGCAGGACGCGCAAAGCGGCCTGAGCCTGGGCTTCGAGCGGGGCAAGGCTGCGCGCCTCGTCAGCGCTGGCCGCCTCGATCACGAAGCGAATCTCGCCCCCCTCGACCGTCAGCGCGCGAATCAAGTCGCGCGAGACAAGCGTGCCGCCGCCGGGCACGGCGATGCCTTGCAACACCTCAATCACCTGGTCCCGCGTCGGCTGCATGGTGTCTGCCCTTCCTGTCCGGTCCGGCCCTTGCCTTTGCGGCGCGCGCCCCCAAATTCCTCTGCAATTAAAGTCTGGAAAAACACGGCAAGGGCAAGGGTGCGTTTACCAAACGATCAAGATTTCGGCAAAGATGCTGAAAATAATCACAATTTCTTGACATTCAGCCATGACGTTGCCGCATGGCAGCATTGCGAGACCCGGGTATTGTGCAGGTGCAGCAAAAGGCGCATGTTACCCCTAACAGCACAGCAGATCGCTGGCAGATGAAACTGACGACGAGGCTAAGAGTATCATGGCTTATGTGAACACCTCCCGCGTTGCCGCGGCCCAACCCACCGAGCGGTTCTCCGGCTTCTTCGCCGGTCTGGGTGCCGCGCTGGCCCGCCGCCGGGCCTATAGCCGCACGCTGACGGAACTGCGCCAGCTGACCGACCGCGAACTTGCCGATCTGGGTATCTCGCGTGTGTCGATCGTGGATGTGGCCCGCGAGGCAGCCTACGGCCGCTGAGGCCAAGACGAATTCGATTGCTGGGTCCCTCTCCTCCTCCCTCGGGACCCTTGGCAAAGCGGCGCCATCGCTCCTCCTCCCTGGTGGCGCCGCACTTTCTATCCGGGGCTTCAATCCCCACATGATTTCGGTGGCCCTCTCCTCCTCCCTCGGGCCCTCGAAACCGCGGCGACCCCCTCCTCCTCCCTGGGGTCGCCGCACCAAATTCCGGCCCGGCGACGGGCCACGGCATTCGGCGGCCCTCTCCTCCTCCCTCGGGCCGCTGGAGCAAAGCGGCGGTGCCCCTCCTCCTCCCTGGGCATCGTCGCGCCCCTTTCTGGCCCGGCGACGGGCCATGGCATTCGGTGGCCCTCTCCTCCTCCCTCGGGCCGCTGGAGCAAAGCGGCGGTGCCCCTCCTCCTCCCTGGGCATCGCCGCACCCCTTTCCGGCCCGGCAACGGGCCAGACCGATCAGCGGCCCTCTCCTCCTCCCTCGGGCCGTTGGACAGTGGCGGCGGTGCCTCTCCTCCTCCCTCGGCACCGCCGCAGCTTCTGTCCGCTCCCCCTTGAACTTCGCAAAACCCGCACCGATAGTCCGCCGCCACAGGACGGGCAGGACCGATGCGCATTTCCGTGATTTCAGCAGCTTTCGTTGCTGCCCTTGTCGGCTACGGCTCGACCATCGCGCTGGTGCTGGCGGCGGCGGCGGCGGTGGGGGCAAGTGCCGAGCAGACCGCAAGCTGGGTGCTGGCGGTCTGTCTGGCCAAGGCGGTGGGGGCGGCGGTGCTGTCGACCTGGCATCGCGTGCCGGTGGTGCTGGCCTGGTCGACGCCGGGCACCGCGCTGATCGCCGCGACCGAGGGGCTGAGCATCCACCAAGCGGTCGGGGCCTTCGTGCTGACGGGGCTGCTGATCGCGCTGACCGGGCTGATCCGGCCGCTGGGCCGGGCCGTGGCGATGATTCCCGACGGGATTTCGGGCGGGATGCTGGCCGGCGTCCTGTTGCCCTTCGTGCTGAAGGGCGCGGGGGCGGCGCAGGCGGCGCCGGTTCTGGTCCTGCCGATGCTGGCGGTCTTTGCGCTGGTGCGGCTGAAGAACCCCGCCGTCGCGGTGATCGCGGCGCTGGCCGCGGGGCTGGGCCTGGCCTTCGCCACCGGCACCGAATGGCCTGCGCTGACCCTGCCCTTTCCCAAGCTCGTGCTGATCTGGCCCGAGTTCCAGATGGGCACGGTGATCGGGCTGGTCCTGCCCCTGTATCTTGTCACCATGGCCAGCCAGAACCTGCCCGGCTTCGCGACGATGCGCGCGGCGGGCTATGAGCCGCCGGTGCGCAGCGCGCTGGGGGTGACGGGGCTGGTGTCCAGCATCTTCGCCTTTTTCGGCGCCCATACGGTCAGCATGGCGGCGATCACCGCCGCGATCTGCATGGGGCCGGATGTGCATCCGGTGAAGGAGGAACGCTGGAAGGTCGGCCTGGCCTATGCCTTCTTCTGGCTGATGCTGGGCCTGTTCTCGCCGGTGATCCTGACGCTGATCGCCGCCCTGCCGCCGCAGGTGATGCTGGCCCTGGTGGCGCTGGCGCTGCTGGGGGCGCTGACCGGCGCCTTGGCCACGGCGATGGCGATCCCCGAGCAACGCTTTGCGGCGGTGCTGACGCTGGGCGTCACAGCGGCGGGAGTACCGTTCCTGGGCATCGGCGCGGCCTTCTGGGGGCTGGTCGCCGGGGTCGGGCTGTACCTGATGGAGCGTACTGCGGCGCGGCGATAGCGGAAAATTCCTGCGCGGAAGACTGACCGGATTTTTCGAAACCTCCGGGGCGCGGGCGCAGGCATCGGAACGGGTCTTAGAACGGGATCTCGTCGCCCATGTCGGCGGGCATAACGAAGCGCGCGACGATCTTCTTCTCGCCCGCCTTGTCGAAGCGGATGTCGAGCTTGTCGCCTTCGATCCCGGTGACGCGGCCATAGCCGAATTTCACATGGAAGACCCGCTCGCCCACCGCATAGGCGCTTTCGGCTTGCAGGTCGATGGTGACATTCTTGGCCTCGCGCGGCTGGCTGACCGGGCGGCTGCTCTGGCGATCCTGCAGCCGCCGCCAGCCCGGCGAGTTGTAGACATCGGCCTTGGTGGCGCGCTCTTCCAGCGCCGATCCGCCAAAGCCGGGTGCCGCGCCATAGCCGCCCGCCATCAGGCCCGGCGGCGTCAAATCCTCGACGTGCTCTCGCGGCAGTTCGTCAACAAAGCGACTTCTAAGCTGTGTCTCCCAGCGCCCATAAATGCGCCGATTGTCCGCATAGGAGATAGTGCACAGCTCCTCGGCACGGGTGATGCCGACATAGGCGAGGCGACGTTCCTCCTCGATGCCCTTCAGCCCGGATTCGTCCATGCTGCGTTGGCTGGGAAACAGCCCGTCTTCCCAGCCCGGCAGGAAAACGACCGGAAATTCCAGCCCCTTGGCAGCGTGCAGCGTCATGATCGAGACCTTCTCGGTCGCATCCTCGCTGTCGTTGTCCATGATCAGGCTGACATGCTCGAGAAAGCCCTGCAGGCTGTCGAACTGCTCCAGCGCCTTCACCAGTTCCTTGAGGTTCTCAAGCCGCCCTTCCGCCTCAGGCGTCTTGTCGTTCTGCCACATCGAAACATAGCCCGATTCCTCAAGGATCACCTCGGCCAGCCGGACATGGCTAAGGTCATTGGCCGGGGCGGTGTCGGGCAGCAGGGGTTCGATCACCGCATCGGCCACCACCGGCCGGGCATCGCGGATCGCGGCGTGCCAGCGTTCGATCCCCTCGGTGAAGGCGCGCAACTGGTTGGCGCCCTTGCCGCCAAGCCCGCCCGCCGCCAGCAGGCTTTGCGCCCCATCGACCAGGGTCAGGCCATTGGCCCGCGCCTCGCGCTGGATCGACTGCACCGCCTTGTCGCCCAGGCCGCGCTTGGGGACATTCACCACCCGCTCGAAGGCCAGATCGTCGTCGGGGCTGACTGCCAGACGGAAATAGGCCATGGCGTCGCGGATTTCCTGCCGTTCATAAAAGCGCGGCCCGCCGATCACCCGGTAAGGCAGACCGATGGTCAGGAAGCGGTCTTCGAAGGCGCGCATCTGGTGGCTGGCGCGGACGAGGATCGCCTGGCCGTTCAGACCAACCGGCGCCCAGCCGCGGGTGCCGCGCTGGATGGCCTCGATTTCCTCACCGATCCAGCGCGCCTCTTCCTCGCCATCCCAATGGCCGATCAGGCGGACCTTCTCGCCCGTCTTGGCCTCGGTCCACAGGGTCTTGCCCAGACGCCCGGCATTGGCCGCGATCACGCCTGATGCGGCGGCAAGGATATGGGGGGTGGAGCGGTAGTTCTGTTCAAGCCGGATCACCTTTGCCCCGGGAAAATCCTTCTCAAAGCGCAGGATGTTGCCGACCTCGGCCCCCCGCCAGCCATAGATCGACTGGTCGTCATCGCCCACGCAGCAGATGTTCTGATGCGCCTGGGCCAGAAGCCGCAGCCAGAGATACTGGCAGACATTGGTATCCTGATATTCGTCGACCAGGATATAGCGGAACCAGCGCTGGTACTGCGCCAGCACATCGGGGTGCTTCTTGAAGATCTCGACACAATGCAGCAGCAGGTCGCCGAAATCGGTGGCGTTCAGGCTGCGCAGGCGGTCCTGATATTCGGCGTAAAGCTCGGTGCCGATGTTGTTATAGGCGCCGCCTTCCGAGGACGGCACCCGATCGGGTGTCAGCGCGCGGTTCTTCCAGCCGTCGATCAGCCCGGCCAGCATCCGCGCGGGCCAGCGCTTGTCGTCAATGTTGCGGGCGGCGATCAGTTGCTTCAGCAGCCGTAGCTGGTCATCAGTGTCGAGGATGGTGAAACTGGGCTTCAGCCCGACCAGTTCGGCATGGCGGCGCAGGATTTTCACCGAGAGCGAGTGGAAGGTGCCCATCCAGGGCATGCCTTCGACCGCCTCACCCAGCATGCGGAACACACGGTCCTTCATCTCGCGCGCGGCCTTGTTGGTGAAGGTCACCGCAAGGATTTCATGGGGCCGCGCTTTGCCCAGATGCAGAAGATGCACGATCCGCGCGGTAAGGGCGCGCGTCTTGCCGGTGCCCGCCCCCGCCAGCATCAGCACCGGGCCATCCAGCGCCTCGACCGCCGCGCGCTGCGCCGGGTTCAGCCCGTCCAGATAGGGGGCGGGTCGCGCCGCGACGGCGCGCTGAGAAAGGGGCACGGCGGCCGCGAAGGCGGCGGATTCGGAATCGGGATCGTCCCAGGCGCTCATGGGGCGCGAGTTTAGCCGCCCCTGCGGGCGGTGAAAAGCATTGTTCTTGAATTGTTCAGGATTTCAGCCGCGGGTGCGGCAATCAGTGCCAGCGCCCGACCAGCGGCGCGGCGACGACCTGATGGTCATCCTCATACAGGATCGCGCCGATGCGGCGGCTGTGCAGGATCTCGATCCGGTATCCCTGGCCCTGCAGCAGGCGCGTCAGGTCATAGGCCCGGGCCAGCGCGTCCGAGGCGTCATCCTTGAACCAGCTCAGCCCCAGCGCCGCTTCGGCTTCGCGGCCCGAACCGGGCAGCGCCCCGCCACCGGGCATCGACATGTTGTGGCGGAACCAGGCCAGCAGGGTTTCAAGCCGCTCTTCCGTGGCGGGGCTGACCCGATGGGCATCGCGCAGGGCATAGGCGGCGCCGAAGATGCCTTCTGGCGCGGACAGGCCTTCCCTTCTGCCGGGGCAAACGAAACGGATATAACTCATCATGCAACACGAGACTTAGGGTCGACAGGCCCGTTATACGCGGAATTTCCGTTAATATCAGCACCCTTGCGGCGGACAATGCCGCGGATTGTCTCCATACGGGCGTCAGACCGGCAGGGTCACGACGATGGCACCGCGCTCGGTTGCGACCACCGTATGCTCATATTGCACAACCGGAGCGGTCGGTTCGGCGTAAAGCGTCCAGTCATCGCCGCCCTCACGCGCCCAGAGGCCGCCTTTCGACAGGAAGGGTTCGACCGTCAGGACAAGGCCGCGCTTGATCTGCCGCCGGTCGCCGCGCGTGGGCCAGGTCGGCACGGCCTCGGGCGCCTCGTGCAAAGCGCGGCCGGTGCCGTGGCTGGCCAGGTTGCGGATCAGCGTATACCCGCGCGCCTGGGCGAAACGGCCCACAGCGGCACCGATCCCCGCCAGCGGCCGACCCGCGCCGACCTGGGCGATGCCGATCTCGGTCGCGCGCTTGCCATCACGGCACAGCCGGTCGAGGGAAGGTTTCACCGTGCCCAGCCGGAAGGTCGCGCCGGTATCGGCGAAGAAGCCGTCTTTCGAGGCGGATACGTCGATATTCACCAGATCGCCGCGCGCCAGAACCCGGCTGCCCGGAATGCCATGGGCGATTTCCTCGTTCACGCTGATGCAGGTGGCGCCGGGGAAGCCATAGGTCGCCTCGGGCGCGGGGACCGCGCCTTCTTTCTCCAGCAGCGCCCTGCCGATCCCGTCCAACTCGCGCGTGGTCATGCCCGGCTCCATCGCCCGCGCCATGGCATGCATCGTGGTAGAGACGATGCGGCCAATGGCTTTCAGCCCGTCAAGCTCGTCCTCATGGGTGATGGTCACAGCGGTCCTTTCGAGGGTCTGCGCTACAACGGATAGCTTTTGCGCACGCCGTCATTATAGCGCGCGAAGAGGCGCGAGAAAGCGGCGATGTCCTCGGCGCTCCAATCCTGAAATATGCGGACATTGTGCTGCCACTTCGCGCGCAGGAAATCCTGCATCAGCGCCGTGGCGGCCTCGGTCGGCAGAAGGATCGAGCGGCGGCCGTCTTCCTGGCTGACGCCGCGGGTGACAAGGCCGCGGTCCACCAGGTCGGCGGCGATGCGGCTGGCGCGGGACGGGTCAAGGCACAGCTCCTCAGCCAGAAGCCCGACGGTCGGCTCGGCCGGTTCGGCCCGGCCATAGCCCGAGCGGATGCGCAGGATCGCGGACAGGGCGTGGAATTGGGAAATCTCGATCCCTGCATCCAGCTCGCGCATCAGCGATTGCGGGATATCTCCCTTCATCACCCGGCGGACATAGAGGAAATGCTCGGCATCAAAGGCCAGCAGCGCCTCGATCGCCTCGGGGGTGAACCCGGCCTCGGTCAAGGCGCGGGCGGCTTCGGCGCGATGGGCGGCGGATTTGTTGGGGGCTGAGGGTCCGGTCATGGCCTGCGCAGATGGGGCAAAGTCCTGCCCTTGTCAATAAACTGCTTACCGCAAATATATGCCATTGACATACATCTTCTGCAACGGCATTTCTTGCCGCAGTCGCGAGGACGTTCCCGCTCGCCCGTCCGAAACCCTTGCAGGTTCCCATGTCCGGCCCTTCCTCTGCCCCGGCGCCCGAGGCGGCGCCCGCCCCCTCCGCCGTTGCCTCGTCCGCCGTCCAGGGCGCGTCCTCGACCCGTGTCGTCATCGCCTCGGTCGCGGTGCTTCTGCTGCTGGCGGCGCTGGACCAGACCATCGTCGCCACAGCCCTGCCCACCATCGTCGCCGATCTGGGCGGGCTGGAGCATCTGAGCTGGGTGGTCACAGCCTATATCCTGGCCTCGACCGTGGTGGCGCCGATCTATGGCAAGCTGGGCGACCTGTACGGCCGCCGGACCATGGTGATCGTCTCGGTCTCGATTTTCCTTCTGGGCTCGGTCCTCTGCGGAATGGCCGGGTCGATGGGCTTCCTGATCGCGGCGCGGGCGCTGCAAGGCCTTGGCGGCGGCGGGTTGTTCGTGCTGGCCCTGTCGATCATCGCCGATGTGATCCCGCCCAAGGATCGCGGCAAGATCCAGGGCGTCTTCGCCGGCGTGTTCGGGATTTCCTCGGTCATCGGGCCGCTGATCGGCGGCTGGTTCGTCGAAGTCGCAAGCTGGCACTGGATCTTCTATGTCAACCTGCCCTTCGGCCTGCTGGCGCTGGCCGGGTTCACGCTGTTCTTCCACGCCAATACCGCGCGGGTGAACCACAAGATCGACTATGCCGGGGCGGCGCTGCTGGCCGTCACGCTGGGGGCGCTGGTGCTGGTGACCTCGCTGGGCGGGCGCAGCTTTGCCTGGAGCAGCCCGCAGGCGCTGGGGCTCATCGCGCTGGCGCTGGTGGCGCTGGCCCTGTTCCTCTGGGTCGAGACGCGGGCGGCGGAACCCGTCCTGCCGCTGTCGTTGTTCAAGGGCAATGTGTTCAACGTTACTTCGGCCATCGGCTTTGTTGCGGGCGCGATGATGTTCGGCACCCTGACCTTCATCCCGGTCTATCTTCAGATCGCCAAGGGTGCGACGCCCACCCAATCGGGCTGGGAGATGATCCCGATGACGGCCGGCATTCTGGCGCTGTCGACGCTGTCGGGGCGCTACATGGGCCGTACCGGCAAATACCGGATACTTCCGCAGATCGGGCTGTCGCTTTCGGCGGTGGGTCTGCTGATCCTTACGCAGATCTCGCCGGAAACGCCTGCGCCCTTGCTGTGGCTGGCGCTGTTCCTAGTGGGGGGCGGCATGGGCACGATCTTCCCGGTGGTGACCACGGCGGTTCAGAACACCGTGCCGCGCCAGCAGATCGGCACCGCCACGGCGGCGGGGCTGATGTTCCGCCAGGTTGGCGGCTCGGTCGCGGTGGCGCTTTACGGCGCGATCTTCGCGGGCGGCATGGCGGCGGCGAAGATCGCGGCCGGTGCGGGCGCGGTGAACGTGGCCGAGCTGGGACCGCAGATGATGTCCGGGCTTGACGCCGCCGCGCGCGAGGCGATCGGCCAGGCGGTCAGCACCAGCCTGCATCCGGTATTCTGGATCTCTCTGGGTCTGGCGCTGGCGGGCCTTGCCCTGACCTTCGTGCTGGAAGAGGTGCTGCTCGTGAACCGCATCGCGCCGCGCGGCGAGTGAAGGGCGCGCCCGCCCCGGGGTCCCCCTTTCCACTTTGTCCGAAGACTCTCTGGCGGTCCGGGGATGGCCGAAGCGCCCCCGGGCCCTTCCTCTGTCGCGTCTCGGGCCCCGCATCCCCCCGACTTCGCAGCCGCAAAGTCGCGTCTGAATATTTCGCAAACTTTGCAATTCCGTCACATGGTGCCCTTGCGCCGCACCGCAGCACCCTTACAGTGCCCCCCGATGTGCGCCGCACTGCATCCACGGAGGGGACGTGTCCGATGCCTGAATTCAAGAAGATCCTGATCGCGAACCGCGGCGAAATCGCCATCCGGGTGATGCGCGCGGCCAATGAGATGGGCAAGAAGACCGTCGCCGTCTATGCCGAGGAAGACAAGCTCTCGCTGCACCGCTTCAAGGCTGACGAGGCCTATCTGATCGGTCAGGGCCTGTCGCCGGTGGGCGCCTATCTGTCGATCCCCGAGATCATCCGCGTGGCGCGCATGGCGGGCGCCGATGCGATCCATCCGGGCTATGGCCTTCTGTCTGAGAACCCCGATTTCGTCGAGGCCTGCGACGCAGCAGGCATCACCTTCATCGGGCCGCAGGCCGCGACGATGCGCGCCCTCGGCGACAAGGCCAGCGCCCGCAAGGTGGCCATCGCGGCCGGCGTGCCGGTCATTCCGGCGACCGAAGTGCTGGGCGAGGATTTCGCGGCGATCAAGGCCGAGGCCAAGAAGATCGGCTATCCCTTGATGCTGAAGGCGTCCTGGGGCGGCGGCGGGCGGGGCATGCGCCCGATCCTGAACGAGGAGGAGCTTGAGGCGAAGGTGCGCGAGGGCCGCCGAGAGGCCGAGGCCGCCTTCGGCAATGGCGAAGGCTATCTGGAAAAGATGATCCTGCGCGCTCGGCATGTCGAGGTGCAGATCCTGGGCGACAAGCAGGGCGAGGTCTGGCACCTGTGGGAGCGTGACTGCACCGTCCAGCGCCGCAACCAGAAGGTCGTCGAACGCGCCCCTGCCCCTTATCTGACGCAAGAAGAGCGCGAAGATGTCTGCGCCATGGCCAAGCGCATCTGCCAGCATGTGAATTATGAATGCGCCGGCACGGTCGAATTCCTGATGGATATGGATTCGGGCAAGTTCTACTTCATCGAGGTGAACCCGCGCGTCCAGGTCGAGCATACTGTCACCGAGGAAGTGACCGGCATCGACATCGTGCAGGCGCAAATCCTGATCGAGGAAGGCAAGACGCTCGCCGAAGCGACGGGCGTGACCAGCCAGGCAGAGGTGAAATTGAACGGCCATGCCGTGCAGTGCCGTGTGACCACCGAAGACCCGCTGAACAACTTCATCCCCGATTACGGCCGCCTGACCGCCTATCGCAGCGCGACCGGCAATGGCATCCGTCTCGATGGCGGCACCGCCTATGCGGGCGGTGTGATCACCCGCTATTACGACTCGCTTCTGGTCAAGGTCACGGCGCATGCCCAGACGCCGGAAAAGGCGATCAGCCGGATGGACCGCGCGCTGCGCGAATTCCGCATCCGCGGGCTGGCCACGAACATCGAATTCGTCATCAACCTGCTGAAGCATCCGACCTTCCTGGATTACAGCTATACCACCAAGTTTATCGACACGACGCCCGAGCTGTTCACCTTCAAGAAGCGGCGCGACCGGGCGACCAAGATCCTCACCTATATCGCCGACATCACGGTGAACGGGCACCCCGAGACGGCCGGCCGCGCCAAGCCTCCGGCCGAGGCGCGGGCGCCCAAGGCGCCCAAGGCGCGCGGCGAACCGGCGATGGGCACGCGCAACCTTCTGGAACAGAAGGGGGCGCAGGCGGTGGCTGACTGGATGAAGGCGCAGAAGAAGGTGCTCATCACCGACACCACGATGCGCGATGGCCATCAGTCGCTGCTGGCCACGCGGATGCGGTCGATCGACATGATCAAGGCCGCCCCTGCCTATGCCGCCAACCTGCCGCAGCTCTTCAGCGTCGAATGCTGGGGCGGCGCCACCTTCGACGTGGCCTACCGCTTCTTGCAAGAATGCCCCTGGCAGCGCCTGCGCGACCTGCGTGCCGCCATGCCCAACCTGATGACCCAGATGCTGCTGCGCGGCGCGAATGGCGTCGGCTACACCAATTACCCCGATAATGTCGTGCAGGGTTTTGTCACCCAGGCGGCAAAGACCGGGGTCGATGTCTTCCGTGTCTTCGACAGCCTGAACTGGGTCGAGAACATGCGCGTCGCCATGGACGCGGTGCTGGAGACCGGAAAGATCCTGGAGGGCACCGTCTGCTATACCGGCGACATGCTGGACCCGGACCGGTCCAAATACGACCTGAAATACTATGTCGACCGCGCGCAGGAACTGAAGGCGGCGGGCAGCCATATTCTTGGCCTGAAGGACATGGCGGGGCTGCTGAAACCCGCCGCGGCGCGGGTGCTGGTCAAGACACTGCGCCAGGAAGTGGGCCTGCCGGTGCATTTCCACACCCATGACACATCGGGCGCGGCGGCGGCCACGGTTCTGGCCGCCTGCGATGCGGGCGTCGATGCGGTCGATGCGGCGATGGACGCCTTCTCGGGCGGCACCTCGCAGGCCTGCCTCGGCTCCATCGTCGAGGCGCTGAAGCATACCGAGCGCGACACCGGCCTTGACATGGCGGCGATCCGCGAGATGTCGAATTACTGGGAACATGTCCGCACCCAATATGCGGCCTTTGAAAGCGGGCTTCAGGCCCCGGCCTCGGAAGTCTATCTGCACGAGATGCCAGGGGGGCAGTTCACCAATCTCAAGGCCCAGGCGCGCAGCCTGGGGCTGGAAGAGCGGTGGCATGAGGTTGCCCAGACCTATGCTGATGTGAACCAGATGTTCGGCGATATCGTGAAGGTCACGCCCTCGTCCAAGGTCGTGGGCGACATGGCGCTGATGATGGTGTCGCAGGGTCTGACCCGGGCGCAGGTCGAGGACCCCAAGACCGACGTGGCGTTCCCGGATTCGGTCGTCGACATGCTGAAGGGCAACCTGGGGCAACCGCATGGCGGCTGGCCCAAGGGCATCCAGGCCAAGGTGCTGAAGGGCGAGAAACCCTTCACCGACCGGCCGGGCCTGCTGGCCGCGCCGGTCGACATCGAAGCCACGCGCAAGAAGCTGTCCGAGGAGCTGAACGGCTTCAAGGTCGATGACGAGGACCTGAACGGCTATCTGATGTATCCGAAGGTCTTCCTCGACTATATGGGCCGCCATCGTCTGTACGGCCCGGTGCGCACCTTGCCGACACGCACCTTCTTCTATGGCATGGAACCGGGCGAGGAGATCGCGGTCGAGATCGATCCCGGCAAGACGCTGGAACTGCGCCTGCAGACCGTGGGCGAAGTGGGCGAGGATGGCGAGGTCCGGGTCTTCTTCGAGCTGAACGGTCAGCCACGGGTGATCCGCGTCGCGAACCGCGCGGTCAAGGCCAAGACCGCCGCAAAGCCCAAGGCGGCCGACGGCAATGCGAACCATATCGGCGCGCCGATGCCCGGCGCGGTGGCTTCGGTCGCGGTGACGGTGGGCCAGAAGGTGCGACCGGGCGATCTCTTGCTGACCATCGAGGCGATGAAGATGGAGACCGGGCTACATGCCGACCGCGAGGCGGTGGTCAAGGCGATCCACGCCCAGCCCGGCAGCCAGATCGAGGCGAAGGACCTGCTGATCGAGCTGGAGTAGACCAGCCGCGACAGAACCAGCGCTGGCGGCGGCAGCGTCGCCAGCCACAAACCCGCACTCTGGCTGCCGTCAGGGCGCCAGATGCAGGGCGACCTCGCCCGACCAGGGCTCGGTCACGCCCCTGCCCCCGCCCAGATCTTCAAGGATCGGGCGCAGGCGGTCGAGATTGGCGATCATGGCCGGGCGTGCTTCGGCCATCGCGGCCAGGCTTTCCCATTCCCCCACAACGATAAAACTGCGCTCGCCCGTTTTCACGAGCCAGAAGTTGCGCGCGCCCGCCATGCCGTTCAGCGTCATCTCCCGATGAATGGCGACATAGGCGTCCTGCTGCCCCGGCTTGATCCGCATATGCACGATGTTCATGGCTGTCATGATCTGCGCTCCCCCAGAAGTTGCGATCCTGTTCAGGATAGCACGATCCACCCTGTTCCGCGCCTGAGTCGAGGCGTGCCGCGCGCGCGCCCGGCATCCTGCCAGAAAATTTTCGCCGCTCTCCGCATTTCCCTCTTGCGGCCCCTGCGCGGGTCTCATAAATCCCCGCCTGTCCAACCGGCGCGGGCGTAGCTCAGGGGTAGAGCATAACCTTGCCAAGGTTAGGGTCGTGAGTTCGAATCTCATCGCCCGCTCCAGTCGGACCAGCCAGAGGGCGCCTGTCAGGGCGCCCTTTTGCGTTTCGGGCCGTGGTGCAGCGGCGCCTGGCCAGGCCTGGCGCCGCCGCCGATTGCCGCTTGCACCCGCCCGGCCCATGCGCTATCAGCCGCGCCACGGAGTGCGGGCGTAGCTCAGGGGTAGAGCATAACCTTGCCAAGGTTAGGGTCGTGAGTTCGAATCTCATCGCCCGCTCCAGCGACAAAGGGCAGCTTCGGCTGCCCTTTCGCATATCTGGCGCTTGCCCGGTCCGGGCTTCCCGGGTTACTGGCCAAGGCGCAAGGCGAAGGAAGATGGCGATGCGCAAGGCCGAGATCACCCGCAAGACCAAGGAAACCGCGATCGAGGTGGCGGTGAACCTTGATGGCACCGGCAAGGCCGAGATGGCGACCGGCGTCGGGTTCTTTGACCACATGCTGGATCAGTTGGCCCGCCACAGCCTGATCGACATGGTGGTCAAGGCCAAGGGTGACACCCATATCGACGATCATCATACGGTCGAGGATTGCGGCATCGCGCTGGGTCAGGCGCTGGCCAAGGCCCTGGGCGACAAGACCGGCATCGGCCGCTATGGCCATTTCAACCTGGCGATGGACGATGCCCAAGTCGCCTGCGCGCTGGACCTGTCGGCCCGGCCCTATCTGGTCTGGTCCCTGCCCTTCCCGACCGCCAAGGTCGGCACGTTCGACACCGAATTGGTACGCGAGTTCTTTCAGGCCTTCGCGACCCATGGCGGCATCACGCTGCATGTCGATCTGGTGCATGGGCTGAACAGCCACCACATCGCCGAGGCCTGTTTCAAGGCGGTCGCCCGCGCCCTGCGCGCGGCAGTGGAGCCCGATCCGCGCATGGCGGGGCAATTGCCCTCGACCAAGGGCGCGCTGTGAGGGGTGCCCCGGCATGAGCCTGACCGTCCTTGTCGATTACGATTCCGGTAACTTGCATTCTGCCGAGAAAGCCTTTCAGCGCATGGCGCTTGAGGGCGATGCGGGCGAGGTCATCGTCACCTCGAGGCCCGAGGATGTCGCCCGCGCCGACCGCATCGTCCTGCCCGGAGACGGCGCCTTTCCGGCCTGCCGCAGCGCGCTGACCGCCCGCGATGGGCTGTATGAAGCCATCGTCGAGGCGGTGACCAGCCGCGCCCGCCCCTTCCTTGGCATCTGCATCGGCATGCAGATGCTGGCCACGCGGGGGCTGGAATATACCGAGACGCCGGGCTTCGACTGGATCGGCGGCGAGGTCACGCGGATCACGCCGGAAGACCGTGCACTGAAAGTGCCGCATATGGGCTGGAACGACCTGATCCTGGGCCAGCCGCATCCGGTGCTGGCGGGGATTGCTACGGGCGATCACGCCTATTTCGTCCATTCGTACCAGTTCCGCGTGGCCGATCCGGCACATCTGCTGGCCCATGTCGATTATGCCGGCCCGGTCACCGCCATCGTCGGCCGCGACACAATCGTCGGCACGCAGTTCCACCCCGAGAAATCCTCGGCCACCGGGCTGCGGCTGATCGCCAATTTCCTGAAATGGACGCCGTGAGCAGCGCCCCCTCGCCCGAGGGGATGCAGGCGATCCTGGACCGGATCGCCGCTGATATGGCACTGGTGACGGATCGCGGCAAGGTCGCGACCTATATCCCGGAACTGGCCCGCCAGTCGACCGCCCCCTTCGGCATCGCCGTCGCCCTGCCCGGCGGACAGGTGGTTCAGGCAGGCGACAGCGCCACCGGCTTTTCCATCCAGTCGATCTCGAAGGTCTTCACCCTTGCCATCGCCCTGGGGCGGCTGGGCGACCAACTCTGGACCCGCGTCGGGCGCGAGCCTTCGGGCCATGCCTTCAACTCGATCCTCCAGCTCGAGCATGAAAATGGCATCCCGCGCAATCCGCTGATCAATGCGGGGGCAATCGCGGTGACGGATGCGATCCTTGCCGGCCATCAGCCGCGCGAGGTGCTGGGGGAGTTGCTGCGCTTCATCCGCCTCGCAGCCGAGGATGACGACATCCACATCAACAAGTCGGTCGCGGCCAGCGAACAGGCTACGGCACATCGCAACATCGCGCTGGCCGAGTTCATGGCGGCCCATGGCAATCTGAAAAACCCAGCCGCGCTGACCATCGGCACATATGTCCATCAATGCGCCGTCGAGATGACCTGCGCGCAACTTGCCCGCGCCGGTCTGTTCCTGGTCGGCACACAAGGCTGCCCGCGCCTGGTGTCACCCGCACGCATCCGGCGGATCAATGCGCTGATGATGATGTGCGGCCATTATGACGGCTCGGGCGAGTTCGCCTATCGCGTCGGCCTGCCCGGCAAATCGGGCGTGGGTGGCGGCATCCTGGCCATCGCGCCGGGACGGGCGGCAATCGCCGCCTGGTCGCCGGGGTTGAACGCGCGCGGCAATTCGGCACTGGGGACGCTGGCGATGGAACATCTGGTGCGTGCGACGGGCTGGTCGGTCTTTGGCTGAACCCCCAAACGGGTTTTGTATCCCACCGGGCCTCACCGCAGAGTATTATTGCCTTGGTGACAGCGCGAAGCCCGGTCAGGCCCAGAGGCGCGGCTCGGCCAGTTCCAGAGAGTTGCCGGCCGGATCGCGGAAATAAAGCGAACGGGCGCCGTTGGGCCAGTCGAACTCGGCCTCGATGGCGACGCCGGCGGCGGTCAGCCTTGCGCGCCAATCGTCGATCTCGGCCCGGGTCGCGGCAAAGCACAGATGGCCGGGGCCGCGCGCGCCATGGGGCGGCACGGGCAAGCGGGCGCCCGAATGGGCGGTTTCGGTCGCGCGCGGATCGAAGATCAGCAGGATGCCTGCACCGACCCGGAAAAAGACATGGCGGCCCGGCACTTTCGCCAGCACGTCAAGGCCCATGACGCCGCTGTAGAAAGCCTCGGCAGCGGCGAGGTCTTCGGCATAAAGGGCAGATTCGAGCACGGCTGAGGGGCGCATGGCTTCAGCCTGCGCGCGACCTTGTGGCAGGTCAACCGCCGCCGCAGCGCTTGCAGGCGCGGAAACCCGCCGCCTCGGCGGCCGCCCGGCTTTCGGCCACGCGCAGGTTCTGCCGCAGGGGCCGCCCCGGACAGCCATCGCGGCAATGGATACCGGTCGTCACCACCGCCCAGACCAGGCTCGTCGCCGCCCCCGCCTGGAACGCCTGCCATTCCGCATCGCTTACTTCGCGTCCCGTGCCGCGCCGCGCTGCCGTGCCAGCCATCGCGCCCCCCTTCCATCCATCGCCACAAGCCCCGCCGCGATCAGAATGAAGCCCGCAAGGTGCCGCGGCAGAAGCGCCTCGTTCAGGAACAGAACCCCCATCGCCGCCGCACTGACCGGGATCAGGAAGGTGACAAGGGACAGGTTGGTCGGCCCGGCGCTGGCCAGCAGCCGGAAGAAGATCAGATAAGCCAGCGCGGTCGAAAGTGTCGCCATGGCGAGAACGGCCAGAAGGGGCCCCGCGCCCGGCGCGGCCATCGCCCAAGGTCGGTCATGCAGCAGCCAGACTGGCAAAAGAAGCAGGCTTGCCGCCGTGACCTGACCGAAGGCCGTCGCCAGGGGGGGCACGCCCATGCGCTTGAACCGCCGCCCCCAGACGCCTGCGAAACCGTAGCTCAGCGCCGCCCCAAGGCAGGCGAGGATCGCCAGCGCCTCGCCGCCCGAGGCTCCGCCCACCATCACCGCCACGCCGCAGATGCCAAAGGCCAGACCCGCCGCCTTTGCCGGGGTGATCCTTTCGTCCGTTGTGAAGACATGCGCAACGACCACGGTCCACAAGGGTGTTGTCGCATTGACGATGGCGGCCAATGCGCCGTCGATGCGGCCCTGCGCCAGGGCGAAGAGCGTGAAGGGTACGGCGTTGTTCAGCAACCCCATCACCAGCGCGGCGCCCCAGGCCCGGCGCGGCAGCGCCAACCCGCGCGCGGCCAGAACGCCCCCAAGGATCAGCGCCGCCAGCGCCACCCGGCCGAAGACCACGCTCACCGGCGGCAGGCCCTGAAGCGCGACCTCGACAAAGATGAAAGAGCCACCCCAGAGAAAGGACAGGACGATCAGCAGGACCCAGTCGGAACGGCGCATGGACATCTCCTTCGCGCCGGTTCTGCCCGATCCGGGCCGCTCGGGCGACCCGGATCCTGCGGCAAGGCGCCTAGTTCACGCGTGTCCAGGTCCCGCCGTCGCGGCAGATGCCGATCACGCAGCCATAGACCTTAAGGCTGTTGCCCGAGAGGTCCATCTCGGAATTGTAGGTCTTGTCGCGGTCGGGAGACCAGATCTTGCCATCGTCGTAATGGCCGTCTTCATAAGCCACCATGTCCCAGACGATGCGCTTGCCGATGTTCGGGCTTTCGATCTGGCCCTTGGCGTCGAAGGCCTTGATCAGCGTGCCGCAGAAGGCCGCGCCGCAGGGTTTGATCTGGACATAGCCGTAATTGCCATTGTCGTCGGTCTTGGTCTTCCAGGTGCCCTCGATCGGGTCGGCGAATGCCGCGCCGCCGAATGCCAGTGCCAGCACGCCTGCCAGGGTGAATGTCTTCATCGGGGTCCTCCTCCCACAAAGCTCCTCTGCCGGTGATCCTTTGCGCCCGGCCCTGCGCCGATCAAGCGTGACGTTGGGTCGCTTGTCCGACGGGCGCCCCTTGGCATCGCCACCGCCGCGTGCCAAAGACCGCGCAGCTTGCGAAGGGGCCCGACCATGATCCTGTATCCCGCCATCGACCTGAAGGACGGCCAATGCGTCCGCCTCTTGCGCGGCGAGATGGAGGCGGCGACCGTCTTTGGCGACGATCCGGCAGCGCAGGCGGCCAAGTTTCAGGCGGCGGGCTGCGACTGGCTGCATCTGGTGGACCTCAACGGCGCCTTCGCGGGCGCCCCGGTCAATGGCGCGGCGGTCGAGGCGATCCTGTCGCGCGTGACGGTGCCTTGCCAGTTGGGCGGCGGCATCCGCGATCTTGCGACGATCGAGATGTGGCTGTCGAAAGGTCTGGCCCGGGTGATCCTGGGCACGGTCGCGGTGGAGAACCCGGACCTGGTGCGCCAGGCGGCGAAGGCCTTCCCCGGCAAGGTCGCGGTGGGGATCGACGCCCGCAAGGGCCGGGTCGCGACCAAGGGCTGGGCGACCGAGACCGATGTCATGGCGACCGACCTGGCCCGCAGCTTCGAGGATGCGGGCGTGGCCGCGGTGATCTATACCGATATCGACCGCGATGGCGCGATGCAGGGCCCGAACATCGACGCGACCGAGGCGCTGGCCCGCGCCGTGTCGATCCCGGTGATCGCCTCGGGCGGGGTCAGCCGGATGGAAGATCTGACCGCGCTGCGCGACACTGGCGTGATCGCGGGCGCGATTTCGGGACGGGCGCTCTATGACGGGGCGATTGACCTGACGGCGGCACTGAAGGCGCTGAAGGCCTGACAGGGCTGCGCCTTGTCGGCCGCCCTCCGCGACGAAGCGCCCCATGTCGGGCCGGGACCTTTGTGACAGAGTGATCGCATGGCACAGGCCCGCGCTGATCAGCTTCCGCACACCTCGACGCTCTGGGCGCATCACCGGGCCGGCGATTTCCTCGACTGCTATTCGGTTGAAAGCGCTCTGACCCCTCAGGATGCCGCCACCCGTGGCCTGTCGATGCCCGCCTGGGCGCGCGGCCTTTTGTGCCTGCGCAACGCGCTGGTGCGCCCGCTTGGCCTGACGACTGAAGCCCCCGCCGGGGTCAGGGCGATGGGCATGTTCCCGGTCCAGATCGACAGCCGCGACGAGTTCGTCCTTGGCTTCGACGACCGGCACCTGAACTTCCGCATCGCCGTTCTGCGTCAAGGCGCGCGGATCTATCTGTCAACCTGGGTGCATCCGCACAATCTCTGGGGCCGCACCTATCTGCGGCTCGTGCTGCCCTTTCACATCCTGATCGTGCGGGGCGCGATCCGGCGCATGGCAGGCTAAGCCGGGCTTGCGTTTTGATGGCCGCAAGGGCATTCACGCCCCATGCTGAAGACACGCCTCATCCCCTGCCTTGACGTGGCCGATGGCCGCGTGGTCAAGGGCGTCAATTTCGTCAATCTTGTCGATGCGGGCGATCCGGTCGAGGCCGCCAAGGCCTATGACCGCGCGGGCGCCGACGAGATCTGCTTTCTCGACATCCATGCCACCCATGAAAACCGCGGCACCATGTTCGATCTGGTCACCCGGACGGCGGAACAGATCTATGTGCCGCTGACCGTGGGCGGCGGGGTGCGCAGCCATAATGATGTGCGGGCGCTGCTGCTGGCCGGGGCGGACAAGGTGTCGTTCAACTCGGCCGCCGTCGCCAACCCCGATGTCGTGGCCGAGGCCGCCGACCGTTTCGGCAGCCAGTGCATTGTCGTCGCCATCGACGCCAAGACCGTGGCTCCGGGCCGGTGGGAGATTTTCACCCATGGCGGGCGGCAGGCGACCGGGATCGACGCGGTCGAGTTTGCCCGCAAGGTCGCGGCAAAGGGGGCGGGGGAAATCCTGCTGACCTCGATGGACCGCGATGGCACAAAGGGCGGCTACAACCTGCCCCTGACCCGCGCCATCGCCGATGCGGTCGACGTGCCGGTGATCGCATCGGGCGGTGTCGGCACGCTGGACCATCTGGTCGAGGGCATCACCGAAGGCCGCGCCAGCGCCGTTCTGGCCGCCTCGATCTTCCATTTCGGCACCTATACGATCGCCGAGGCCAAGGCGCATATGGCCGCCGCCGGCATTCCGATGAGGCTGACATGACCGCGCAGATCACGGGCCTTACCCGGCTTGCCGCCACCATCGCCGCCCGCAAGGGCGCCGATCCCGAAACCTCCTGGACCGCCAAGCTGCTGGCCAAGGGGCCGGAGAAATGCGCCGAGAAATTCGGGGAAGAGGCGGTCGAGGCGATCATCGAGGCGGTCAAGGGCGACCGCGCCAAGCTGACGGCCGAGGCGGCAGATGTGTTGTACCATCTGCTTGTCATGCTCGCCGCCCGCGACGTGACGCTGGACGACGTGCTGGCCGAACTGGATCGGCGCGAGGGCACATCCGGCATCGCCGAAAAGGCTTCACGCGGCTAGCGCGATTTATTCACGCGCTCCTCACGCGCGGATTGTTGCGCGACTCTGC
Source organism: Neotabrizicola paludis (assembly GCF_044142105.1). NCBI lineage: Bacteria > Pseudomonadati > Pseudomonadota > Alphaproteobacteria > Rhodobacterales > Paracoccaceae > Neotabrizicola > Neotabrizicola paludis. The sequence continues at coordinate 101,526 of NZ_JBGTYM010000005.1, forward strand.
CGTCAGGCCGAGGATGAAGGCTCTTTTCCTGAAGAGCTTTTTCCACGGAGTTTGCCAAATGAAGGATATTCCTGACAGCGCCCGCTGCGTGCGGGTCTCGATCCCGGCTTCCGTCGCGGGCAATATCGACGGGCTGAAGAAATCGCTGGCCGAGGTGCTGGGAAAATTGGGCTGCCCGGCCTGCTGTTCGGGCCATGACATCCATCTGGAACTGCAACGCGAGCTGGCGCTGTCCAAGGGCTTTGCCGAAACCGCCCGCGTGGCGGGATGGGCCGGGATGCGGCGCGATGTGCGCAAAGTCTCGGTGGGCGTCAGCAGCAAGGCCGTGGCCTCGATCCGCGATGTGAATGCGATGATCGACAAGATCGCCGACATGACCGGCCACACGGCCTGCGCCACCGGCTGCGACATCTTCCTGAACATGGAGGAGTTGTTCGTGATCAACCAGGACCTCGCCGTCGAGGCGCAAGTCATGCGGCTTGGCTGAGCCATGCCCTTCCAGCCCCCAAGGCTGGGTGTCGGCATGATCTTTGCCCCGGCGCTCCGCCCCTGGCTGGAGCGCCGGATGGCCGGCCCCACCCCCGCCCTCGACCTGCTTGAGATCGAACCGCAAACCCTGTGGCTGGCCGACGATGCCTTTGCCGGCCCGTTCCACGAGTTCACCGCCGGGATCGACCTGTTCCGCGCCCTGCCCGGTGCCAAGCTGGTCCATTCCGTCTCGCTGCCTCTGGGCGGAACCCGCATGCCCGATCCGGTGCAATGCGCGCTGATCCGCGACACCGCAGCGCGGCTGGACAGCCCCTGGGTCAGCGAGCACCTGTCGGTCGGCGGCACACCGCATCAGGCGGCGGGCTTTTTCCTGCCCCCCTTGCAGACCGAGGAGGGCGTGGCCCTGGCCGCGCGCAACATCCGTGCCTTTCAGGCGCTGGTCGGCCGCCCAGTGGCGGTGGAAACCGGCGTCGCCTATCTGGCGCGCAAGGCATTCGAAATGCCGGACGGCGTCTATCTGGCGAAGGTGGCCGAGCGGGCCGATTGCGGCATCCTGCTGGACCTGCACAATGTCTGGTGCAATGCCCGCAACGGGCGGCTGAAACTGGACGATTTCCTTGCCGCCCTGCCACGCGCCCGGGTCTGGGAAATGCATCTGGCCGGCGGCATGGAACAGGACGGCTTCTGGCTCGATTCCCATTCCGGGCCGATCCCGCCCGACCTTCTGGCCATCGCGCGCGAGGTCCTGGCCGATCTGCCCGCGCTGGGCGCGCTGAACTTCGAGGTCTATGACACCTTCATCCCGCGCATGGGTGAGGCGGAACTGGATCGCACCGCCGAGACGCTGCGGGGGCTGTGGGAGGGGGTGGGCCGTTCGGTTTCAGACGCGCGGCCCGCGGTCTTTGCTTCACCGCCCGGACAACCATCCCCCTCCGTCGCCGCCTGGGAGGCTGCCTTGACCGAGGCGGTCTGGAAGGCCGAAATCGACGCCCATCCACACAAGGAAGATGGCAATGCGGTCGCCCTATACGCCCGGCTCGCCCGCAGTTTCCGCGGCTCGATGCTGGCGCGCACCCTGCCGCGGGCGATCCGATACCTGATCCTGCGCGAACGCGAGGCGGTCGAGGCGCTTCTGGCGCGCTACTATTCGGCGGTCTCGCCCCGCCTCTACGCGCCGCTGGAAGCCGCAGCCTTTGCCGGTTGGGCATCGGAGGACGGCGATCCGCTCTTGCGCGGGCTGCTGGATTACGACCTGGGCCTTCTTGCCGTGCTGCGCGATGGCAAACCGCAGCTCGTCCGCTTTCCCGGCAACCCCGCCCCGGTCTTCGAAGCCCTGGCCGAACGCCGCCTGCCCGACTGCCCGCCGCCGCCGGTCTGGGAACTGGAGCTTCTGCCCGAAACGCAGGGCTATCTGCTGTCGTGACCTCAGGCGCGATCCTTGGGGCTGCCCATGACGACGAAGGTCGTGATCGACCGCACCTGCGGCAGAACGCCCAGCACATCCGTGTGCCAATGCTTGTAGGCCGACAGATCAGCGACCTCGACGCGCAGAAGATATTCCACTGTCCCGGTAATGTTGTGACATTCCCGAACCTGCGGGGCCCGCGCGACCGCGCGTTCAAAGGCTTCTTGCGCGACCTTGGTATGGCTGCCAAGGCCGACGGTGACATAGGCGACAAAGCCGACGCCCAGCTTGGCGGGATCAAGGATGGCACGGTAGCCCTTGATCACGCCGCTGCGCTCCAGCTCCTGCACCCGGCGCAGGCAGGCCGAGGGCGACAGGCCCACGCGTTCGGCCAGGGCAAGATTGCTTTGCGCCGAGTCGCGGGACAGCTCTTGCAATATTTTTTCGTTTATGGCGTCGATCTTCGTCATGGATTGTGAATATAGTCATCCGCCGCATCATTTGGCAATTTTATTCGCCGTCCGGCGCGCGAATGTTGCGGCATGACACTTGACCTGTTCCTTGCCCTTGTGGGTTTCGCCTTCGTCACCTCGGTCACACCGGGGCCGAACAACATGATGCTTCTCGCCTCGGGCGTGAATTTCGGCCTGCGGCGCACCGTGCCGCATATGCTGGGCATATCCGTGGGCTTCGCGCTGATGGCCTTTCTGGTGGGCCTGGGCATCGCGGGCATCTTTCACAGCCTGCCCATCGCGCTGACCGCGCTGAAACTCGCCTCGGTCGCCTATATGCTCTGGCTCGCCTGGAAGATCGCCCATTCAGCCGCCCCGGGCGAGGGGCGGGCGCGGCCAAATCCGATGACCTTCCTTCAGGCGGCCGGTTTCCAATGGGTCAACCCCAAGGCCTGGGCGATGGCCCTGGGCGCGGTCGCGGCCTATCTGCCCGATCCGACGCCGCTTGGCTGCCTTCTGGTGGCCGTCGCCTTCGCGACGATCAACCTGCCTTCGGTGGCGGTGTGGGCGGCAGCCGGTCAGGGATTGCGGCGCTGGTTGCAAGACCCTGCGCGGCTGCGGACCTTCAACTGGACCATGGCGGTGCTTCTGGTCGCATCGCTATGGCCGGTTCTGCGGCTGGATATGCCGGTCGGCGGCTGATGCTGCACTCAGCACCCGTCATCCCGGTCATGCGAACGCTCGGTGTAGCCCGAGGAACTGCCCGAACCGTCTGTCGGATGCGCGCCGCAGGCGGAAAGAAGGCTGGATGAGACGATAAGAGCAGCAAGAACAAGGCGGGGCATGGCCGGGTCCTGAATGCGATGGATCAATGCGCCCAATTTCGCACGAAAATCGGCAAGCCGCCCGTGACAAGGGCTGTCATTCCCCGTCGCCCCCCCGGTTCAGCGCAGCCAAAGCCCCTCGCGCTTCAGCGTGTTGCGGATCGCCTGTTCGCGATGCGGCAGGGCGGCGCGGTCGAACAGGGCGCGCGCCTTGCGCCCGCCATTCTGGTAGACTATCTGCTTGACCTGCGGCCAGTCGCGCAACAGGCGGCGGTTCTCCTTGGTTTCGGCCACCTGCTCCAGCACCCGCACCGCAAGATCGCTTTCGCGGGCATAAAGCAGCGAGAGGTTACGATAATGGCAGGTCACCTCGCCATCCAGCCCCGCAAGCTCTGGCCCCGGCCGACCGCCGCCAAGGGCATGGACCACCAGAGGCAGGGCGATCTGATCCAGCCAGGGGTAGAGTTCCTGACAGGTCAGCGCGGCGGGGCGATTGTCGCGGATCTCCTGGGCATATCCAAGAAAACGGGCACCGAACTGGGCCGGGCTGTGATGGAAGAACCAGCCCGCGTTGAAATATAGATGCCGCTGCCAGTATTCCTCCGGCTGCGTCAGATCGAGCGAGCCGTGATAATCCAGCCCGAAGCGGTCATAGAGCGACGCCCAGATCGCGGCATAGCCCGGCCCGTAAAGCTCGATCTGCGGCCAGGTGCCCTCACGCCGCATCGAGGCCGAGGGCCGGGCGAAATCGAACGCGACCTTGGCAAGATCGCCCGTCACCAGTGTGTCCGTGTCAAGAAACAGGAAGGGTGCTTCGGGCAAGGCGGCAAGCGCTTCGATCTTGTTGCCATGGGGGTAGCTGGCACCGAAGACCCGGTTCTCGAAGGGCAGGAAGATCGCGCCCAGCTCTTCCAGCCGCGCCCGCAGGACCTGATCTGTCAGGCGCGGATCGCGATCCCAGAGCGGGCCAGGCTGCGGCTCGGCCAGAAACAGCCTTCCGCCGAACCCCGGATTCGTCGCCTGCAAAGAGGCGGCCAGCAAAAGCGCCTCATATCCCAGCCGCCCGCCTTGCACCACGGCAAGGATGTTGAAGGCCGCCGCGTCGGTCATCCCGGCGTGAAGCGCAGGGACAGGCAGGACATGCCGCCATCAAGCTTCGCACATTCACTGTTGCCGATTTCGGTGACAGCATAGCCCGCATCGACCAGACGGTCGCGGGTGCGCGGAAAGCCCGCGGGAAACAGGACCGCATCATTGAAGCGGATCGCATTGGCCGATGCCTCTTCGCCCTCGGCCACGGCAATCACCCGGTAGCCCGCGAAACAGCCCGAGGCGGCCAGCCGGTCGGTCGACAGCACCGTGTCGGCATCCATCAGCGAACAATCGGTCTTGAAATGCAGGACGCCCGGCGGGGTGAAGACCTCGCGCAAGCTGTGACCCCAATCGGCGACGATCGCCGCCAGTTCGGCGATGCCGGCGGCGTTGGTGCGGGCTGAACGCCCGACCAGAACTTCGCGCCCGGTCACAAGGATGTCGCCACCCTCGATGAAGCTTTCATGCCGCTCGATCCGGCGGACGGTCGTGTACAGATCTTCCAGCGTCGGCGCCATCTCGGCCGCCTCGCCCAGCCGCGACGGCGCGCCGGGACGCATGATCACCGCGCCCTGCGGCAGGCAGAGCGCGGTATCCTCGACAAAGACCGAATCCGGGAAGGCGGACAGAGGCGGCAGCTCGATCACCGTGGCGCCAGTGGCGCGCAGGGCCGCGACATAAGCCGCGTGATGGGCCTGCATCACGGCAAGGTCGGGCGTGCCGGTATCGACGGCGCGCAGACCTGAGGTGATCGAGGCGGCGGGCTGGCGGGTCACCGCATGGGTGAAGCGGAAGGAAGCGTCGGTCATGCCGTCATCTGGCACGGGCGGCGGCGCCGGGGCAAGCCCCGGCAAGAACCGCCCCCGGGCACATAGGCGGGGGGGGGGCGGGCAGACTCAGAACGAGAAGTTGTAGCCGACGTAGACGTTGGTCATCGTGTCGGAATTCTGATCGGTATCGGCCAGGCCCGCGCCGACATAGATGCCGTTCCACACGTCATACTCGGCGTTCACGCCATAGATGGTGACATCCGCCGAGGGCCCGCCGATATCCGCGCTCAGCACGCCGACATCAGCCTTGAGCGTCAGCTTGTCGATCGGGCGGTAATAGCCCGACAGGGCAACCAGATCGGCCTGCAGGTTCAGCGGATCACCATTGGTGGGCGCCTCGGCATACATCAGCTGCGCGCCCCATCTGGCCTGATCGTAATTCGCCCGCGCCATCAGCGCCGTGTCGGAATAGCCCTCGACCGACACATGGTTCAGGCCCAGCGCGAAGGTGAAGTCGTTCATCTTGTAGCTGCCCGCCGCGCTCAGCACTTCGGCATCGAAAGGGCTGCCCAGAATGTTGTTGGCGCGGTGATAGGACACGGCGACCGAGATATTGTCGAAACTGCCGTCATAGCGCAGACCCACCGTATCCCCCACGACGGTCTGGAAGAAGTCGGGCGTCGCGGTGAGGACGCCGCCGAACTCGGACACGAGATGCGAGCCCGCGATTTCCGGCAGGCGGAAATAGCTGCCCGTGGCCGCACGCGGGATACCGGCCGAGAACCGGCCATAGGCGGTGTCGTAGAACACGACCGGGAAAAGGCCCTGATCGCGCAGACCGATGTCATCCAGATCGAATTCGCTGAAATCATAGCCCTTGAGGCCAAGCTCGAAGCCCAGACCCGTGCCGGCAATCCCCTTCAGCCCGACGGTCACATCGCCCGAGAAGAACTGCATGTCGCCGATCCCGTTGCCGAAATCCAGGCTTTCATACTGGATCGTGCCATGGGCGTAAAAATCCTGCGCCTGCGCGCTGCCCGCCGCGAGAATCGCTGCTGTGATGCTGTAGATGAAACGGTTCATTGCCTGTCTGCCCTGCGTTTTGGTTCTGGCCCCCAAACCCAGGCGGCCTTGCGCTGCGGTGCCCTGCTTCAGTGCCGCAAGCCTTCTCGTCGCGGGGAAATGCGGCCATCACAAGACGCGGAGATGGTTAAATTTGCCAACGGGCAACACTCTGCGGCGCATGGGCAACATATTCAATTCATGGCTGTCCCTCGCCTCGCAGCACAGTGTGAAGTGGCGAGCCGAGCAATGAAAAAGAGCGGCAGAGGCAAAGCCCGTGCCGCCCAATTTCCAACATTCCCGAAGAGAATGGTGGGTGACCCTGGAATCGAACCAGGCGTGGGTCGCCCCGGCGGAGTTACAGTCCGCTGCCGCACCTTGCAGCTCGTCACCCGATGGGGGCGGGATGTAGCCAAGGGGGCGGGGGGCGTCAAGGGCTGTTTCTTCGCGCGAAGCCCGCCCCGGCCAAAGCGGAATTTGCAGCGGCGGGGCTTGCACGGGCGCGGGCTTTGCGCGCAAGGAAGAGCGAAGCGGAAAAGGGTTCAGCGATGAAGAAACCGGCCTGGGTCGTCGAAAAGGAACGCGGCAAGCGCGCCGAGGCGAAAGAGACCGTCTGGCTCTTTGGTCTCCATGCCGTGCGCGATGCGCTGGTGAACCCGGCGCGCGAGAAATTCCGTCTGATCGTGACGCCCAACGCGCTGGACAAGATCGCCGAGGCCGTGGCCATGGCGGGCCTCGAACCCGAAGTCATGGACCCGCGCAAATTCACCGCCCCGATCGACGAAGGCTCGGTCCATCAGGGCGCGGCGCTGGAAGTGCGCCCGCTGAACTGGGGCAAGATGATCGACGTGGCAGTGGCGGGTGCAGGCGCGCCGCTGGTCGTGCTGCTGGACCGCGTGACCGATCCGCATAATGTTGGTGCTATCCTGCGCAGCGCCGAGGTCTTCGGCGCAAGGGCGGTGATCGCGCCGCGCCACCATTCCGCCCCCGAGACCGGGGCGCTGGCCAAGACCGCCAGCGGCGCGCTGGAGCGACAGCCCTATCTGCGCGTCACCAATCTCGCCGAGGCGATGGAAGAGCTGAAGGATGCCGGCTATTTCCTGATCGGTCTGGATGGCGAGGCAGGTGAGACCTTGTCGGGCGCTCTGGGCCAGGCGGGAACGCGACCGGTCGGCCTCGTCCTGGGCGCGGAAGGACCGGGCCTGCGCGAGCGCACGCGGACAACCTGCGATCTCCTGGCCCGCATCCCCTATCTGGGCGCCTTTGGCAGCCTGAACGTCTCGAATGCGGCGGCGGTCTCGCTCTACGCTGCTGCGAACCGCTGACGGCACAGATCACGAATGCGCGACAGCACTTTTAATCGCGCCCTGGGGTTTCCATGTCACAGAGCAGAGGTACGGGACCCGGAACCCCCGTCCTTGATTCACTGTCCCTCGTTCCGCGACTTGGCGCCCGGCCGCAAGGTACGGGCGCCTTTTTCATCTGGAGTTTCCCATGCCCGGACATGATGACGAAAGCCTGCGCAGCCTCTTGCGCCGTGTGGAGCGGATCGCCGTGGTCGGCTGGTCGCCCAAGCCGGACCGGCCCAGCCACGGCGTCGCGGCTTTCCTTCGGCGCCAGGGCTATCAGGTCATCGCGGTGAACCCCGGACAGGCCGGGCAGGCCGCACTTGGCGGCGTGGTGCGGGCCTCTCTGGCCGAGGTGATGGAAAAGGACGGCCCCATCGACATGGTCGATATCTTCCGCCGCAGCGAAGAAGCGGGCGGCGTGGTCGATCAGGCGATTGCCATCGGCGCCAAGGGCGTCTGGATGCAGCTGGGCGTGATCGACGAAAAGGCGGCGGCACGGGCCGAGGCGGCGGGGCTTTGGGCGGTGATGAACCGCTGCCCAGCCATCGAGGTCCCGCGTCTGGGCCTTTGAAGGCCGATCTTTCGGCCAAAGGTCGCGCGCACCGGGCGTGCAGGACATCCCTGCCCCGCCTGGTGCGGAGATGAAAAAACCGCATAATCCTGCTGAGAAACTCGATCGGCCGCGACCCCGCCGCCCATTGCCCGACACGCGGTCCCGGCCTACCCTCCGCGGCAATGAACACGGGAGAATCCGATGACCGAAAGACAACTTGGCTTTGACACGCTGGCCATCCATGCTGGCACCGCGCCCGACCCCGCCACCGGCGCGCGGCAGGTGCCGATCTACCAGACCACCGCCTATGTCTTCCGCGATGCCGATCACGCCGCCAAGCTCTTCAACCTGCAAGAGATCGGCTATATCTATTCGCGGCTGACCAACCCGACGGTTTCGGCGCTTGCCGACCGTGTGGCGGCGCTGGAAGGCGCGGCAGGCGGGATCGCCTGCTCTTCGGGCCATGCGGCGCAGATCATGGCGCTGTTCCCGTTGATGGGACCGGGCAAGAATGTCGTCGCTTCGACACGGCTTTACGGCGGCACGCTGACCCAGTTCAGCCAGACGATCAAGCGTTTCGGCTGGGAGGCGAAATTCGTCGACACTGACGATCTGAACGCCGTCGAGGCCGCCATCGACGACAATACCCGCGCCGTCTTCTGCGAAACCATCGCCAATCCGGGCGGCTATATCAGCGACATCCCGGCGCTGGCGCGCATCGCCGATCTGAAAGGCGTGCCGCTGATCGTCGACAACACCACCGCCACGCCCTGGCTGTGCAAGCCGATGGAGATGGGCGCGACCATCGTGGTCCATTCGGCCACCAAATATCTTACCGGCAATGGCACCGTCACCGGCGGCATCGTGCTGGACAGCGGCAAGTTCAACTGGTCGGCCAGCGACAAGTTCCCCTCGCTGTCGCAACCGGAACCCGCCTATCACGGCCTCGTCTTCCACCCCACGCTGGGCGGCATGGCTTTCACCTTCCATTCCATTGCTGTCGGCCTGCGCGATCTGGGCATGACGATGAACCCGCAGGGCGCGCATTATACGCTCATGGGAATCGAGACGCTGGGCCTGCGCATGGCCAAGCATGTCGAGAATGCGCAGATCGTCGCGGAATGGCTGGAACAGGATCCGCGCGTCGAGACCGTGACCTATGCCGGCCTGAAATCCTCGCCCTGGCATGGCCGGGCCAAGGCGTTGCTGCCCAAGGGCGCGGGTGCGCTGTTCACCTTTGCGCTGAAGGGCGGCTATGACGCCTGCGTCAAGCTGATCGACAATGTGAAGCTGTTCAGCCATGTCGCCAATCTGGGCGACACGCGCAGCCTCATCATCCACTCGGCCTCAACTACCCACCGTCAGTTGACCGAGGCGCAACAGGTCAAGGCCGGCGCCGCGCCGAATGTGGTGCGCCTGTCGATCGGGATCGAGGACCCCGCCGACATCATTGCCGATCTGGATCAGGCCATCGCCAAGGCCACGGCCTGACAGGTTTTCGGCGCTGCCGGATCGCTGTCAGAACAGCGGCGGCGCCGGAAACATCCCCTTGGGCAGGGGCGCGAGCCAGGCGATCTGCCAGCGCGCCCCTGCCTCCTGCGGGCCGCCCCAGGTGATCGCAAGGCTGAGAATGCGGCACAGGGCCGGGTCCGGCGCCTTGGCCGCACAATCCTTGGCCGCGGCATCGGCAGCCAGCGCCAAAAGCGCCTCGGGCGTCGCGACCTCGGCCTGGTCCAGGGGCAAGGCGCCATATCCGGTGTAGAGGACCTGCGTGGTCAGGTCGGGCAAAGCGCCGCGCGGCAGTTCGGAATAGGCCAGGCTGGCCGAAAACTCTGCCGTGCCCGACGCCTCGTCATAACTGCCCTCGACGACCCGGGAGCGGTCGGGCGCGCAATCGCTGGCCCAGCGCTGCGTCAACTCGGCACAAAATCCCTTCATCAAGGCGCTGGCCCGGATATCGGCGAAGACCTCGCGATAGGCCGGCTCGGGCAAGGCGTCACCTTGGCCCAACAGCGCCGTGATCGGGGCGCGGAACCGGGCGTCCACGGTGCGGCTCTCGGCAAAGCGATCCTGTCGCAGATAGGCATTCACCGTATCGCGGTCGACCAGGCTTCCGCCGGGCGAGATCAGCCAGTTCTGTTGCGGCAGCGCGGGTTTCTGCGCCGCAGGCTCGGCTTCTGGCCCTGCGGCCTCTGGGGCCTGGACCGCGGCAAATTGCAATGCCGTCACCGGAAGGCCCTGCCAGTATTGCCAGCCCATCGCGCCAGCCGAGAGGAGAATGAGCGCGATGCCCAGGAAAAGGACGATGCGGACGATCATCACCAGGCCACCCCTTGCCGCAGGTTTTGCAGGTCTCCCCAGGCGAAAGCCGTCGCCATTGCCTTGACGCGGGCGTCAAAGCTCTGCTCAGGGTCCTGCCCTTCGAATTCGACGTAGCGATCCATCGTCACCCGCAACAGCGCACCATCGACGGATGCGTAGACCGCCCGCCCCTCGGGCGCGGCCGGAACCCCGCCCGCCACCGCAACCGTGCCGCTGTCCCAGCCCCCCGCCAGGCTTTCCTTGGCACCGACGCCGAAGGCCTGGCGGAAGGTTGCCTCCCAGGCGGCCTCAAGCTCGGCGAAATGGCGTTTCTTCTCTTCGGCCTCATCGCTGCGGATCGCCCCCGAAGCGACGGATTGGTAGAAAAGATGGCCCGGGTTCAGGGCATAGAAGGGGGTGAAGCCACAGTCCGCCGCCTTGGCCCCGCGCATCGCCTCGACCGGCACTTCGGCGGGCAGATTGGCGACGCCAAGCTGGTCGCCGCCGATCAACACCACGCGATCCAGACGCGCACCGGGGGCGAGATGGATGTTGAAGACGCGCGATTGCGGGCCGGATTCAAGCACCAGATAGACCGGAGACGAGGTTTCCGTGACCACAATGTCATAGGATTGGTAGCGCAGCTCCGACAGGCTGGATTTGTGCAATCCGCCGCCGCTGCGATAGACATTGACCAGGACCTGCATCGCCGCAGCCAGGTCGGCATCGCCATAAGTGGCAAGGCCAAGATCCATGCCGCTGTCGCCACTGATCCGGGCGTGACCCACGACCGACCCCGGCGCGGGCGGGGTGAAGGCGCAGCCTGCAACCTCTTCCAGTCCTTGCACATCGGCCGGCTTCGCGGATTTGAGCCGGGTCGTCTGGGTGGTCAGCACATCCGAGATGAAGGCGGCACCGCCGCCCGGCAGGGCCGCGATCTTGTCATCCGCCCGCCAGCCGCTGCTGACATCCTGCAAGTGCTCCAGCGGATCGCCGCCGTTCGCCGAACCTGCCCCACCGCCCCCCGAGCTGATCAGGGTGGCATTGCCCATTTCGTCCAGCCAGGACACGGCCGCGTCGGGCAGGACATTCTCAAAGACCTTCGGCCCGCCGCCGACCACAAGGGCCACGACGGTCAACGAGATCACCCCCGCCACCACCATGCTTACCGGACCACGCACCATCGGCAATCTCATCCTTTCCAGACCTGCGCCTCTCAACTAGGGGGCGATTGGGGCGGAAAGGTGCCGGAAAGACGAAAGCTGCAAGGAATTCGGGGCCAGGGTTGCCCCCGGCCCCGCTTCTTGCAGCCATCACGGCGGGTTGCCCGCCACGCCAGTTATTCGGCGAGTTGCCAGACCATGGTGACCGAGGCCGAATAGCCGATCTCGCCCCCCGCCACCGGCGCTGCGCCCGAGTCGGCCGCCGCACGATACATCGGCTGCGGGTCCATCACGGTGCCGCCCTCGGTGATCGACACGATCGGGCCCAGCTTGGCCCCCGCCGCCTCGGCAATCAGCGCGGCCTTGGCCTTGGCATCCGCAACCGCCTCCTTGCGGGCCTCATCCATGGCGGGCTTGGGCTCTGCCAGGCCGAAGGTCAGCCCGTTCAGCGTATTGGCGCCATCGCTCACCGAGGCATCCAGAACCGATCCCAGCCCGTCCAGTGCGCGCACCCGCACCGTCAGCATATTGGTCGCGGTATAGCCAGAGATCTTCGGCCCGCCCGAGGACGAGCTGTCATAGCCGGTCCAATTCGGATTGACCGACAGACCCGAGGTCTGGAGGTCACGCGCAGCGACCCCTGCCTCGGTCAGCCGTTTCATCACCGCCTGCATCGCAGTGCTGTTTCCGGCCAGGGCCTCGGCCGCACTGTCGCCGACCGTCGTGACACCGATCTGGATCGTGGCCAGGTCAGGCGCGGCCTCGACACTGCCCTCGCCGGTCACCGTGATTGTCGGGAAAGCCGGGGTCTCGGCCCAGGCGGGCAGCGCCGTGGCCAGGCAGGCCGCGGCCAGCGCCGCCACCGGCAGGAAACGAAGGGTCGAAGGGATCGCACGCATGGTCTGCTCCTTTTTGTGCTGACAGTTTTCGCATGTGTGACGCACGCCGCACAGGCTTCCTTGGCGCTTCACGGGTGTTTTTCTTTCTTTCGGCAGATTTCTGCTTTAGGAAGGCGCCACCCCGGCCGGGCGCGTTTCCGCGTCCCGTTTCAATGTGCTAGACCCGACCGCATGAAACCGAACTTCGCGCTCAATCTCTCTGATACCGGCATCGCGCTTCTGCACCGCACCGCCAAAGGCTGGGCGCTGGTGGGCGAGACGCCCTTTGATGCCCCCGATCTGGCCGAAGCGCTGGACTACCTGCGCAAGACCGCGCTGGATCTGGAACCTGGCGGCATCTCGACCAAGCTGGTCATCCCGAACAGCCAGATCCTATATGCCGAGATCGCAGCCCCCGGCCCGTCCGAGCAGGAACGCCGCGACCAGATCCTCGCCGAGCTGGAGGGGCGCACCCCCTACAAGGGCGACGAGATCGCCTTCGATTTCTCGGGCCGCGGCAAGGTGGTAAAGGTCGCGGCGGTGGCGCGCGAAACGTTGGCCGAGGCCGAGGCCTTTGCCGCCGAACATCGCTTCAACCCGGTCTCCTTTGTGGCCATGCCCGAGGGCAATTATTCGGGCGAGCCGTGGTTCGGTCCAACTGGCGCCGCCAAGGCCATGCTTGCCGCGGGCGAGATCGTGGAACGTGACCGCAATGCGATCACCCTGCCGCCCTCGACCCTGTCGCCTGCCGCGCCGCCGCCTTCCATAGACAAGGACGAAAAGCCCAAAGATGCCCCGCCCGCAGCGGGAGAGACGGGGCAGGCCGAAGAGCATGACCGGACGACCGTGGAAAAGGCGCATGGCGATTCTGCCGACATGGCCGGAGCGCCGGTCAAGGGTCCGGCAAAAGCCCCGCCCATGGCGACTCCGCCGCAGCCCGCAGTGCCATCCGAACCTGCCACTCTAGATATGGCTATGGCAAAAGCCGCAGACTTGGCCAAGAATCCGGAGAAGGGTTCAACCGCTGGCGCGCCCGCCGCCGCCGAGCAGACCCAGCCTGCGACGCCTGCCGGTCCTGCGTCTCCGGTCCCGCCGATGGCAGCGGCGCTGCGCGATGAACCAACCCCGGTGCCGCCACCGCCGCCGCTCGGAGCCAGCCGGGGCCTTCCCACCGCTGGGGCCGCCACAGCCGACCCCAAAGCCGATCCCGGTCTTGCCGAGGAAGCGCCCTTCACCCATGTCGCCGACGCTTCGGTGCCAGGTCTGGATGACGATATTCCGCCGATGCCCGCCGGGGCCGCAGCGCGGATCGCCGCGCTGTCGGGACGCCCTACCGGAATAGCCGCGCCTTCGCTGCCCGACGAGCGGGATGACCTTCCCCCGGCACCCTCTGCCGCCGCCATGGCCGTCCTTGCCAATCGCCGCGCGGGGGGCGAGCCGTCGGGCGCGGCCGACACTTCCGCCCGTCCCGATGCGGCCGCGCTGGCACGGGCCGCGCGCGGCAAGCCGGTCGAGGACCTGCCGCCGATGCCCCGTCCGACACCAGCCGGCTCTGCGGCCGCTGCTGGTGCGGCGGCGGGCGTCTCGGGCCTGGCCGGGTTGAAATCGGCGCCTGCTGCCCCGGCTGCCGTGCGCGGCGGTCTGGGTGCCCTGGTCAAAGGCCAGGCGATCGCAGGCGCGCGCAAGAGCAAGCAGAAGCCCGCCCCCGTTGCGGCTCGAAGCCCTGTTGCCCCGACAGGCGGCGCAGCCGCGGCGGCCCCGGTTGCCGCCGCCAGCGACGCCGCCCGCAGCCTGTCGCGTTCGCCCTTCGCCAGCCCGCCGCGCGGCAAGCCGCGCCATCTGGCGCTGATCCTGACGGTCATCCTGCTTCTATGCCTCGCGCTCGTCGCGGCCTGGTCCTCGCTCTACCTCGCCGCCACCGAGGACCAGGACACAGCCGTCATCGCCTCGGCGCCAGAGGCGACCGACGAGGCTGACATCCCCGCGATCGAAGACGAGATGCTGGCAGATTCGCAGGATCCCGACGCGCTCGAGGCTCAGCCCGTCGACGAGGCAGCTCTGGCCCCTGACGCAGATCCGGCGATGCCTGCGGACGCGGCGAATCCGGCTGAGGAAGATGCGCTTGCCCTTTCAGCCTCGGACGGGGCCGCACCCGCCGCAGAGCCGGCAGACGAAACCGCGCTCGCCCCCGAGGGCACCGCAGAGGCCGCGCCAGACACCGGCCTGGCCGCCGACGCGCCAGCCGCAGTCGCGCTGAACGATGGGCAGGACGAGATCTTCCTCGCCACATCCGAGGCCCCACCACCGGCCTTTGATGCGCTGTCCCTGCCCAATCCCGACCCGGCCGTCGATTCCATGCCCGCCCCACCGATGCCGCCGCCGCCGCCCGGCACGGTCTATCGCTTCGACGCCAATGGTCTGATTGTCCCCACGCCCGACGGCATTCCCAGCCCGGCGGGCTTCATGATTTTTGCGGGCAAGCCCGACCGCGTACCACCTGTCCGCAGCGCCGTTGCCGAAGAGGCCGCCGCCAAGGCGGCAGAAGCGCTGGCTGCCGAAGCTGCCGCAGCCGCGCTACCGCCGGCCGACGCCGCCGCGCCTGCCGCCGCCGCTCTGCCCGCCGGTCCCGAGGCCCAGCCCGATCCCGAGCTTGCCGACCGCCGCCCACGCGCGCGTCCGGCGGAACTGGCCCCCGCCACCGCCGAGGATGATGCCGCGCTGTCGGATGATCTTGCACCGCAATTCGCCAGCCTGCGCCCGCGCGAACGCCCGCCGACCGTGCTTGCGGCTGGCGAGCGCGCCCGGGCAGAGACGGCGGGCGCTTCGCTCGCCAGCCCGGAAGGGACGGCTGTGGTCGAACCCGCCGCCATGGCCGCATCCGACAGCGGTAACCCTGCCCTTCTGGCGATTTCGCGCCGACCGGCCGAAAAGCCACGTGATTTTTCGCGCGCGGTCGAGGCTGCGGTCGCCGCCGCAGTGCGCGCCCCCCTGCCCGAAGCTGCGCCGGAACCGGAACAGACCGCCGCCGCAGCCCCAAGCGGCAAGGCCAAGCCCGATGAGCAGGCCGAGATCGACGAGCCCGAAGTGGCGGCCAGCGTCGCGCCCAAGATCCCGACCAAGGCTTCGGTCGCCAAGCAGGCCACGTTCAAGAACGCGATCAACCTGAAGAAGACCAACCTGATCGGCGTCTATGGCACGCAGTCCAAGCGCTATGCGCTGATCCGCCAGTCGAATGGCCGATACAAGAAGGTCAAGGTCGGCGACCGCATCGACGGCGGCACCATCCAGGCGATCACCCAGACCGAACTGCGCTATCAGAAGGGCGGACGCCTGATGGTTCTCGCCATGCCGAAGGGCTGATTTCCGACTTGGGCAACAGCGCTGCGCGACCGCTTCGACACGCGGCCGGCGCCCAATCTGTTCGAAAGCCGGTCGCTGCCGCCCATCGCACAGCGCTGTTACGGCAGATTGCAGACAAGTGATTCGATTTCCGGCTTTTCCACCTTGCGGCTCGCGCACTGGAAAGGGAACCTGATCCTGTCGCCCCGGCCACGATGCCGTCGCGTCTCTACCCCATCCGCCCCTTCCCCCATTGCCCTTCTCCGCCATTTCACCGGATTGCCCGTGCTCCAGCCCCCCGTTTCCGCCTTTCCCGCCGCGCGCCGCGCGCCCCGCCCCCGGGGCCGCGGCTGATGGAAGGCTTCCTGTTCCAGGCTAGCATCTACCTGGGCGCGGCGGTGCTTCTGGTACCGCTTGCCGTGCGCCTGGGCCTGGGCTCGGTCCTGGGCTATCTGGCGGCCGGTATTCTCTTGGGGCCGGTCTTCGGCCTGGCAGGTGCCGAGACCCAGGACCTTCAGCATGTCGCCGAATTCGGCGTGGTGATGATGCTGTTCCTGATCGGTCTGGAGCTGGAGCCGCGTACGCTCTGGGACATGCGGCACAAGCTGATCGGCCTGGGCGGCAGCCAAGTCATCCTGACCGCGCTGGCGATCTTCCTGCTGCTCTGGGGCTTCGGCCATGATCCGCGCGTCGCGCTGTCGCTGGGCATGATCCTCAGCCTCTCCTCCACCGCCATCGTGTTGCAGACCCTGAGCGAAAAGAACCTTGCCCGCGGACAGGGCGGGCGGGCCGCCTTTTCGGTGCTGCTGACGCAGGATATCGCGGTGATCCCGATCCTGGCGCTCTTGCCGCTGCTTACCCTGCCCGCAATGACCAGCTACAGCGCCGATCTGTTCGGCGTGGTCAACCCGGTGACCGAGGGTGCCCATGCCGACAGCGCGGTCGAGCCGATCCTGACCTTCTTCCAGAGCTTGCCTGGCTGGGCAGCCACAGCGCTGACGCTGCTCGCCATCGGCATCATCATCGCGGCGGGACATTTCCTGTCACGGCCGCTGTTCCGCTTCGTCCATGCCTCGCGCCTGCCCGAGATGTCGACCTTCGTCTCGCTTCTGATCGTGATCGGCATCGCCTTCCTGATGTCGATGGTCGGCCTTTCGCCCGCGTTGGGCACGTTCATCGCGGGGGTGGTGCTGGCCAACTCGGAATTCCGCCACCAGATCGAGGCCGACATCAAACCTTTCAAGGGCCTGCTGCTGGGCCTTTTCTTCATGACCGTCGGCATCGGCATCAACCCGCAGGTGCTGGAGCGCGCGCCCTTCACCATCCTGGGCCTGACCTTCGCCCTGATACTGGTCAAAGCTGCCGTTCTGTTCGCCCTGGCCGTTGCCTTCCGCCTCAAGGGCCAGGACCGCTTCCTGTTCTCGCTCAGCCTTGCCCAAGGCGGGGAATTCGGCTTCGTCATGGTCTCCTTTGCCCGCAGCGAAGGGGTGATGTCGCTGGCCACGGGCCAGACCGTGCTGCTGGTTCTCAGCCTGTCGATGCTGCTGACGCCGCTGCTTTTCCTGCTCTATGACCGGCTTGCCCATCAGCTTGCCGCGGCCACTGCCGCCCCGGCCCCCGATGAGGTGACCGAGAAGGGCCGCGTGCTCATTGCCGGGATCGGGCGCTTCGGTCAGGTGGTGAATCGGCTGGCCCGCTCGGCCGGGCTGACGACGGTCGTGCTCGACAGCGACATGGCGACGATCCAGACCATGCGCCGCTTCGGCGTGAAGGGATATTTCGGCGATCCTTCGCGCCCCGAATTGCTGGATGCGGCGGGTCTGACCGAATGTGACGTTCTGGTCGTGGCGGTCGACGATCGCGACAATGCCCTGCGCATCATCAGGCATGCGCGCGCATCGCGGCCCGACCTGCACATCGTCGCCCGCGCCCAAGACCGGGTGCATGTCTATGAGATGTATCAGGCCGGGGCCGATGACATCGTGCGCGAGACCTTCGACTCGTCGGTCCGCGCCGGGCGCTATGTGCTCGAGAACATGGGCTTCACGGAATATGAGGCGGCGCAGCTTTCCCAGACCTACTGGCGCCTTGACCGCGCCGCGATGCGCGATCTGGCCGAGTTGTGGCAACCCGGCCAGCCGGTGCATCTGAACGACGCCTATATCGCCCGCGCCCGCCAGTTGGACCGCGATCTCGAAACCGCGCTGATCGACGAGCTGGAGCTGGCGCGTCCCGGCCAGCGGGTCGAAGCCGCCGAATAGTCGGCCCGCCCCTCCGTCGGTCTGACCCGTCGTCGATCAGCCGTCGCTGACCCCTGCTTCCGCAAAGGTGGCCATGCCGCCATGGCAGGCCACGGCCCCCCGGATCACCCCCAGCGCCAGCGCGGCGCCCGATCCTTCGCCCAGCCGCAGCCCAAGCGACAAAAGCGGCGCCTTGTCCAAGGCGGTCAGCAACCGCCCATGCGCGCCCTCGGCGCTCAGATGCCCCGCGACGCAATGGTCCAGCGCGCCCGGCGCAGCCTGCAGCAACACCGCCGCCGCCGCGCCGGAGATGAACCCGTCCAGCACCACCGGCACGCGATGCATCCGCGCCGCCAGATAGGCCCCGGTCATCGCCGCGATCTCGCGCCCGCCCAGACGGCGCAGAACCTCCAGAGGATCGTCCAGCTGCCCCGCATGGGCGGCCAGGCCCGCCGCCACCGCCGCCTCCTTGCGCGCCAGACCCGCATCATCGACCCCGGTGCCGCGCCCGGCCCAGCCGCTGCCGCCGAAAAACGCCGCCGCCAGCGCCGCCGCCGTGGTGGTATTGCCGATCCCCATCTCGCCCGCAACGAAAAGGTCGGCCTTGGGATCGACCGCGTTCCAGCCCACGGTCAGGGCCTCGACCAGCTCCGCCTCGGTCATCGCCGGGCCAGTGGTGAAATCCGCCGTGGGCCGGTCCAGCGCAATCGCATGCACCGCCATCTCGGCCCCGAAAGCCCGCGACAGCTGGTTGATCGCCGCGCCGCCCTGCTCGAAATTCGCCACCATCTGCACCGTCACCTCGGCCGGAAAGGCCGAAACGCCACGCGCGACGATGCCATGATTGCCGGCGAAGACCGCGACCTGCACCAGATCCAGCTTGGGCACGGCGCGCCCCTGCCAGCCCGCCAGCCAGATCGCCAGCTCCTCAAGCCGCCCCAGCGCCCCCGGCGGTTTGGTCAGCACCGCATCGCGCGCCCGCGCCGCGCCCTCGGCGGCAGAATCAGGCTGCGGCAGGGCCGCAAGGCAGGCGCGGAAATCGGCAAGGGTCGTCGGGGCAGGCATGGCACTCTCCGGGTTGCGGCATCAGCGCCGAAGGGCTACCCCCTTGGCCAGAACAAGACCAGCGCGGAAAAGACGCCCCCGCCCCGGAACACGACAAAGAAGCCGCCATGGAACCCGACCTCGCCACCCGTCTGCGCAACGATCTTTTCTCCGCCGCGGCGCTCTTGACCCGGCTGCCCGTCCCCGACCACATGCCGCGCGGGGCGGCTTCGGCCTGGGCTTGGCCGTTGATCGGCGCCGGGCTGGGACTTGGCGTGGCAGCACTTGGGTCTCTTCTCCTGGCCTGCGGCATGGCACCCGGCCCCGCCGCCGCCTTCGCGCTGGCCGCGCTGGCCCTGGCCACCGGCGCGCTGCACGAGGATGGGCTGGCCGATACGGCAGACGGGCTCTTGGGCGGCCGCACCGTCGATCGGCGGCTCGAGATCATGAAGGACAGCCGCATCGGCAGTTTCGGCGCGATCGCCCTGATCCTTGTCAGCCTTGCCGCCTGGTCGGCGCTGGCGCAGGCGCTGGCCGCCGGTCATCACTGGACAGCGCTGCCCGCCGCCGCAGCCCTGTCACGCGCCGCCATGCCCGCCCTCATGGCCGCCCTGCCCCCGGCCCGGCCCGGCGGGCTTTCCGCGCGAAGCGGCCGGCCCAGCACCGCCAATGCCGCCCTTGCCGCCGCCATCGCCGGTCTTCTCGCCCTCCTTCTCAGCGGCGGGGCCGCGATCCCTGCCGCCTTTGCCACTGCCCTGCTCACCGCCCTTCTTGGCCAGGCCGCCCTGCGGCTGATCCATGGCCAGACCGGCGACATCCTTGGCGCCGCCCAGGCGCTTTCGTTCGCCGCCGCACTGTCGCTCTGCGCCTGAGCCGCGCGCCGCATCCCCGCAGGCTCTGGCCTTTGCCCGCCGCTTTCGCTATGCCGCAGCCAGATCGCATCCGAGGCCCAAATGTCCGACCGCACCGATTTCTCCGACGCCATCTCATCAATCGACGAGATCATCGAAGATGCCCGCAACGGGCGCATGTTCATCTTGGTCGACCATGAAGACCGCGAGAACGAGGGCGATCTCGTCATCCCCGCCCAGATGTGTACGCCTTCGGCGATCAATTTCATGGCCACCCATGGCCGCGGCCTGATCTGCCTCGCCCTGCCCGGCAGCCGCATCGATGCGCTTGGTCTGCCGCTGATGAGCCCGAAGAACTCGTCGCGCCACGAGACCGCCTTCACTCTGTCGATCGAGGCGCGGGAAGGCGTGACGACCGGCATCTCCGCCGCCGACCGCGCCCTGACCGTGGCCGTGGCGATCGACCCGACCCGCGGCGCCGCCGATATCGCCACGCCGGGCCATATCTTCCCGCTGCGCGCCCGCGATGGCGGCGTGCTGGTGCGCGCCGGCCATACCGAGGCGGCGGTGGATGTCAGCCGCCTTGCCGGCCTGAACCCCTCGGGCGTGATCTGCGAGATCATGAACGATGACGGCACCATGGCCCGCCTGCCCGATCTTGTGGCCTTCGCGCAGAAGCACAATCTCAAGATCGGCACCATCTCCGACCTGATCGCCTATCGCCGCCGCCATGACAATCTGGTCAACGAAACCTCGGTCAAGCCGGTGCATTCCACCCATGGCGGCGATTGGCTGATGCGCGTCTTCACCGACGACACCCAGGGCGCCGACCATGTCGTACTGTGCAAGGGCGACCTGACCACCCCCGAGCCGGTCCTGGTGCGCGTGCACGCGCTGAACCCACTTGAGGACGTGCTGGGCATCGGCACCGGATCGCTGCCCGCCGCCATGCGCCTGATCGGGGCCGAGGGGCGCGGCGTCATCGTCCTGCTGCGCGACACCACCATGAAGATGGTCGAGGCGGGCGAACATTCGCCCCAGACCCTGCGGCAATACGGGCTTGGGGCGCAGATCCTCTCGACGCTCGGGCTGTCGCAGATCACCCTTGTCACCAATTCCAAGGCGCCGAAATTCATCGGTCTCGACGCCTATGGCCTGTCGATCGCAGGCACCCGCGCCATTCCGGAGTAAGCCATGGCCACCGCCGAGACCCATTACACCCTGCCGCTGCCGGTCTTCGACAAGCCGGTGAAGCTCTTGATCGTGGTCGCGCCCTATTACCGCGACATCGCGGACGAGCTGGTTGCCGGCGCCCGCGCCATGGCCGAAAAGGCCGAGGCGACAGCCGAGGTGATCGAGGTTCCGGGCGCGCTGGAGATTCCCTCCGCCATCGCTCTGGCGCATCGGCTGGCGGATTACGACGGCTATGTCGCGCTGGGCTGCGTGATTCGCGGCGAGACCACGCATTACGACACGGTCTGCAATGACAGCTCGCGCGGGCTGACCATGCTGGGCCTGCAAGGCGCGGCGGTAGGCAATGGCATCCTGACGGTGGAAAATCGCCAGCAGGCCGTGGTCCGGGCCGAAGCGGCGGGCCAGGACAAGGGCGGCGGGGCCGCCGCGGCGGCGCTGCACCTGATCGCGCTGTCGCGCGGCTGGGCCGCCAAGACCAAGGGCATCGGGTTCCGCGCATGAGCCGCGACCCCACGCCGAAACAGCGGGCAAGATCGGCGGCCCGCCTCTATGCCGTTCAGGCGCTGTTCCAGATGGAATCCTCCGGCCAGACGGTCGAGGCCGTCACGCGCGAATTCGAGACGCACCGCTTCGGCGCAACCTATGACGAGGGCGAGTTCGCCGAGGGCGATGTCGACCATTTCCGCGCCATCATGGACCACGCGGTGAATTGGCAGGCCCAGGTCGACCAGCTGACTGACCGCGCCCTGGTGGCGAAATGGCCGATCGACCGCATCGACCCTGTGCTGCGCGCGCTCTTCCGCGCCGCTGCGGCCGAGATCACCCGGATGGACACCCCGCCCAAAGTGGCGATCACCGAATATGTCGATGTGGCAAAGGCCTTCTTCCCCGACGGGAAAGAGCCTAAATTCGTCAATGCCGTCCTGGACCATCTGGCGCGCGAGGCCAAGCCGCAGGCCTTCTGACGCGTCACAAGGGAAACCGAAAGGAAGACCTGATGACGATAAAGCCCCCCGCCCCTATCGCCCTCGCCGCCCTTCTGGCCGCCACCGCCTGCGTCGCGCCCGGACAGGCGGAACCCCTGACCGGCACGGAATGGCATCTGGTCGGGATCGAGGGCCAGCGCGCCCCCGCACCCCTCTCGCTGATCTTCGCCGAGGATGGCAAGGTCACCGGTAAAGCCCCGTGCAACAGGTGGTTCGCGGCCAATGGCGCCACGCTGCCCGCCCTGGCGCTGCAAGGGATCGGCGCGACCAAGATGGCCTGCCCGGATCTGGCGGTGGAACAAGCCTATTTCGAGGCATTGGCGGCCATGCAGCGTATGGAACAGGCCGAGACCCATCTTTTCCTGATCCGCGCCGAAGGCCGCGTCTTGGAATTCAGCGCCAAGCCCGAGGACGATCTCTGCTACAGCTGCCAGGGCTAGGCGCAGTCGCGCAGACCGGCGTTCACCCCACCTCTCCCGGTGGCCGGCCGCTATCCCCGATGCGCCTCATACAGCGCCACGGCCCGGTCGAAGAACCGCTTCCGCGCCGCCGGACCCTCCATCAGGATCTCATGCTCGCAGCCCGGGTAAAGGTCCAGTTCCCCCCGCCCCCAGCCCGCCATACGCAGATGCACCGGCGGCACATCGACCACCTTCTCTTGCGTGCCCAGCGCCACCACCGCGGGCAGGGCGGGCGGGCGCATCCGCATCAGCGCCCCGCATTCCTTCAGCGCCGCCTTGAGCCAGACCATCGACGGCCCGCCCAGGCTCATCTCGGGATGCGCCGTGACCTGCGCGCGCATGTAATCCCACATCGCGCGGTCGGTGGTCAGGACATTGCCCTCGAACGGCGCCTCGAGCACATAAGTCTTGGCCCCGGTGCCCGGCGCATAGCGATGGCCCTGTCCAAACGGCCCGGCCAGACGCGAGACGACATGGGCCACCGGCCGCAGCCAGGCCGCCATGGAAATCCCCCACATCGGCGCCGAGAACACCGCCGCGCGAAAGCCCAGCTGGCGATAAAGCGCCCGCAACCCGATGCAACCGCCCATCGAATGCGCCATCAGCATCATCGGGCCTGTCAGCCCCGCCTCGCCGCGCGCGAAATCCAGCACCGCGTCCAGATCGCGCTGATATTCGTCGAAATCCTGCACATGGCCCGCCATCGGATCGGCCAGCATCCGGTCGGCCAGACCCTGTCCGCGCCAGTCGACCGAGACGACCGACCAGCCCCGCGCCAGCAGATCGCCCGCCGCCCGGCCGTATTTCTCGACATATTCGGTGCGGCCCGGCATCAGCAGAACCCAGCCGCGGCTGCCCCCTCCCCAGATCGCGGCGCGGATACGGACCTGATCGCGCGTGCGCAGCCAGACCGCGCGCCCGCCCGCAGGCCCGTCGGCCAGATCGGCGAAAAAGGGGGCGGGCTCGCTCATGACAGGGCCGAACCCAGCTTCATCGCCATGCCCATGCTGCCATCGACCGACAGCTTGCCGGTCATGAAGGCCATGGTCGGGTTCATCTCGCCGTCAAGGATCGCCTTGAAGGTCTCGGCCGAGGCCGTCAACGTCACATCCGCCTCCTCATCGCCCGCATGCACACCCGTGCCGTCCAGCATGATCGCTCCCTCGCCCTCGATCACGAATTTCGCGACCCCGTCGAACCCGCCCGCAAGCTTCTTGCCCAAGGCCTCGACCGCAGCATCCACCACTTCGCTCATCGCTTCCAAGTCTCCCTTTCGTGACCCAAAGGCCGCTGGCAATCTCGCACCAATCGGCTACGATCCCGTTATGGAAAACCGGCCAAGGTTTCACAATTGTGTCGTGGCGGCACTTCTGCCGCTGATGCTGGCGCTTTCGCCCGCCTGGGCGGTCGATGCGGCCAAGCTGGACGATTTGTTCACCCGGCTCAAATCCGCCAAGGATGCGAGCGAGGCCGGGCGGATCGAGGCCGAGATCCAGATCGAATGGGCGCGCTCGGGCTCTCCGGCGATGGATCTTCTGATGCAGCGCGGTGACGATGCGATGCAGGCCGGCAATTTCGCCGCCGCAGCCGAACATTACACCGCCGTCATCGACCATGACCCCGATTTCCTACTGGCCTGGGATTCCCGCGCCAGCGCCTATTATGCCAATGGCGAGATCGGCCCCGCACTTGCCGATATGGGCCATGTCCTTGCCGCCGATCCCCGGCATTACGATGTGCTCGCAGGCCTGGGCACGATCCTTGAGGAAACCGGAGACGAGAAGCGTGCGCTCAAGGCCTATCTGGCCGCGCAGGCGATTCACCCCTATATCCAGCCCGTCAACGACGCCATCGAGCGTCTTGAGACCAAACTCGAGGGGCAGGAGCTTTAAGCCCGATGGATGCCACGCGGCGGGTTTCGGCGGTCCTCGGGCCGACGAACACCGGCAAGACCCATCATGCGATCGAACGCATGCTGATGCACCGGACGGGCGTCATCGGCCTGCCTTTGCGCCTGCTTGCACGCGAGGTCTATGACCGCGTCGTCGCGAAAGTCGGGCCTTCGGTCGTGGCGCTGGTCACGGGCGAGGAACGCATCGTCCCCGACCGCACCCAGTATTGGGTCTGCACCACCGAGGCGATGCCCCTGGACATCGGCGCCGATTTCGTCTGCGTCGACGAGATCCAGCTTTGCGCCGATCCCGACCGGGGCCATGTCTTCACCGACCGGCTGCTGCGCGCGCGCGGCTTGAACGAAACCCTGTTCCTGGGCGCCGAATCGATGCGGGGCGCCATCGCGGGCCTCGTGCCGCACCACACCTATGTCAAACGCGACCGCTTTTCGACGCTCTCCTACGCCGGGTCCAAGAAGCTCAGCCGGATGCCGCCGCGCTCGGCCATCGTCGGCTTCTCGGTCGAGAATGTCTATGCCATCGCTGAGCTGATCCGGCGGCAAAAGGGCGGCTGCGCCGTGGTCATGGGAGCGCTGTCGCCCCGCACCCGCAACGCCCAGGTCGCGCTCTATCAGGAAGGCGAGGTCGATTACCTCGTCGCCACCGATGCCATCGGCATGGGGCTGAACCTCGACATCAAGCATGTCGCCTTCTCCTCGACCGCGAAATTCGACGGCCGCCGGATGCGCCACCTGACGTCGCAGGAAATCGCCCAGATCGCGGGCCGGGCCGGGCGCCACACCGAAGACGGCACCTTCGGCGTGACCGGCGAGGCACGGCCCTTCGACGAAGATATGGTCGAAGCGATCGAGGGCCATCGCTTCGCGCCGGTCAAGAAGCTCATGTGGCGCAACAGCGATCTCGATTTCGGATCGGCCGAACGCCTGATCCGCTCGCTCGAGGCGCCGACTTCTGACGAATGGCTGTCGCGTGCCCGTGACGCCGATGATGTCATCGCGCTCAAGACCCTGTCCGCGCTGCCCGAGGTGCAAGACCGCCTGACCGGACCGAAACGGGTGCAGCTTCTTTGGGATGTCTGCCGCATTCCCGATTTCCGCTCGGCCTCCGAATCCGAACATGCCCATCTCCTGACCCGCATCTTCGAATTCCTCTGCGGACGCGGCATTGGCGGCGGGCGGATTCCCACCGATTGGCTGGCCGAGCGCATCGCCCAGATCGACAAGACCGATGGCGGCATCGACACTTTGTCCAAGCGGCTCGCCTATATCCGCACCTGGACATATGTCGCGCAGCGCAAGGGCTGGGTCGATGACGAAGCCCATTGGCGAGACGAGACGCGCGCTGTAGAAGACCGCCTGTCAGACGCATTGCACGCGGCACTGACACAACGCTTTGTCGACCGGCGCACATCCGTGCTTCTGCGCCGGTTGAAACAGAAGGAGGACCTCGTGGCCGAGGTAAACGACAAGGGCGAAGTCACCGTCGAGGGCGAATTCGCCGGGAAGCTGGAAGGCTTCCGTTTCCAGCAGGACGTGACCGGCTCACCCGATGCCGCCCGCACCCTGCGTCAGGCCGCGATGGCCGCGCTGCGCCCCGAACTGTCGCTGCGCGCCGACCGCTTCTACAACGCGCCCGACACAGAGATGGATTTCACCGAACAGGGTGGCCTGATGTGGGGCAGTTCGGCGGTGGGCAAACTGGTGAAGGGCGCCGATCCGCTGCGCCCCGGCGTCGAGCCCTTCGTCGATGAAGAGGCGGGCGAGGATGTGACCGAAAAGGTTCGCCGCCGCCTGCAACATTTCATCGACCGCAAGGTGGCGGCGCTGTACGAGCCGCTGCTGGCCATGGGCCGCGACGAAACGCTGACCGGCCTCGCCCGCGGCTTTGCCTTCCGCCTGACCGAAGCCCTGGGCGTCCTGCCGCGCGACGGCGTGGCGCAAGAAGTGAAGGAACTGGATCAGGAGGCCCGCGGCGCACTGCGCAAGCATGGCATCCGCTTCGGCCAGTTCACCGTCTTCCTGCCCGCTTTGCTGAAGCCCGCGCCCACAAGGCTGCGGCTGGTTCTATGGTCGCTGTGGAATGGCTTGTCGGAATTCCCCGAAAGCCCGCCCCCCGGCCTGGTCACCATCCCGAACATCGCCGAAGTGCCCAAGCAGCATTACACGCTGTCGGGCTATCACCCGGCGGGCACCCGCGCGATCCGCATCGACATGCTGGAACGTCTGGCCGATATCCTGCGCACCCGCGACAGCCGCGCCGGCTTCGAAGCCACGCCCGACATGCTGTCGATCACCGGCATGACGCTGGACCAGTTCGCCGACCTGATGGGCGGGCTGGGCTACAAGGGTGAAAAGGCCGAACGGCCCAAGGCAAAACCCGCCGAGACCGCCGCCGCCCCTGCGGCCGACGCCGCCGCCGTGGATGCGGCCATCCAGGCCGCCATCGCCGCGGGCCAGCCGATCCCGGAAGAGGTCTCGCTCCTCGCCCCCGCGCCCGAGCCTGAACCGGCCCCCGTCGAGACCGAAGCGGCCGCGGGTGAAGACGCGGGCAGCGACGCGCCCGTCGCCGAGGCCGCCCCGGTCGAGATGGAGGCCTATTACACCTTCACCTGGGCGCCCAAGCCGCGCTTCCAGCGCCCCGAGCGTGGCCCCCGCCCCGAAGGCCAGGGCCGCCGTGAGCGCCCACAAGGCG
Organism: Neotabrizicola paludis; assembly: GCF_044142105.1. Classification (NCBI taxonomy): domain Bacteria; kingdom Pseudomonadati; phylum Pseudomonadota; class Alphaproteobacteria; order Rhodobacterales; family Paracoccaceae; genus Neotabrizicola; species Neotabrizicola paludis. The sequence continues at coordinate 128,583 of NZ_JBGTYM010000005.1, forward strand.
ACCGTCCGCAGGGCGAACGGCGCGACCGTCCGCAAGGCGACCGCCCCCGTGGCGAACGCCCGCAGGGCGACCGTCCGCAAGGCAAGCCGCAGAGCAAACCCCATGGCAAGCCGCAGGGCAAGCGCGACGACCGCAAGGACGGCCCGCGCGATCACACCAAGGGCGGCGAGCGCAAATATGAGGCCCGCCCGCCCCGCGCCGAGAAGCCCATCGACCCCGACAACCCCTTCGCGGCCCTGCTGGCGCTGAAGGGCAAGGTCTGACCCGCGCGGCGCCTGCCCCATGTCCACACCGGGACGGCTCCGCATCGACAAATGGCTCTGGCAAGCGCGCTTTTGCAAATCGCGCAGCCTGGCGGCCGAACTGGTCGAGACCGGCCATCTGCGGGTGAACGGCCAGCCCATCTCCAAGCCCGGGCGCGAAATCGCGCCCGGCGACACCCTGACCTTCCCGCAGGGCGGGCGGATCAGGCTGATCCGCGTCACCGCCCTTGGCCTGCGCCGCGGCCCCGCGACCGAAGCACAGACGCTGTATCTTGACCTCGACGCGCCACCTGCGACCCCCGACCCGCTTGAATGATCCGCGCGCAGGGGCTAACAGGCGCAAGAGCCATGAACCAAGCCGGTTAATCCCATGACCTATGTCGTCATCGACAACTGCATCGCCTGCAAATACACCGATTGCGTCGAGGTCTGCCCCGTGGACTGTTTCTACGAGGGCGAGAACATGCTGGTGATCCATCCCGACGAATGCATCGATTGCGGCGTCTGCGAACCGGAATGCCCCGCCGATGCGATCCGCCCGGATACCGAGCCGGACATGGAGGACTGGGTCGAGTTCAACCGGAAATATTCGGTGCAATGGCCGGTCATCACCCAGAAGAAAGACCCGCTGCCGGGCTATGAAGAGCGCGATGGCGAAACCGGCAAGCGCGAGAAGTATTTCTCCGAGGCCCCCGGCGCCGGCGACTGAGCCCCGCGCGGCCGCTCACGATTCGGGCACAGCGCATCAGCGAATCGTGTAAACCCCCGAAAACCGGCGGAATCGCTGGGGTAACCTGTTGTTTCCGACCCCGCACCGACCCCCGCGACAGTTGGAATCGGGGTGATTCTGTGTTATGTTCCTTTTACAGACAAACATGGACCCCTGCCCTCTGATCCCCCGCTGCTTGCCCGGGACAGATATTCTCGTGACAATCCTGCCGCTTCGCCGCTGGGCCTTGCCAGCGGGGGCGGCATCTGTCGCGAAAATGGGCCGACCCGAGGAAAGACTGAATGACCAAGTCGAAGAAGCCTGACTTCCGCCCCAACGAATTCGTGGTCTATCCGGCCCATGGCGTCGGCAAGATCATCTCGATCGAGGATCAGGAAATCGCCGGCCACAAGCTTGAGCTGTTCGTCATCACCTTCGAGAAGGACAAGATGACGCTGCGCGTTCCCACCCACAAGGCGACCGAGATCGGCATGCGCGCCCTTTCGGCCCCCGATGTGGTCACCAAGGCGCTGGACACGCTGAAGGGCAAGGCCAAGGTCAAGCGGGCGATGTGGTCGCGCCGCGCCCAGGAATATGAACAGAAGATCAATTCGGGCGACCTGATGGCGATCGCCGAGGTGGTCCGCGACCTGCACCGCAGCGACGACCAGCGCGAGCAAAGCTATTCCGAGCGTCAGCTTTACGAAGCCGCGCTGGAACGCCTGACCCGCGAAGTCGCGGCTGTTGCGGGCACGGATGAGGCGGGCGCGCAGAAGAAGGTGGACGAGGTCCTCCTGTCGCGCGCGGCCTGAAGCTCTGACCCGTTGGATTAAGGAAACGGCGGTCCCCCGGGGCCGCCGTTTTCATTTCACCGGCCGAGCTTGATGCTGCGGTCAATCGCCATGGATCGGGGCGTCTCGCCAAACTCGGACATCGCCTCCGGATCAGCGCCCGCCTCGATCAGCGCCGCGATGGTCCTGCCATCTCCCCACCGCAGCGCGACATGCAGCGGCGTTTCCGACATGTCGCCGACGGCATTCACATCCGCCCCCGCCGCAATCAGGGTCAGCGCGGCATCCCTGTCGCGACGCCACAGCACGACATGAAGCGGCGTGTCGCCGTTGCAGTCGGTTGTCCTCAGCGCCACGGGGGCCACGCCAAGCTGGGCCGGGAACAGCGCGTCCGAGCAGGAGGCGAGGATTTGGTCCAGCCTGCCCCTGTCCGTGCCGGGTCTTGCCGCCTTGACAGGTTTAGCCATCCGCCCCCCGTCTATCCTGCGAAATACCGCTCCGCCGGAACATATCCCGCCAGCCGCCCCGCCGCGCACCACTCGGCTTCCAGCCCATGTGTGCCCACCAGCAGCACGCCATCCCCCGGCAGCTTGCCCAAAGCCGCGCGGATCGCGGCCCGTGCCGCCCCCCAGGGCGCCAGCGCATAGGGCGCGGCGGAGGCCCCGTCCAGCGCCGGATTGGCCGCCTCCAGCACCCCCGGCGACAGCGGCGCCACCGCAAGGCCCAGCCGCCCCGCCTTCACCGCCGCCAGCTTCCCGGCCACCGCATCCGGCGCCACGGGCCGCAGCGCGGTGACGCGCAAGGCATTGGACGAAAACAGGAAGGCCACCACGTCATGCCCGGTCTGCGCCCGGACTCCGGCATAGGTCTTGTAATCCAGCCCCAGTTCCGCCGCCCGCTTCACCCGCAGCCGAACCACCTCGATCGGCAGCGTCGGCAACAGCGCCGCGCGCGCCGCCGTCCAGCAATGCCGCTTCCAGCCGGTCGCCCGCTCCAGCGCGGGTCCGCCATTATGGCCGATCCCGCTCATTCAAACTCCCGCAGCCGCGCCATGTAGCGCGCGACGTAACGCGCCATCGTGTCCACCTCCAGGTTCACCCGGTCGCCCAGCGCCACCTGCCCCCAGGTCGTCACCGCACGGGTATGCGGGATCAGGTTGATGCCGAACTCCAGCCCCTCGACCTCGTTCACCGTCAGCGAAGTGCCGTTCAGCGCGACCGAACCTTTCGAGGCGATATAGGGCGCCAGCGCCTCGGGCGCGCGGAACCGCAGCCGCAGACTGTCGCCTTCCGGCTGCAACCCAACCACCTCGGCCACGCCATCGACATGGCCCGAGACGATATGGCCCCCCAGCTCATCGCCCACTTTCAGCGACCGCTCCAGATTGATCCGCCGCCCAACGGCCCAGCCGCCCAGATTGGTCTTGCCCAGGGTTTCGGCCGAAATCTCGAAATCCATCCAGTCGCGCGCGTTCGCCTTGCCCTTGGCCACCACCGTCAGGCAGACCCCGTCGCAGCAGACCGAAGCGCCGATGTCGATCCCGGCCACGTCATAGGCCGTGCCGATCCGCGCCCGCAGATCGCCGCGCTGTTCCAGCGCCAGCACTTCGCCCATATCCGTCACGATCCCGGTGAACATCCGCCTGCTCCTTCATTGCCGCCTGAACCCAAGCGCAAACCGCCCCCCGACGCAAGAGCGCCCAAGTTTCGCCCTGCGGGCAGGTCACGGTAAACCGATTGGAAAGCATCCCCCCTTCACTCTGGCGCACCGCCCGCGCCATAAGGGGGCAAGGGGCACAGATGCGCATCACGGGACAGGGCAAGACATTCCTTTTCCTCCAGGGACCGCATGGCCCCTGGTTCAGCCGCCTGTCCGCCATGCTGCGCCGGGCAGGCGCCACCACGCTGCGCGTGGGTTTCAACCGGGGCGACCGGGTGTTCTGGTCGGACCGTGCCAGCTTCCTCCCCTTCCAGGGCCGCCCGGAAGACTGGCCCGCCGCCTGTGCGGCGATCCTTGACCAACACGCCGTCACCGACCTTGTGCTTTATGGCGACACGCGCCCGATCCATGCCCAGGCCATCGCCGCCGCCCGCGCCCGCGGCCTGACCGTGCATGTCTTTGAAGAAGGCTATCTGCGGCCCTATTGGGTCACCTATGAGCGCGGCGGATCGAACGGCCATTCCCGGCTGATGGACCTGTCGCTTGCCCAGATGCGCAGCGCCCTGGCCGATACGGATGCCGAGCTGCCCGATGCCCCGGCCCGCTGGGGCGAGATGCGCCAGCACATGGTCTGGGGCGCGCTCTATCACTGGTTCGTGCTGACCGGCTTTCGCGAATTCCGCAATTTCCGCCCCCATCGCAAGCTGACCGTGGCGCAGGAATTCCGGCTCTATCTCCGCCGCCTGCTGCTTCTGCCCTTTCACGCGCTGGAGCGCCGCCTCGCCACCTGGCGCATCCGCTTTGGCGGCTTTCCCTTCCACCTCGCCATCCTTCAACTGGAACATGACGCCAGCTTCCGCGACCATTCGCCCTTCGCGACCATGACCGAATTCCTGGCCTTGGTGACCGAGGGCTTCGCCCGGGGCGCGCCGCCGCATCACCACCTCGTCTTCAAGGCCCATCCGCTTGAAGATGGCCGCGTCGCGGTGAAACAGGAAATCCGCCGCCTCGCCCGCGCGCATGGCATCGCCGACCGGGTCCATTTCGTGCGCGGCGGCAAGCTGGCCCAGCTGCTGAACCAGGCCCGTTCGGCGGTGACGGTGAATTCCACCGCCGGCCAGCAGGTCTTGTGGCGCGGATTGCCGCTCAAGGCCTTTGGCCGCGCGGTCTATTCCAAGCCGGAATTCGTCTCGTCGCAGCCGGTCGAGCAATTCTTCGCCCAGGCCCAGCGCCCCGATATCCGCGCCTATCGCGTTTTCCGCCACTACCTTCTCGAGACCAGTCAGGTCGCTGGCGGCTACTACTCCTCGCGGGGCAGGCGCAGGCTGATGCGACAGGTAGTGGACATGATGCTCGATTCGCAGGACCCCTACGACGCGCTGACCAGCGGAAACGCGGCACCCCGGCAACAGTTGCGACTTGTGACCTGAAGGCCACAAAAGGCTTTGCTTCCAATTTCACCGCGGCTTCCCTAGTGTTGCGGGCAAAACTTGAGGCAAATCCGAAAAGGAGCCCGAGCAGTGAATCAAAGAATGACCCGGAGGGCGGCAGTCCTCTCTCTGCTGGCATCCGTCACCACGGTCGCCGGCTGCGGCCTGCCCCGTCCCGGCCCGAACAAGCGCGAAATCTTCGCGGGCTCCGTGCTGGAACAGGGCGACGCCTTCATCGTCACCGTGAATGCCCGCGTGACCCGCGCCACCTCCGTCCTGCCCTCGCTGGGCTTCTCGGACAGTTTCCGCAAGGCCGGCCTTGTCGGCTCCGACACGCTTTCACCCGGTGACACGCTGGGCATCACCGTCTTCGAGAACGTCAAGGACGACCCGCTTCTGGGCAATACCGGCCAGCGCGTCTCGCAACTCTCCGAAGTGCAGGTCGACGGCCAAGGCTATATCTTCATCCCCTATGCCGGCCGCATCAAGGCCGCGGGCCAGACACCCGAAGGCATCCGCCAGGCGATCACCCGCAAGCTCGACGCCCAGACCCCGGATCCGCAGGTCTCGGTCGCGCGGCTGGCGGGCGACGGCTCCTCGGTCACGCTGTCGGGCATGGTCACCGCCCCCGGCACCTATCCCATCGAACGCCCCACCCGCACCCTCGCTTCGATGCTGGCCAAGGCGGGTGGCGTCGCGATCGACCCCGCCGTCGCCATCGTCCGCGTCACCCGCAACGGCCAGACCGGCAAGGTCTGGCTCAAGGATCTGTGGGAAAACCCCCGGCTCGACATCGCGCTGCGCCCCGGCGACATGATCGTGATCGAACAGGACCAGCGCCGCTTCACCGCCATGGGCGCGACCGGCAGCCAGTCGCTGGTGCCGTTCGAATCCGAAACCCTCTCCGCCATCGAGGCGCTGGCCACCGTCGGCGGATTGCAGACCGCCGCCGCCGATCCGACCGGCGTCTTCGTCTTCCGCAATGAACCGGCCGAGATCGCCAATGTCGTCCTGGGCCGCACCGATCTTCAGGGCGCGCAGCGCATGGTCTATGTGCTCAACCTGACGGCACCGACCGGCATGTTCGAGGCCCGCGATTTCCTGATCCGCGATGGCGACACCGTCTATGTCACCGAAGCGCCCTATGTGCAGTGGAACAAGACGCTTGCAGCCCTGACCGGCGCGACCGCCGCCACATCCGACCTCGCCTCCACCGCCAACAATATCGGCAACTAGGCCGCGCCTTGGCGGTCGAGCGCGATCCGAAAGGCCCGGCCGTCGCGGAAATCCCGCGGCGGCTTTTCCATCAGAACCTCTCCTTCCTGCGCGACGCCCGCCTCAAGCGCATCCTCGCATTGGCCGGGCATGAGCTGCGCTTCGGTCTGCCCGGCCCCGGCGATGGCGTGGCCGTCTGGGGTGCCAGCCCCACCGCCTGGCGCGGCGTAAGGACCGCGGCGCGGGCGGAAGTGCCGCTGGTCCGGCTGGAAGACGCCTTCCTGCGCGCCGTGCGCCCCGGCCGGATGGGCGATGCGCCGCTCGGCCTCCTGATCGACCCTATGGGCCTGCATTTCGATCCGGCCCGCCCGTCGCGTCTCGAGCATATTCTCGCCACCGATCCCTTGGACAATTCCAACATTCTTGCCCGCTCACGCGAGGGGATTGAACGTCTCCGTTACCATAACCTGTCAAAATACAATCTCCACGACCCCGCCTTGCCGCCACCACCACCCGGCTATGTCATGGTGATCGACCAGACCGCCGGCGACGCCTCGCTCCGCGCATCGCGCGCCACGCAGGCGACGTTTGACGAGATGCTCGCCACCGCCCGCGAGGTCCATCCCCGCGCGCGGATCTTGATCAAGATCCATCCCGAAACCGCGCTTGGCCTGCGCCCCGGCCATTACGGCCCGCGCCACGCCACGGCGGGCGTCATGCTGGTCCCCGAAGCGCACAGCCCATGGTCGCTTCTGGACGGCGCGATTGCCGTCTACACCGTCTCGTCGCAGATGGGGTTCGAGGCCATTCTTGCGGGTCACAAACCGCATGTCTGGGGTCAGCCCTTCTATGCCGGCTGGGGTCTGACACAGGATCGCAGCCCGCCGCCGCGCCGGGGCCGCGTGCTGACAAGGCCGCAGCTTTTCGCCGCTGCCATGATCCTCGCACCAACCTGGTACGACCCCTGCCGCGACCGTCTTGCCACATTCGAGCAGGTGCTCGACCAGCTCGAGTCCGAGACGCACGCCTTCCGGGCCGACCGCCGCGGCCATGTTGCAGCAGGGATGCGCCTGTGGAAACGCCCCCGGCTACAAGCCTTCTTCGGCGCCACGAAACCCTTGATCTTCAAGGATGATCCCGAAAAGGCCGCAAAACTTGCCAATGACAAGTCACGCGGATTGCTGCTCTGGGCCGGCAAGGAACCGCCGGGCTTCGCCCCCCCAGCCCTGCGGGTGGAAGACGGCTTCCTGCGCTCGCGTGGCCTGGGTGCCGAACTGGTGCCGCCCCTGTCGCTCGTCACCGATGACAGCGGCATCTACTACGATCCGACCCGTCCATCGCAGTTGGAACGCCTGATCCTTGCCGCTCTGCCCCCCGGCGGCCGCGCCCGCGCGGAACGCCTGCTGGAAAACCTCACCGCCGCCAGCCTGACCAAATACGGTCTCGGCGGCGCCCTGCCCGCCCTGCCTGCCGGGCGTCGCATCCTTGTCCCCGGTCAGGTCGAGGATGACGCTTCGATCCGCCTCGGCTGCGGCGAGATCGCCAGCAATCTCGGGTTGCTCAAAGCGACCTGGGAGGCGAATCCCGAAGCCGTGATCCTGTACAAACCGCATCCCGATGTCGAAGCCGGCCTGCGCCCCGGTGCCGTCCCGCCCGATCAGGTCCGCGCCTATGCCGATGTCATTCTTGACAATGCAAATATGGCGGCGCTCCTGCCCGAGATCGACGAGGTCTGGACGCTGACCTCGCTGACCGGGTTCGAAGCGCTGCTTCGCGGCAAGAAGGTCACCACGCTCGGTGCGCCCTTCTATGCCGGCTGGGGCCTGACCACCGATCTTGGCCCCGTGCCACGCCGCCGCCTGCGGCGCGAGGATGGCAGCCTTCAGCCCCGGCCCGACCTTCTGCATCTGATCCATGCCGCGCTGATCGCCTATCCGCGCTACTGGGACCCGGTCTCGCGCCGCCCCTGCCCGCCCGAAGTCGCGCTGGACCGGCTCGCCACGGGCGCGATCCCGCATCCGGGCCGCCTCAACCGGCTCCTGTCAAAGCTACAGGGCCGGTTCGCCAGCCATGCCGGGCTTTGGCGCTAGCGCCCAGAAGCGCAGCATCAGGCTGGCCCCGGCCGCGACCAGCCCGATCACCAGCCCGAACCACAGCCCCACGCCGCCAAAACCCAGCGGGAAGGCCAGCACATAGCTGGACGGAACGCCGATGACCCAATAGCTCACCGCCGCCAGCACCATCGGCACCTTGGTGTCATGCAACCCGCGCAGCAGGCCCAAGGCCATGACCTGCATCGCATCCGCCAGCTGGAACAGCGCCGCCACCGCCAGAAGCGTCACGCCAAAGGCCAGGATCGCCGCGCTTTCCGGTTTGGTCTCGTCCAGAAAGAGGCCGATCACCGGCTCGGGCAGGGTCACGAAAACCGCGATCACCGCCAGCGCCACCAGGAAAGACAGGCCCAGCGACACCACCGCCGCGTCGCGCAAGCTGCGTGCCTCGCCCTTTTCGGCAAAACCCGCGATGCGGATCGTCGCCGCGCTCGACAGGCCGACATGCACCATGAAGGCCACGGCGGCCGCCTCAAGCGCGATGCCATGCGCCGCAAGCTGCGCCGTGCCGACCCAGCCCATCATCAGCGCGCTGGCCTGGAACAGCCCGCCCTCCGCGATACCGGTCAGCCCGATCGGCCAGCCCAGCCGGAACACCTGCACCAGCGCCGGGGCATCCAGCTTCCAGAAGCGCTGGAAGAGGCGATATTGCTGCAGGCTCGGCAACAGGGCCGCATAAACCGCCAGTCCGATGAAGGACACGACCTGCACCGTCAGCGTCGCCACTGCGGCCCCTGCCGCCCCCATCTCGGGAAAGCCCCAATTGCCGAAGATCAGCGCCCAGTTGATGACGACATTCACCGCCACCGCCGCCAGCGTGACCCACAGCACAACCTGCGTGCGCCCCAGCGCCGCCAGCCAGCTTTGCAGAACCGCGACCCAAAGCGCCGGCACCATGCCCGCGCCCGCGATGCGCAGGTAGTCCTGCGCCAGCCGGGCGACCTCGGGCTCCTGTCCCAAGGCCAGCAACAGCGGCTCCGACCACCAGAAGACCGGATAGATCAGCAGCCCGAACCCCGCCGACAGCCACAGCCCCATCCTGGCATCGCGCCGCACCTGCGCCTCGTCCCCCGCCGCTCGCGCCGCCGCAACCATGGGCAGGATCGCCTTGGCGAATCCCGCGCCCAGGATGAACAGGACGAAAAAGGTCGAGGACCCCAGCACCACCGCCGCCAGCGCGACGACGCCATACCAGCCCACCATCACCGTATCGGTGACGTGCAGCGCCATCTGGGCGAGGCTTGACCCGATCAGGGGCAGCCCCAACGCAAGGGTCGCCCTCGCGTGGGTGGAAAGAGACATCTGCGGCATCATGATTTCCGCCTAATCCTTGGGCAGGAAAAGAACAAGGCCCAGCAAAACAAAACGGCACCCTGAAGCTCAGGGTGCCGTCTGGTCTGATCGATGAAAACTTCGTCCTGAAAACAGACAGTTCTATGTGCAACTTCAACACGAACTGGTTACCGCGATCTCCCGAGTCGCCGCATACCCTATTTGCGGTAGAGGCCCAGAAATCCCGCCCTCGGGTCAGGCTTTCCCGACCTGCTCGAACATCGCCTCCACCTCGTCCAGAACCTGTGGCCATTCGGCAAAGAACAGCAACTGGCCGGTAAAGGGCAGGAACCGCAGCGCGAGATGCGGATAATCCGCCGCCAGCTCGCGGATCGTCAGCACTGGCGACTGCGGGTCCTGATCGCCCTGAAGCAGCAGAACCGGCACCCGGCAGGCCCGGACCACCCCCGACCAATCCTTCTCAGAGCCAATGCATTCGCGGGTAAAGGCCTCATGCGCCGCCCATTTCCGCGTCATGCAGACCTCTGACCCCTCCAGAACCGCCTCGCGGATCTCGGGGCGCGCGAAAGCGTCGATATCGGCAGGGCTGCCGCCGTTCACCGTGCGGAAGAAGGCCTCCTTGCCCAGCCGCCGCGCCAGCGAAAAGCCTGCCTGCACCAGAAAAGGCAGGACTTTTGGCGCATAGCGCGCATTGGCCAGGATAAAGCGCTGCCACTTGTCCATGCGCTCATATTGCGCGCCGGTGCGGATCGGCAGCTGGCACGAGGCGCCGACGATGCCGCGCACCAGATCGGGCCGCGTGTTTGCCAGATGCATGGCAAAGCGCAGGTCCGCCCCCTGCGGCAGCACCACCGCGCCCTTCACCCCTAGATGGTCCAGCACGGCGGCATAATCCAGCACCACCTCGCGCAGATGATCGGCGCCCTTGGGATGCAGGTCGGTCTTGCCATAGCCCGCCCGCACCGGCGTGATCACCCGCAACCCCCGCCGCCGCGCCGCACGTTCCGCCGCGGCGGGCCAGCGCACCAGCCCGTAATCCAGATGCATGAACAGCACCGGCCGCCCGCGCGGATCGCCATATTCGATCCAGGTCAGCCGCCGGTCATCGGACGAGCGCAGCCAGTGCAGCGGCCGCGGCTCCAGCCGCAGGCCCTCGGGCCGGTCCTCTTCGGGCACCACCGGGATCAGCGCCACATCCATCAGCCCCAGCACCACCCGCACCAGTTCCGACTGGCTGTGGGTCTCGGTCTTGGCCAGGATGCTGCGCAGCTGCGTGCGCACCGTCTCGGGCGATCGTCCCCGCGCCTCGGCAATATCCTTGACCGGCAGGCCCAGCGTGATGCCCTGCACGATCTCCACCTCGGCCAGGGTCAGGCCAAAGGCCTCCTGCACCATGGCGGCAAATCCCTCGGGCCAGACCAGCTCGGTCGAAAGAACCAGCGCCAGGGGCCGCGGCGCATCGCTTTCAATGGGCGAGACGCGCACGATCACCGGCCCCTGCGTCACGGTCGACCGGATGCGCAGCGTCATCACCTTTTCCGCCGCCCGGCCGCCCGCGACCTTGCGGATCACTTCGGCCAGCAAGACCTTGTCCCCGGCGTCGAAGGGCAGCGTGGCGAAAGCCATGCCTTCACGCAGTCCGAAGGCCAGATCCGCTGCGCGGTTGGCGGCATGGATCGTGGCACCGCCATCCGACAGAAAGGCCGCCGCGCGCGGAATATCGGCCAGGACCGAGCGATAGCCTCCATCCTTCTTCGTGGCCTCGAAACGGTCCAGGAACACGGTGGCGCGCTGCATATGCGCCTCGATCTCGGGATCTTCCAGCGGGATCGCCTGTTCCACCGGCCCAACCCGCAGCGGTCCCGCGCGGCCCTCCCAGACATCCAGCAATTCTTCCAGCCGGATCGGGTCCAGCGCTACATCGTAGAGCCGGTCCACGATTTCTGCGCGCTGGCCGCCATCGGCGAATTCTGCCGAGGATCTGGATGTGGGTCCTTTCGACATGGCCCTTCTTTGCCGCTGCCGCCCGCGCCGGGCAAGGATTTTCGTGGCCGGACCCGTTCAACTTCACCGCGCTTTGCGGCAAGACTTGGGCCGGATGGCGCGGGAATCGCCCGCGCCCGGAGGGAAGACCATGCTCACGCTTTACGGCGTCTACCGCTCGCGCGCCTCGCGCCCCCTGTGGCTGCTGGCCGAGGCCGGCATCCCCTATGACCATGTGCCGGTGATCCAGGCCTATCGCCTGCCAGAAGGCGCGGCCCGCGACGCCACCCTGCACACCGCCTCGCCTGAGTTCCTTGCGGTCAACCCGCTGGGCCAGATCCCCGCGCTCAAGGACGGTGATCTGGTGTTGACGGAATCACTCGCGATCTGCCTGCATCTCGCCCGCGTCCATGGCGGCGCGCTTGGTCCCGCCGATGCCGCGGAGGCGGCCCTGATCGACCAATGGGCGCTCTTCGCCGCCACCGCCGTCGAAGGCCCCGCGCTCGAGATGATGTATATTCAGGCCGATGGCGGCGACAAGACGCCCGAGGGCCAGGCCGCCATTGCCGTCCTTGCCGAAAAACTCCGCCGTCCGCTCGCCCGGCTTGAAGCGCATCTCAAGACCCAGGACTGGCTGGTGGGCAACCGCTTCACCGTGGCCGAGGTCATGGTCGCCGAATGCCTGCGCTATGCCCAGGGCCATGCCGGGCTGATGGCGGAATTTCCCGCCACCGCCGCCTGGCTCAAGCGTTGCCAGGGCCGCCCGGCCTTCCAGGCGATGTGGACGGCGCGCGCCTCCGAACCGGCATAGGCGCACCTTCCCTGTGCGGGCGGGGGCACTGGTGCGGTTTCGGGCGAAACCCTAAATTGCCGGCAACCCAATTCGCGGAGTCCCGCCATGAAGAAGATCGGTTTCCTGTCCTTCGGCCATTGGGCCGATGAACGCGGCTCGGCCGTGCGCTCGGCGCGCGACGTGCTGACGCAATCCATCGAACTGGCCGAGGCGGCCGAGGAACTGGGCGCCGACGGCGCCTATTTCCGCGTCCATCATTTCGCCCGCCAGCTCGCCTCGCCCTTCCCGCTCCTGGCCGCCGTCGGCGCGCGGACGAAGAAGATCGAGATCGGCACCGGCGTCATCGACATGCGCTACGAGAACCCCTTCTACATGCTGGAAGATGCGGGTTCCGCCGACCTCATCTCGGGCGGCAGGCTGCAACTGGGCATCTCGCGCGGCTCGCCCGAACAGGTGATCGATGGCTGGCGCCATTTCGGCTATCAGCCCGCCGAGGGTGAGACCGATCAGGACATGGCGCGCAACCATGCCCAGGTCTTCCTGCAACTCCTCGAAGGGAAAGGTTTCGCCAAACCGCACCCGCGCCCGATGTTCGCCAATCCGCCCGGTCTTCTGCGGCTCGAGCCGCATTCCGAAGGCCTGCGCGACCGCATCTGGTGGGGCGCGGCTTCGGATGCGACCGCGATCTGGGCGGCCGAAATGGGCATGAACCTGCAAAGCTCGACCCTGAAATGGGACGAGTCGGGCGAACCCCTGCATATCCAGCAGGCCACCCAGATCCGCAAATTCCGCGAGGCCTGGGACAAGGCTGGCCACAAGCGCAAACCGCGCGTCTCGGTCAGCCGCTCGATCTTCGCGCTCGTCACCGACAAGGACCGCATGTATTTCGGCCAGGGCCGCCCCGAGGGCGACCAGATCGGCGTGATCGACAACACCCGCGCCGTCTTTGGCCGCAGCTATGCCGCCGCGCCCGACCGGCTGATCGAACAGCTGCGCGAAGACACCGCCATTGCCGAGGCCGACACGCTTCTCCTGACCGTCCCGAACATGCTGGGCGTCGACTATAACGCCCATGTCATCGAGACGATCCTGAAGCAGGTTGCCCCGGCGCTGGGCTGGCGCTGACCGGGCCGGGACCGGAGCCGCGAAACCTCCGGTCCCCCTCCCCCACATCTTGCGTCTCCCCCCGCAGCAATGGTCTAATGGCGGCCACCTCCTCACAAAGGCCGCCCATGCCCAACGACCTCCTCTCTCCGGCCGCAACCACCTATGATGCCTCGTCGATCCAGGTTCTCGACCAGCTCGAGGCGGTGCGGATGCGGCCTGGCATGTATATCGGCGGCATTGACGAGCGCGCCTATCACCACCTCGCAGCCGAAATCCTCGACAACTCGATGGACGAGGCCGTCGCCGGCCACGCCACCCGCATCGAGGTCGAGCTTCACGCCGATGGCAGCCTGACCATCCGCGACAATGGCCGCGGCATCCCCGTCGACCCGCATCCGAAATTCCCCGACAAATCCGCGCTCGAGGTCATCCTCTGCACCCTCCATGCCGGCGGCAAGTTCAACGGCGACGCCTATGAAACCTCGGGCGGCTTGAACGGCGTCGGCTCCTCGGTCGTCAACGCCCTGTCCGATTTCCTGCGGGTCGAGGTCGCCAAGAACCGCGAGCTTTTCGCCCAGGAATTCTCGCGCGGCAAACCGCTTGGCCCGCTGCAAAAGCTTGGCCCCACCGCCAACCGCCGCGGCACCACCGTCACCTTCCACCCCGATGCCGAGATCTTCGGCCACCAATCCTTCAAGCCCGCCCGGCTGATGCGCGCCGCGCGGTCCAAGGCCTATCTCTTCTCGGGCGTGGAAATCCGCTGGAAATCCGCCATCCCCGATGGCGACATGCCGCTGGAAGCCACCTTCCACTATCCCGGCGGCCTGGGCGAATATCTCACCGCCCAGCTCGACAAAGACAGCACCTATGCCGACCGCCCCTTCACCGGCAAAGTGTCGTTCAAGGAGAAATACGGCGTCCCCGGCTCGGTCGAATGGGCGATCAACTGGACACCGCAACGCGACGGCTTCATCTCTTCCTACACCAACACCGTCCCCACGCCCGAAGGCGGCACGCATGAACAGGGCTTCTGGTCCGCCATCCTCAAGGGCATCAAGGCCTATGGCGAGCGGATCAAGAACCGCAAGGCCGACCAGATCACCCGCGACGACATGCTCACCGGCGGCTGCGCCCTGATCTCGGTCTTCATCCGCGAACCGCAATTCGTCGGCCAGACCAAGGACCGGCTGGCGACCGAGGAAGCCGCGAAATGGGTCGAAGGCGCGGTGCGCGACCATTTCGACACCTGGCTTGCCGCCGATCCCAAATCCGCCGGCGCCATCCTCGATTTCCTGGTCCTGCGGGCCGAGGAACGCCTGCGCCGCCGCGCCGAAAAGGAAACCCAGCGCAAGACCGCGACCAAGAAACTGCGCCTGCCCGGCAAGCTGGTCGACTGCTCCGCCACCGACCGCCGCGGCACCGAGATCTTCATCGTCGAGGGCGACTCGGCCGGCGGTTCGGCCAAGGGCGCGCGCGACCGCAACTACCAGGCGCTGCTGCCGCTCAAGGGCAAGATCCTGAACGTGCTGGGGGCCGCGTCCAACAAGCTGAACGACAATTCCGAAATCCGCGACATCTGCGAGGCGCTGGGCGTCGGCATGGGCACCAAGTTCCGCGTCGATGACCTGCGCTATGACAAGATCATCATCATGACCGACGCCGATGTCGACGGCGCCCATATCGCCTCGCTCTTGATGACCTTCTTCTTCACCCAGATGCGGCCCCTGATCGACAAGGGCCACCTCTACCTCGCCTGCCCGCCCCTCTACCGCCTGACCCAAGGCGCGCGCCGCCTCTACGTCGCCGACGATGCCGAGAAAGAGGTCTGGCTGGAAAAGGGCCTGGGCGGCAAGGGCAAGATCGACGTGCAGCGCTTCAAGGGCCTGGGCGAAATGGACGCCAAGGACCTGAAGGACACCACGATGAACCCCGAGACCCGGAAATTGATCCGGGTGAGCATCGACGAGGACGAGCCGGGGGATACCTCCGATCTGGTCGAGCGCCTGATGGGGAAGAAGCCGGAATTGCGCTTCCAGTATATCCAGGAGAACGCGCGGTTCGTGGAGGAGTTGGATGTGTGAGGATGCGCGATAGAAACGCGCACTCCAAGAGGTTTTTTCTGTGCTCGAACTATTGAATTCAGATTATGTCTCCGGCGCAGCTTCGATGCTCACATTCATCGGGGCGATATTTGCGATTGCAAAATGGAGAAAGACAAGATCGAGTCGCGTGACATTCTCCATTAAGAGCATGCAGCTAGCGTCTTCAAAGCTCCCTGCTGGCTTTACGATGGAGGTTAGGGGGAATGGAAAGACTGGGGGCGGGATACATCGAACACTTATTCTATTCTCGAATAGGACACATGTGACTCTAACCGATGATGATTTTGTGACGAATCTAAGCGCCGCTATCCGACCAAACGGAGTGATCTATAGCATCACACCAATAAGCGGCTTTAACGGCTTCTCTGCCTTTCCTCGCATCTCAGAGGATAAGATCGAATTTATCGATCTTAGAATACCTCAAGACGAGGCACTTTCGTTCGAAATTCTTCACGATGGCTGCCTCTTGGAGAACGTCGCAGGCCTAACAAAATCCTTGCCTAAGATACGTCTCCGCCCTCTTGAACCGCACGATATCGGAAACACCTATTTTATTTGCCTCTTGGCCGAAGCTGGATTGCTCTATAGCACTAGAAATGCACAGTTTCTGACAGACCTGCGCAATATTGATTTGACCGCCGCGACTTGGGCAGTGATCTATTTAATTATTTTCTTTGCCATATTTTTCATTATTCCAATATCTTTGACTGCTTTTCTCGAAAAAACAGGATTTGCACCATGGGCTTCCTACAGAATTAGAAACTATTCTCGCTCTGAGGCCCTTTTCTCGAGACTTTCTCCTGAGCGAGATCATCGTGCGCAAGCACAAGTCGAAGATCATACAGTTTCAGCTGCAGCGATGCTACGCGAGGCATCAACAGAACCGGACCGAAGCTAGTATTAGGTGCCCCCTCATCTGTCCAAAAATATCCTGCAGGGGTCCGGGGGTGCAAAACCCCCGGCGGCGTCCCCATGGCCCGCCGATCCGCCCGCATCGCCAAAGCCGCCATTCGTAGGGGGCGTGCTCGCACGCACCACCCCCGATTCTCGCCACATGGTTAACGCCACGGCCTGGCCCGGCGCGCCCGACCTTTGCCAGACCATCGCCATACCTTGGCCAGCCCCGGACTCCCCGGCCCACCGGACCGTTTCCTCCCCGGCATGGCCGGGGACCACGCCTCACCCCCTTGCCTTCCCCCCGACCAAGGCCCATCTTCCCCCCACAGGCTCCGCCCCCGCATCTTGCGCGGTCCGCCCCTGATGCCCCGGCGTCCCTTGCGGCCCCCCGGCAGCGATCCCCCTGGCATGGGCCGGGCGGAACCCTCGGCACAAAGGATCCCGGACATGGCCAAAGGCAGGAACAAGGGCAACAAGGAAGCCAAGAAGCCCAAGCGTGAGGCGCCGAAGGTGGTGACTGTGGCAAGCACCCCCTCGACGCGCGACACCCCCACCATCGCGGGCAAGAAGGTCAAGTGACCGTGGCCGCGACGGGCCTCACCCGCGCGCCCAACCGCGTCACCGGCCCCGAGTCATGGGCGAATGGTTAAAGCCGCCGCCGGCCCTTGGCCCGGGACGGCGCGGAAGACCTGTGGAAGACAATCGGAAGACGTTCGGAAGACAGTCTCTTCCCGGCCGCTCCGGGGATTAACGCAGCGCAATCGGCCCCTTGCGCCGCCGCCGTTGCGGCCCCCCGCCGCCCCGGCGCGCGCTTCACTTCACCTGCAGGCTTTCGACATATTCCGCCAGCTGCACCAACCGCAGTGGCGTCGGGCTGCTGATGCCGTCGCCCGCGTCATAGGGCACCAGCGGGCTGTCGAGCAGCGGCCCGAAATTCGGCATCGGCGTATCGCCATATTTTCCGGTATAGCCCCAGATCTTGGCCATGACCCGCAGCTTCGGGAAGGTGCCGTCATGCCGCTTGGCCAGCGTCGTCAGGTTGGCCGGATGCCGCGGCAATCCTTCCGCCCCCGGCCCGTCGCCCTTGCCCCCCGCGCCATGGCAACCCGCGCAAAAGGTTGCGAAATCTTCCGCGCCCGTCGGCTGTTTTTCCTCGGGCACACAGCCCGCCGCCAGCGCCAGAACCGCCAGAACCGCCAGTTTTCTCATGTCTTATTCTCCACCACACGGCCCGCCTCAAGCCGCACGATCCGGTCCATCCGCGCGGCCAGATCAAGGTTATGCGTCGCGATCAGCGCCGCCATTCCGGTCGATCGTACCAGATCCATCAGCGCCCCGAACACCTGGTCCGAGGTCGCGGGGTCCAGGTTCCCGGTCGGCTCATCCGCCAGCAGCAGCCGCGGCGCATTGGCCAGTGCCCGGCAAAAGGCGACGCGCTGTTGCTCGCCCCCCGACAGCGCCGCCGGGCGGTGCCCCGCCCGATGCCCCACCCCCACGCGCGCCAGCAGATCCGCCGCCCGCGCCTGCGCCTCCGCCTTAGCCACGCCATTGGCAAGCTGCGGAATTACAACGTTTTCCTGTGCAGAAAACTCGGGCAGCAAATGGTGGAACTGATAGATGAACCCCACCTCGCCGCGCCGCAATTCGGTGCGCGCGCGGTCCGACAGGCCGGCGATTTCGCGCCCGCCCAAAGCCACCTTGCCGCCATCCGCCGTGTCCAGAAGCCCGGCAATGTGCAGAAGCGTCGACTTGCCCGCCCCCGAAGGCGCCACCAACGCCACCACCTCGCCCGGCGCGACGCGCAGGGACGCCCCGCGCAGCACCAGCACTTCCGACGGCTTGCCGCGGTTATAGCCCTTCTCGACCCCGTCCAGAACCAGCGCGTCACTCATAGCGCCCCTATTCATATCTAAGGGCCTCCACCGGGTTCATCCGCGCCGCCCGCCTTGCGGGCAGGATCGTCACCACGAAGGCCAGGCCCAGCGACAGCGCCATGGCCGAGACCACATCCTTCATCTGCAGCTTGGCGGGCAAGGCATAGATGCCGCGGACCGAGGCATCCCAGACCGGCGAGCCATTGATCCAGTTGAGGAACCCCATCACGGAATCGATGTTCAAGGCGAAAAGGCAGCCCAGAACCACGCCGCAGAACGTGCCGATCACCCCGGTGAACGCCCCGCAGATGAAGAACACCCGCAGCACGGATCCTTCGGTCAGCCCCATGGTGCGCAGGATGCCGATGTCGCGGCCCTTGTTCTTGACCAGCATGATCAGGCCCGAAACGATGTTGAGCGAGGCGATCAGCACCAGGACCGAAAGGATGATGAACATTACATTATCCTCGATATCCAGCGCCCGCAGGAAAGACCCGGCGCTGTCCTTCCAGCTCCACAACAGCGCATCGCGCGGCGCGGCGTTCAGGATGTCGGCGGCATATTGCTCGATATGCTCGGGGTCCTGCACCATGACCTCGAACTCATCGGCGAAACCCTCGCGGTTGAAGAAGCTCTGCGCCTCGGTGAAGGGCATGTAGATGCGAACCTTGTCGATGTCATAGCGCCCGGCGGTGAAGATATAGACCACCTCATAGGCGTTGACGCGGGGCGAGGAGCCCATCGCCGTCTTGGTGCCGGAGGGCGAGATCACCCTGACCCGGTCGCCCACCGTCACCCCCAGCTCGCGCGCCAGAACCGATCCCAGCGCGATGCCTTCGGGAAAGCGCGCCAGATCGCCCTCGGCCTGGGCCCCCTTGCCCACGCGCGGGATCTCGGCCAGATCCTCGGGGCGGATGCCGAAAACCTCGGCGCCATTGGTGCGCTCGCCATCGGTGACCATGACCTGGCCCTTGATCAGGGGCGCGGCCTGGGTCACGCCCGGCACCTGGCGCAGCGCCGCCGCCGCGGCATCGTAATCGGCAAAGCCGGTTTCGCGCACGCCCTGTTCATTGATCCGGTCGGTCGTGTAGACGGTGACATGGGCATTGGCGCCAAGGATCGTGTCGACGAATTCGGCGCGGAACCCCGCCCGCACCGCCAGCGTCACGATCAGAGAGAACACGGCCAGGGTGATGCCGATCAGGCTGATCCAAGTCATCACCGAGACGCCGCCCTCGGCCCGTCTTGCGCGCAGATAGCGCCAGGCGATCATCCATTCGAAGCCCGAAAAGGGTGCCGTCCTGCCTGCCATCTGCCCGCCCATTCTGATTGGGCGCAAACTGGCCTCTCGGCGGCGAAAGGTCAAGGAACCCGCCGCGCGGCGGCACTTTGCCGACGTCCCGCGCGCCAAGGAAAGCCTGTCTTTGCCCGGTCACTTATCCGTGCCATCACCCGCCTCACCGCCATCGCGCGGCGTTCCCAGCCCGACATGAGACTGACATGCGTATCCTTCCGCTTCTTGCGGCCCTTGCCACCGTCGCAGCGCTTGGCGCCTGCACCGAAGAGACCGCCTGCACCCCGTCGGAAGCACAGAAGAAAGTCGCCGATCTGGCCGTAAAGGTGGCCGAGGTCGGCGCGGCCGATCCGGGCAAGCTCTTGGACCTGACGCCGAAGCTGCAAGAGGTAACGGAAAAGGCCAAGGGCGCCGGCGAAGATCTGGCGGCCGCCTGCAAGGCGATGGACGCGATGATGGCCGAACTGTCCAAGTGATCGAAGCCCGGGCGTCGCGGCCCTGCCGTGTCGCGCCGCCCGGGTCACGCATTCCAGACCTGACCGCGCCACGCAGCCAGGGCAGGAAGGGCCATGCAGGACAGCCCCATTCCTTGCCCCTCGTTGCGCCAGGCCGCCCTTCTGCGCCGCTATGGCCCGCCCGAGGCGATCCGGGTTGAGACGCAGCTCCTGCCCCCGCGCAAACCCGGACTGGTTCCGGTGCAGGTTCTGGCGGCCGCGGTCACGGTGGGGGACGCCCGCATCCGCGCCGCCCGCGCACCCGGCGGCCTTGGCCCCATGCTGCGCCTGGCCTTCGGCCTGACCGGCCCGCGCCAGCCGGTGCTGGGCATGTTCTTCTGCGGCAGGCTGATCGAACCCGCGCCCGGCCTGGCGGCAGGCAGCCGCGTCATGGGCAATACCGGTATGGCAATGGGCGCCCATGCCACCCACCTTCAGATCGACCCTGCCCGGTTGCGACCCGCCCCTGAATCTCTCGGCGAGGCCGAGGCCGCCGCCCTGATGTTCGGCGGGCTCACTGCGGCGGATTTCCTGCTGGACAAGGCCGCGCTGCGCCCGGGCCAAAGCCTGCTGGTCAATGGCGCGACGGGCGAGGTCGGCTGTGCCGCCCTGCAGATCGCCCGCCACCTGGGCCTTGTGTCCACCGCGATCTGCCGGACCGAGAACCACGAATTCGCCCGCGGCCTTGGCGCATCCGCCTGCCATGACTATCGGCAAGGCCCGCCCCAGGGCCGATGGGACGGCATCCTCGATCTTGCGGGCACCCTGCCCTATGCGCGATCAAAGGCGCTTTTGGCCCCCGGCGGTGTGCTGATGCCCGCGACAGCAAGCCTTGGCGCGATGCTGGGCGGCGCCCTGCGCCCGCGCCGGGGAACGCATCGGATCACCGCGTCGACCACCGATGACGGGCCGAAGGCGCTGGACAGGTTGCTCGATCTGCACCGGCAGGGGGCAATCCGGCCCGTCGTCTCGGCCCCCCTGTCCCTTGACCAGATCGCCCAGGCCCATGCGCTGTGCGACAGTGGCCACAAGCGCGGCTCGGTCGTGGTGGTGATGGCGGCAGACGATCGGCCCTGATCAGGCCACCGACACAGCGATGGCAGCGAAATGCAGCCCCGCAGCGATGGCGACAAAGATATGCCAGATGGCGTTGTGGAATTTCAGCCCCTTCCAGACATAGAAGCCCACCCCCGCCACATAGGTCAGCCCACCCGCCGCCAGAAGCCAGAACGAGACGGCAGGCAGCGCCGCCGAGACCGGGCCAATCGCGATGACGCCCACCCAACCCAAAAGGATATAGGCCAGGATCGACAGCCGGTCATAGCGACCGGGCAGCACGACCTTGACCAGAATCCCCAGCGCCGCCCCGGTCCAGACCACGATGCCCAGCGCCCAGGCCCAGGCCGCATGCTCCAGATGCGGGATCACCGCGGTGTAGGTGCCCGCGATCATCACATAGATCATCGAATGGTCGAACCGCCGCAGCAGCCATTTCAGCGCCGAAGGCGGCGTCATGTTATAGGCCAGCGAGAAGCCGAACATCAGGAAGAACCCCGCCGCATAGACCGACAGCGCCGCCACGACGCCCAGGCCCGAGGTCTGAAGCGCGTGGAACAGCAACAGCGGAAAGGCGATCAGCCCGGCCAGCAGCGCCAGCGCGTGCACGATCCCGTCGGCCAGCAGTTCTCCGGTCGAGAAGGGGCGCTTGAACAGGCGCGGATGGCGGGCGTCGAGCGTCATGGCATCCAGTTTCAAGGCGAAGGGTCGATAGAAGATGACCCGCGCCCGGCCCTGCCGCAAGGCGGCACGCACGCCCCTGACGCAGGGTCACCCCCCGGGCCTTCCCTTCCCCAGCCGACCCTTGCGTGACGCGCCCGAATTGGCGACGCTGCCCGGCGCAGCAAAGGCGGTCGCGATGTTCAGAAATCTAGCCGAGTTCGAGGCGCTGTCCGGCGCCGATGCCCCGACCAAAGCCGAGCGCCAGTTGATCAGCGCCATGCGGGCCGGGGAACCCTGCGTCCTCTGCGACCCCGAAAACCCCTCCCTTCCCAGTGCCGCGACAGACGCCACAAGCATCCGTGCGCCCCTGCTGCGCCTGTTGATCACGGGCGGCACGCCGGAATGCGGGCTGCATGAAACCGGCGTCTGCGTGGTAGGCGGCTGGATCGCTGGCGAACTCGACCTCTCTTATTGCGCCGCGCGCGGCCAGACGCTGCTCAATTTCTGCCGGTTCGACACGAAACCCAGCTTCTACAACGCCCACCTTCGGCAATTGGACCTTGAAGACAGCGCTTTTCCCGGCCTGACGGCGCAAGGGGCGAAAATCGACGCCAGCCTGTTCCTGCGCCGTGCCCGATCGACGGGCTCTGTTTCGGTGAACAGCGCGACAATTGGCGCGCAATTTTCGTGCTCGGACGCTGCCTTCGACGGTGCCGGGGTCGAAGCTCTGGATGCGCAGGGGGTTGCGACCGGGCAGAATCTCTTTCTCAACAAGTTGACCGCAAAAGGCACGTTGGACCTAACTGGCGCCAAGATCAGCGGCCAGCTTTCCTGTAACGGGGGGAAGTTTGACGGTGGCAGCGAACCGGCACTGAAAGCGCAAGGGGTCGAGACTGGAGAAGGCATCTTCCTCAAAGATCTCACCGCGAAGGGCACCATTGCCCTAGACGGCGCAAAGATTGGCGGACAGCTAAACTGCACCGGCGCCAGTTTTGACGGTGGCGGCGGCGCGGCGCTGTCGGCCCAAGGGGTCAAGACTGTAGAAAGCCTTTTCCTTAGAAGCCTCACCGCCAAGGGCACCATTGACGCAAACGGCGCAAGGATCGGCGGTCAGCTTGACTGCACCGGCGCCAATTTTGACGGTGCCGACAGCAAGGCGCTGAGCGCGCAAGGGATGGAGGTCGAAGAAAACCTCATCTTCGACAGCGTGACCGCGAAGGGCACCATTGCCCTAAACGGCGCGAAGATCGGTGGGCAGCTTGACTGCACTGGCGCACATTTTGACGGTCGCGGCGACCTAGCGCTGAGCGCGCAGCGGATGCGCGTGACTGAAGGCTTGTTCTTCCGCCACCTTGCTGGACCGCCACAGGGCCTTGTCAGCCTGTCCGGCGCTCATGTGGGCGATCTGGTGGATGACGCGTCGAGCTGGCCCACGGTGACTGACAACCTGATCCTCGACGGTTTCACCTATGATCGGATCGATGGGGGCAACAACACCGGCCTCGCCGCCCGCCGCAGATGGCTGGAAATAGGCTCGGTCTGGCAAGGGGAATTCCGACCCCAGCCCTACAGCCAACTCGCCCGGGTGCTGCGGCAGACGGGCCACGCGGCCGAGGCGCGCAGGGTGCTGATCGCGCAGGCCGAGGCCGAGGCGCGGCATAGCCGCCAGGCCAATCGCGCCCGCCGCCGCTTTGCCCGACAAATTCGGCTGCTGAGCCGGACCATCACGGCAGAGCGATGGGAAAAGGTCGTGCAGGCAGCCAAAGCCCTGCCCGCCAGCGATGCTGACGACGCGACCAGAGTGCTGGACCTGTTCAAACTGCTCCACGCCCCGCTGGCGCAGCCGCAAGGGGCGCCCGCTCCACCGGCATCGACCGACTTGGCCTTGGCCCGGCAGGATTTCCGCAACCGGATGCTTGGCCGGGCGATATCGTGCCGCCTCGCGAACCTGACAAACCGGATCAGAAGCGGTTTTCTTTCCGCCGTGGTCGGGCATGGCCACGCGCCGCACCGGGCCTTGTACGTCATGGCCCTGACGGTCGGGTTCATGGCGCTGGTCTACGGGGCCGGCTGGCAGGCGGGGGTCATGGTGCCGAATTCCGATGTCATCCTGACCTCGCCCGACTGGCGGCAGGCGATGGACCAGGACGCCACGGCCCCCACCCCGGGCTGGACCGGAACCGCCCCGGCGCAGCATTACGAGACCTTCTATTCGCTCGCCTATGCCTTCGATGTTTTCGTGCCCCTGGTCGATATCGGGCAGCAAGCGGCCTGGACCGAGTCCACCGTCACATGGCAGGGCCTGACAACGCGGGTCCTGACCATGGTGCTGGCGGTCTGGGGATGGATCGTCACCGCCCTTGCCGCCGCCGCCATAACCGGCCTCATTCAGCGCAACCAGCCGGACTAGCGTCGCGGGGGTCCCGCCGCCGAAGATTAAGGCCGGGTTAATATGGCCGGGCCAAGCCCTTGAAATCCCTTGCGGCGGGAAATGTCCCACCGTGGGACACTTCCCCTCGTCAAACCGCTCAGGGATGGGCCGCGTAGATTTCGGCGACCTTGGCCACCGCCGCCTCGGGCGACATCTCCTCGCTTTCGCCGGTGCGGCGGCTGGTCAGTTCCACCACGCCATTGGCCAGGCCGCGCGGGCCGACGGTGATCCGCCAGGGCAGGCCGATCAGGTCCATCGTCGCGAACTTGGCCCCGGCCCGCTCGTCGCGGTCGTCGTAGAGCGGCTCCAGCCCCTTGGCCAGCAGCGCCTTCTCCAGCGCCTCGCAGGCCGCATCCGCCGCCGCGTCGCCCTGCTTCAGGTTCACGATGCCGACCGGGAAGGGCGTCACGCCCTCGGGCCAGATGATGCCCTTCTCATCATGGCTGGCCTCGATGATGGCGCCCAGCAGCCGCGAGACGCCGATCCCGTGCGAGCCCATCTCGACCGGCACTTTCGCGCCGTCGGGCGTGGTGACCGTGGCCCCCATCGCCTCGGAATACTTCGTGCCGAAGTAGAAGATCTGCCCGACCTCGATCCCGCGCGCCACCTTGCGGTGCGCCTCGGGGACCTGGTCGAAGACCGCGCCGTCATGGGTTTCGTCCGTACGGGCGTAGAGGGTGGTGAACTCCTCGCAGACCTTCGCCACCTGCGCGCGGTCATCATAGTCAATCTCGCGCGCGCCCAGCTTCAGCGCGGTGACGCGGTCGTCATAGAAGACCTCGCTCTCGCCGGTCGAGGCGAGGACCAGGAATTCATGGGTGTTGTCCCCGCCGATCGGGCCCGAGGCCGCGCGCATCGGGATCGCGGTCAGGCCCATACGTTCATAGGTGCGCAGGTAGCTGACCATGTGGCGGTTGTAGGCATGCAGGGCGGCGTCGCGGTCGAGGTCGAAGTTGTAGCCGTCCTTCATCAGGAACTCGCGCCCGCGCATGACGCCGAAACGCGGCCGCATCTCGTCGCGGAATTTCCACTGGATGTGGTAGAGCGTCAGCGGCAGGTCCTTGTAGGAGGACACGTTGGCGCGGAAGATGTCGGTGATCATCTCCTCGTTGGTCGGGCCGTAGAGCATGTCGCGCTCGTGCCGGTCCTTGATGCGCAGCATTTCCTGGCCGTAATCGTCATAGCGGCCCGACTCGCGCCACAGATCGGCGGGTTGCAGCGTGGGCATCAGAAGCGGGATATGCCCGGCGCGCTGCTGTTCCTCGTGCACGATCTGCTCGATCCGGCGCAACACGCGGTAGCCCAAGGGCAGCCAGGAATAGATGCCGGCCGCCTGCTGCTTGATCATCCCCGCCCGCAGCATGAAGCGGTGCGAGACGATCTGCGCCTCGGCGGGGTTTTCCTTGAGGACGGGCAGGAAGTAGCGGGTCAGACGCATGGGTCGCGGCCTTATGAGCATGAGGGTCGGAGGTGTTCCTAGCGGGAAGCGGAGCGCCGGGCAAGAAGGCGGCGATGTCCCACGGTGGGACGGCGGGTAGGTGCGATATATTTCAATGAGTTAGCACTAGGCGATTCATCATTTCTTAACCCCGCCCTGCCGCCCGCACCCGGTCAGGCGCGGACCTTGTGCCAGGGCGGTCGGGTCAGCGCTAGGCCGATCAGGGCCAGTCCGGCCCCGGTCAGGAACGTCAGGCGCAGGCCATGGGTCAGCGCTGCGGCGCTGGCCTGGACCGGATCGCCCGCCGCTAGGGCGAAGACGGCGCCCAGCCCCGCAGCCCCTGCCATCAGGCCCAGATTGCGCGACAGCGCGAGCAGGCCCGAGACGGTGCCGCGCCGACCCTCGGGCAGGTCGGCGAGGGCGCTGGTGTTGTTCGCCGCCTGGAACAACTGATAGCCCGGAGTCAGCAGCGCCAGCGCCACCACATAGCCGGCAACACCCGCCAGGCCGGGCAGCAAGGCCAGGGCCGCCGCACCGGTGGCCAGAAGCATAAGCCCCGCTGTCAGCACCCGCGCCGGGCCGAGACGGTCCACCAGCCGGCCCGAGGGAAATCCGCTGAGGATCGAGAGCGCCGGCCCGACCGCCATCACCAAACCGGCCTGTGGCGCGGTCAGATGCAGCGCACCAGTCAGATAGAACGGGCCGACGGTCAGGGTCGCCATCATCACCGCTGCGACCAGAAGGTTGACCGCCAGATTGGGCAGGAGCGCGCGGTCGAATCCCGCGAACAGGCCCTGGCCCGGCCGGGCGGGCACCCCCCTGCCCCGCGGCAGCAGACCAAGCGTCATGCCCAACGCCAGCAGCGCCAGCGGCACCTGAAGCCAGAACAGCGTCCGCCAGCCGGACAGCGGCAGAAGTGCCCCGCCCAGAACCGGGCCAAGCACCGTGCCAAGGGCCGAGACGGTGCCCAGAAGCCCCATGGCGCGGCCCACCGCCCCGGCGCCGGCGGTCTGGCGCATCAGCGCCATGGCCAGAACCATCATCACGGCTGCCCCCATGCCCTGCACCGCCCGGGCGGCGACGAGGCCGGCCAGACCCGGCGCCAGGGCAGCGGCCAAGGTGCCCAGCGCGAAGAGCGACAGGCCCGCGGCCAGCACCCGTCGCATGCCCAGCCGGTCGCCCAGCCACCCCGCCACCACCACCGACAGGGTCAGCGCCGCCAGATAGGCGGTGACAACCGCCTGAACCCGGGCGAAGGGGGCGTGCAGATCCTGAGCCAGCGCCGGCAGGGCGACATTGGCGATGCTGGTGCCCAGTGCCGCCAGCAGCATGGCCAGCGCCAGCGCCGCCATCGGTCCTGCCCCGCCGCCGCCGCGCCCCGCGCCATCCTGCGCCCCTGCCGCCCTCGCATCCCGCGCCCCGGGGGTGACCTTGTCCATCCAAGTGGTCCTTGCCTGTGGTTCGATTCGCCAGCATCGTGCCACTTGAAGCCAACTTGAGGTCAACATGCGCTATCTGGATATCGGCGAAGTCGCCTCCGCCTCAGGCACCGCGCCCTCAGCGCTGCGGCATTACGAGGCGGCGGGGCTGATCGCCTCGGTCGGGCGCAAGGGGCTGCGCCGGCAGTTTCCGCCCGAGGTCCTGTTGCAATTGCGGGTGATCGCCCTGTGCAAGACCGCAGGCTTCACGCTGGACGAAATCAGGGGAATGTTCGGCTGTGACGGCCTGCCCAACCTGCCGCGGGCAGTGTTGCAGCGCAAAGCCGCCGAGATCGGGGCGAAGATCGCGGAGCTGACGGCGCTGCGCGACACGCTGGAGCATATGGTCGCCTGCACAGCGCCGTCGCATATGGAATGCCCGTCGTTCCGGCGGCTGGTCGCGGCGGCGGGCAAACCGGCCTGAGACCACGCTGAGACCGGACGTACCCCGCCCTACACCGCCTGCGCCTTGGGCAAGCCCTCGCCCAGCAGATCCTCGACGAAGAAGGCGGCGAACTGGGCGCGGCCGGACACTCCCGCCTTGGAATAGATCCGGGTCAGTTGCGCCCGCACCGTGCCCTGCGCCGCGCCGCGCAGTTCGGCGATCTCGGCCACGTCGAGGCCCTTCAGCGCCAGAAGGCCGACGTCGCGCTCGGCCGGGGTCAGGCCCCAGGCCTGGAACTGGGTTTCGATCACCGCGCCCAGCGCGCCGCGCGCCACGTCCAGCGCGGCCTCTTGGGCGCGCAGGGTTTCCAGCGTGCGGCGCAGCGCGAAGGCACCGAAGATCACGCCCAGGGCCAGAGCCAGCGTCACCAGCCCCTCGAAGATGACATGCACCGAGGCCGGATCGGCGCGGAAATCGGCCACGACGTCGCCGATGAAGAACACCGCGGCCAGCGACTGCACCGCCAGAAAGCCGGTCAGCGCAACGCTTTGCCGCCGCGCGGCCGCGGAAAGATCGGCGCTCATTTGTGACGGCCACGCAGTCCGGTGAGCATGGGGGCAAGAAGATTGCGCCGCATCGCACGGCTTTCCATCGCCACCCCCGCCACATGCAGAAAGGCCAGGAACAGGATCAGATTGGCCGCCACTTCATGCACCTCGCATGCAAGATGGCGCAGCGCGCCATCGTCTTCCTCCGCCCCGCCGCCGTCCTTGACCAGCGCCGACCAGTCGCCGCTGGCCACCGCCGCCTGATCCGCCGCCACCTGCATCGGCGTGCGGCCATGGGTCATCACAAGGCCCGTGGCGATCACCACGGCAAGACAGGCCCAGAGCGCATAGGCCATCGCCGCCCCTGCCGGGTTGTGCGAGGGATGCGTCTCGGGCTGCCCTTTCGCAAGCTGCCCCAGATGGCGCAGCGCCGCAACCGGATTGGGCGGAAAGGCGGAAAACCGCGCCTCTTTGGGGCCGATCAGGCCCCAGATCAGGCGCAGGCCCAGGATCGCCATGCCCGCCCAGCCCAAAGAGACGTGAAGCGTGCTTCCCCCCCGTGTGAACAGCGCATTGGCCAGCACGATCACGGCGACGGACCAATGCGTGAGCCGCACCACGGGGTCCCAGAGCGCAGGGGGCGACTGGGTTTCGGGCAGGGCGTCGGTCTTGCGAAGGGGAAGCACGGTCATCTTTGAACCCTCCTTACGGGATCAGTCGTTGCCCTTGATCTCGGCGACGGCACCCGAGGCGGGATCGATATAGACTTCCATCGCCTTGCCGGTGGCGTCGTCCGTGCATTTGGCTTCGATCTTGCCGTCCTCGGCCTCGAATTCCGTCACGGTGCAGCCCTTTTCCTTCAGGGCGGCGGTCGCGTCGGTCGGGTTGGTGCCGACCACATCGCCCACCACGGGCATGGCCAGCGCCGCAAGGGGCGCGGCGGTCAGGGCAAGGGCAAGGGCAATCATGCGGGTCATCTGGTTCAGCCTTTCAATCAGTCGCTGCTCGGGACCGGGGCACCGCGCCCCGGTTGCCGGTCAGATGCCCTGCCTTGCCGCGCCCGTCGATCCGAGGAGGGATTACGGCGGGGGGCATAAGCAAGGGCTGACGGCGGTTTGCCGCCCATTGGCCATGGGCCTTGCGCCATGCCCATCGCTCTGCCATCTGAAAGGAAAAGGAGACGTCATGGCCCTGCCGGTCCGGGAACAAGCGAAGTACTGGGGCGTGGTGGCGGTGGTCCTGCTGCTGCTGCTCTATGCGCTTGGCAATGTGATGCTGCCCTTCCTTGTCGGCGGGGCGATGGCCTATTTCCTGGACCCGGTCGCCGACAGGCTGGAGCGGATGGGCCTGTCGCGCACGGCGGCGACGGCGGCGATCGCGCTGGGCGCGGCGCTGATCGTCGTGCTGGCAGTGCTGGCGATCATTCCCACGCTGATCAACCAGGCGGTCGCGCTGGTGAACGCGGCGCCCGAGATCTCCAAGCGGATGCAGGGCTTTGTCCTGGAGAAATTCCCGCAGCTGGCCGACAGCACCTCGACCCTGCGGCAAGCCTTGTCCGACATCGGCGCGACCGTGCAGTCGAAGGGCGGCGAGCTGGTCAATGCCGTCTTCTCCTCGGCCCTGAGCGTCGTCTCGGCCGTGGTCTTCCTGCTGGTCGTTCCTGTCGTGGCCTTCTACCTGCTGCTTGACTGGGACCAGATGATCGAGCGGGTCGACAGCCTGTTGCCGCGCGATCATGCGCCGGTGATCCGCCGCCTCGCACGCGAGATAGACGCG
This sequence comes from Neotabrizicola paludis, assembly GCF_044142105.1. NCBI lineage: Bacteria > Pseudomonadati > Pseudomonadota > Alphaproteobacteria > Rhodobacterales > Paracoccaceae > Neotabrizicola > Neotabrizicola paludis. Next base: position 158,373 of record NZ_JBGTYM010000005.1, read on the forward strand.
GTTCTGGCGGGCTTCGTGCGCGGGCAGGTCTCGGTCTGCCTGCTACTTGGCCTGTATTACTCGGTCGCGCTGATGCTGGCGGGGCTGCAATTCGGCCTGATTGTCGGCGCCATCGCGGGCACGATCACCTTCATTCCCTATGTCGGCGCGCTGGTCGGGGGCGTTCTGGCCATCGGGCTGGCGCTGTTCCAGTTCTGGGGCGACTGGGTGTCGATCGGCATCGTCGGCGCGATCTTCGCCGCCGGGCAGTTCATCGAGGGCAATATCCTGACCCCCAAGCTCGTGGGGAAATCGGTCGGGCTGCACCCGGTGTGGCTATTGTTCGCACTGTCGGTTTTCGGTTCGATTTTCGGCTTTGTCGGCATGCTGGTCGCGGTGCCAGTCGCGGCCTCGATTGGCGTGTTCATCCGCTTCGCCGTCGAGACATATCGCGAGAGCCGGCTCTTCACCGGCGCGGCGTCGCAGTCCGCGCCCGCGCATCTGGCGCTGAAACTTGACGTGCCGCCCGAGGGCAAGGTGATCGTCTCGGTCGCGCCCCAGGGCGCGACGGTGACGACCGACGAGGCCGCGCCGCAGCCGGCTCCGCGCCGCAAGCCTGCGGCCAAACGGGCCGCGCCGCCGCGCAAAGCAGCAGAAAAGGGCAGCGGGGCGTGATCCGTCAACTGACCTTCGACCTGCCCGCGCAAGAAAACCTGACGCGGGCGGATTTCACCATTTCCGGTGCCAATGCGCTGGCACTGGCGGCGCTGGACCAATGGCAGGACTGGCCGGGGCGCAAGATGCTGCTGGTCGGGCCGCAAGGCGCGGGGAAGACCCATCTGGCGGCGATCTGGGCCGCCGATACCGCTGCGCTGCCGCTGACCGGGGCCGATCTTGTCGCCACCGATCTGGCCCGGCTGGATGAAGGGCGGGCCGTGGTGGTCGAGGATGCCGACCGCGTCGCGGGCGATCCTGCCGCCGAGGAAGCCCTGTTCCACCTGCACAATATCGCGACGCGGGCCGGTCATCTGCTGCTGACGGCCCGCACCCCGCCGCGCGACTGGGGATTGCGCCTGCCCGATCTTCTCAGCCGGATGCAGGCCGCCCCTCTGACAAGGCTGGATCCGCCGGACGACGCGCTGCTGGCCAAACTGCTGGCCAAACTCTTCGCTGACCGCCAGCTTGCGGTTCAGCCCGCCCTGCTGCCCTGGCTGGTCGCGCGGATGCCGCGCAGCTTTGCCGCCGCGCGGGCCATCGTGGCAGAGCTGGATGCGCGCTCTCTGGCCCAGGCCCGCCCGATCACCCTGCGCCTAGCCGCCGAGATTCTGGACATGGATGCGCCGGAATGGTGATCTGTCACAAAAGAGTCACCCCCCTTGCGGCATAAGCCAGACACCATGACCCAGGCAGATTTCCTTAAATCCCCGTTCCCCGCGCCGATCGAGATTTCCCAGGAGGAAATCACCGGCCCGCGTCGCTTCTTCAACCGTGAGCTGTCCTGGCTTGCCTTCAACTGGCGGGTTCTGGAAGAGGCCGACAATCCCGCGGTACCACTTCTGGAACGGCTGCGCTTCCTGTCGATCTCGGCCACCAACCTGGACGAGTTCTACACCGTGCGCGTCGCGGGCCTGCGCGCCCTGATCCGCAACGGCACGCCCGGCCATTCCGAAGATGGCCGCAGCCCGGCGGAACAGCTGACGCTGATCCATGCCGATGCGCGCCGCCTGATGCAAAGCCAGCAGACCACCTTCAACGCGCTGCGCAAGGAGATGGAAGAGGCGGGCATCACCATCCTCACCCGCTCGAAGCTGGGGGTGAAGGATCTGAAGTTCCTGGAACAGCATTTCCTGTCCAATGTCTTCCCGGTCCTGTCGCCGCTGGCAATCGATCCGGCGCATCCTTTCCCGTTCATCCCGAATCTCGGCTTTTGCCTGGCGCTGTCGCTGGAGCGCGTCGCCGACCACCGCCCGCTCAAGGCGCTGCTGCCGATTCCCCAGCAGGTCCGCCGCTTCATCCCCCTGCCCGACAAAGAGGGCGAGCACCGCTTCCTGCCGCTCGAGGAACTGCTTCTCCTGCATCTCGAGATGCTGTTCCCCGGCTATGCTGACCGCGGCCATTGCAGTTTCCGCGTGCTGCGCGACAGCGACCTTGAAGTGGAAGAGGAAGCCGAAGACCTGGTGCGCGAATTCGAGACCGCGCTCAAGCGCCGCCGCCGCGGCGAGGTGATCCGGCTGACCCTGTCCTCGGGCGCGCCTGACGACCTGCAGGCGATGATCAACGAAGAGCTGCACATCGCCCCCGACGAGGTGGTCGAGGTCAAGGGCATGTTGGGCGTGGCCGACCTCAAGGAATTGGTCCTCAGCTCGCGCCCCGACCTTTTGTGGCCGCCCTTCACCCCGCGCGTGCCGGAACGGGTGCAGGACAATGACGGCGACATGTTCGCCTCGATCAAGCAGAAGGACATCCTTCTGCATCACCCCTATGAAACCTTCGACATGGTGATCCGCTATCTGGAACAGGCGGCACGCGATCCGAATGTCGTCGCGATCAAGCAGACGCTGTACCGCACGTCCTGGGACAGCCCCATCGTCAGCGCGCTCTGCGAGGCGGCCGAAGCCGGCAAGTCGGTAACGGCACTGGTCGAATTGAAGGCGCGCTTCGACGAGGCCGCGAATATCCGCCAATCGCGGCGCCTGGAACGCTCGGGCGCGCATGTCGTCTATGGCTTCATGCATCTCAAGACCCATGCCAAGATCAGCACGGTCGTGCGGCGCGAAGGCGATACGCTGGTCACCTATACCCATTACGGCACCGGCAACTATCACCCGATCACCGCGCGGATCTATACCGACCTTTCGTTCTTCACCTGCGATGCAGCGCTTGGCCGCGATGCGACCAAGGTGTTCAACTTCCTGTCGGGCTATGTGCAGCCCGAGGGGCTGGAGAATCTGGCGATCTCGCCCACCACGCTCAAGCCGCGCCTGCTGGAGCTGATCGCGCGTGAGGCGGACCATGCCCGTGCGGGCAAGCCCGCCGAAATCTGGGCCAAAATGAACTCGGTCATCGACCCCGAGGTGATCGACGCGCTGTACGCCGCAAGCCAGGCGGGCGTGAAGATCAGCCTTGTCATCCGGGGCATCTGCGGGTTGCGGCCGGGGATCAAAGGCCTGTCCGAGAACATCCGGGTGAAATCCATCGTCGGACGGTTCCTGGAACATTCCCGCATTGTCTGTTTCGCCAATGGCCACCCCCTGCCCTCGATGAAGGCACGGGTCTTCTTTTCCTCGGCCGACTGGATGGGGCGCAATCTCAACCGCCGGGTCGAAACCCTGGTCGAGGCGCTGAACCCCACGGTCAAGACTCAGATCCTGAGCCAGATCATGGCGGCGAACCTTGCCGACGAGGCGCAGAGCTGGGTGCTGGCGGCGGATGGCAGCTATGCGCGCGAATTGCCGGCGGCCGGCGAAATCCCGTTCAACTGCCACCACTTCTTCATGAAGAACCCCTCGCTTTCGGGGCGGGGTACGGCAGGTGCAAAGGATGCGCCCAAGCTTCTGCATGTGCGCGAAATCGACCCTGCCCCGGCGACCGGCCCGGCAAAGGCGGCGGGCACCTGACGCGCCCTTCCGCCGGGCCCTTCACCGAGGCGCGAATATCCTGCGGGGAGGTCTGGAGGGGGGCAAGCCCCCTCCGGGGCAAGCCTAGCGCGGCACAGACTTGCCGTCAGACCTCGGCCGCGTTGGCATAGGCCATGTCCATCATCACCTGTGTGCCGCGCACGAATTCCAGCGGGCAGGGCCAGGCGGCCCCCTCGCGAAGCGTGCGGCCGAAGGCCTCGACCTGAAGCTTGTACTGGTTCACGCCGGGGAAGCGGTCGGTGATCACGCGATTGCCGTTCTGATGCAATTCGACCCGGGCCAGATCGTTGACATTGGCATTGAACGGCCCGCCCTCGACCCGGATCATCCCCGTCGTGCCCTGGATCGTCACGACCTGACGGTTATAGGCCCGCATTGACGTGGTCGAAGCATAGGTGAAGCTGCCCTTCGCATTGCGCATCGTGCCGAAGACATGGGCGAAACTGTCGATCCCGTTGTCGCGGATCAGCCGGGACGACATTTCCACCGGCTCGGCCCCGGTGACGAAACGCACCGATCCGAAAGTGTAGACGCCGATGTCGCGCAAGGACCCGCCGCCCGCCTCGGGCCGGTTGCGGATATTCTCCAGATCGGTCAGGCGAAAGCTGAACTGGGCATCGGCATGGACGATCTCGCCGATCTCGCCCGCCGCGCACCAATCGCGCGCCCGCTGCCATTGCGGGTGGTGGACGATCATATAGGCCTCGGCGGCCAAGAGCCCGGCCGCATCGCGGGCGGCGATGATGCGGTCGATCTCCTCGGCTTTCAACGCGATGGGTTTTTCAGTCAGAACGGGCTTGCCCGCCGCCAGCGCCTTGAGCGTCCAGTCGACATGAAGATGGTTCGGCAGCGGGATATAGAGCGCGTCGATCTCTGGATCGGCCAGCAGCGCCTCATAGCTGTCATGAACCCGGAGCGCAGGGCAAAAGGCGCGGAACCCCCCCGCTTTCTCCGCGGACGAGGTGGCCAGCGCTGCGAGTTCCGCCCCATGAGCGGCATGGATCGCGGGACCCATATGGTCGCGGGCGAATTTCGAAGCCCCAAGAATGCCCCAACGCACCGGTGCCATGCCCGCCCTCCTCAGGTGATGTTTGCGCTAAAGGCTATGCCTGCGGGCGGTCTGGCGCAAGGCCAGCGCGATCAGGCCCCGCGCCAGAGGTTGCGCAGCGCCAATGCGGCGATGCCCGCGAGATAGGCAAGCGACAAAAGGAAGAGCGTCTGCCAGGGATAGGTGATCAAAGCCGCCACCGCCGCGACGGCCAGCACCAGCGCATAGCGCGCAAGGCTTGCCGCGATGCGGATGCGCTTTAGGCTGGGGGTGCGCAACCGGCTTATCATCAGCGCGCCGACACCGACCATCCACATGGCAACCGCCAGCGGCGGCATTTCCCAATGCAGCACATGGGTCAGGTAGATCGGGAACAGCGCCAGCAGCGCGCCCGCAGGCGAGGGCACGCCGGTGAAACTGGTCTTCTCTTCCGGCTGGGCCTTGCGGTTGCCGACATTGAACCGCGCCAGCCGCAACATGCAGCAGACCGCATAGATCAGCACGGCGATCCAGCCAAGGCCGACCTCGGCCTTGAGGCTCCAGAGGTAAAGGACCAGCCCCGGCACCACGCCGAAATTGACAAAATCGCACAGGCTGTCGAGTTCGGCGCCGATGGCGCTTTCACTGCGCAGCATGCGGGCCAGGCGGCCATCGACCCCGTCAAGCGCGGCGGCCAGCGCGATGAGAAAGACCGCGAGGCTGATATTGCCGGCGATGGCAAAGCGGATCGCGGTCAGCCCGGCGCAGAGCGCGAGGATCGAGACGAAATTCGGCAAGAGCCGGATCAGCAGAAGCTGCGGATCGCGCCGCCCCTCGTCTGTCAGGTCGTCATCCATGCGCTTGCCCTCGCTGTCGGCCTAGTCTTCGCTTGCCATGCGCTGCGGGGCGTCCTGGCCCAGCACGGCGATCACAGTCTCGCCCGCCACGCAGGTCTGCCCCAGCGCCACCTGCGGCATGATTCCGGCGGGCAGATAGACATCAAGACGCGAGCCGAAGCGGATCAGTCCGAAGCGTTCCCCGGTGCGCAGGGTCTGGCCGGGCTTTGTCCAGCAGACGATGCGCCGGGCGACCAGGCCCGCGATCTGCACGACGGCCAGCTTGCGGCCATCGTCCAACTCGATCGCCAGCGCGTTGCGCTCATTGTCTTCGGACGCCTTGTCGAGCGAGGCGTTGAGGAATTTGCCCGGGCGATACGCCACGGCGGTCACCCGGCCCGCGACAGGCGCGCGGTTCACGTGGCAGTTGAAGACCGACATGAAGACGGAAACGCGGGTCAGCGCCTCGGGGCCAAGGCCCAGCTCGGGCGGCGGCACCGCGGGGCCGATCAGGCTTACCAGCCCATCGGCGGGGCTGACCACCAGACCCCGGTTCAACGGCACCGCGCGCTTGGGGTCGCGGAAGAAGTAATAGCACCAGACGGTCAGGCCGAGGCCCAGCCAGCCCAGAGGTTCCCAGATCCAGAACAGCACCAGCGTGGCGGCGGCGAAGCCAGCGACGAAGGGAATGCCTTCGCGGTGCATCGGCTTGACGAAGGTCGAGAGCATCGAGACGGACATGGGTACCTTTCCTTTGACCGCGCCTGATAGACGCTGCAACCCCGGCGGGCAATGAAAAAGGCCGCGCCCCAGTAAGGAGCGCGACCTTTGATCACCGAGGGCGCCCGATTTTTCGACGAAAAATCGGACCCGGCCTCAGGCGGGGACGACCATCCCCTTGCCCTTGGCCAGTTCGCGCATTTTGCCCTGCAATTTCTCGAAGGCCCGCACCTCGATCTGACGAATCCGCTCGCGCGAAACGCCATAATTCTCGGACAGATCCTCCAGCGTCACCGGCTCGTCCGACAAGCGTCGCTGGACGAGAATATCCTTCTCGCGATCGGTCAGGACCGACATGGCCTGCGCCAAAAGCGCGCGACGGGTGTCCAGCTCGTCGCGTTCGGCATAGTCGGCAGCCTGATCGCTGTCTTCATCCTCAAGCCAGTCCTGCCATTGGGTCGCGCCTTCGCCATCGCCGCCGACGGTGGCGTTCAGCGAGGCATCCGAACCCGCAAGGCGGCGGTTCATCTCGACCACTTCCTGTTCGGTCACCGAAAGGTCCTTGGCGATCTGGGCAACGTTTTCGGGCCGCAGATCGCCCTCTTCCAGCGCGCCGACCTTGGCCTTGGCCTTGCGCAGATTGAAGAACAGCTTCTTCTGCGCCGAGGTCGTGCCCAGCTTCACCAGCGACCAGGACCGCAGGATATATTCCTGGATCGAGGCGCGGATCCACCACATCGCGTAGGTCGCCAGACGGAAGCCCTTTTCGGGATCGAAGCGCTTGACCGCCTGCATCAAGCCGACATTGGCCTCGGAAATCACTTCGGCCTGCGGCAGGCCGTAGCCACGATAGCCCATGGCGATCTTGGCGGCGAGGCGCAGGTGGCTGGTGACCAGTTTATGCGCCGCGTTGGAATCCTGGTGGTCCGCCCAGCGCTTGGCCAACATATATTCCTCTTCCGGTTCCAGAAGCGGGAATTTGCGGATTTCCTGCATGTAGCGGTTCAAGCCCTGTTCGGGACTTGGCGCCGGAAGGTTCGCGTAGGTGCTCATCTCTGCCCCCTGTTCTGTCCCGGTGCCATCAGCCCCCGGGAACAAGCAAAATTATGCATCCTGTCCCGGTGATTCAAGCAGGTCGGGACAAGTGTATGAACGCAAGATAGGTGCGGTTCCGTCGGGACGCTGCGTTTATGTCAGGCGATTCACGGCAATGTCAGTCGCCTCTCGCCAAATCCGCGACTTGCTGGCATAACGTGCCCGCGCGTCTTGGGTTCCGCCTTGCCCCGCGGCGCGCCCGCCCCGGATGAGATCTGACGTCGTCCTGCCATGCCCTTGGAAATCGAACGCAAATTCCTGCTCCGTTCCGAAGCTTGGCGCAGCAATGTCAGCCACTCCGCCCATTTGACCGACGGTCTGATCGCCGCTGCATCGGATGGCCGCAAAGTGCGCGTCCGCATCGCTGACGGCCAGGCGACGCTGACGGTCAAGGGCGCCCGTCGCGGGCTGGCCCGGGACGAGTTCGAATACCCGATCCCGCTGACGGATGCGCGCAGCCTTCTGGCCAACCATTGCGCTGGCGTGGTGATCGAGAAGACCCGCCACTATGTGCCGCTGGGCAAGGTGACCTGGGAGATCGACTGCTATCACGGCGCGCTGGCGGGGATCGAGGTGGCCGAGATCGAACTGGCCTCGATCGACCAGGCCTTCGACCGCCCCGACTGGCTGGGCGAAGAGGTCACCGGCCGCGAGGAATGGCGCAAGATCAGCCTGATCCGCGCACATATGGCCGTGGCCTAAACGACCGGGGTCTGCCCCCGGGCCTGCCTCAGATCGCCACCCGTTCGCCCAGTTCCACCACGCGGTCGCGCGGCAGGTGGTAGAAATCGGTCGGATCTGCCGAAAACCGTGTCAGAGCGACATAGATCTTGTCCAGCAGCAGCTCGAAACCACGCCCCGTCGCCACCGCGCGGCGTCGGCCCAGGAAGAAGGTCGATGCCATCACGTCGAATTTCAGCCCGACCTGGCGGGCATGGCCCATGCTTCGGCTGACATTCGGCGTCTCCATGAACCCGAAGCGCAGGGTCAGGCGCGAGAAGCGCCCGCCCAGATGGTCCAGGCTCGCGCGTTCCTCGGCGGTGGCATAGGGCACGCGCAGGGTCTCGACCGTCAGGAAGACGGTCTGTTCATGCAGGACGCGGTTGTGCTTGAGGTTGTGCAGCAGCGCCGAAGGCACGACATCGGGATCGCCGGTCAGGAAAAAGGCGGTGCCCGGAATGACATGGGCCGAGGATTTGGCCATGGCCCGGACGAATGTGTCCATCGGCACCGCCAGCTTGTGGACGCGAGCATTGACCAGTTGCACCCCGCGCCACCAGCAGCCCATGGCCAGGCCCACCACCATCGCGGCCATGACCGGCACATAGCCGCCATCGCCGATCTTGGTCAGGTTCGAGGCAAGAAAGACCCATTCGACCACGGCGATGGGTGCGGCCAGGGCCAAAGCAGCCACCAGCGAGAGCCGCCCAGAACGCACCAGGAAGACAACGCCAAGCACCGTCGTCAGCACCATGGTCCCGGTGACCGCAATGCCATAGGCCGAGGCAAGCGCGGTCGAGCTTTCGAAGGCCAGCACCAGCCACAGCACGCCCCCGAGCAAGAGCCAGTTGACCGCGGGCAGATAGATCTGGCCGCTTTGCCCCTCGGCCGTGTGGCGGATGCGCAGCCGGGGCAGGAAGCCCAGTTGCATCGCCCCCCGCGCCATCGAGAAGGCCCCCGAGATCACCGCCTGGCTGGCGATCACCGTGGCCATGGTGGCAAGAAGCACAAGGATGGGCAGGAAGCCGGACGGGGCCATGGCAAAGAAGGAATCGCCCGCCGCACCCGGATGGGCCAGGACCAGCGCGCCCTGCCCCAGATAATTCACCACCAACGAGGGCAGCACGAGGCCGAACCAGGCGATCTTGATCGGGCGACGGCCGAAATGGCCCAGATCGGCATAAAGCGCCTCGCCCCCGGTTACGGCCAGAAAGACCGCCCCAAGCACGATGAAGGCAACCTCGGTATGGTGCAGCAGGAACTTGATGCCCCAGACCGGCGAGAAGGCCGAGATCACCCAGGGGGTCTCCCACATGTGCCAGATGCCCATTCCCGCAAGGACCAGGAACCAGACGGCGGTGATCGGCCCGAAAAGAAGCGCGACCTTTGCCGTGCCGCTGCGCTGGATGGCAAACAGGCCGACCAGAATCGCCAGGGTCACGGGAATGACATAGCTCTCCAGCGACGGCAGCACGAGGCCCATGCCCTCGACCGCAGACAGGACCGAGATCGCGGGCGTGATCGCGGCATCGCCCGCGAACAGCGCGGCCCCCGCGATGGCCAATGCCAGAAGCGGCAGAGAGCGCCGGCCGATCGCCAGCCGCGCCAGCGTATAAAGCGCCAGGATCCCACCCTCGCCTCGGTTGTCGAAGCGCAGCAGGACGAAGACATATTTGACCGTGACGATCAGGATCAGCGACCAGATCAAAAGCGACAGGATGCCCAGCACTTCGGCCGGGCCCGGCTCGGCCACGCCGGTCGCGCGCATCGCCTCGCGGAAGGCGTAGATCGGCGAGGTGCCGATATCGCCATAGACCACGCCGATCGCCCCCAGCGTCAGCGCGGCCAGACCCTGACGGGTCGCGTCGCCCTGATGGATATCGGCGGCGCCTTCCTGTTCCGAGCGCAGATAGTCGGCAATATCCAGCGCCGCCTCGTCATCAGGATGGGGCAAGGCCCGCGTCAGGCCCAGGCCGGGCGGAATCGTCTTCGGCGGCGTGCCGACAGTTTTGGGGGCCGGGGTCGGGTCGGAACCGGTCGCCTCGGAATCATGGGTCACGGACTGTCACCATGTGAGCAGAGAGGGTGGTCAGAGAGTGGCACCGCCGACCGATCCTGTCGCGCGCGACGTGGATCAGGTCTTGCGAGGATCCCGCTCCGCTGGCAGGCGGTGCTTCCGGCAGGGGCCGGGGGGATCGTGCCGGTGAACCCCCTTTGGCCGGGGGGCGGTGCATCTCCAGCGTCAGATGCGGCGGCAGGCCGCTGACTGGAATCAATTTTACGCGCTTCGGGCGCGAGCGGCAAGATGCTGCGGCTGCGAAGGCAGCAGGCAGGCCTGTCCCCCTCTCACCGCAGTCTTGACCGAGGTAAGAATGCGCGCCAGAGACCCCGGCGACAGCCCGCAACCGAGTTGCAGGACCGTCTGATCATCACTTCTTCGGCAAACTCTTCCTTTCCTAGCGCCCCACGGCCTTGGCGGGCGGACGAAGTGTCGCAGGCGCGGTTGCCGCGATCAGGCCCCGCCCATGGTCGCGCCTTGCAACGCGGCCAGAAGCCCCGCGAGATCGGGCGGCAAGGGAGAGGCGAAATCCATCTCCACGCCGCTGACGGGATGGACGAATCCCAGCGTCGCCGCATGAAGGGCCTGGCGCGCAAAGCCATTGCCCAGCGCCGCCGCCTCTGCCCCCAGCACCTTGTCCGACAGTTTCCGCCGCCCGCTGCCATAGACCGGATCGCCCAGAAGCGCGTGGCCTGCATAGGCCATGTGGACGCGGATCTGATGGGTGCGCCCGGTTTCCAGCCAGCAATCGACCAGCGCCGCCTGCCCGGCGAAGCCTTCGGTCACCCGCGCCCGCGTCACGGCATGGCGACCCTCGGGCGGCCAGCACACTGCCTGGCGCTGCCGGTCTGTGCGGTGGCGAGCCAGATTGGTGGCGATGCGGATGACGCCGCCGGTCTCGAAGCCCAGGCCCTGCAAGCCGCGCAGCCGCGGATCGGACGAGGCGGGAACGCCATGGACCAGTGCGAGATAATGCCGCTTGACCGAATGCGCCTCGAACTGCGCCGCCAGCCCGTGATGCGCCCGGTCGCTTTTCGCCGCGACCAGAAGACCCGAGGTCTCCTTGTCAATGCGGTGGACGATGCCCGGCCGCTTCTCGCCGCCGATCCCCGACAGGCTGTCGCCGCAATGATGCATCAGCGCATTGACCAAGGTTCCCGATGGGCTGCCCGGGGCGGGATGCACGACCATGCCCGCAGGCTTGTCGATCACGATCAGCTCGTCATCCTCATAGACCACTGCCAGCGGAATCGCCTCGGCCTGCAATTCAGTCACGACCGGTGCGTCCAGCCGCAGGGTCCAGACCTCGCCCGGCCCGACCCTGGTCTTGGGGTCCAGCACCGCCACCCCGCCCCGGCTGACCGCGCCTTCCGCGATCATCCGGGCCAGGCGCGACCGCGACAGCGCCGCTTCCTCTGGCACCGCCTCGGCAAGCGCCTTATCAAGGCGGGCAGGCGCATCCGCGCCGAGAACCACTTCAAGCGCCCGGGCCGATCCTTCGGCCGGCAGATCGTCATCGAAAGGCTCGCCCATGGCCGATGCTCCTGACGGGGAGACGCTGCCCCCCTCGCTGCGCGTGCTGAAGGCGCTGGTCCTTCTTCTGACGCTGTCAATGATCGGCGGTGTCATAACCGTGGTCTGGCTGCTTGTCACCCGAATGCCGGGCGCGATGGCGCCCCTGCCCCGACTGCCCGAAACGATCGCACTGCCGGCGGGCGAGACGGCCAGCGCCGTGACTTTCGGCCAGGGCTGGACGGCGGTGGTGACGACCTCCGGCCGCATCCTGATCTATGGCAGCGATGGCAGCTTGCGTCAGGATGTAGATGCCGGAGCTGTCGTGGGGGATGCGGCAGGGGGTTGACCGCAGGCGGCAGGGACGGCCAACTGATTCCTGCCCCTGCCTTGGGAGAACCCCGCCTTGGACCTCAAACTACCCGAACCGGAGCCGGGCGACGAGGCGGCGGAGATCCTCTGGCAGGCCGAAATTCTGGGCCGCGAATTTCCCGAGCGGATCGGCCTGACCTTCATGGCTTTCGCTCTTTGCCTGATCTATCTGCCCCCGGGGCTGGTGGCCGTTCTGGCCGTGGTCAATATCTGCGCCGAAACCGCCAGTCATCGGCTGTCCCTCGCCGGACTGAGCGGCGCTGCCAAGCTTGCCGACGGGCCACAGCAGAAGGCGCTGGATCTTGGACCCTATTGGTTGCAGCTGGCACTGGTGGCGACGGCTGAGCTTGCCTTCGCTTCGGCGGCGGGCCTGGTCTGGATGCATGACGCGCCCTATTCCAAGGCGCTGGCCGTCGGCATGATCATGAGCGCCTTGCTGCACCTTTCTGCCGTGCGCTCAATCCACCTGCCGACCGGGTTGTGCGGGCTGGCGGCGGTGGCGCTGGCCGTGATTGTCTTCAACACACTGTACTGGATCGGCCAGGAAAATCCGCTGGGCCTTGCCCTGGCCGCAGTGGCAGCCTTTTGCGGCCTGGCCTATACGTTCATCGCCATGCTGTCGAACAACCGCCTGCACCGCGCCATGCGCGCGCAGGAAGCGCGGGCGATCCGCGCCGATGCGGCCAAAAGCCGGTTTCTCGCCGTTCTGAGCCATGAGATGCGCACCCCGCTGAACGCAGTGCTTGGCATGGGGCATGCCGCCTGGGCCGAGGCCACGGACTCTCAGCAGCGCGACAAGCTGGCGCATCTTGTGGGGGCTGCACGCGACCTCGCGACGATCCTTGACGATGCGACGGACATGTCGGCCATCGCCGATGGCCGGCTCGGCTTGCGCGCGCGGCCGGTTGATCCGCAAGCCGAACTTTCGGCGGCGGTCGCGCTGTTCCGGCAAAATGCGGCGCGGCAGCGCTCGGCCCTGATGCTGACCATCGCCGACGGGCTTCCGCCGCTGGTCCGGCTTGACCCGCAACGCTTTCGGCAATGCCTGGCGAACCTCTTGGCCAACGCGCTGAAACATGGCGGCGGCGGGTCGGTGCGGGTCAGCCTGACGCCCGACAGCCCGGGATTTGCGGTCGAGGTGGCGGATAGCGGGCCGGGCATCACCGAGGCCGAAGCCGAACTGGTGTTTGAACCCTTCCGGCGCGGCCGCGCCGGGGCGCAGGGCTCCGGTCTGGGCCTGACGATCTGCCGCGCCCTTGCGCGGCAGATGGGCGGCGATGTGACGCTGGTGCCAACGCCCGCGGGCGAGGCCGGGGCGCGTTTCCGGCTCTGGCTGCCCACCGGGCTTGTCGACGGAAGCGACGCTCTAGCCCTACCGGGGACACCCCGCGCGGGCGACTTGCGCGGGCGCACGGTACTGGTCGTGGATGACATCGCCACCAACCGGCTGGTCGCGGCCATGCATCTGCGGCCCAGCCAGGCCCGCGTGCTGGAAGCAGAGAACGGGCCGATGGCGCTGGAGGTTCTGGACGAGGATACCGTCGATCTTGTGCTTCTGGATCTGAACATGCCCGGCATGGACGGTGTGGAAACTTTGGCCGCGATCCGCGCCATGGGCGGGCGCAATGCCCGCGTCCCGGTCGTGGCCATGACCGCCGATGCCACAGTGGCCGATCTGCCGCAGATGGACGGGGTTTTGGTCAAGCCGATCGACCCCGAACAGCTTCTGGCCGAACTGGCCCGCCACCTCCCCGCCGCTTAGGGCGGTGGCGCATCCCAGAGCGCCCGATGGATGGCCGCCAGACCCTCGGTCAGCGCGGCGGGACCAGGGGAAAGGATCAGCGGCGCCTTGATCTCATGCACCCGGCCGGCGCGGATGGCGGGAAGATCGGCCCAGCCTGTCCGCGCGGCGATGCGCGCAGGGACGAGCTTCTTGCCGCACCAGCTTGCCAGGATGACCTCGGGCGCGCGCTCCAGAACCTGATCCGGCGTCACGATACGGTCGCCGGCAGCGGCGGCGCGGGCGCGTTCGGCAAAGATGTCCTCGCCCCCCGCGATGCCGATCAGCTCCGAGACCCAGCCGATGCCCGAGATCAAGGGATCGTCCCATTCCTCGAACCAGACCCTTGGCCTTGCGGCGCGGGGCGTGGCGGCAAGGGCGGCCAGCCGCGCCTCATGGCCCTGCGCCATAGCTTCTGCCGTGCCTGCACAGCCGGTCAGCGCCCCGAGCGTTCGGATCATCTGCAGGATGCCCGCGACATCGCGCTGATTGAAGACATGAACCTCGATCCCCGCCGTAACCAGCTCGGCGGCGATCGAGGCCTGAAGATCCGAGAAACACAGAACCAGATCGGGCTCCAGCGCGACGATCTTCTTGGCATCGGCCGAGGTGAAACCCCCTACGCGCGGCTTTTCGCGCCGCACCTGCGGCGGGCGGACGGCATAGCCGGTGACTCCGACGATGCGATGCGACTGGCCCAGAAGATAGAGCGTCTCGACCGTCTCTTCGGTCAGGCAGACGATGCGTTGCGCGCCGCTCATCCGCCCGCCCGTTTGGCATCGCGCCAGCGCCGCCACTCCTGCGCCGCGCGCGACACGGCCCGGCGCGTGGCCGCGCCAATCGCCTCTCCCGTGGCGGTGTGCAACCCGGCATAGCGCCCTGCCCCCGGCAGGCAGGCCAGAGCCACGCAATCCGTGCCCGTGCCAGTGGCGCGACCCGTCGCCAAAGGCAGGTCCAGATCCATGACCGCCGCGGTGCGGGCCTGAACGGCGATGGTCAAGGCCTCAAGCTGGGCCGCTTCGGTCAGGGCGGCATCGGTGGCGACCAGAAGGTTGATCGTGCCGTAATCGGCGCTGTGCCAGAGCAGGCGCGTGCCCACCGCCTCGGCATTGGACAGGCCCAGCGTCACCACGGTTTCGGCGCCTATCCCCTCGACCTCGGCCGCGTCTCGGACGTGCAGACCGATATCGCGCGAGGTCATCATGCCCACCGCGCCGGGAAAGTGCCGCATCTGCCCGGCGAACCAGCTTTCCACGTCGAAATCCTGCGTCAGTTCGGCGTTGCGCACCTCGCGCCAGACAATGCAATCGGTGGCCACATAGCCCGCCCCCTGCGGCGCATGGGACAGGACGCGCATCTGCTGCGGCAGACGCGCCACCAGCCAGGGCCGGTCCAGCACAAGCGTGATCACGGGCGCGCCCTCACCGCACCACGCCCAGGGGCTGAAACACCGGCCCGTCCGGCGTTTCGGCATGATAGCCGCGAATGCCAAAGACATCGGCCAGCCGCGCCTCGGTCAGAACCTCGCGCGGCGTGCCATCGGCGACCAACTGGCCGCGATGGATCAGCACAAGCCTGGTGCAATGCCGCGCGGCAAGCCCGAGATCATGCAAGGACACCAGCACCCCCCGGCCTTCCGCCGCCAGATCCGCAAAGACCTGCATGGTGCGGATCTGGGCCTCGGGATCAAGCCCGGCCACCGGCTCGTCGGCCAGAAGCAACGGGGTTTCCTGCGCCAGAACACGGGCGATCAGGGCGCGCGCCTGCTCTCCCCCCGACAATTCGGTGGCGCGGCGGTTGCGGAAGCCTGCCAGCCCCATCCGTTCCAGCGCGCGCGTCACCGCCGGATGGTCGGGGTCCGCCGCGCCATGCGCGCTGCGGCCCAGCGCGACCAGGGTTTCCACGCTGACCGGCCAGGCAATCTCGCGACCCTGCGGCAGAAAGGCGGCGGCGCGGGCGCGGGCCGCGGGGGCAAGCACGCTCAGCGACGAGGCGCCTTGATGAGGCAAGAGGCCAAGCGCGCCCCGCAACAGGCTGGTTTTGCCCGCGCCGTTCGGGCCAAGCAAGCCGACGCATTCCCCCGGCGCGATGGTCAGGCTGACGCGATCCACGACCGGACATGAGCCGCGCAGAACGGTCAGGCCGGTGAGGGACAGAAGGCTCATGCTTCGACCCTCCGCAGCCGCCAGATCAGATGCAGGAAGAACGGTGCGCCGATCAGGGCGGTCAACACGCCCAGTTTCAGATCGGCATCGGGCGCGATCAGACGGGTGGCGATATCGGCGGCCAAGAGCATCGCCGCGCCGCCCAAAGCCGAGGCGGGCAACAGGACCGAAGGCCGCGCCCCGGCGAAAGGCCGCAGCAGATGCGGCACGACAAGGCCGATGAAGCCGACACTGCCCGCCACCGCCACCGCAGCCCCCACCGAAGCCGCCGTGCCCAGCACAAGAACCAACCGCAGCCGTGACAGGTTCACGCCCAGGCTGCGCGCGGCATCCTCGCCCAGCGTCAGCGCGTCCAGCCCCCGACCCAGCGTCAGCAGCGCCGCCATGCCCGCCGCCATGAATGGCGCGGCAAGCCAGACATGGGTCATCGAGCGGTCGGCCAGAGACCCCATCATCCAATAGACGATCTCCATTCCCGCAAAGGGATTGGGCGAGAGCGACAGGACAAGCGAGGTCAGCGCTGCCGCCAGGGCCGACAGCGCGATCCCGGCAAGGATCAGCGCCAGCGCCCCGCCGCGCGGCCCGGCGAGAAGCAGGATCAAAAGCACCGCCGCCGCGGCGCCCGTCAGCGCCGACAGCGGCAGGGCCAGCGCGAAACGGGCGGCCAGGCCGGATTGCAGCGCCAGAACCGCGCCCAAGGCGGCGCTGGAGGAGACGCCGATCAACCCCGGCTCGGCCAGCGGATTGCGCAGATAGCCCTGCATCGCCGCCCCGGAAAGACCCAGCGCGGCACCGCACAGAAGCCCCAGGATCGCGCGCGGCAGGCGGATTTCCTGCATCACCAGCACGACCGGCCCGCCCTCGCCGCGCAGAAGCGCGCGCAGGCTTTCACCCAGGCCCAGCCCCGCCGGGCCAATCAGCAGCGAAGCGGCAAACAGCAGCGCGACCAGCAGCGACAAGGGCAGAAAAAACTTCATGGCAGCGCCTCGCGCGCGGCACGCATTCCCGCCAGCGCCCGCAAGATATGCGGCGTGCCGCAGACCCAGTCAGCATCCGAGGTTGCGATCCCCGCCGCCGCGCGCAGGTCGACCAGCGCGGGATGGTCGAGAATATCCTCGGAGCGCGAAGCACCGGGATATTTGGTCGAGGTGACGATCATCTCGGGCGCGGCCATGACCAGCCGCTCCAGTGGCAGCGTGCCGCCGCCGGTCAGCCCCGCCTGCGCGCCGATATTGTCGAAGCCCGCATGACGCAGCACGTCATCGGCCAGCGTGCCCTCGCCCACGGTGTAGCCATTCGGATAGTAAAGCGCGGCCCGGCGCGGCGGCAGATCGGTGGCAAGTGCGGCCAGCCCGGCCTGGAACTCGGCCACCAGCGCCTCGGCCTCGGCCTCGCGGCCCAGGGCGGCGCCGATGGTGCGGATCTGGCCCGGAATCTCGGCCAGTGCCGTGACGGGCGGCACCTGCACCACCGTCACGCCCAGATCGCGCAGCAGGTTGACCGAGGCGAGCGAGGTATAGGTGCCCGCCAGGACAAGGTCAGGATGCATGAGGAAAATCTGCTCGGCCCCGCCCCGATTGGCCGGATAGGCCGCTGCCTCGGCCACCATCGAAGACGACAGCGGGTCCGAGGCGAGATGGCTGACCGAGACCAGTTGGCCGGGGGCCGCAAGCAGCATGGCCAGCTGGTCGGTGCAGAGGTTCATCGACACGACGCGGGCAGGCGCCGTCTCGGCCGGCGCGGGCGAAGCGGCCAGCAGAAGGGCGGCCAGCGCCGAAAGACGCCGGACCGCCCCTGCCCGCACCGGGCGGTCAGAACCGGGCTTCAAGGCCGACATAGAAGGCCCGGCCCGAGGCGGCATAGCCGTCAACCATCTGATATTCCTCGTCCAGAAGGTTCTCGACCTTGAGGTAAAGCGCGGTCTTGTCGTTCAGGCCATAATCCATGCGCGCATTCAGCACGGTGTAATCCGGCATGTCCTTGGCCGAAAAAGTATTGGCGTCATTGTCGCGACGCCCGGCGACATGCAGGAGCGTCAAGCCGCCCGACAGCTTGTCGGACAGTGTGGCGTCCAGCGACAGGGCAAGGTTGTGATAGGGCACCTGCACGAGACGCTGGCCATCGGGGCGCCGACCATCGGTATAGGTATAGGCCAGGCCCAGCGTGACCGCATTCGACAGGGGCAGGCTGCCCGCCAGTTCCACGCCCTGGCGGGTCGACACGCCGGGCAGGTTCACCAGCGTCGAGGGGAAGCCGAATTCATAGGTGATCAGGTTGTCGACATCGAGGCGGTAAAGCGTGGCCGAAAGGCTTGCCCCACCTGCAAATTCCTGCTCGATCCCTAGTTCCCAGCTTTCGCTTTCCTCGGGCTCGAGGTCGGGGTTGCCGACAAAGGGGAAGAAGCCCGGATAGTCGCCGAAGCGTTCGTCGATCGACGGCGCGCGGAAGCCGGTGGCCCAGGCAGCCCGCAGTGTGGTGCCGGTCGCGGGCCGCCAGGCGGCAGCAATGCGGCCGGTGGGGAAATCGCCGAAGCCGCCGGAATGGTCCATGCGGACGGTTGCGGAAAGGTCGAAGGTTTCCGAAGGCGCCCAGACGGCCTGTGCGAAGGCACCGTAGATCGTGGTGTCGGCCTGCCCGCCGGGCAGATTGGTGTAATCGGCCGTCTCCTTGGACCAGTCGGCACCGTAGACCAGCGTAAGGGCCGGGGAGACCTCGGTCGTGCCCTGCCAGCCAAAGCTCAGCCGCTTGCCGCCGAAGCTGGACCTGTCGCCAGCCTCGTCATAGCTGCGATCGACATCCAGAGCGCTGACTTCGAAGCTGTGGCTTGTATTGCCCAGGGTCAGCTCGGCAAAGGCCCGCGCGCCGATTTCGGTCTTTTCCTGAGTATATCCAACAAGATCGCCCAGAACGAACAGCGGCGTGTAACCGTCGTAATCCTGTTCGGTGCGCTGCACGAAGGCCGCGGCGCCCAGGGCCAGAGTGTCGGAAACCTTGTAGCGCGCCGAGAAGGACAGGCGGGTGGCGTCGGCGCCGTCCCGTTCGGTCCCGCCGGCGAAGGAGGAGAAGCCGTCGGTGTGGAATTGGGTGGCGTTGAAGGCCAGGTCCAGGCGGTCATCCTTCTGGGTCAGGCCATAGCTGAGACGGGCGGTGCCGAAGCTGCCGGCTTCGGCAGAGATCGTTTGGTGAAAGCCTTCTTCCAGCGCCTTTGTGGTGGTGATGTTGATCACGCCGCCCACGGCCGAGCCGCCCCAGAGCGCCGATTGCGAGCCGCGCAGCACCTCGATCCGGCTGATATCGGCGCTCATCAGGCTGCCGAAATCGAAGGTCACATTGGTGCCCGAAGGGTCCGACACTTTGATGCCGTCGACGAAGACCGCGAGGTAGCGGCCATCGGCGCCGCGGATCCGCAGATTGGTGGTCGAGCCGAAGGGGCCGGACTGGGTGACGGCGACCCCAGGCAGCTTGGCAAGCGTGGTGGCGACGGTGGCGTCGTGATCCTTGGCCAGATCCTCCGGCCCGAGAACCGAGACGGAAACGCCGGTGCGCAACCGTTCGACGGCGGTGCGCAGGGCCGAGACAACGATTTCACCAAGATCAATGATATCATCATCTTGCGCCGCGGCGGGCAGGGCCGGAGCGAGAGAAGTGCCGCAGGTAAGCGCGGCGAGAAGCGCGAGGCGCGGGAGGGTTTGCATGGTCGTTCCCTTGCTGCGGCCGGGGCCGCCGTTGATGCGATCCGCCGCGGGGAAAGCCCCCGCGACCCTGGTCGTCACCACTGGCGGATGCCCGCCCTCCGTCGCGCGCCCCGCGCTGCGGAAAGGGTGATCACCCTGGCAGGTCTCCTGGCTTGCGGGTCATCGCTCGGGCGCGCCTTCCCGGTTTCCCAGTGGCCTGTCGCACCTTTGCTCGCCGCCTACAGTTGCGGGGGCAGCCGCGGAATTGGGTATGACACCCGCACCGCGTTCCCTTTTCATCCGGGGCGTTGACCCCGGAACCGAAGGCCTTCTCTCCTTAATCCCGGCAGGGGCGGAGTCAAGCGCGACGCGGTCGCGACAGAGTCTGAAACCGCCGCATCGCAGGGTTTTTCCGACGTCTTCCAAAGGTCTTCCGAACGTCTTCCAAAGGTCTTCCGCCCCAGCCCGCCGTTCCGCCCGCCCAAACCGCCGTTTCGGGGGTGGACCCGGCCGTCCCGCCCGGCCAGCATGGCCGCAAGGAAAAGGAGAGTCGCAGATGATTGGAGACCTTGGGGCGCGGGACGCGACCGAGCTGGCGGGGCTGGTGGCACGGGGCGAGGTCAGCCCGGACGAGCTGCTGGATGCCGCCCTGGCCGCGGTTGAGGCGCGCAATCCGGCGATCAACGCCGTCGTTCTGGTGCAGGAAGGCGTCGCGCGCGAGGCGATCAAGGCAGGCCTGCCGCCGGGACCGTTCCGGGGCGTACCCTTCCTGCTGAAAGACCTGGGTGCCGAGGCGAAAGACTTTCCCAGCCACAACGGCTCGCGCCTGCATGCCAATACGGTCTATCCGGGCGATTCCGCGATCTTCAGCCGGATGAAGGCGACCGGGGTCGTGACCTTTGGCCGCACGACCAGCCCGGAAGGCGGCATCGGAGCGGCAACCGAAAGCGCCGTCTATGGCGGGCCGACCCGCAACCCGTGGAACACCGATCACACGTCGGGCGGATCTTCCGGCGGCGCCGGTGCGGCGGTCGCTGCGGGGATCGTGAGTTTCGCCCATGGCTCAGATGGCGGCGGATCGGTGCGGATACCGGCGTCGAGCTGCGGCCTCTTCGGGTTCAAGCCGACGCGGGCGCGGCTGCCCGATGGGCCCTATGCCGGCGAGGGCTGGGCAGGAATGGCGATCGACGGCTTCCTGACGCGCAGCGTGCGGGACACGGCGGTGATGCTGGATGCCTGCGCCGGGGCCGATCCTGGCGCGCCCTATTGGGCGCCGCCTTTGGCGCAAGGCCATGCCGCCGCGATCAGCCGCCCGCCCAAGCGGCTGCGGGTGGCGCTGTGCGACACGACCTTCACGGGCCAGGCGATTGATCCGCAGGTCCGCGCAGCGGTTCTGGAAACGGCAAAGCTGCTGCAAGCTCTGGGCCATGAGGTCACCCCTGCCCTGCCCCGCACCGATGTGCCGGGCATGATGCGGGCCTGGACCGATATTGTCGCCGTGGGCACCGCCCTGGGCATCCGCCATGCGCTGGACGGTCGCGCGATGACCGACGATCTGGTCGAGGGCGTCAGCCGGGGCGCCTGCGCCCATGCCGAGACGCTGCATCCGACCCGCTATCTGGAAGCCGTGGGCAAGATCCATGCCTTCGGCCGCGAGATGGCGCGGTTCTTCGACCCCGAGTCCGGCCCCGGCTATGACGTGCTTCTGTCGGCCACGCTGGCCGAGCCGCCCGCCAAGGTGGGCCGGTTCAGCCATGAGACCGAGGATTACGTCGCCTTCCGCACCGGGCCGCAGGGCATCTTCGCCTATTCGCCCTTCTGCGCGGTCTTCAACGCCAGCGGGCAACCTGCCGCAAGCCTGCCGCTGGGCTGGTCGGACGGCGGATTGCCGATCGGCGTGCATCTGGCCGCGCCTTTTGGGTCCGATGAAATGCTGATCTCGCTATGCGCGGAAATCGAGCGCGCGGCCCCCTGGGCCGCGAAACGCGCCCCGATTGCCGGATAAAGCCGAAAGGAAGGGCTAGACAAGCCATCGTCGTGACGCACAATATGATCAAAATAATGCCCCAGCTTTGACCGGGGCTCACACAGGGGGAGATCGGTATTGGCGGCAGAAGCCATCATTTTGGCGCAGCATGTGATCAAGGCCTTTGGCCAGGGCACAGCGGCGGTGCGGGCGCTGGACGACGTGTCGGTCGAGATCCTGCGCGGCGAGTTCTTCACCCTCCTGGGGCCCTCGGGCTGCGGCAAGACCACCCTTCTGCGGTTGATCGCGGGTTTCGAGATGCCGACCGATGGCACGATCCTGCTGGATGGCGCCGACATCACCACGCTGCCGCCGAACAAGCGGCCGGTGAACACCGTGTTCCAATCCTATGCGCTTTTCCCGCATCTGACGGTGGCGCAGAACATCGCCTTCGGCCTTGAGATGCTGGGCAAGCCGGCCTCGGAGGTGAAGGCCACGACCGAGCGGATGCTGGCCCTGGTGAAGCTGGAAACGATGGCCGGGCGCAAGACCAGCCAGTTGTCGGGCGGCCAGCAACAGCGGGTGGCGCTGGCGCGCGCCCTGGCGCCGCAGCCCAAGGTTCTGCTTCTGGACGAGCCGCTGAGCGCGCTGGACCTGAAGCTGCGCAAGGAGATGCAGGTCGAGCTGAAGCGGTTGCAGATCGAGACCGGGATCACCTTCGTCTTCGTGACCCATGACCAAGAAGAAGCCCTGACCATGTCGGACCGGATCGGCGTGATGTCGAACGGCAAGCTGCAACAGGTGGGCACGGCGAAGGAAATCTACACAAGACCGAAGAACCGTTTTGTCGCGAGCTTCATCGGCGAGACGAATTTCCTGACCGGGCGGGCCGAGGATGACGCGCTGCGCCTGGCGGGCGGGGCGCGGATTCCGGTGCCGGGGCTGCGCGCCGATGGCGCGGCCACGGTGACGGTGCGGCCCGAGCAGGTGCGCCTGGGCAAGCCCGAGGAGGGCGGGCTGGACGCGACGGTCAAGGACCTGGTCTATTTCGGCACGGACACGCATTGCCATCTGGCGCTGGCGGACGGAACCGAAGTGGTGGCGCGGCTGCAAAGCCCGGCGACGGGCGAGGCGGGCTATGCCGTGGGCCAGACGGTCGGCCTGCGCTTCGCCGATGGCGCCGTGCAGAAGGTGGAGGACTGACGATGAGCCCCGCCGAAGACAGGGTCATCAGACGCTCGGCCAGGAATGGCTGGCTGCTCTCGACCCCCGCCCTGGTCTTGCTGTTCTGCGCCGCCGCTGGGCCGCTGATCATCGTGGCGATCTATTCCTTCCTCACCCCCGGCAAATACGGCAATGTGGAATGGACCTTCTCGACCGGGGGCTGGGTCGGCATCCTGTGGACGAAGGACATCTTCGACGACACCTGGCAATTGGCCGATGCGCATCTGACGATCTTCTGGCGCTCGGTGTCGCTGTCCTTCCTGACCACGCTGTTCACCTTCATCGTCGGCTTCCCGACCGCCTGGTTCATCGCCACGCGGTCGCCGGAACGCCGGGCCTTCTGGCTGTTCCTGATCACCATTCCCTTCTGGACCAACCTGCTGATCCGCACCTATGCGATCAACGAGGTGCTGCGGAAAGAAGGGCTGGTGAACACGGTCCTTCTGAAGCTGCATGTCATCGAGACGCCGCTGGACATGCTCTACGGCCCCTTCGCCATCTTCGTCGGCATGACCTATGTCTATCTGCCGCTGATGGTGCTGCCGCTTTTCGCCGCCATCGACCGTTTCGACATGCGGCTTCTTGAAGCGGGATACGACCTTTATGCCAGCCGCGTGCAGGTCTTGCGCCGGGTGATCCTGCCGATCGTCAAGCCGGGGATCATTGCCGGCTCGATCCTGGTCTTCGTGCCCAGCCTGGGCGCCTATGTGACACCGCGCGTTCTGGGCGGCGGCAAGCAGATGATGATCGGCAATTTCATCGAGCTGCAATTCGGCCAGGGTCGCAACTGGCCCCTGGGCGCGGCGCTGTCGATGCTGCTGCTGATCGTCGTGACGGCCGCTTTGTTGATCTATGTCCGCTATGCGGGTCGGGGTGGAGGGGCGCGTCATGGCTAACAGGGGCTTTGAGGTCGCGCGCCTTCCCGGTTTCGCGACGACGGCGGCGGTCGTCTTTATCGCACTCTATCTGCCGATCTTCACGCTGGTCGCCTACAGCTTCAATGCCAGCCAGTCGGTCGCGGTCTGGGGCGGCTTTTCGCTGGACTGGTATGTCAAAGCCTGGGGCAATCAGCAGATCAAGGACGCCACGCTGCGCAGCCTGATCATCGCGGTCTTCGCCGCGGCGATCTCGACCTCGGTCGCCACGATGGCGGCGCTGGGCACGACGCGGCGGGCCGCGTTCAAGGGCCAGACCTTCATCTATGTGATGATCAACCAGCCGCTGATGGTGCCCGAGATCGTGACGGCGGTCGCGCTTCTGATCCTGTTCGGCATCATCAAGCAGGCGACCGGCATCCAGGGCATCGGCTATGTGATCCTGGCGCACAGCGCCTTCTGCATCCCCTTTGCCTATCTGCCGATCCGCGCGCGGCTGGAGGGGATGGACCTGGCGCTGGAGACGGCCGCGGCCGATCTTTACGCGACACCCTGGCAAACCTTCCGTCGTGTCACCCTGCCCCTTCTGGCACCGGGCATCGCGGCCGGGGCCATGCTTGCCTTCGTCATCTCGCTGGACGACGTCGTCATCACCGAGTTCGTGAAGGCGGGCGGGCAGGACACGCTGCCGACCTATATGCTGGGCCAGCTTCGTCGCCAATTGACGCCCGAAATCAATGCGGTCTCCTCGATGCTTCTTCTGGTGACCGTGGCCCTGCTGACCGCCTTCTTCCTGCTGACGCGCAAGAAGAATGACTGAAGCGTTTCTGAGAACGACAAGACCACCAACCGGGAGACGATCCATGAAGAAACTGCTTGGCGCAACCGCGATCCTGCTGGCTTCGGCCTGCATGGCCGCAGCCGAAGGCGAGCTGCAACTGTTCAACTGGGGCAATTACACCAGCCCCGAGCTTCTGGAGAAGTTCAAGAAGGAGACCGGCATCACCGTCACGGTGACCGATTATGACAGCAACGACGCGGCCCTGGCCAAGATCGAAGCCGGCGGCCATGGTTTCGACCTGGTTGTGCCGACGCATCAATATGTGCGGATCTTCGTCGAGAAGGGGCTGATCGTCCCGCTGGACCTGTCCAAGATTCCGAACCACAAGAACATTGCCCCCGAATGGATGGATGTCGAATGGGATCCGGGCCGCGCCTATACGATTCCGTGGCAGTGGGGCACGACCGGCATCGCGGTCAATACCGCGGTCTATTCCGGCGACATCAACACCTCGGACATCTTCCTGAACGTGCCGGACGAGCTGAAGGGCAAGATCAACGTCGTGCCGGAAATGAACGACGTCGTGAACATGGCCGTGATGTGGGCCGGCGGCACCAGCTGTTCGGAAGATCCCGAAGTGCTGAAGAAGGCGCGCGACGCGCTGCTGGCCGCCAAGCCCGACTGGCTGTCGATGGATTACGGCGCCACCGAGAAGCTGTCGAACAATGACTGGGCGGCGAGCCTGAACTGGAACGGCTCGACCATGCGGGCGCGGCTGGCCAATCCGACGGTGAAATACGGCTATCCGAAGGAAGGCTATCCGGTGTGGATGGACTCGGTCGCGCTTCTGAAGGACGCGCAGCATGTCGAGGAAGCCTACAAGTTCCTGAACTTCATCGCCGAGCCGGAAAATGCCGCGATGATCAGCTCTTTCGCGCGCTATGCCAATGGCATCGCCGGGTCTGAAGCCTTCATGCCGGAAGACATGAAGACCGCGCCCGAAATCGTGGTGCCGGAAGAATTCAAGGCTGCCGGGCACTTCATCCCGACCTGCAGCCCGAAGGCGCAGGAATACATGACCGCGATCTGGACCGAGCTGCAGAAGTAAGCTTAGGGTTCCGAGGCTGGGCCGGGGTCTTCAGGGGCCCCGGTCTTTGCATCTGTGTCAGCCCCCGGGGGCGCGTTGCCCACCCGGCCCCCAGAGGATAATTTCCGAAGATGACGTCAGCAGAGCTTCTGGACCTGAGCGCGACCGAGCTTTCTCGGGCGATCCATGTGCGGCAGGTGGCGCCTTCCGAAGTTATGGCGGCGCATCTGGCGCAGGTTCGCGCCGTGAACGGACCGGTGAATGCGCTGGTTTCCTGTCGTGACCCGGACGCGGCGATGGCCGAGGCCCGGGCGCTGGACGATGTACCGCCGACGGGCTGGCTGCATGGCATTCCGCTGCCCGTGAAGGATTTGCAGGCGACGGCGGGGCTGCGCACCACCTGGGGTTCGCCGGTCTATGCCGACCATGTGCCCGCGAAGGACGATCTTCTGGCGGCGCGGATGCGGGCGGCGGGAGCGGTCTTCACCGCCAAGACCAATGTGCCGGAATGGGGCCAGGGCTCGCACAGCTACAACCCTGTCTTCGGCGTCACGCGCAACCCCTATGACCTGTCGCGCAGCGCGGGCGGATCTTCGGGCGGGGCGGCGGCGGCCCTGGCCTGCCGGATGGCCTGGGTGGCGGATGGTTCCGACATGATGGGGTCTTTGCGCAACCCGGCGGGGTTCTGCAATGTCTATGGCTTGCGCCCGACCTGGGGTCTGGTGCCAAGCGATGCCGAGGGCGACACCCATCTGGCGACGCTGGCGACCGAGGGGCCGATGGCGCGCACGGTCGAGGACCTGGCGCGGTTCCTGCTGGTTCAGGCCGGGGAGAACCCGGAAGTGCCCTTTCCGCGCGCGGTGCCCGATCTGCTGTCGGGGCTGGAGCGGGGCGTGAAGGGGCTGCGGATCGGCTGGCTGGCAGATTGGGGCGGCGCCTATGCAATGGAGCCGGGCATTCTGGAGGCCTGCGCGGGCGGGTTGAAGGTGCTGGAGGATCTGGGCGCGGTGGTGGAACCTCTGGCGCCGCCCTTCGCCGCCGAAAAGCTGTGGTCCTCCTGGGTGACCCTGCGGGCGATGCTGTCAGCGGGGGGCAAGAAGGCGCTGTATGACGATCCGGCGAAACGCGCCGTGACCAAACCCGAAACGATCTGGGAGATCGAGCAGGGCCTCGGGCTGTCGGCCCAGGCGGTCTATGAGGCGAGCGTGATCCGCAGCCGCTGGTACGCCCATGCGGCGCGACTGCTCACCCGCTTCGATGCGCTGGTGCTGCCCACCGCGCAGGTCTGGCCCTTCCCGGCAGACTGGGACTGGCCGAAAGAGATCGCCGGGCGGCAGATGGACACCTATCACCGCTGGATGGAAGTGGTGATCCCGGCCAGCCTGATCGGCCTGCCAGCCTTGTCTGTGCCTTTGGGTTTCGGGCCGCAGGGCCTGCCCTCGGGGATGCAGATCATCGGCCGGTCGGGTGACGATGCCGGGGTGCTGGCGATCGGACAGGCCTATCATCGCGCGACGGGCTGGCCGCAGAAGCGCCCGCCTCTGGTGGCCGAGGCGCTTTCGCGTTAGGGCTGGCGCAAAAGGGGGGACCATGCGGGTTCTGGTCATCGGCTCGGGGTCGATCGGGCGGCGTCATTCCGAAAATCTGGCCGCGCTGGGGGCGGTGCCGAAGCTGCTGTCCTGGCGCGAAGCCGGCCTTGCCGGGGCCGAGGCAGCCATGGCCGAGGCCGAGGCGGTGGTGATCGCGACCGCGACAGACATCCGCCTGCCGCTGATCGCGGCGGCGGCGGCGCGCGGCCTGCCCCTCTATATCGAGAAGCCGCTGGCCTTTTCGCCCGAGGAGGTTGAAGAAATCAACCTTGTCGCCGCGCCGGTGGCCGGGCGGTCCATGCTGGGCTACATGATGCGCTATCATCCGGCGCTCAGGGCGCTGGCCGAGGCGGACCTGTCCGACCTGTTCCAATTCGCGCTGACGATCGGCCATGACGTCACGCAATGGCGGGCCAACTGGAGGTTTTCCGAAAGCTACGCGGCGCGCGGGCAAGGTGGCGGGGTGTTGCTGGACCTCTGCCATGAGCTGGATATGGCGGCCTGCCTGTTTCCGGGACTGGAGTTGACGGGCGTTGAAGCGCTCGGTCATCCGGCCTTTCCGGGGGTAGATTTCGCCAGCCGTATCTCGCTGCGGCGCGGGGCGCTGGTGGGCGATGTGTCGATGGATTACCTGACCCCCGGCCTGCATCGCCGCGCCCATCTGCGTGGAGCGGAGCGGATGCATGATTTCGACTTTGCCGCGCAGGCCTATCGGGTGACGGATGCGGCGGGTGGCCGGATGCTGGACCTGCCGCTGGAGAGAAACGCGATGTTCCTCGACGCGATGCGCGACTTTCTGGCCTTGGCGGCCGGGCGCGCGCCGTCGGAGACCCCGTTGCTGCCGCGGCTGGACCGGGTGATGGATTCGGCCCGGCTGGTGGCAAAGGCCTGGGCCGCGCGGCGCTTTGTCGGTGAGATCACGAAGGAGATCCCATGATCCTGGGCCATATCGGGGCGCGCAAGGGCAGCAAGGGCGTGCCGCGCAAGAATTTCCGCATGATCTGCGGCAAGCCGCTGATCGACTGGTCGCTGGACCAGTTGTTCGCGCATCCGATGGTGGATGCGGTCGTGGTCTCGACCGATGACGAGGAAATCTACGATCATGCGGTGGCCAAAGGCGCGCTGAATATCGGCCTGCGGCCCGCGCATCTGGCGACGGATACGGCGGGGAAATTCGGGGTCTGGCAGCACGCGCTGGAGGTCTCGGAACCCCTGTGTGGCGAGGTCGAGGCCTTTCTGGACTTGGACTGCACCTCGCCGCTGCGCCTGCCGGAAGACATCACCGGGGCCTTGCAGCTTTACAAAAGCGAACATCCTGACCTGGTGATGAGCTGCTGCGAAGCGCGGAAGAACCCATATTTCAACCTTGTCGAGCCGGATGCCTCGGGCGCGCTGCATGTGTCGAAGCCCCTGCCTGGCGGGGTGGTGGCGCGGCAGCGGGCGCCGGTGGTCTATGAACACGCGGCCTCGACCTATGTGGTCGCGCCGGACTATCTGCGGCGCTCGAAGGGTCTGTGGGAGGGGCGCGTGATCCCCTTTCTGATGCCGCCCGAGCGTTGCGTCGACATCGACAGCCCCTTCGATTTCCGGCTGGTCGAATTTCTGCTGAAGGAGGCCACAAATGGCTGAATCTCTGAAGGGTCGCACGGCTTTCATCACCGGATCTGGAGGCGTCCTGGGCAGCACCTATGTCCGGCGGATGCTGGCGGAAGGCGCGCGGGTGATCGCGTCGGACCTGCCGGGCAAGCGGGCCGAGGCATTGCTCGAGGCGCATGGAGCCAATGAAGCCTTCCGCTTCTATGAGCTGGACGTGGCCGATGAGGCGCAGGTGGAAGGCATCTTCCAGCGCATCCTGAAGGATGGCTGGGAGCCGAATGTCGTGTTGAACAACGCGGCGATCACCGGAGAGCTTTTGATGGGCGCCGGCAAGGGTTTCCCCGACTTCTGCGACTTGACAGTGTCAGATTGGGAAAAGACCCTGCGCACCAACCTGACCGGCCCCTTCATGGTTGCACGCCAGATGGACCGCGACATCGTGGGGAAATGGCCCTGCACGCTGATCAACGTGGCCTCGATGTATGCGCTGAACGGGGCGCATCACCCGATCTACGAGGGCATGCCATTCAAGAATTTCTCGGCCTATGGCGTGACCAAGGCAGGCATCCACGGGCTGACGGTCTGGCTGGCGGGCTATTGGGCGCCGCGCGGGGCGACGGTCAACACGATCGCGCCGGGCGCGGTGTTCAACAACCATTCGGACGAGTTCCAGCGCCGCGTCGGCGAGCTGATCATGCTGAACCGCATGGCGAAGCCCGACGAGATCGCCGATGCGATGCTTTTCCTGGCCTCGGCGGCCTCGGGCTATATGACCGGGCAGCTGGTCAATGTGGATGGCGGGTTCAGCGCCTGGTGAGCAGCGGCGCAATGGCGGCCAAGGTCTTTGCCGTTGCCCCGGAATGATCGGCGAGAAAGGCCTGGATCTGTTCGGGTTTCGGGCCGGACCAGCCTTGCGGGTCTAAGGCGCGCGCAAGGTCGGTTGGGGTCTGGGCATGGAAGCAGACGCCTGCGGCGATGGCTTCGGACGCGGGATATTCGATCGTGTGGATTTCCGGGCCGACGATGACCAGACGGCCCAGAGCCAGCGGCTCGATGATATTATGGGCGCCATGCTGGGTGAAGCCGCCGCCGGTCACCACGCGGTCGGCCATGGCGAGGTAGAAATACATCTCGCCCAGGCTGTCGCCGAGCAAAAGATCCACCGCCGGGGTTTCGCGCAGAGACAGGTCTTCGGCGAGGCTCTGCGACCGGCGCGCAAAGGCGATGCCGTGCGCGCCGATCAGCTGCGCAACCTCGTCGAAGCGTTCGGGCTTGCGCGGGACATAGATCACGAAGGGGCGGTCCGGAGCGGCGAGGCGGGTCTTGATGGCGTCAAGATAGAGATCGTCCTCGCCTTCGACCGCCGAGGCGAAACAGAGCGTGGGCCGCCGACCGGCAAGGGCCTGCCGCGCGGCGGGGGCGGCGGCGACGAGCGCGGGCGGGATCGGCTGGTCAAAGCGTAATTCGCCGGTGACCTGGATGTTTTGCATCCCGACAGCGGCGAAACGATCGGCCTGGAGCTGCGATTTCACCAAAGCGCCCGTGAAGCCGCGCATCACGGCAGGACGCAGGGGGAAGCGGGCGTCGCGGGCGATGCTCTTGGTCGGGTATTGGGCATTGCACATATAGAGCGGCACACCTGCGTCGCGGGCGGCAAAGACCATGCGGGGCCAGATCTCGATCTCCATCACCAAGCCCAAGCGCGGTTGAAAATCACGAAAGAAGCGCTTGTAAGTGAAGGAAAATTCCAGAGGCACCCAGACGGCGCGCAAACGGTTCTGCGATCTTTCCGATGCAAAGACACGCTCGGCCTCGCGCCGCCCGGCGGGGGTGAAATGGGTGGTGACGACGGTTTCGCCCCGGTCGAGAAGCGCGCGGATCAGGGGAACGGCGGAGCGGAGTTCGCCAAGCGAGACGGCATGGACCCAGACCGCGCCGGGCAGAGGATCGGCATAGCGGCCGAAGCGTTCCGCCAGATGCCGGGCATAGAGCGCATCCTTGCGGCCACGGCGGCGCAGGTAGATGAGGATCGCGGGCAGGCAAAGCGCCCAGAGCAGGGACCAAAGGGCCAAAAAGAGCCTCATGCCATCAGCCCCAGCAAGTCGCGCGCGAGGGGGGCGAGGCTGCCCTGCGCGGCATCGGACAGGGCTTTGGCGCGGGCGGCCATGGGCGCGTGCTTTTGCGCCAGGGCTTCGGCCAGGGTCTCGGTCGTGACCGGCCGCGCGGCCCCTGCCCCATCCAGCACGGCGAAATCGCTGGCGAAATTCGCCGCTTGCGGACCGTGCAGGATGGCGGAGCCAAGGGCGGCGGCTTCCCAGGGATTGTGGCCCTGGGTGGGGCCGAACGTGCCGCCGATCAAGCTGACGGGGCAGAGCCGATACCACAGGCCGAGCGTGCCGAAGGCATCGGCGACATGCACTGCGGCGGTTGGCGCCTCGCTTGCCGATTGAAGTGTCGTAGCTAGGCCCAGGGCACGGGCGGCGGCGGCGATTTCGGCGCCACGGGGCGGATCGCGCGGGATGACGATCAGAAGCGCGGACGGGTCTTCCGCGAAGATGCGCTGCGCGGCGGCCAGAGCCACCGCCTCATCCTCGGGGTGGGAGGAGGCGAGAAGCCAGGGCGAACGGGTGGCAAGGAACGGCTGAAGGGACGTGAGGGCAGCGTGATCCACGGCCAGAGGCGGCGCGGCGGCCTTGAATGAGCCTGTGACTTGCGGCGCTGGGGCGCCCAAAGCGGCAAGATGGCGGGCCGTGTCCGCATCTTGCGCCGCAACCAGCCGGAAGCGCGACAGAAGATCGGCGTAAAGTCCCCGCGCCTTTTGCCGCCGGGCGAAGGCCTGCGCATTCATGCGGGCGTTGACGAGGGCGAGCGGGATGCCAGCCGCATCGGTCAGGGTGACGGCATTGGGCCAGAGATCCTGCTCGGCCCAGATCGACAGGTCGGGGCGCCAATGCGCCAGAAAGCGGCGGAGATAGCGCGGGGCGTCGATGGGGAGGAACTGGTGGATGGTGCGGGGCGGCAGGTTCGCCGCCAGCACCTGGGCCGATGACCGGGCGGAAGAGGTGATGAGGAAATGGAGGGCGGGGGATTGGCGGGACATCTCGGCGATCAGCCCGCGCAGGGCCAGGACTTCGCCCAGACCAACGGCGTGAAGCCAGACGAGGCGGCTTTCGGGACGCGGGGCGGAGGCTTCGCCCAGTTTCTCGCGCCAGCGAGCGGGGTCTTCCTTGCCGCGCGCCAGCCGGCGGCGGAGGAGCGCCGCGGCCAGCGGGGTCATTGCCCGGGTCGCCGCGCGATAGGCCGCAAGCTGCCAGCCCATCAGCCGCCGTCCGCGAAGGCTTTTTGCAGCGACCGGCCCCAGAAGGCGGGATCGGCGAGAACTTCCGCGAAGCGGTCGGCGGCCAGGCCCTGGCCGAAGCCTGCATCGCGTGGGTGCCTTTGGCCCCACATCTGCGAAAGGAAGGCGGCGATGGTCGGGGTATCGAAGGCCTCGCAGGCCGTCACCGACCCCGCGTCAGAGCGGTTGGCCTGGCGGGTGCCGATGTCCAGGGACGGCAGGCCCAGGAAGGGCGCCTCGCGCACCCCGGCGCTGGAATTGCCGACCATGACGGCAGCGGATTTCATCAATTCGGAAAAATGCGCGAAGCGCATCGAGGGCAGCACGCGGAAGCGCGCCTTCGGCAAGGCGTCAAGCACGGCGAAGATCGCCTCGGACCCCGGATCATTGTTCGGCGCGATGACGACGAAATTCCGACCCGAAGCCTCAAGCGCCGCGAAAAGCGCCCGGGCCTGCGCGCCCATGGTGGCCTGTTCCGACGTGACCGGATGGAAGACGGCGATGCCGAAATCGTCAAACGGGATGGCGTAGCGCGCCTTCACCTCTTCCAGCGTAACGCCCGAGGGCTTGGCGTGGAAATCCAGCTCGGGCGAGCCGATGACATGGATGCTGTCGCCCGGCTCGCCCAGCGCCATGACCCGTTTCTTCGCCCCTTCGGAGGAGACGAAATGATGGGTGCAGAGCTTGGTATTGCAGTGGCGGAAGACCTCGTCGATCGTGCCCGAGACCTCGCCACCCTCGACATGGGCCGAGCGGATGTAATTGGTGGCAGAGACAAGCGCGCCCGCCAGCGCCTCGATCCGGTCGCCATGGATCACCACCAGATCGGGGCGGTGTTCGGTCACATAATCGGAAAAGCCCATGACCGTCTTGGCCAGCACGATGTCCTGCGGGTCGCCGGGGCGCTGGTTGACGAAATCATGCACCTCGACGCCGGGCATCCGGGCGACCTCGAGCTTGGTCAGGCCATAGCGGTCCAGCATATGCATCCCGGTGACGAAGAAGGCCACGTCATGCCCGGCATCGCGGGCGGCGGCGGCGAGGGGTTCCAGCTTGCCGAAATCGGCGCGGGTGCCGGTGAGGAAAAGGATCTGGCGGGTCATGGTCCTGCCCTTAGCACAGGGGGCGGAAATGTCACGGGCCTGTCACGGCGCGACCGGCGCAAGAATGGCGCGGACCGCCGCTGCGATTTCGGGGGCGATCAGCGCGACACCCGCCTGCGACAGGTGGTTGGTGTCGAAGAAATAGGCCACACCATCGGCATAGAGGGTGCAGACCTCGGGGCCGCAAAGCCGGTCGCTGACATCCAGCCTATGGGTCATCGGACCCGAGGGCGCGGCATCCAGCACGGCGCGGCTGTTCGCGGTCTGGTCTCGGAAGGCGGCGGCGGGATAGGTCAGGCGGTCGACCGAACGCCCTTCCTTCCACATCTGGCGCGCCACATATTGCGGCACATGCCAGGCGCCGATCGGCAGCGGATAGACGATCAGCACCTCTTTGCCGGCCGCTTCCAGATCCCGCACCAGCCCGGCGAATTGCCGTTGCAGATAGGTCTGCCGCTGCGTCTCGGGGATGGAGCCGTCGTTTTCAACCGGCACAGCATACTGCACATCGGGCAGCACATAGCCCGCGCGGGTATCGAAGGGCTCGCGCTCCACGTAATTGGCCCAATAGGCGTAGAGGATGACGAGTTTCACCTCTTTCTGCGCGATGATCCAGTCCTTGACGATCTGGTCAAAGGCCGCGCAGCCCGCCGCGGCCGCGACCGGAGCCTGGGTCAGCTGGTCGATGTTCTTCATTCCAGGAATGGCAGGGCAGCCCCCGGTCGAGAATTCGCGCAGGGGGTACTGAGGCAATGCCTGCGCGATCTGATAGGCTGCGGCGGCGACATGGCTGTCGCCCCAGATCACGATCTGCGGCCCCTTGGCGTTGGGGTTGTGCAGGCAGGCCTCGCCGGGGTTCATACCCTCCACTTCGGCGCGGCCCCGCACGCATTTGTCATGGGTGGGCGAACGGCTTTCGCCATAGGCCAGCACGGCCCGAGCCTGGGGTGGCAGCCGTTGGGGATAACCCTTGGTGACATGGCCGCCGATAGCGAAGGCAAGGAGCGCGACGAAAGCGGCGTCCAGCACGCGGCGGCGGGAGATAGAAAGCGGGCCGGGGCGGCGGAAGGGCTGTTCGACCAACGCCCAGCACAATCCGGCAAGCAGCAGGGTCGCGACCACCACCGCCAGCTTGGCGGTCAGGCTCTGGACCGGGCGTCCCGAGATCACCAGAAGGCTGATGATCGGATGGTGGATCAGATAGGCGGAATAGGAGATCAGCCCGACCGCACGGAAGGGCCGACTGGAAAGCAGGCGTCCTGCCGGACCGACGGCCCCGAACAGGACCAGCAGAACTGCGCCCGCAACCGGCACAAGCGTGGTGGGGCCGGGCCAGCCCAGCGGTACTGGTAGAAGGCTGACGCCGATCAAGACGAGGCCCAGCCCTAAGAGGGCGAGGACGGCAGATGCCGTGGAGGTGATCTTGCGGGCATGCGGCAGGAAGGCGGCGGCAAGGACACCTGCCATCAGCTCCCAGAACCTTGTGTGCAGAAGATAGAAGGCAAGGGTCGGCTGCGCCTCGGAGGTTTTCAGCGCGACGGCAAGGCTGGCCAAGCCCAGCAGAGCCAGGAGCGGAAGCAGGGCGCGGCGACCGAAACGCGCGGCCAGCGCCACAAGTGGCGGAAACAACAGGTAGAACTGCTCCTCGACCCCGAGGCTCCAGGTATGCAGAAGCGGGTCAAGGGCGGCTTCGGGGTTGAAGTAGTCGATGCGGCTGTAGAACCAGACATTCGACAGGAAGGCGAGCGTGGCCGCGACCGCGCCGCCGAAATAGCGCAGGTCATGTGGCGTCATCTGTGCCCAGGCAAAGGGCAGGATGCACAAGATGACGGCAAAAAGCGCGGGCAGGATGCGGCGGATGCGGCGGGCGTAGAAGCGGCGATAGGTGAATGTGCCCTCGGCCCGTTCGCGCAGAACGATGCCGCCGATCAGAAAGCCCGAGATGACGAAGAAGACATCTACCCCGGCATAGCCCGACCCCGCGCCGGGCAGCGAGAGATGATAGAAGATGACGGACAGGACCGCGATGGCCCGCAACCCGTCGATATCCGGTCGATAGCGCGTCGTGCCGTCTGATGCCTGCATGTCCCGCCCGCGCCGCAGCTTGTGGCGCGGTGATAAAGGCTTGGCGCGGGACGGACAAGGGTTCGGTCGGCCGCGTGGGGCCACGCGGCGGCCCAAGGCAAAACTTGACAGGCCCGGGTGCAGATGAAATGCGTCTTGCCGCGAGCGGAGGGGAAGAGTTCATGCTGATATCGGCGGCGCTGCGCCTGCTGCGGGCTGTTGCGATGCTGCTTTTCGGCGCGGGTCTGATCCAGCACGCCATCGCGCGCTTTGAATTGCCGACCCGGCTTTTGAATTTCACCGTCGCGCCGCAGACCGCCATCCTTACCACTTGTGTGCTGGCGGCGACCGCATTGGCGCTGGTGCTGCCGCTGGTGCGCCGCGCGCCCGACAGGATGACCCGCGTGGTCGCGATCCTGGGTCTGGTGGCGCTGGTGCTGGTCGTGCCCTTCACCTTCCTTGCCACCAATTTCGGCTATGTCGATTTCGAGACGGTCATGATGTCGATGGCCGACAACCGCGCCAGCGACATCGTCGATGTGGCGGTGAAGGATTTCGCCGGGCCGCTGGCCGAAACCGCGCTGACGACGCTCTTGCTGGCGGGATCGGGCTGGTGGCTGATGCGGCGGATGCCCGCTTTCGTGCCGGCCATGGGCGCGCTTGCCCTATTCGCCATCGTGACCAGCCAGCCCTCGGCGGCGCTCTATCGGCTGATCTTCCCCGACCCGGCGCTGAAGATGGTCAGCGGCAAGGATCTCGTGGCGCCCGAGATCGTCGCCATGCCCGCCACCAAGCGCAATCTGGTGATCATCTATCTGGAGTCGCTCGAGCGCAGCTATCGCGACATTCCGGCTTCGGCAGATGCATTCGGCCCTCTGGCTGCGCTTGAGGATCGCGGCTTCTCGGCCCGCAACCTTGCCCAGATCCATGGCACCCATTACAGCGCGGCCGGGCTGGTGGCGAGCCAATGCGGCATTCCGCTTCTGCCGCGCGGCTTGACCGATCCGAAGACCTTCGCCAGCTCCAAAGGTCTGACGCAGCATGGCATCAGCCGCTTCCTGCCCGGCGTGACCTGTCTGGGCGACCTGCTGTCGGCGCAGGGCTATGAAAGCGCCTATGTGAACGGCTCGGACACCGAGATTTTCGCCATCGGCAACTTCCTCAAGGACCATGGCATCGGCACGGTGCGCGGACTTAAGACCGAACCGGAATTCGCCAATGTCGAGGGAACGAACACCTGGGGCGTGCCGGATACGGTGCTGTTCGATGTCGGCCTGCAAGAACTGGATCGGCTGGCCGCGCGCGATGCGCCCTTTGCGTTGATGCTGTTCACCGCCGCGACCCATGGGCCGGGCGGCTATCTTGATCCCGGCTGCGAGTATACCCCGCCGGTCAAGCCCCGCCGCGCCGACAGCCTGATGCCCGCGACCATCTATTGCACCGGCAAGCTGATCGAAAAATTCCTGTCGGATCTGGCGGAGCGGGGCTTGGCCGACAACACGGTCGTCGTCTTGATGAGCGACCACCTTGCCATGCCGAACACGATGGCGTCCGAGCTGAACAGGCTGGGCGAGGACCGGCGCAACTATTTCGTGGTGCTGAACGGGGCCGGGCAGATCGACGGCGTGCGCAGCGACCGCCCGGCGATCATGCCGGACATCTATCCGACAATCGTTGAATCCTTGGGCTTCAAGCTGAAAGATGGGGCAGGAAACCTTGGACGGTCCCTGCTTTCCCCCGGGCCCACCCTCTCCGAACGGCTCGGTCACGATATCGTGAACCGCGCGCTGTTCGGAAATCCCGACCTGCGACGTTTGGTCTGGACCGACATGTGACCTTATCGAACTGCCTTCCGGGGCGCGTATCCGACAAATCCTGTGATCAACCGGTTCCTGCCGGGCGCGTCGGTGCCCGCCTGGTCCGGTTTCAGGGCGGACATGATCTATCTCAGACGGCAGAACCTGCTGTTCATCAAGACGCACAAGACCGCGTCCACCTCGCTCGACATCGCACTGTCCTGCGCCGTGGGCGACCCGGAAGACATCGTCACCCCTCTCTTGCCCGAGGATGAACTGAAGCGCGCCGAAATCGGCGGGCATCTTCCCCAGAACTGGGCCTGGCTGAAACCGCGTGAACGGCGCTATCTTAAGGATTTCGCAGCCTATCGCGACACAGGCACCATTCCCGCGCGCCATCTGCCGGGCGGCGAGGGCAAGCTTTACTCGAAAGCTGCGGCGCGGTTCTACAATCACATCACGCCGCGGGCGCTGCGCAAGCGCGGCGCGCGTGCCATGCTCGATGGGGCCTGGCTGGTGACGATCGTGCGCCATCCCTATGAACAGATCGTCTCTTGGGCCTGGCATCAGAAGAAGCTGCGCGGGCTCGACGTCCCGCTGTCGCAAGTCATAGATGCCGGAATTGCCCTGCCCTCGCCCAATATGCCCTATCTGTTCGACCGCCATCGCCGCCCCGATTGCGTCGTCCGCTATGAACACATGGCCGAAGATCTTGCGCAAGTTTCCGACCGCGCGGGACTGGATCTGGCCGCGCATATGCCGGTGACCAAGGGGGGCCATCGCGCCGACCGCAAACCGGCACCCGAGATGCTGAGCGCGGCACAGAAGGCCGCACTTTATGACCGGGACAGGCTGATCTTCGATGCCTTCGGATACGAGCGTTAGACTGCGGGCAGATCGCGCGCATAGCTGAACAGGTCAAAGTCGCGGGCATAGAGCCTGCGGACAATCGCAACCGTTGCGGCATCGTAATAGCTGACAAGGCTGCGGCCCTTGACCTTGGCGCGGGTCGGGTTGATCCGCTTCATCCGGATGCCGGGAAGCCCGACCTCCTCCATCGCCTGCGCGAAGTCGTCAGCCAGCGTCTCGAAGCGCATTACCCGGTTGACCAGCAGCTGCCCTGCCCCGTCCACCAGCCAATGCGCCTGGTCGGGCAGCACCGAGAACGAAGGCACGAAAAGGCCCCGCGCGGTGCTGCGCCAGCGCAGGTAATCGGCGAAGCTCATCGCCGCGAATTCCGCCGCCTTCCTGGGGTTGCGGAACTCCTTGAGGTATTCGTAATGCGACACGGCGTGATCGAAGGGGTTGCGCACCACGGTGAAGCGGAAGAAGCGGTCGAAGACCTGCGGCCCCAGCTTGGCGCGCATCGCCGCCGCCGTTTCATGCTTGCGGAAATACGCTCGGTCCGGCGCCTCGCGCACTGGCAGCCAGCGCAGCGCCCGCCGCAGGGGCGTGCGGGTTCCGGTGACGGCATGGGACTCCAGCGCGGCGGTCATCGCAGTGCCCGCGGTCTTGGGCACATGGACGAAGATGAAATTGTGCGAGGTGGAAAGGATCACCCGCCGCCCCCTAGACGAGATCCGCCCATTTCAACTGCGTGTTCCGCGTGACAGCCCGTGTCAGCCTCTTGCCCAGCACCTTGTCGAAATCATAGGCCGCGATCTCACCGCTGCCTGGCCGGCGCGCCCAGATGTCCTGTTCGCGGATCACATGGCCCTCGGCCAAGTCGGCATCGGCCACGACCGAACCGCGCGCGAAGCGGTAGACGTCTTCTTCCGGGGCAGAGCGCTGCTTGGGGTTGTTCGCCGCGATCCAGATTTCCTTTGAACGGTCGATCAGGAAGCGCAGCTCGGCCGGGTCCATCGAGTTGATGATGTCCGGCCCCTTGCGGTAGCGCGTGTCGGTGTAGTGGCGCTCAAGGATGCAGGCGCCAAGGGCGACCGAGGCAAGCGCCATCTCCGGGCCGATGGAATGGTCGGAAAAGCCGACAACGGCCTTGGGGAAGGCATCCTTCAGCTCGGTCACCCCCCGCAGGCTGACGATTTCCGCCGGGCTGGGGTAAAGATTGGTGCATTCAAGCAGGGCGTAGGGCACACCCGCCTTGTCAAGAATCTCGACCGAGGCGCGAATGGTTTCAATGGTTTGCATCCCCGTCGACAGGATCACCGGCTTGTCCTTGCGGGCGATGTGGCGGATCAGCGGCAGGTTGTCGGCCTCGCCCGAACCGATCTTGTAGGCGGGCACGTCAAGCGTTTCGAGATAATCCGCCGCCGCCCGCGAGAAGGGCGTGGAAATCCAGATCATTCCCAGGCTTTCGGTATAGCGCTTCAGCTCGGCCTCTTCGTCAAGGCTCAGGGCACAGCGCTCCATGACATGCCAGATCGAGACATCGGCATTGGGCGGGAAGATCGCCTTGGCCTCGTCGGTCATCTCGTCTTCCAGGATATGGGTCTGGTGCTTCACCATCTCGCAGCCCGCGCCGGCGGCCAGCCGCACCATCTCCTTAGCGACGGAAAGATCGCCGCCATGGTTGATGCCGATCTCGGCGATGACGAGGGGCGGATGGGCGGGGCCGATCTTGCGGCCGGCGATGGTGATCTCATTGGGCATGGGAGGCGCTCCTTTGGGGTCAGGTGCTGCACAAGGGCGCCGCGCTTGTCAAGAAAACGGATAGCGGGCCAGCAGATCATGGCGCGCACCGCGCGGGGTGAGATGGCTTTCCCAGAGGCACATGTCGCCGACCGGCCAGGGACCTGCGGTGAACCCCGCGCCGCCCGCGATGGCGCGTTCCAGCGCGGCGGTTTCGGCAAAGCCGGGCGGTCGGAACTGGCCCAGCGTGACATGGGGCGAGAAGCGACGGTGTTCGGGGTCGAGGCCCGCGCAACGGGCCGCCTGTTCGGCCTTCGCTTGCACGCGCATCAGCGGTTCAGAGGGCGCAAGGCCAGCCCAGGCGACACGGGGCCTGTCGCCGCCGTAGAGGCCAAGGCCCTGCAACTGAAGGGAAAACGGCGCGATACGCAGGGCCGACCAGGCCTCATGCGCGGCTTCGAGGGCGGCTTCCGGCGCCTCGGCCACGAAGAGAAGCGTCAGATGCAGCTGGTCGACCGGGGCTTTCTTCGGCAGGGGCAGCAGAAATTGCTGCACCGCCAGGGCAGAGCGCAGGTCGTCGGGCAGGTCAAGGCCCAGGAAAATGCGCCTCATCGCCGGGCCAGCAGGGCAAGACGGTCGCGGATTTCCGGGCGGACCGGGCCTTCGCGCGGGGCGTCGACAAGACTGTGCAGCATTTCCGGCGCGGGAGGCGGCCGTGCGCCACCATTCCAACTGAGCGCAGCAAGCACCGCCCGCGCCCCGGGCGGCAGGCGGTCCGGCAGTTCCTGTCCCGAAAGATGGCCCCAGATCGCGGTCCACAGCCGCCCGACCGACCAGGGATTGTAGCCACCTCCGCCGGTGACCAAGAGGCGGGGCGACAACGGGCGCAGGGCGGCGAGCGCCTGTAAATAGGCATGGGTCGACAGGCAGAGCCGCGAAAGCGGGTCCTCGGTCAGGCTGTCGGCACCACATTGCACCACCAGAGCCTGGGGCCGATGCTCGGCCACGCGCGGCAGGATCAAGCCCTGCAGCACCGCCCGCGCCTCGGTGTCATTATAGCCGCGCGGCACGGGCAGAAAGAAGCCCGAGCCGCCTGCCGTGTCGGTCAGAAGACCGGAAAAGGGCCAGCGGCCTTCCTCATGCACCGAAATCATGCGCACACGGGGATCGCCCGCAAAGGCGGCCTCCACCCCATCGCAATGATGGGCGTCAAGATCGACATAGGCCACCCGGGTCAGCCCGGCACGGAGCAGAACGGCGATCGCAAGAACGACGTCGTTCAGGTAGCAAAAGCCGTTGGCACGGTCGCGCAAACCGTGATGCGTGCCCGCGCCCGGCACATGGACCACGCCCGCCGGGGCGGCAGCCAGCATCTCGGCCGCCCAGATCGCCCCCCCGGCCCCGGTGGCGGGGCGGCGGAACATCTGCGGGAAAACCGGGTTCGACAGCGTGCCAAGGCCATGGCGGACTCGCGTCTCATCGGACACTTCGCCCGCCGCCTCGGCCCGTTCCAGCGCCGCGACATAGGCAGGGTCATGCCACAAGGCCAGCGCGGCGGGCTTGGCACGCGGGCTGGCGCGGTAGCTGCCGGATGCCAGCCAACCCAAAGCGCGACCGAGATCCAT
Source organism: Neotabrizicola paludis (assembly GCF_044142105.1). Taxonomy (NCBI): domain Bacteria; kingdom Pseudomonadati; phylum Pseudomonadota; class Alphaproteobacteria; order Rhodobacterales; family Paracoccaceae; genus Neotabrizicola; species Neotabrizicola paludis. The sequence goes on from NZ_JBGTYM010000005.1 coordinate 199,582, forward strand.
CACGGTCGAGACTCGGGGCACCCGCAGGGGATGCGTGCCGCCATAGGACGAACCGCGATAGATCTCGGATCCCAGGAAGACCGGCCCCGGGGTCGGTTCCAGCGCCTGCGCGGCCCGAGTCAGACCGTGTTTCACGGCAGCAGGGCCTCGATCCGCTCTCGGATCACGCCCGAAGGGTTGGCGGCGGACCCCCAGATGGCCTCGATCTCACCGTCCGGCCCCAGCAACACCTTGTTGAAATTCCAGCCAGGGACAAAGCCCGCCTCTTCCTTGACCCAGACATAGAAGGGATGCGCCGCGGCGCCGGTGACAGGGGTGATGGTGGTCATCGGCAAGGTCAGGTCGAAGGTCATCTCGCAATAGGACTTGACCTCGGCATCGCTGGAAAGCTCCTGGTTGAAATCATCCGACGGCACGGCCAGGATCAGCACGCCTTTCGGCCCCAGCTCCTCATGCAATTTCTGAAGATCGTCGAATTGCCCGGCAAAGCCGCAGAGCGACGCGGTGTTCACCACCAGCACCGGATGGCCCTTCCAGTCGTCAAGATCGATCTTGCCGCCATCAATCGCATCAAAGCTGAACCCGGCCAGGGCCGGCAGGGGCGCGAGCGCAAAACCCAGGAGAGCGGCAAGGTGGAGGCGGTTCATGACTGGCCTTCGACATGTTCCATGGGTTGCACCGGGCAGGAAAGAGACCGGATAGTTCCCAGTATAATGGTGTTAGGCCTAGGAATTACAACGAATCCATGTGACGATATGCGGAATTTGGTACCCTCCGCGCATAAGGGGGGAACGGGCGGTTCTGAACGGATGAGCAGACAGGGCAAGATATCGGCATCCCCCGAAACCGGGGGGATCGGCACGCATCGTCAGGTGGCGGCGCTGTGCTGGCGGATGCATGGCGGCGTGCCCGAGGTGCTGCTGATCACCAGCCGCGACACCGGACGCTGGATCGTGCCCAAGGGCTGGCCGATGGCCGATCGCAGCGCCGCTGCGACGGCCGCGCAGGAGGCCTGGGAAGAGGCCGGGGTGCAGGGCGACGTGGCCGAGGCAAGCCTGGGCGCCTTTCATTACCCGAAACTCTACGAAAATGCCGATCCGCGGCTTTGCAAGGTCGAGGTCTTTGCCCTGCGGGTCGAAGGGCTGGCGCATCGCTACCCCGAGCGCGGCCAGCGCCGCCGCAAATGGTTCGGTCTGGCCAAGGCCGCGCGCCGCGTGGTCGAGCCGGAATTGCGCGCCCTGATCCTGGGATTTACCGGCGATGCCGCAGCGGGCGGGGCCGCGACCGCCACAACTGCGTCTTGACCCGGCCGGTGCGATGATTAGCTAAGGGAAATCGCCCCGCATTTGGCGGGGCCCTGGGCCGGAAAGATGATCCGCTACACGCTCACCTGCGACAAGGAGCACAGCTTCGAGAGCTGGTTCGCCGATGCCGCCGCCTATGAGGCGCTGCACGGCGCGGGTCAGCTGTCCTGTCCGCAATGCGGCTCGGCCCGGGTTGCGAAGGCGCTGATGGCCCCGGCGGTCAGCCTCGCGCGGCGGGTCGAGGCCGCAAAGGCGGCGGCGGCGCGGCCCTCCCTCTCGGAACCGTCCAGCGAGATCGAGGCGAAACTGGCCGCGCTGCGCCGCCAGGTCGAGGAAAACTCGGAATATGTCGGCATGAATTTCGCGGCAGAAGCGCGCAAGATTCATGACGGCGAGTCGCCGGAACGGGCGATCTATGGCGAGGCCAAACCCGACGAGGCCCGCAAGCTGATCGAGGATGGTGTGCCGGTCGCCCCCCTGCCCTTCCGCCCCCGCAGCAAGGCGAACTGACCCTAAGGCACGGCACGGGCGGGGCCGAGAGAAAGACTTGCCGCGTTGCGCGTCGCGCACGCAAGGCGGCGCCGTCAGATCACAGAGACAGGGGGAAGGAAGCCTCAGTAGATGTAGCGGATCTGTTCCGTCCAGAACCGTTCCATGCGGCGGAGCGCGGTGTTGATCTCGTCCATGCCGGACGTATCGACCAGGGCGCGTTTCTCGATCTGTTCGGCCTGGCGGGCGAAAAGCTCGCTCAACAGTCCGCGCACCTTGCGGCCTTTGTCGGTCAGGCGCACCCGCACCGAGCGGCGGTCGATCTCTGACCTCTGATGGTTCATATAGCCCAGCTCCACCAGCTTCTTGAGATTGTAGCTGACATTCGAGCCCTGGTAATAGCCGCGGCTTTTCAGCTCGCCCGCCGTCACCTCATTCTCGCCGATGTTGAACAGCAAGAGCGCCTGGACCGAATTGATCTCGAGGATCGCAAGGCGTTCGAATTCGTCCTTGATCACGTCGAGCAGCAGCCTGTGCAGCCGCTCGACCAGCGACAGGTTGTCAAGATAGCAGGAGAGGAACGCTTTCTGCGATCCATCAAGAAGGGGTTGGTGGATGGACATCTCGGGCTCCGCCTGTGTCAGACAGGGGAAGAATCGGGACAAAGCACAAACATTCGGTAAACTCGCGCCGATCTGTCCTCAATTCCCCCGCAAATCTCTGACGACGGTCCGATCAGCCCCGGGCCAGACGCGTCCGCGCGAAGCTGGCGATGCGCAAGATCAGCGCCTCGGCCCAGGCCGGGGCGGGGGCTGTGCCCATGATCCAGGTGATCAGATCCTGGTCATTCTCGGCCAGAAGGCGGTCGTAAAGGTCCAGGTCCTCTTCCGACAGACCGGCAAGATGCGCATCTGCATAGGGGCCAAGCACGAGGTCCATCTCTTTCGTGCCGCGCCGCCAGCTTCGCATCGCCATGCGTTTCAGCCGGGCCGAAGGGTCCTCTGCCGCCATGATCATCCCTCGGCGCGCAGAAGCGGGCGCAGGCGGCGTTCGACCGCGGCGATCTCGGCGGCAAGGGCCACCGCCCGGCCCTGCAGGCGCGCCAGGTCGGCCAGAGCCGCCGCTGCCGCATCGGGCGTCGGCGTGGCCTCGCCCGCCGGGGCCTCCAGCCCGTCGCCCTCTGCCGTCAGCAACCAGCGCAGGGACACGTTCAGCATGCCCGCCAGCATCTGGAGGCGGTTGCCGCGCGGCTCGGCCAGGTCTTCCTCCCAGGCTTGCAGGGTGGTCAGCCGCACGCCCAGGCGCTGCGCCAGGTCTTCCTGGCTCAATCCCGCCGTTTCGCGTGCGCCGGCGAGCCTGTCGCCGAAGGTCGCCACATCCGCCGCGAACCAGGTGCTGCTTTCCGCCATCTTGCCTCTCCTTCTTTTCGATATCGCTTGTATGACCGGGGCGGCGACCATAAGACCCTTGACCGGAAATCGCAAACAATTGGCCCCGGCTGACGGGGCCGCCTGCCCCGGAGCCCCGCATATGGCCTTCCTTTCCGACACGCTGGCCCGCGTGAAACCCTCGCCCACGATCGCCGTCACCACCAAGGCGCAGCAATTGAAGGCCGAAGGCAAGGACGTGATCGGCCTTGGCGCGGGCGAGCCGGATTTCGACACGCCCGAACATATCCGCGACGCGGCCAAGCGCGCGATCGACGCGGGCAAGACCCGCTACACGGCGGTCGACGGCATCCCCGAGCTGAAAGCCGCGATCTGCGCCAAGTTCCTGCGCGAGAACGGCCTGACCTATACGCCGCAGCAGGTGTCGGTCGGCACCGGCGGCAAGCAGATCCTGTACAATGCGCTGATGGCGACGCTGAACCCGGGCGATGAGGTGATCATCCCCGCGCCCTATTGGGTCAGCTATCCCGACATGGTCCTTCTGGCGGGCGGCACGCCCGTGCCGGTGGTCGCGGGAATCGAGACCGATTTCAAGCTGACCGCCGAACAGCTTGAGGCCGCGCTCACGCCGAAGACCAAGTGGTTCATCTTCAACTCGCCCTCGAACCCGACCGGCGCGGGCTATACCGAGGCCGAACTGCGCAAGCTGACCGATGTGCTGATGCGCCACCCGCATGTCTGGGTGATGTCGGATGACATGTACGAACATCTGGTTTTCGACGATTTCAAATTCGTCACCCCGGCCCAGATCGAGCCGGGCCTCTATGACCGCACGCTGACCTGCAACGGCGTGTCGAAAGCCTATGCGATGACCGGCTGGCGGATCGGCTATGCGGCGGGCCCCGTCGCGCTGATCAAGGCGATGGGGACGATCCAGTCGCAGTCGACCTCGAATCCGTCCTCGGTCAGCCAATGGGCCGCGCTCGAGGCGCTGACCGGCCCGCAGGAATTTCTGGGCGACTGGCGCAAGGTTTTCCAGGGCCGCCGCGATCTGGTCGTGTCGATGCTGAACCAGGCGCCCGGCCTGCGCTGCCCGCGCCCGGAAGGGGCCTTCTATGTCTACCCGGATATCTCGGGCTGCATTGGCAAGGCCACGCCCGGCGGCACGGTGATCACCAATGACGAGGTCTTCGCCACGGCGCTGCTGGAGGAAACCGGGGTGGCGGTGGTGTTCGGCGCGGCCTTCGGTCTTTCGCCCAACTTCCGTGTCAGCTACGCTACCTCGGACGAGGTGCTGCACGAGGCCTGCTCGCGCATCCAGAGATTCTGCGCCTCGCTTGTCTGAAAGGACCGCATGGCCGACCGGATCACCGCCAACCTGCCCAGCCGCGATTTCGCGGCCACATCGGCCTTCTATGGTCGGCTGGGTTTTGGTGAAGGGTTCCGCGACGCGGGCTGGATGATCCTGAAACGCGGCGGGCTGGTGCTGGAGTTCTTTCCGCATCCCGAGCTGGAGCCAAGGGCGAGCTGGTTCTCTGCCTGTATCCGGGTCGATGATCCCGACGCGCTGCTGGCCGATTGGCGGCGGGCGGGACTGTCCGAGGATGTCACGGCCATCCCGCGCCTGACCGGGTTTTTCAAGCCCGGGGCCGCGCCGCGCATGTTCGCGCTGGTCGACCCCGACGGCTCGTTGCTGCGGGTGATCGACAATGCCGACGCGGGAGAGGTGACAGATGGCGGGTGAGTTGCCGGATTATTACTTCCGCATCCGCGAGAATGGCGCGGCGGTGTTCCGGGTCGATACCGAGAACCGCCAGCGCCGGATCGAGCTGATCGAGATCGCCGCCGTCAATGTGAAGAACGGCAATATCAAGCCGCATGGCGAGACGAAGCTGACGCAGGCCGAGCAGAAGCTGATCGCCGACTGGCTGGCCGAGCGCCGTGCGCTTCTGGAGCGGCGTGACATGGACGATATCCTGCGCGCGGTCGATCACATGAACCTGACGACGCAATGGGCGCAGGCCAAGGCCTCTGAGGCGCAGCTCGAGGCGGTCACGGATACGCTTCTGCTGGCGATGCATGACCTGCGCACGGTCCTGGTGCGCAAGAAGGCCGAGAGGCTGGGTAAGGCGGAGGCCCCCAAGGCCGCGGAATAGACGCCCATGGCCCCGGGTCCGGGGGCGCGACAAAAGGATGGCACCGCAATGACCGGGGATCGCGCGCAACATTGGGACAAGGTCTTCACGACAAAGGCCGAGGACACCGTCAGCTGGCACGAGGCGGTTCCGCAGACCTCGATCGACCTCCTGCGCCGCGCGGGTTTCACGGCCGGATCAGCGGTGATCGATATCGGCGGCGGTGCATCGCGGCTGGTCGATCATCTGCTGGCACAGGGGGCGCGCGACCTCACGGTGCTGGACATATCCGCCGCCGCGCTGGCGACCGCCCGGGCCAGACTGGGAACTGCGGCCGAGCGGGTCGTCTGGATCGCCGCCGATGTGACGGACTGGCAGCCCGCGCGCCGATATGACATCTGGCACGACCGCGCTGCCTTCCATTTCCTGACTGATCCCGAGGACCGCGCCGCCTATGTCGCGACACTTTACCGGGCTTTGGCGCCGGGCGGACATGCGGTGATCGCCACCTTCGCGTCGGACGGGCCCGAGCGGTGCAGCGGGCTGCCGGTCATCCGCTACAGTCCCGACACCCTGGCAGCCGCGCTGGGGCCGGGCTTCCATCCGGTTGAAAGCCGCTTGCAGCGCCACCTCACCCCGTCGGGCGCGGAGCAGCTTTTCCAGTTCAGCCTGTTGCGGCGAAGCTAGATCTGCTTTTCCGGCATCTGGACGATCAGGCCTTCCAGGGCCGGCGTCACCTTGAGCTGGCAGGTCAGGCGCGACCGCACGGGATCGGGCTCATAGGCGAAATCCAGCATGTCGGCTTCCATCGCGTCCTTCTTGGGCAGGCGGTCCACCCAGGCGGGATCGACATAGACATGGCAGGTCGAGCAGGCGCAGGCGCCGCCGCAATCGGCCTCGATTCCCGGAATGCCATTGTCGCGGGCACCTTCCATCACGGTCAGGCCATTCGGCACTTCGACCTCATGCCGCTTGCCGTTGAATTCGACGTAGGTGATCCGTGCCATGGGGTCCTCGAGACTGCTTCTTGCGCGCGACCATCGACTTAGGCGAATTCGCGCGGCTTTGCCAGAGGGGGCGCACGTGGTCCGAAAGCCACGCTGCGGCGGCACCACGCGCCCGCGCCTCTTTCCCGCTGCGCCGCGCCCGGCTATTCTGCGCGGCGAAAGACCCGGACCGGACCGTGCAGAAACAGGCCATGACCCCGATCCGACCAGCCGCCGCGCTTTTGCCGACGCTTTTGCTTGCCTGTCTGGCAGGCTGTGTGGGCGGCCCGAAAGGCTCCGAAGTCGGACGCGGCGATTTCGCGGCGGAACTGATCGACCTGCGCGGCGCCGAAGGCCCGCCCAAGGGGCCCGAGGAGGCCTGCTGGCAGTCTGACATCCGCCCGGCAGTGATCGAGACCGTGACCGAGCAGGTGATGGTCAAGCCCGAAAGCGTGGCGGCCGATGGCAAGGTGACGCCCGCGGTCTTCGCCACGCAGACCCATCAGCAGATCGTGCAGGACCGGGGCACGGTCTGGTTCCGCAGCCCCTGCCCAGCCGAAATGACGCCCGAGTTCATTGCGACGCTGCAACGGGCACTGAAGGCCCGGGGCCTGTATCTTCTTCCGCTGACCGGAAGCCTGGACTCCCCGACACAGGCGGCGATACGGCGCTATCAAAGCCCACGCGGGCTGGACAGCGACCGGCTTTCGCTGGCCGCAGCCCGCGCCCTGGGCCTTGTCGCCACGTCGCGCGACGATCTGTAGCGCCATGAACAAGGCCGCCCTGCAAGACGCCTGCGAGGCAGAACTGGCGCGGCTCTGGGCCGCGAATGCCGATGGCGCGCATGATCTGGGCCATGTCCGCCGCGTTCTGGCCAATGCGCGGCGCATCGCGCAGGACGAGGGCGGGGCCGACGAGACCGTGCTGATCCCCGCGGCGATCCTGCATGACGCGGTGAACCTGCCCAAGGACCACCCCGACCGCGCCCGCGCCTCGCGCCTGTCGGACCGCGTGGCCGCGGAGTTTCTGGCGACCCTGCCCTTCTATCCCGCCGCCAAGATCGCCGCTGTCGCCCATGCCATCGAGGCGCACAGCTTTTCCGCCGCGATCGCCCCTGAAACGCGCGAGGCGGAAATCCTTCAGGATGCCGACCGGCTGGAGGCGCTGGGGGCGATCGGTCTGGCGCGGATGTTCCTGATCGCGGGGCAGATGGGTGGCGCGCTTTTCGATCCCGAGGATCCGCTCGCGCGCAACCGCAGCCTTGATGACCGCCGCTTCGCGCTGGACCATCTGGAGGTCAAGCTCTTCCCGGTCGCAGCGACCATGCGCACTGCGGCGGGCCGCGCCATGGCGCAGGAACGGGTGGAATGGATGGAGGCCTTCCGCGCCCGGCTGCTGCGCGAGGCGCAATAGAAAAGGGCGGCCCGGTTTCCCGGCACCGCCCTTATCCCGTCCATGGGTGGGACTTATTCCAGCGAGAGCGCCACGAAGCGCGGGTCGCCATCGCGGCGGATCAGCAGCAGCAGAGACTTCCGGCCTGCCGACTTGGCCTCCTGGATACGGTCCTGCAAGTCCTTGAGGCGCAGCACTTTCTGCTGGCCCGCCTCGGTGATGATATCGCCCTCGCGCAGACCTTTGGTGAAGGCCTCGCTCGCCTGGTCGACACCGGTCACCACCAGACCCTCGGCCCCCTGATCAAGCCCCAGCTTGCCGCGCAGATCGTCGGTCAGGGGCGCCAGTGTCAGACCGAGAATATCCATCTCATGCGGTTCCGCCGGTGCCGGGGTCGCGGCCGGGAAGGCCTTGGCCTCTTCATCCTCGCGGCGGCCAAGCGTCACCTGAAGCGTCTCGGTCCTGCCCTCGCGCAGCACCACGACCGGCACCGCCTCGCCAACCGGGGCGTCAGCCACGCGGCGGGTCAGGCTGTTGGCATCGGTCACTTCATTGCCCGCGAACATCGTGATCACGTCGCCCGGCTTGATGCCTGCGGTCTTCGACGGGCCATCCGGCACATCGGTGACAAGCGCACCCTTGGCCTCGGTCAGCCCCATCGACTCGGCGATATCCGGCGTCACGTCCTGGATGCGCACACCCAGCCAGCCGCGCCGCGTCTCGCCGAACTGCTTGAGCTGGTCGACAACCTTCGACACGACATTCGAGGCCATGGAGAAGCCGATGCCGATCGAGCCGCCATTCGGCGACAGGATCGCGGTGTTCACGCCGATCACCTGCCCGTCCATGTTGAACAAGGGACCGCCCGAATTGCCGCGGTTGATGGCGGCGTCGGTCTGAAGGTAATCGTCATAGGTGCCCGACAGCTCGCGGTTGCGGGCCGAAACGATCCCGGCGGAAACCGAGAAGCCCTGGCCGAGCGGGTTGCCCATGGCGACGACCCAGTCACCGACCCGCGCCAGATCGGAATCGCCGAACTGGACAAAGGGCAGCGGCGCGTCGGTCTCGACCTTGAGAAGCGCGATATCGGTCTTGGGGTCGGTGCCAACCAGTTTAGCGGGCAGTTTCTTGCCCGAGAAGAACTCGATCTCGATCGAATCCGCGCCCTCGATCACGTGGTTGTTGGTGACGATATAGCCGTCCTCGCTGATCACGAAGCCCGAACCCAGCGCCTCAGAACGCTGCGGCCCCTGCGGGCCGTTCTGGTCGGGGAACAGATCTTCGAAGGGGCTGCCCGGCGGCACCATCGGATTGCCGCCGGTCGAGGCGGCCACAGTGCTGGTGGTGGTGATGTTGACGACCGAGGGGCTGATCTTGGCGGCGAGGTCGGCAAAGCTCTCCGGCGCGCCGAAGGCGAAGACCGGGACGGGGGCGGCGAAGGCCAGCCCAGCGCTCAGCGCCATGGCCAGAAGCGTGCCCGATCGCAGGCGGGTCATAAGGGAAGTGGGATGAACGGACACAGCTCGTGGCTCCTCTACTCCGTTGCGCATCTGCGCGGGCGGCGGGCCATAAGGCGCGGCCCCGCTCGGGTACTGAAGAAACAGTGCGGCAAGGATTTGCGCAATGCAAACCCCGTCGCGGTCTTTCAAGCCCGTGTGAATTCCTGACACAGTCGCGGGGGTGTCGCCTGCCCGCCCCGCTCTGTCCCCTTGGTCCTCGCGGAAACGTTCCGGGGGGCGACGCGCCCGGCAGGCCCGCGCCGCACCTCAGTCGCCCAGGGTCTTGGCCGCCCAGACCAGCACGACACCGAGGGCCAGCGCCCCCAGGCCGATCATGCGCCGCCTTTCGGGCGGCATCTCGGCCAGATATCGCAACAGGTCCTCCATGCGCGAAGGGGCCAGCGCAAGCGCCAGCCCCTCGACACAAAGCACAAGGCCGATGGCCAGAAAGACCACACTCACGGAGCGGTCGGGGCAGCCGGGGCAGCCGGAGGCTCTGCCCGGTCACCGCGCAGATAGTCGAAGAACTCGCTGTCCGGCGTCATCACCATCGAGGTCTGGCCGCTGCGCAGCGCCGTCTCATAGGCAGTCAGCGAGCGGATGAAGGCGAAGAACTCGGGGTCCTTGCCGAAGGCATCGGCCAGAAGGCGGTTGCGTTCGGCATCGGCCTCGCCGCGGATCACATCGGCCTGGCGCCGCGCATCCGAGGTCAGTTCGACCACGGTACGATCCGCCGCCGCGCGCACACGCTGCGCCGCCTCGCCACCGCGGGCCTTTTCGTCCGCAGCCTCGCGTTCGCGTTCCGCCCGCATCCGGGCAAAGGTCGCGGCCAGGTTCTGCTCGGGCAGATCGGTGCGGGTCAGGCGCACGTCGATCACATCAACCCCCAGCGCCGCCGCCTCGCGCCGGGCGATTTCCAGGATCTGGTTCATCAGCGCGAAACGATCCTGGCTGAGCACCTTGTCCTGCGTGGTGCGGCCCAGCACTTCGGGAATAGCCTGCGTCAGGATGTTGCCCAAAAGCACCTGCGCCCGATCCTCGCCGCCCGTGCCAACCGATTGACGGAAGGCCACGAGATCGGTGATGCGCCAGCGCGCGAAAGCATCGACCACCAGGCGGCGGTCGGACAGCAGCGTCACTTCGATCGGCGCGGTCTGCAGGCCAAGGATGCGGTCTTCGTAATAGACGACCTCCTGGATGAAGGGCAGCTTGAAGCCGAGACCGGCCTCTTCCTTGACCTGGGTGACCTCACCGAATTGCAGGACCAGCGCCTTCTTGCGCTCATCCACGATGAAGACCGACGACAACGCAGTGACCAGAATTACCACGACGACGGGAACGATATGGATCGCGCGCATCAGTTGGTCCCTCCGGTCCCGGCTGCGGCCCCTGCGGCGGGCGCAACGCCCGGCGCCGGACGGGCCAGCTCGTTCAGCGGCAGGAAGGGCACCACGCCCTGGCCGCCTTCGGCCCCGCCCTGCACGCCATCAAGGATCATCAGGTTCATGCCGCCCAGAACTTTCTCCATGGTTTCCAGATAAAGCCGCCGCCGGGTGACCTCGGGCGCCTTCACATATTCCTCATAGACCGAGAGGAAGCGCGCCGCCTCACCCTGGGCCGAGTTCACCGCATTGGCGCGATAGGCCTCGGCCTGTTCCAGAAGCTGCGCCGCCTCGCCGCGTGCGCCCGCCGTCGCCTTGTTGGCATAGGCATCCGCCTCTTTCTCCAGCCGGTCGCGTTCCTGCTGTGCGGCCTGCACTTCGCGGAAGCTGTCGATCACCTCGCGCGGAGGCTGCGCGCGTTGCAGGTTGACCCGGATGACATTGATCCCGGCATTGTAGCTGTCGAGCGTGGTCTGCACCGCCTTGCGCAGATCCGAGGCGATGACGCCGCGGTCGCGGTTGAGGATGGGCGACAGTTCCGAACGCGCGATGATGTCGCGCATGGCGCTTTCGCTGACAGCGCTGATCGTGACTTCGGGATCGGCCAGGTTGAACAGGTATTTCTCAGGATCCGAGATGTTCCAGACGACCTGGAAGCCGATATCGACGATGTTCTGGTCGCGGGTCAGCATCAGCCCGCCATCGACGGTGGCGCTCATGCCGATCTCGGTCGTCCGCTCGCCCGTGACCTGCACCTTCTCATAGGTGACCAGGGGCCAGGGTGCGAAATTCAGGCCGGGCTGGCCCACGCCCGCGGCTTCGCCAAGGAACAGCTCGACCGAGCGTTCTTCGGTGCGCACCGTGTAGAAGGACATGAAGGCCCAGGCGGCGACCAGCGCCAGAACGCCCAAGGCGATGCCCTGTGGGGTGAACAAGGGGTTGGGGCCGCCGCGTTGCGGCCCGCGCGGGCCACCACCGTTGCCGTTGCGGCCACGCCCGCCCATCAGGACGCGCAGCTGTTCCTGACCCTTGCGCATGATCTCGTCGATCTCCGGCATGGGCGAGCCGCCCTCGCCCGGACGCCGTCCGCCGGGGCGGCGGTCGTCATCGCCCTGCCCCCGCGGGCCGCCGCGATCGTCATCGCCGCCGCCACCGCCACTGCCTCCGCCGCCCCAGGGGCCACCGCTTCCCGCCATTCACTTGTCCCTTTACTGTCCTTGCCGCCCTAACTGTGCATCCCACGCCGAATTTCAAGCGAAATCCGGCCGATCCTTACGCCTTTCGCACCGGCGACCGCATGGTTACCAGCTCTTCGGCCATGGTCGGATGCACCGCAACGGTGCGATCGAAATCCTCTTTCGTTGCCCCCATCTTCACCGCGATGGCGGCAAGCTGGATCATCTCGCCCGCTTCGGGCGCGACGATATGACACCCCAGCACTTTGCGGCTTTGCTGACAGACGATCAACTTCATCAACACCCGGTCGGGCGCGCCCGCGAAGGCGCTGCGCATCGGGCGGAAGCTGGTGGCATAGACCTCGATCGGCCCGCGCGCGCGCGCCTCCTCTTCGGTCAGGCCCACCGTCCCCAATTCCGGCTGGGTGAAGACCGCCGCCGGGATCAGCTCGTGATCCACCGGCGTCGGGATGCCGTCAAACACAGTGCGCGAGAAGGCCATGCCTTCCCGGATCGCCACCGGGGTCAGGTTCACCCGGTTCGTCACGTCGCCGATGGCATAGATCGAGGGCACGGCGGTCTGGCTGTAGGAGTCGACCACCACTTCGCCACGGCGACCGATCTCGACGCCCAGTTCCGCCAGCCCCATCCCCGCGCTGTTCGGCGCGCGGCCAGTGGCGAAAAGGACGGCGTCGAAGGTTGCTTCGGTGCCATTCGTGGCCTTGACCCAGATCGGCCCGCCGCTCTGCCCCTCTGGCGCATGGCTTTCGCCCACGGGCGGCCCCATGCCGCCGCCAGTGACGGCGCCGGTCAGGCCGTGATCGGCCCCGGCCTGGGCCATCTCAAGGATATTGGTGCCGCAATGCAGGTTGACGCCCCGCGCCTTCATTGCCTCGGCCACCAGCCCCCGCGCCTCATCGTCGAAACCGCGCAGGATTTGCGCGCCGCGGTAGAATTGCGTCACCGCGACGCCCAGGCCCTGCAGGATGCAGGCCATCTCGCAAGCGATGAACCCGCCGCCGACGATCAGGATCGAGCGCGGCAGGTGGTCCATCAGGAAGATGTCATCCGAGACGATACCCAGATGCGCGCCGGGCAGGTCGGGCCGTTCGGGCCGCCCGCCTGTGGCGACAAGGATGTGCTTGGCGGTGAAACGCCGCCCATCCGCCAGCTCGACCGTATGGGCATCGGCCAGCCGCGCCCATGTATCGTGGATGGTGACGCCCGACCCGTCCAGCAGACGGCGATAGACGCCTTCCAGCCGGTCCAGCTCGGCATGAAGCCTGGCGCGGAAGGCCGTCCAGTCGAAGGCGCCATCGCCGATGTCCCAGCCATAGGCCCGCGCCTCGGCCGGCATCTCGCGGAAGGAGGAGGCGAAAACCATCAGCTTTTTCGGCACGCAGCCCCGGATCACGCAGGTGCCGCCCATGCGGCTGGCCTCGGCCAGCGCGACGCGCGCGCCGCTTGCCGCCGCCATCCGCGCCGCCCGCACCCCGCCCGAGCCGCCGCCGATGACGAAAAGATCAAGGTCGAAAGTCATGCATCCCGCTCCGCTGCCCCGGCTGCAAGAACACCTAAGCCATGCGAAGGGCCAACGGAAGCCCAGCGGGTCGCCAAGCCGCCATGCAAAAGCCCGGCGCGACCGGCGCCGGGCTTCACGATCGTGGCAGAGGTGCGCGCCGGTTCAGTCCAGCGTCTCGCCCCAGGCTGCAGCAAGGCCGGGGCGATAACTGGTGGTCAGGTTGTTGCGCTTGCCGGTGCTGGCGCCCAGCGGGATGCGGATGCCAAGCGAGTAATACTCGTCATAGCCCTTGTCCTCGGTATTCGCCGTCAGCTTGACCTTTTCATAGCCGAAAGTGCCGATGAGCCGATCGTGGAACGCGTAATCCACGGCCAATCCCATGCCCTGGTATTCGCCCCAGTCGCCTTCATCTTCATAGACATTGTCCGAGCGGCCCTTTTCGTAGTCGACGGTCACCGTGACCTTGTCAAAGCTGGCCGACACGCCAAGCCGGGCAAATCCGCCGACAAAGCCGGTGTCCGTGCCTTCGCCCATCATGTCGGCGCGGCCCGCCTGGGCAAAGACCGACAGGCCCGACAGCGCCGGGACCATGCCTGCGGCGGCAAGGTCATACTGCGCTTCAAAGCCGTAAAGCTTGCCCGAGACATAGCCGTTGAAATCGGGCGAATTGTCGCCCTGGAACTGATTGCGGCCCCAAAAGCCGCCGACATAGGCCGGGCCAAGGTTGCGACCGAAATGCAGGCCGAACGAGCGCGCTCCGCCCGGGGCGAGGTCTTCGTAATCCTCGCCATCAAGGCTGCGGCGATAGATGTTCAGATCGCCGAAGACGCGCCAATCATTGAAGGTGGTGCCGACCCAGCCCGACGCCTTATAGGCCTGCTGCGCCATGCGCTCGTCGGCATCGTCGGTGCTTTTGAACGGCGCGCGGCCGAAAGACAGGGCAATATCGCCCTCAATCGTCTGGGCGCTGGCCAATGAGGGCAGCGCCGCAAGGGCAAGCAGCGCCAGCCCCAAGGTGGTCTTCATCGTCATCTCCTGTGCGAACTGCTCGTCCGCGGCACTTCCAGCCTGTTTTGAACAGGGCCGCCGGCGGAAATAAGCGCACCCCTTGAGTGTGGATCAACTCCGGCGCAGCGACCAAGTCAATTGCCCCGGCGGAAGCCGATCAGCGCGCCGTCCCGGCTGTGTCGCCCATGCCGCACAAGGGGTTACGGGCACAGGTCTGGTAGCCGGAGTCCGGCGGTGCCGCCCATGTAGTTGGCCCAGCCGGCGTTCCGCGCGCGCCGCCTGCCGCAACCATACGCAAGCGCCCTGATGACGAAAGGATCAGGGTCGAACGTGCTGGGGCGCCCTCTCGAAAGGCCCCATAGCACAGTCCAATGCGCCCCGCCGGAAACGCGAGAGCAGCGTGCCATCAGTATGTCTTTCAGGAAGGTTGCCATCGTCGGAGCGGCCGGAAGAGCCGCCCCCTCCGCCGCTAGCGGACGATGCGCCCCAGCCGTGCCGCGACAAGATCGATCAGCTCCGGCTGCATGAATTCGTAGTCCTCCGGAATATCCAGGCAGACCAGCCGCTTGCCCTTGAGATGCGCAGCCATCTGGCGTTTGAGGCGCGACAGCTGCGCCTTCTCCATCACCGCGATCGTATCGGCCCAGGCCAGGTGCTCAGGGCTGAGACGTTCATCCGCATCGGCACTCAACCCCGCGAAATCGGTCGGCTGCCCCAGCCGCTCCGCCACCACCGCGGCCGCGGTCGGGCTTCGTTTGCGCGCCTTGCCGCAGATGAACAGGATATGCGTCAAAACCGAGCCTGCGCGCACGCGACCCTGCCCGCGCTTCGCCCCCTCACTCCATATCCGCGAAGATATTGTCGGTAGGCGCGAAATGGATCTGCTCGTCCTCGACCCGGCCGGTGTTGATGTCGCGCAGGGTCACCCGGCCATCGGCATGGCCGATCACCACAATGTCGCAGATGTCGATGAAAAGTCCGTTCTCCACCAGGCCGGGGATTTGGTTCATCACCAGCGCCAGCTGCCGCGCATTGCCGATGCGCGACAGGTGCAGGTCGAGGATGTAATTCGCCTCATCCGTCACCAGCGGCCGGTCGCCGTTCATCCGCAGCGTCACGTCGCGGCCCAGAACGTCCATGGAGACCAGCGTCTCCTCGATCAGCGCCTTGGTGGTCTGCCAGCCAAAGGGAATCACCTCCACCGGCAGGGGAAAGGCGCCGAGCGCGCTGACCTCCTTGGCGGCATCGGCGATGACGATCATCTGATCGCTCGCCGTCGCCACGATCTTTTCGTGCAGCAGGGCCGCGCCGCCACCCTTGATCAGGTTCAGGTTGGGGTCGAACTCATCCGTGCCGTCGATCGTCAGGTCCAGCCACTTGACCTCGTCCAGGCTGCGCATCGCGATGCCCAGGCTTGCCGCCAGTTCCGCCGTGCGGCGGCTGGTGGGAACGCCGACCACCCGCAGCCCTTCCTCGCGAATCCGCTCGGCCAGGCAGCGCACCATCCAGGCGGCGGTCGACCCCGTGCCAAGGCCCAGCTTCATCCCGTCCTCGACGAATTCCACCGCGCGCTTGGCAGCCACGAACTTTGCCTTGTCGATGGGGTTCAGATCGGCGGACATCGGCGGCGCTCCTTGCGGGGTCGGGTTCCCGGCAATTAACGCAAACCCCCCTCAAGGGCGAGAGGCAATTGCCCCCACACAAGGAGGAACCCCGCCACAGGCAGCGATATGATCAAAAGAAGATCAGGAAGCCTGCGAAAAGTGAGACGACAACGACGAGGGGCATGGCGACTCCGCAGACTGGCGATTCCGTTCCTCCGCTTATGGCAATGGACTGTTAAGCATGAGTCAAGGAAAGCGCCTTGGAAATGCCATGAAAAAGTCTGTTTCCTTCATGGGCATGCCGTATTCCAGACTCAATTCGTAAGCCTAGGTGACAACTATCCACGTCTCGTGCAGTCTAGGCAGGTTACTGCCCCGGTGGTCAGGCCATGCTTCGCTTGCACAATTCTCCCGACACAGCCGCAACCATCCTTCGCCTTGTCGCAATGCAGGGTCAGGTTGTGCTCGATTTGGTTCCGATCGACCGGTCCGGCGCGGGTCTGGACAGCCCGGCCTATCGCAGCCTCAACCCCACCGGCACGATCCCCGTGCTGGAAACGCCGCAGGGGCCGGTCTCGGAAACCGGCGCCGCGCTGCTCTATCTCTCCGACAGCCAGGGCCTTGGCCCAGGCCCCGAGGCCCCGCTCCGCCCGGCTTTCCTGAAATGGCTTTTCTACATCTCGAACACTTTGCACCCGGACCTGCGCCAGATGATCCGCCCCTGGCGTTTCGCCGCACCCGAGGCCGAGGCCGGCCAGGCCAATCTGGCCGCGGCCCGGGTTCTGGGCGCCCTGGCGCTGATCGAAGAGGCGATGCGCAGCACGCCGCAGCTTTTCCCGCCGCTTGGCCCCCTTTCCGCCTATCTGCTGATGCTGACCCGCTGGGCGGCGCAATATCCCGCCGACCATCCGCCCTGGTTCCGGCTCGAGGCCTTTCCCGATCTCGCCGCCCATGCCGCCTTGGCCGAAGTGTTGCCTGCGGCGCGGCAGATCGCCCGGGAAGAAGGTCTCGGGCCGACGCCCTTTACCCGCCCGCCCAAGGCAGCGCGCCCCTCGCCCTGACGCCTGCGCGGCCGCCAGCGTCGCTTTCCGCCTTTCGCCGGGCCTGTTGCCGCGTCATGTTGACGCCTGCACGACAACCGGGGCCGCACAAATGTTTCTTTCCGTCTTCGACATGTTCAAGGTCGGCATCGGCCCGTCCTCAAGCCACACCATGGGCCCCATGGTCGCCGCCGCGCGCTTCCTCGATCTTTTGCGCGCCTCGCCCTTCCATGCCCATGGCCTGCGCGCCAGCCTGCATGGCTCGCTGGCCTTCACCGGCGTCGGCCATGCGACCGACCGCGCCACCATCCTTGGCCTCGCCGGCTTCTCGCCCGAAACCTATGATGCCACCAAGGCCGAGGCCACGCTGGAAGCGATCCGCCGGACGCACCGCATCGACGTCCCCGGCCTGCCGCCCCTGAGCTTCGATCCCGGCAAGGATCTGCTGTTCGACTACGGCCCCGCCCTGCCCGGCCATGCCAATGGCATGGTCCTGCGCGCGACCGATGCCCAGGGCGACGTGATCCTTGAAGAAACCTACTACTCGATCGGTGGCGGCTTTGTTCTGACTGCGGGCGAACTGGCCGAGGCGGCCGGGGCCAAGGCCAAGGCCCGCGCCGATGTGCCCTACCCGTTCGAAAGCGGGGCCGAGATGCTGGAAATGGCGCGCAAGTCGGGCCTGTCCATCGCCGCGATGAAACGCGCCAATGAGCTGAAATTCCGCTCTGCCGCCGAGCTGGACCGCGGCATGGCCCGCATCTGGGACGTGATGAATGCCTGCATCTCGCGCGGCATGCTGGGAGAGGGCATCCTGCCCGGCGGCCTCAAGGTCCGCCGCCGCGCCAAGGGCATCCATGAGGCGCTTTTGGCCGAACGCGGCCTGAACCTTGTCGCCCCCCATGTCATCAATGACTGGATGAGCCTCTATGCCATGGCGGTGAACGAGGAAAACGCCGCCGGCGGCCAGGTCGTCACCGCGCCCACCAATGGCGCGGCGGGTGTCGTCCCAGCCGTGATCCGCTACTGGCTTGACCATGTGCCGGGCGCCTCGCCCGCGCGGGTGGGCGAATTCCTGCTGACCGCCGCCGCCATCGGCGGGCTGGCCAAGCACAATGCCTCGATCTCGGGCGCGGAATGCGGCTGCCAGGCCGAGGTCGGCTCCGCCGCGGCCATGGCGGCGGCCGGGCTGGCGGCGGTCTTGGGCGGCACGCCCGAACAGGTTGAAAACGCCGCCGAAATCGCGCTGGAGCACCATCTCGGCATGACCTGCGACCCGGTGAAGGGCCTGGTTCAGGTGCCCTGCATCGAAAGGAACGGCCTTGGCGCGATCAAGGCGGTCTCGGCCGCCTCGCTTTCGCTGCGCGGCGACGGCCAGCACCTTGTCAGCCTGGATGCCTGCATCGAGACCATGCGTCAGACCGGCCATGACATGCACGAGAAATACAAGGAAACCTCGCTGGGCGGGCTGGCGGTCAACGTCCCCAACTGCTGAGGCGGGACAGCCCGTGCCAGGCCCCGGGGCTCTGCCCCGGACCCCGGGATACTTGCAAACGGAAGACGGCGATTGCCGCTTCTTCTGTTTCTCAAATATCCCCGCCGGAGGCGCAGGCCTGCCCTGAGGATGCCGCCGCAGGTTTGCCCCGGCCTGCGACGGAAATAGCTGTTCCCCCCGCCCGCGCACCCCGCTATAGGGTTCCCGCAATTCCGAACGCAGGAAGGACCTTCGCAACATGGCCAATGTCGTCGTCGTGGGCGCCCAATGGGGCGATGAGGGAAAAGGCAAGATCGTCGACTGGCTCTCCGAGCGCGCCGACATCGTCGCCCGCTTCCAGGGCGGCCATAATGCGGGCCATACTCTGGTCATCGACGGCACGGTCTACAAGCTCTCGCTCCTGCCCTCGGGCATCGTGCGTGGCGGCAAGCTGTCGGTCATCGGCAATGGCGTGGTGCTCGACCCCTGGGCGCTTCTGTCGGAAATCGGCAAGCTGGCGGCGCAGGGCGTGGCGGTTTCCCCCGAGACCCTGCTGATCGCCGAGAACACGCCCCTGATCCTGCCGATCCATGGCGAGCTGGACCGGGCACGCGAAAGCCAGAATTCGGTCGCCAAGATCGGCACCACCGGGCGCGGCATCGGCCCGGCCTATGAGGACAAGGTCGGCCGCCGCTCGATCCGCGTGGCGGATCTTGCCGATGCGCCGACGCTCGACACCCGCATTGGCCGTCTCCTGACCCATCACAACGCCTTGCGCGCGGGGCTGGGCCTGCCGCCGGTCGACGCTGAGGCGCTGAAGGCGCAACTTCTTGAAATCGCGCCGAAGATCCTGCCCTATGCCAAGCCGGTCTGGAAAGTGCTGACCGAGGCGCGTCGCGCTGGCAAGCGCATCCTCTTCGAAGGGGCGCAGGGCTCGTTGCTCGATGTCGATTTTGGCACCTATCCCTATGTCACCTCGTCGAACACGCTGGCGGGCATGGCCGCGACCGGCGTGGGGCTTGGCCCGACCGCGATCGATTTCGTCCTTGGCATCGTCAAGGCCTATACGACGCGCGTCGGCGAAGGCCCCTTCCCCTCGGAACTCTTCGATGAGGATGGCGAGCGTCTGGGCACGCGGGGCCATGAATTCGGCACCGTCACCGGGCGCAAACGGCGCTGCGGCTGGTTCGACGCGGTTCTGGTGCGCCAGACCTGCGCGACGTCGGGCGTCTCGGGCATCGCTTTGACCAAGCTTGACGTGCTCGACGGGTTCAAGACGCTGAAGATCTGCACCGGCTATATGCTGGATGGCGAAAAGCTCGACTACCTGCCCACCGCCGCCAATCTTCAGGCCCGCGTCACCCCGGTCTATGAAGAGCTGGAAGGCTGGAGCGAGTCGACCGCGGGCGCGCGCAGCTGGGCCGACCTGCCGGGCGCCGCGATCAAATATGTCCGCCGCATCGAGGAACTGATCCAGTGCCCGGTGGCGCTTTTGTCCACCAGCCCCGAGCGGGACGACACCATCCTCGTCACCGATCCCTTCGCAGACTGACGCTGCGCGCCGTCGCCGGACCATACCGGCGACGGCGGCCGCAGGCGCAGGAGGAGTCCCGATGGCCCTGTCCTACAAAACCCGCAAGAAACTCGCGCTCCTGATTCTCGTGGTCGGGATGCCCGCCTATGTCGTGGCCGCGGTCACGCTTCTGAACTGGCTGGGCGCCCGCTTCGGCCGGCTTCCGATCCTGGCCGAGCTTGCGGTCTATATCGGCCTCGGCTTCCTCTGGGCGCTGCCCTTCCGGGGGATCTTCCGCGGCATCGGCCAGCCCGACCCGGACGCGCCACAGGACATCGACCCGAAATGAAGAAGGCGGGGGTCCCGCCCGGCCCCCCGCCCCTGTTCCGGCACTGATGGCAGTCAGCCCGAAATGCGCCGCGCTTCGGCGAGCAGAGCCGAATCCTCGGGCAGCGCATATTGTCCGCGGCGGACCTTCTCGATCCGCCCTTCACGCAAAAGCGTGCCAAAGCTGCGCAGACCTTCCTCGCGGCTGATCCTGGCGCCGGTCTCGTCGCTTGCCAGACGGCGCATCAGCAGCGGGCGGGTGAAATGCTCGCGCTTTTCGACCAGCGTCGCATAGGCCGCTGCCGCTTCAAGCAGCGCAGGCAGGCTGGTCGCCCCCAGCGCCTCGGCGAATTCACCGAAATCGCGCGCTTCGGCGAAGATATTGCCCGAATCGGGCGCGCGGTCTTCCTCATCCTCGTCCCAGTCTTCGGCATCGGCCACCGGCACGGAGCGGTTTTCCACCAGCGTCATGCCCATTGCCGCCGCCGCGGCCACACCCCCGCCCACGCGACGCGGGCGCACCGGCATGACCGGCCCCGAGGGCCGGTCGATCCGCTGGGCCGAAACCAGCACCAGCGGGGCGGGCCGGGCCTCTGCGGCTGCCGGAGCGGCAGGCGCCGCCGGGCGCGGCAGGGCACTGCCGCCTTCGGCCGCGCGCGGCCGCACCGGGCGCACCACCCGGGCCAGATCGGCGCGATAGGGATCGGCGCGTTCCTCGTCCGACGGCGCCGTTACCCCGGCCCGGCGCTCGGCCACCGTCGCGGCGACGGCGGCCTTGAGATGCTTGATCGCGGCCAGGCGGCGCTGGTTTTCCGGCCCCGCCATTTCATCATCGACGCGTTTCGACAGGCGGTCGACATCGTCCTCGTCCGAGCTGGCCCCCAGCACATCGCCCAAAGCAGCCTCGGCATCGGCCCGGGGCAGGCTTTCTTCGGCAGGCGCGGCGGCGGGCGGCGGAACGGCGGCATCGGCCCGGCGGATCTTGATCACCCGGGCGCGGGCACGCTGGACCTTCTCGGCCAGAGCGTCATCAGGCTCGGGATCGGGTTCCGCCTCAGGCGGCATCGCTGCCGCGGCAGCCGCCGGTTCGGCGGGCACCGGAGCGGCTTCCTCCGCCTCGACCAGATCGACCCCAAAATCCTCCACCTCCTGCGGCGTGACCTCGGCCTCGGGCGCGACCGCGTCCAGCGCCGCCAGATCGACCATCTCCTCCGTCAGATCTTCGGGCAGATCGTCGTTCAGATCGCCCAGTTCGTCCCGGGCGATGACCGGGGTCTCCGGCGCTTCAGCCAGATCATAGAGCGCGTCATCCTCGGCAACCGCGTCATCCATCGCGAAGGGATCGGCAGCAGGGGTCGCGGCAACCGTACCGCCGATATCCTCCCCGTCCGCCGCACCGCCCGCCAGCGTGGCGATCAGCGATCCAAGCGTATCCGCTTCTTCCTCTTCTTCGCTCTCGGCCCCTTCGGTCACGGCACCGGCGGTCGGCTCCACCGTCTCGGCCATGGCCAGACGGGCAAGCATGTCATCCTCATGGGCCTCATCCGCCTCGGCGGCGTCCCCAATAGCGACGGCATCCTCGGCTTCGGGTTCCGCCATATCATCGGCGGCGATGTCCTCCGCCACCGCCTCGGGCGCGAAATCTTCGGCCAGATCGTCATACAGGGTCGGCGCTTCGATCTCGGTAAAACTGTCCTCCACCGCATCGGCCTCGATCTCGTCGAAAGCCTCCGCCTCGGCGATAGCCGGCATCAGACCGGCCGTGCTCTCCATGCCGGGAACATCGGCAGGTTCGTCCTCGATGAAATCCAGATCGCCCGGCAGATCCGCCGCGACCGGCGGCAGCACCGAAAGCGACACGACATTGCCACCCGCCGATTGCGAGACCGCCCGGCGCAGGCGCGCCAGCTTGGCCGCCACGCCTTCGGGCATGGCCGGGGCAAGACGCGGCATCTCGGGTTCCGGCTCGGGCTCGGGCCGGGGCGCCGGTTCGGCCTCACGCGCGAAATCGGCGGCAACGGCGGCCTGCGCCTCGGGCACCATCTCTTCGGGCGTAACCGATTCGGCGATCGGGGCTTCCGGGGCGGGCGCCGCCACAGCGGGCGCGACGGCAGCAGGTTCCGCGACAACGGGTTCGGCGGCGGGGGGGGCGGCGGCGGGTTGCGGCGCGGCAGCTTCGGGCGCGGCGGCCTGGGGCACCACAGGCGCCCCCGCCGCGGCGGCAGGCGCAGCAACGGCAGCGGCAGCCGAAGCCACGACCGGCGCCGGCGTCACCTCGCCATCCGCCTTCAGAATAAGGTTGTTTTCCTCAACCCGCGCCTCGACCCGGCGCTGAATCTCGCGTTCGGCGATGCGATGCAGCATGGCGGCATCGGGCTGGGGCGGCTCGGCCCCGAAATAGCGATCCTCGGCGGCAAGATCCCGGAAATACTCCGCAATCGCCTTCATGGTGTTGAAGGGCTCGTCGAAACCTTCCAGCGTGCAGCTGAACGTCCCGTAAGACACCGTCAGGATCTTGTTTGCACCGATCATGGATGCAGCCCTCGCACTTCCGCTTTACGGGAAACATTACCGCCCCGCTGTTCAAATCCATGGACAGACAAGGGTAATTTGAAGGATTGATTGTGTCCCAGCCCCGGAAAAGTTGCCTCAATTCGAACAGTATCCGCATGATTCAGCCAATTGTCGAATCCCCTGACGCCGTCACGCTGGTCGGGGGCGGGCCGGTCGCGGCGCGTGACCTGCGCCTGGCGCTGGCCCGCGCCCCTCGGGCCGTGGGCGCCGACAGCGGGGCTGACCGGCTGCTGCGGGCGGGCATCCTGCCCGATGCGGTGATCGGCGATTTCGACAGCCTCTCGCCCAAGGCCCGCGCCGCCCTGCCACCGGACCGGCTGCACCCTCTGGCCGATCAGGACACCACCGATTTCGACAAGGCCCTGGCCCGGATCAAGGCCCCTCTCATCCTCGCCCTCGGCTTTCAGGGCGCCCGGATCGACCATGGGCTCGCGGTCCTCAACGCCTTGGTGCGCCATCCGTCTCAACCCTGCCTTGTGATCGGCCCAAAGGATTTCGCCTTTGCCTGCCCGCCCGAGCTGACCCTGGCCACAAGACCGGGCGAGGCCTTCTCGCTGTTCCCGCTCGCGCCGCTCACAGCGGAAAGCGAAGGCCTGTACTGGCCGCTTCAGGGCCTGCATTTTGTCCCGGATGGCATGATCGGTACCTCGAACCGCGTCACCGCCCGTCAGGTGCGGCTGCGCGTCTCCGGCCCCGGCATGATCGTCATCCTTCCGCGGTCGCGGCTTGCGGCGGCGATAGCGGCGCTGGCACCGGGACTTGCGCGGGGGCCTGCCGGGCGGCAATCCGCTCGCGGTGGATGACATAGAGGCCCGAGGCTACGATGATCACAATACCGAGCATCGTCTCGCGATTGGGCAGATCGCCAAAGATTGCCCAGCCCAGCGTCACCGCCACCACGATCTCCAGATAATGCAGCGGCGCCAGCGTCGCCGCCGGGGCAAAGCGCAGCGCATAGGTCATGCACATATGGCTGGCCGAGGCCCAGACCCCGACGCCCAGCAGCCACAGCCACATCAGACCCATGGGCCAGATCGGATCCAGCTCGGGCACCGGCCCGCCGTCAAAGGCCATCATCAGCGGCAGGCAGATCAAGAGCCCGGTCCAGCTTGTGTGCAACTGCATCGGGACCGGGTGCATATAGGCCGAGATCGCCCGCGTCACGAGCATGTAGAAGGAAAACGACAGCGCCGTGCCCAGCGGCCAAAGCGCCACCAGCCCGAACGTGTCGAAAGCGGGCTGGATGACCAGCAGCACGCCGACAAAGCCCACCGCCGAGGCCACGATCCGCCTTGGCCCGATCCGGTCTCCAAAGATCAGCCAGCCCAGGAACAGCAGGATGAAGGGTTCGACGAAAACGATGGCCAGCGTGTCGGCCAGCGGCATCACCTTGACGCCCGAGACGAAGGTGAAGGTCGAGATCACCAGCATGACGGCGCGCAGGGTCACGAAGACCAGCGCCCTTGGGGTCATCCGCAGACTGTGGCCCATGGCCAGCACGATGGGCAGCATCAGCAGGGTCTGGACCAGAAATCGCGCAGTGGTGATCTGGCCAACCGGAATCCCGCCCTCCGCCGCAAGCTTGGCGCAGGTGTCCAGCAGCGGCGCGAGCACGCAGAAGGCAAGCATCAGGACGATGCCCGGAAGGATACGGTCCTGGCTCATGCCCCGCCCTAGCCCGGCACCGGGCGCGGCGCCCGCCTGAAAGCGACATTTCCCGGCAGGCCATGCAGATCGCGCGGATACAGCGGCAAAGCAAAAGGCCCGGCATGCGCCGGGCCTTGCTGAATTTTCGGCCGGAAATCTTCTTCCTCCGCCTCAGCGGCGGCGGTCCCGGCGGGCGCTCATCGGCTGGAAGGCGACGCCGACATGGGCCTCGCAATAGGGTTTGCCAGGCAGCGAGGGCAGGCCGCAGAACCAGAAATCCTCGGTCGCAGGGTCGCCGATCGGCCATTTGCAGGTCCGCTCGGTCAGTTCCATCAGAGTCAGCTTCCGCGCCCGCTTCTCGACCTCGCGCACGCTGGCCAGCGCCTCGGGGCTGATCTCGTTCAGGCTCGGCTGCGGCGGCAGCGGCTGGCCCGCGGGCACAATCGCCTTGCGCACCGGCAGCGGCGTCACGTTCGAGGCAGCCGCCGGGGCGGCGGTCCGTTCGGCCGGGGCCGGGCGCGGCTGGGCGGCGGCCGGCTCGGGGCGCGGGGCCGCGGCGGCAGGCGCAGGCTCCGGCCTTGCGGCGGCCGGGGCCGGTTCCGCCCTTGCGGCCGGGGCCGGCATCTCTTCGTCTTCCTTGCCGCCCACACGGTTCGACAGGCCCAGACGATGCACCTTGCCGATCACGGCATTACGCGTCACCCCGCCCAGTTCCTTGGCGATCTGGCTGGCCGACTGGCCCTCGGCCCACATGCGCTTGAGCGTCTCGACGCGCTCGTCCGTCCAGGACATCTGTCTCTCCGGCTGTCTGATGGTTGCCCCATTCTATCCGTTTGCCTGCGGGGGCCGCAAGGGCAGGTGATTCTGGCAGGCAGTCATGCTTCCCCGCCGCGCTGGCCAAGCCCCGCCCGCCTTGCCATAAGGCGGCATGGAAGCCTTGCCCGTCACCCATATCCTGCCCGATCTGCGCGCCGCGCTGGCCGCACACGGCCTGGCCGTGCTCGAGGCGCCGCCCGGCGCGGGCAAGACGACGCTGGTGCCGCTCGACCTTCTGGCCTCCGGTCTTTTCCCCGGCCGCATCCTGCTGCTGGAACCCCGCCGCCTCGCCGCCCGCGCCGCCGCCCTGCGCATGGCCGAGACCCTGGGCACCCCCCTGGGCCAGACCGTCGGCTACCGCATCCGCGGCGAGGCCCAGGTCTCCTCCGCCACCCGCATCGAGGTTGTGACCGAGGGCATCCTGACCCGCATGATGCAATCCGATCCCGAATTGCTCGGCATCTCGCTGGTGATCTTCGACGAATTTCACGAACGCTCGCTTCAGGCCGATCTTGGCCTTGCGCTGGCGCTCGAAATCCGCGCCGCCCTGCGCCCCGACCTGTCGCTTCTCGTCATGTCCGCCACGCTCGACGCCGCCCCCGTCGCCGCGCTGATGGGCGATGCCCCCCGCATCACGGCGCAGGGCCGCGCCTTCCCGGTCGAAACCCGCTGGCTGCCCCGGCCCGTCGACCCTTCGCTGCGGCTTGAGGCCGCGACCGCGCTGCTGATCCGCCAGGCGCTTGAAGAAACCGCCTCGGAAACCACCGGCGGCCTTCTGGTCTTCCTGCCCGGCGAGGGCGAGATCCGCCGCACCGAAGCCGCGCTTCAGGGCCTGCCGGGCGTCACGATCCGCCCGCTTTTCGGCGCCATGGACCTGGCCGCCCAGCGCGCCGCCCTTGGCCCCGCGCCGGGCCGCAAGATCGTGCTGGCGACCGCCATCGCCGAAACCTCGCTGACCCTGCCCGACATCACCGTCGTCATCGACGCGGGCCGGGCCCGCCGCGCCCGCTTCGATCCCGCCTCCGGCATGTCGCGCCTTGTCACGGAACGGGTGACCAAAGCCGAGGCCGAACAGCGCCGGGGCCGCGCGGGCCGGGTCGGGCCGGGGATCTGCTACCGCATGTGGACGCGCGGCGAAGAGGGCAGCCTTGCTGCTTTCCCGCCGCCCGAGATCGAAGCGGCCGACCTCGCGCCCCTCGCGCTCGACCTCGCGCTCTGGGGATCGTCCGACCTGCCCTTCCTTACCCCACCCCCGGCCCCCGCCTTGGCCGAGGCGCGGACCCTGCTGGCCGATCTTGGGGCGCTGGACGCGGCGGGCCGCATCACCGAACATGGCCGCGCGCTGGCCGCCCTGCCGCTGCAGCCCCGCCTTGGCCATATGCTTGCCCTTGCTGGCCCCGAAGCCGCGCCCCTTGCCGCGCTTTTGGCCGAACGCGATCCCCTGCGCGGGGCAGGCCCCGAGCTTTCCCTGCGGCTCGACGCCATTCGCCGCCCGCCGCCCGAGGCCGACCTTGCCGCCATCGAGCGCATCCGCGCCGAGGCGAGACGCCTTGCCCCCCAGTCTCCGACCGCCAGGCTGCCCGGCCTCTCACCCGCCGCCATGGCCGCACTCGCCTATCCCGACCGCATCGGCCTGCGCCGCAAGGGCGAGGCGCCGCGTTTCCTTCTTTCCGGTGGCAAGGGGGCCGTCCTTCCCCCCGGCACATCGCTTTCCAACGTCAGGATTTTGGTCGCCACCGATCTTGACGGCGACCCGCGCGAAGCCCGCATCCGCCAGGCCGCCGCCCTGGACGAGGCCGATCTGCGCCGCCTCTACGCCCCCCGCATCCGCTGGCGCGAGACCGTGCACTGGGACCGCCGCGAAGGCCGCGTCGCTGCCCGGCGGCAAGAGATGTTCGGCGCCCTGATCCTCGACGACCGCCCCTGGCCGGATGCCCCGGCCGAAGCCCTCGCCGCCGCCGCGCTGGAGGGCCTGCGCCTTCTGGGCCTACCCCTCACCCCATCGGCCCGCCGCCTGCGCGCCCGCATAGCGCTCTGTCGCCGCGACGACTGGCCCGAGGTGACGGACGAGGCGCTTCTCGCCCGCGATCCCGACTGGCTGATGCCCCAGCTTGCCCGCGCCCGCACGGATTCCGATCTGCGCGGTCTCGACCTCACGCAACCGCTGCTGTCGCTTCTCGACTGGTCGCAGACATCCGAGCTTGACCGCCTCGCCCCCGCGCATTTCACCACGCCGCTAGGCCGGGCGGTGCCCATCGACTATGAGGGCGAAGCCCCTGCCATCGACCTGCGCCTGCAAGAGGTTTTCGGCGTCACCCGCCATCCGACGGTCGGCCAGAACCGCCTGCCGCTGCGCATCACGCTTCTGTCGCCCGCCCAACGCCCGGTGCAGGTGACGCAAGATCTGCCGGGCTTCTGGGCCAAGTCCTATGCCGATGTCCGCAAGGACATGCGCGGGCAATATCCGAAACATCCCTGGCCCGAAGACCCGACCCAGGCCGAACCCACCCTGCGCGCCAAGCCGCGTGGCACATGACCGCGCTGCCGCCCATAGGCCTCTGGGGCGTGGATGCGCCGCTGGAACCGTTGGCCGGCGGCCACCGCAACCGGGCCTTCCGCACCACCGGCCTTGCGCGGGGCCTTGTCTTCAAATCCACCCGCCGCAGCGCCGAGGCCCTGGCCTGGCTTGCCCCGGTCCATGCCCTTGCCCGCGATGCGGGCTTCACCGTCCCCGGCCTGATCCCCAGCCGCAACCGCGCGCTGGCCGAACAGGGCTGGACCTGCGAGCCCTTTCTGGAAGGCCGACCCTTCGCCGCCGCCGACCTGCCTGCCCTGGCGCCGCGCATCCGATCTTTCCACCGCGCCACGGCCGCCCTGCCGCAGCGGCCGGGCTTCCTGTCCTCGCGCGACCTGCTCACGCAGGACCGGGGCGGCGATGTCGATCTGTCGCTGATGCCGCCCATCCTGGCCCTTGCCTGCCGCGCCGCCTGGTCCGGCCTTCGGGGCGATGAGACGGTGATCCATGCCGATCTTTCCTCCGGCAACATCCTGCACGGGGCTGATGGGCTGCCCATCCTGCTCGACTGGGACGAATCCCGACGCGACCTTGCCGCTTTCGACCTTGCCCAGGTTGCGCCGCCGTCCGACACCATCCACCGGGCCACCCTTGCCTGGGAAGTGGCCTGTTCCTGGCAGGTCGAGCCCGACCATGCCCGCGCCCTTGCCCGCAGGCTGGTCGGTCCCGCCTGAGCCCAGCCGCGCCCTTAGTTCCCCTTCAGCAAGCCTTCCAGCAGCTTGCGCGCCTCGTCATCCAGCACCTCCTGCGCCCGGCGCTTGGCCGCGTCTTCCAGGCTCTCGCCCTCGCCCGCGACGATGCCTTCTTCCGCCAGCTTCGCCTCGAGCGCGGCCTTGGCATCGGCCTCGGCCTTCTCGGCCTCCAGCCGCAGCTTTTCCGCCGCCGCCTGCGCCTCCTCCTCCATCTTCTCCCGGGCGATCGCCTCAAGATCGAGCGAGAAATTCGGCTTCGCCCAGGGGCCGGTAATCAGCAGCGGCACCATCACCCCGCCCGTGCCATCCTCGCCCGCCAGCGCCGTGGGCCGCAGCCGGTAATTCAGCCGCCGCTGGCCCAGATCGACCGTCCCCGCCCCGGTCGCGGTGACATAGGGCGCGACCAGCTTGAGGTCGCTGTTCGACAGCACCCCCGCCTTCATCGTGAAACTGCCCGCCACACCGTCAAAGATCGTCTTCTGCCCCTCGCCGACATAGTTCGGGTCCAGCGTCCGCAGCATCCCCCCGATGTCGAGGCCGCGCAATTCGCCCTTGCCCAGGCTCAGCGTGCCCTCGCCCTCAAGCGACCGCATGATCTCGGCCAGCGAATTGCCGACACCCAGATAGCGCAGCGTCAGATTGCCCTGCGCCACCAGCCGGTCCCAACCCGACAAGTCCTGCAGCAGGGGCTGCATCTGCAACCCGGCCAGCGACAGCCTGCCGCCGACCGACAGGCCGCCACGGCCGTTGACGACGAATTCGCCGGTGACGCTGCCGCCATAGGCATCAAGCTTCTGCAGATCGAACACCGCCCGCGCCCGGTCCAAGGTGATCAAGACCCCCGTCGCGCCGAACCTGGCCACCCCCAGATCGACCGAAGGCGCGCTCAGCGCCACGGCGGCATCGACCAGCCCCAGGGCCGAAACGTCGATGCGATCCTCGGGCCAGCCCGACGCCTTCATGCCACCGCCCGCGCCGCCGCCCTGCCCGCCCGACAGGCCCGACAGATCCAGCGCCGAGGCGCGCAACTGCGCCGACAGTTTCGGCCGCTCCTTGCCCGGCGACAGGTCCAGATCGCCCTCCAGCGCATTGCCATCCGCCTCGATCCGCGCGCCGCGCAAAAAGGCCTTGCCCGTGCCATCCAGCACCAGATTGCCTGACAGCTTCAGCCGCTCGGCCCCCAATCCGCGAGGCAGGCTGGGCGCCGCCGCCCCGGCCAGCCCAGCCAGCGCCGCAATATCGGTCAGGTCAGCCTCAAGCCGCCCCTCGGCCGCAACCGGGCTCCAGCCGCCGCGCCCCTCGAAATGCGCGCGGGCCTTGCCCGCCGTCAGATCGGCGACCAGGGGCACGATGCGCCCCTCGGAAAAGGCCGAGAAGACTTCGGCCGCCAGCGACAGCGTCACCGGGCGGCCCTGCGTCACCGCGCTGGCCTTGAGCGTGAAGGGGCCGGTGTAATCCGGGATCGCCAGCGTCAGGTCCACCCCGTCCAGGGTCACATCGCGCCCCGCCTGATGGTCGAGCAACCGGATCGTGCCGCCGGTGATCCGGCCCTCCTCCAGCGTGAAGGCCTGGCCTGCGCCCGGCGTCGCAGCGCTGATCTCGCCCGCCGCGCCGCCGCCGCCAAAGACCCAGTTCTCGCGCCCGTCCTTGGCGCGTTCCAGCAGCACCTTCGGTGCTTCGGCCCGAAGCCCGAGGATTCGCACATCGCCGCCCAAAAGCGCCGAGGCATTGACCTCGATCACCAGCCGGTCGGCGCTGAACATCGGCCCGTCCTCGCTGGACCAATCGGCATTGGCAATGCGCACCGGTCCGGTAACGACGCCCAGAACCGGCCAGAACTGCGCCGAGACACCGCCCTCGATCACCAGATCGCGCCCGGTCAGGCGCTGGAATTCCCGCGCCGCGGCCCCCGCCACGCGTTCGGCCGGCACCAGCGCCAGAAGCCCCGCCCCCAGAAGGGCCAGGAGCAGAAGCGCCCCGATTGCCCGGATCAGCCACCGCATCGCCACCTGCCTCAAGTTTCTGATTTGTTGAGAAAGCCTAGGACAGCGGCCCGGTTCCGGCAAGAACTTGCCCATCTTTCCGGCATCAAACCGCCGTCATTGAAACATCGCGCGAGACGGTCCGGGCGCACCCGGCACATGCCGCAGGAGCCAGCCCCGGCCTCTCCAAGCATCTGGCGGCAGAAGGAAGGGGGCAGGACAGCCATGGTCTTCATCCTGGCCCAAGTATCCCGGGGTACGGCGCAGCCCGCCCCGGGTCCATCCGCCAGCGCTTCCCGCCGCAGGCCCTCTGCGCTATATCCACCGCCCATGAGCCAGAACCCGCCCCTTCTCCGCCCCGATCTTGCCCGCGCCCAGGTCGAGGCCAGCCCCCGCCGCGAGGGCCAGCCCACCATCGGCATGGTCAGCCTTGGCTGCCCCAAGGCCCTTGTCGACAGCGAGCGCATCCTCACGCGCCTGCGGGCCGAAGGCTATGCGATCAGCCCAGATTACAAGGGGGCAGACGCGGTCATCGTGAACACCTGCGGCTTCCTTGACAGCGCCAAGGCCGAAAGCCTGGATGCGATCGGCGAGGCGCTGCGGGAAAACGGCAAGGTCATCGTCACCGGCTGCCTCGGCGCCGAACCCGACTATATCACCGGCGCGCATCCCAAGGTCATGGCAGTCACCGGCCCGCATCAATATGAATCCGTGCTGGATGCCGTCCATGGCGCGGTGCCGCCCGCGCCCGATCCCTTCATCGACCTTCTGCCCGCCACCGGCGTCTCGCTCACTCCGCGCCACTACAGCTATCTGAAGATCTCGGAAGGCTGCGACCACAAGTGCAAGTTCTGCATCATCCCCGACATGCGCGGCCGGTTGCAAAGCCGCCCCGCCCGCGCCGTGCTGCGCGAGGCGGAAAAGCTGGTCGAGGCCGGGGTGAGGGAACTCCTGGTCATCAGCCAGGACACCAGCGCCTATGGCACTGACTGGAAGGACCGCGACGAGAAATTCCCGATCACATCGCTTGCCCGCGACCTTGGGTCGCTGGGCGCCTGGGTGCGGATGCATTACGTCTATCCCTATCCGCATGTCCGCGACCTGATCCCGCTCATGGCCGATGGGCTTGTGCTCCCGTATCTCGACATTCCCTTCCAGCACGCCCATCCCGATGTGCTGCGCCGCATGGCCCGCCCCGCCGCCGCCGCCCGCACGCTCGATGAAATCGCCGCCTGGCGCGCCGCCTGCCCCGATATCACCCTGCGCTCCACCTTCATCGTGGGCTATCCGGGCGAGACCGAGGCCGAATTCCAGCACCTGCTGGATTGGCTGGACGTGGCGCAATTGGACCGGGTCGGTTGCTTCAAATACGAAAACGTCAAGGGCGCGCGCTCGAACGCCCTGCCCGACCATGTGCCGGAAGAGGTCAAGGAAGACCGCTTCGCCCGCTTCATGGAAAAGGCCCAGGCCATTTCCGAGGCGAAGCTGGCCGCCAAGCTGGGAAGCCGGATCGAGGTGATCGTCGATGAGGTCGACGAAGAAGGCGCCACCTGCCGCACCAAGGCCGACGCGCCAGAGATCGACGGCAACCTCTTCATCGACGAGGGGTTTGAGGGCCTGGCCCCCGGCGACATCGTCACCGTCGAGGTGGATGAGGCCGGGGAATATGACCTGTGGGGAAGCCGCGTTTGACCCAGACCCCGCCGGAAGCGGAACCCGTGATCCGCACCATCGCCATGCCCGCTGACACCAACCCCTCGGGCGATATCTTCGGCGGCTGGCTGATGGCGCAGATGGACCTTGCGGCGGGCAACCTGGCCGGCCGCATCGCCCGGGGCCGTTCGGCGACCGTCGCGGTCGATGGCATGGCCTTTCTGAAACCCGTCAAGGTCGGCGACGAAGTCTCGCTCTACGCCCATCTCGAAGGCACCGGCCGAACCTCCATGCGCATCCATGTCGAGGCCTGGCGCCGCCCGCGCTATGGCACGGAAAGCGAGAAGGTGACGGATGCGACCTTCACCTTCGTGGCGCTGGATGAGGCGGGGCGGTCAAGGGCGCTGCCGGGAGATGAGAAATGATAGACATCGACGCCGGAAGCGACCTTTCGGCGCGGTGAACTGCAATTTTCAGCGATGCGTGCGCAGCCGACGGCCTTGCCGCAAGTTGATACGGATATATGATATTCACAAGGAATTATCGGGCGAGTGAGCACGCGACTTGCAGGGATTGCCGCTAAACATTCCGAAGGAAACCGAGGAGTTCATTCGCCGCAACCTCTATCTGCTTGAATCTCAAGAGAGAATTCAGATATCGGCGATGGCGCAGGGAGAGTTGCCATTGGCGAAAGAGCATTTTGCGTGCGTGCTCGCGCGTTCAGTTGCCGCCAGCATCTTCCTACGCCTTGATCGCGAAGTGCCTGCCGATCAGACACAAATGAAGGTTAGATGCCACGCGATTCACATTGCTCTACTAAATGGCGTGGCAGCTATCGAAAACCTTATTGATCGCTGTCTCTACCCGCAGGCCGCAACGCTCTTGCGACAGCAAGTCGAGGGCTTATGCAATCTTTACGCGCTTAGAACCGCGATCTTCAAGGTGAGGCGTCCCCCGCGCACTGCTATTTTGAAGCGGATGAAGTTGATGAAGGCGTATGTGCATCTAACAGAGCTTTCGCACCTCACTCACCCAGATTTCTTATATGAAATTCAGGGTGTTAATGGTGAACGAATGACTTCGCCATTCAATGAAAGTCTGTCTAAGTTTTTGCTGGGCCTGCACGCTATTTCACTGCATTGGTTGGGAGCAGAAATCGCGTGGTTAAGGCCGTTTGCATCAGACCGGTATCAATCTGAGGAGGAAGAGGGATACTCCGCAATAGTAATGGGGATACTTATCGACGTCGGCTTCGTTAGCGGAAGTCCAACGACTGCCTGACCCCCCAGAATCGTTGCCCCCGGCATCTTTCGACACCGGGGGCCGCCCCTTGCGCGCAGGGGCGCGAAGGCGTCACCGCAGGGCAGCGGGCCGCCGTTCTTGCGGCCTTCTTACAGCCAATAAGGTGAGACGCCGTAATAGTCATAGGCGCGGCGCTCATAGTCGCGGTTCACGCGCCAGTCCTCGGGGCGCTCGGGCGCGGCCTCGAGCTGGGCCTTGGTGATGTCGGTCACATAGCCCTCGCGCGCCACGTCATAGCGCAGCTTCTTCCACGGGATCGGATGCGCGCCGGCACCGAGGCCCAGAAAGCCGCCAAAGCTCATCACGGCATAGGTGATGTTGCCCGAGACCTTGTCGATCATCAGATGGTCGATATGGCCCAGATGATCGCCCGCAGGGCTATAGACATCGGTGCCATTGACATCCGTGCTGGAGATCAGCGCGGCACCGGGGCGGGCGTCGGAATGGCTCTCGGCTTGCTGTTGCATGTCGTCCTCTTTTCCTCTGGCGGCGCGGAGGCACCGTCTGGGGGGCAAACGGCCGGGTCCGTGGGTTGGTTCCGGCTGGCGCGGCGCAACCGGCGGAAGCTCGCCGAAAGCCGCAGGCCCCGCTCGCGGAAGGCCGCGCACCGGCCCGTCAGCAGGGGGTGAAAGATTCAGATAGGGAATGCGGATTCTTCGGTGCAAGATTGGTGTCCGGGTGCGTGACCGCGCAAGGACCAAGGCGCAGCCCCCACCCGCGGCCATCCTCCGGCGGAGGCGGTCAGCGCATTTCGACCGATCACCCTGATTTGCAACGGATGACTCCATGAACCTCTCGCGCAATTTCCTCCTTGTCGGCGGCGTCTACCTGATCGTCGGCATGATCCTTGGCAGCTATATGGGCGGCTCGGGCGACCACTCGCTCACCCCCGTCCATGCCCATATCAACCTCCTGGGCTTCACCCTGATGACGCTGTTCGGGCTCTCCTACCGCGTCTTTCCCGCTCTGGCCGATGGCTGGATGGGCGTCGCGCAGTTCTGGTTGCACCAGATCGGCACGCTGGTCACGCTGCTGTCGCTCTACCTGCTGCTCTCGGGCAAGGTGGCAGAAGCGGCAATCGGCCCGGTGATCGGGATCAGCGAAGGGTTGATCATGTTGGGCGCGCTGATCTGGCTGGCGAACGTCGCGCGCGCCGCCCGCTAGCCCAGCAGGATCACCCCCCAGGCCACCCCTGCCGCAATCGCGGCCAGCGCCACCGCGGCGCTGCCGCAATCCTTGGCCTTGCCCGCCCGCGGGTCGCGCAGGTCCGAGATGTAATCGACCACTTCCTCGATCGCGGTGTTCACCAGCTCCATCGCCAGGATCATCAGCCCCAGCCCCAGGATCACCGCGCGTTCCCCTGGCGTCAGATCCAGGCTGAAGGCCAGGGCGGCCGAGGCAAGATTGGCCAGCGTCCATTGCCGCAGGCTCTTCTCGCTGGCCCAGGCCGCGCGCCAGCCCGCCCAGGACCACAGACAGGTGTTGGCCAGCCGCTGCAACTCGGCCTTCAGAAACTGCATTCCCATCCCCCCTTGCCGCAACCGGTCCCTCCCCGGCCGCGCCAGCCTAGCGCCGCGCCCTGAGCGCGTCGAGCCAGGCCCGCGTGCAGCTTGCGACATGGGCGAAACGGTCGCCCCCCAGATGCGTGCCGCCGAACCAGCGCGTCACGATCACCGCCATATCATACAGGTCTTCGCGCTCCAGCATCCGCAGGATCACCGATCCCGCGCCCGCCTCGCCATCATCGGCCTTGATCGGCCCCTCTGCCCGCGACAACAGCGCCCAGGAATTATGGGTCGCCTTGGCAAAGCGCTTCTCGCGGCACAGCTGCGCCACCAAGGCCCGCGCTTCGGCCCTGCCGGCCGCAGGCCCACCCGAAACGGCATAGCGCGAGCCGCGGTCGCGCAGCACATCGTCCAGCGTGAAAAAGCCCGGTTGCTCCATCACGCCTCTCTGGCGCGCGCCCGCCGCGGGGTCAACCGGCCCAAGCGCTCACGAGATCGCCAGCGCCTCGATCACTGCCTTGTTCGGGCAGAAGCCGGGCATCGCCTTCTCATCGGCGCGCGTCTCCATGAAGGCCTGGCAGCGCGCCGGCTGGGCGCAGCCCTCGCAGCGGGCGACGATCGCGCCCAGCTCGCCCCGGCTCAGCCAACCCTCGACCACGGCTTGCGGCAGGCTGACGCCGGTCAGCCGCGCCATGGCCCGCGTCAGCCACCAGGCCCGCGGTGAATCGGTAAATCCCAGCACCTCACACCTCCTGCAGATCCCTGCGTCATCCAGTCCCGAAGGCCCAAGAGTGGCGCCGCACCCGCGGCGCGGCCTTGACGCAGATCAAGCAGAACCGGGGCAAGTGCGAAGAATGCAAGAAATCTTCATGCCAGATATGGCAATATCCGCGCCTCTCGCCCGGCCGCGGGCGCTCAGGCCCCGCCGCCCGCCTGCAAGGCGGCCACGACGCGCGCCACCACCGCCCGGCGCTGCGCATTCGACGGATGCGATCCATGCGCCGTGACGCCAGGATCGGGCAGGCGCAGGAAAAAGGTCGCGCCCCGGATCGGATCGAACCCCGCGCGCCAGGCGATCTCGGCCCCCAACGCATCGGCCTCCAGCTCGAAGGCCTTGGAGTAGCTCTGCGCCGCCAGTTCGGCCCCGGTCTGCTGCGCCCGCTTGACCTCTTCGGGGCTGGCCCCCGCCTGGGTCGCCAGCACCCCGGCCAGCATCGCGCCCTCGCGCGCCTGGCTGTCGCGGCGCGGAATATGGCCCGCGATGTGATGGGCCGCCTCATGGCCCATGACAAAGGCCAGTTCATCGGCATTGCGCGCCTTGGCGATCAGGGCCGTCGTCACGAACAGCCAGGGCCGCCCATAGGGGTCCAGCGTTTGGAAGGCATTGGCGGGCTGGCCGGGCCGCGCATCCAGCGCGATGGTGAAATTGCAATGGCGCCCCTTGACGCGCGCCCGGCACATCGTTTCGGCCACGGGCTCGATCTGCCGCGCCGCCTCGACAAAGCGCATCGGGGTGCCGGGCGGAAAATCGATGCTGATTCCGGGCGGCAGTTCCCGCACCACCTCCTGCCCGGTCACACATCCCGCAAGGGTCAGAGGAAACAGTAGTAGCGCTGCAAGGGCGCGCGCGACGGCGGCGAAGGGCATGGGCAGGCGGTCCGGCGGAACAGGGTGACGGGGCAAGGTGACGGGGGCAGGGCAAGGCGGCGGCGGTATCACCTGGCCATGCCGCGTGAAGCTATCAGACCCGCGCGCGGAATAAAGGGGCCTTGGGGCCTTCTCACGCAACCGTAACGCCGCCCGGCGCTTTTATTTCCGGCATCTGCCACCCTCTTGCCCCGTCTCAGCCCCCGCCGCCTGCCCCGTTGCAGCCCCGCTCATCTGTCCGGCCCTGCCCCCAGACTCCCGCCCCTCCCGCCCGACAGGTCCAGGCTGGCCGCGCGGGGTGGCCCGGCCATCGCTTGCCCCTCCACATCATCCCGCACCATTGGCCATTGCCGCCGCCCGCGCGCCCGGCTAGCCTTGCCCCATGTTCACCATCGAGCACGAATTCGACGCCACGGTCATCACCCTGATCGACGAGGGGGGCGACTTGCCCCTGATGGGCGACGTCACCGTCACCACGTTTGAGGATTGCGTCACCGTCGAGCAGACCGATCCCGAGACCGACGAAGTCTCGCGCCTCACCCTCTCGCTCGCCCAGGTGGCCGACCTCGCGGCGGCGCTGAACCTGCCCGAGGGCAGCTACAGGCTCGACCGTCGCGGCAAGCCCGCGACCGGCGACTAGCAGCCCCGGCAAAGCGCACGCCCCGCGACACAACGCACGGCATCCCCCGTGGGCCGCCCCTGTCTGCCTCTTCATCTTGGCGCCAAATACTCCGGGGCAGAGGCCGCAGGCCGGGGCGCAGCGCGCGCCAACTCCGCGAGACGCCGCGCAGGCCCGCCGCCTCAGTCCAGCCGGAAGACCTTGTCCCGCGCCTTGGCGCCCCGCACCAGCGTGAGCCTCGTCTTCGCCACTCCCATCGCGCGGGCCAGAAGGGCCTGTGCCGCCGCCGTGGCGCGGCCATCCTCCGGGATTTCGGTGACCGAAATCCTCAGGACCTCGCCTGCGACGATCCCCGCCCGCCGCGCATTCGGCGTCACGCGCAGCGCGATCTCGGCGCCGGGCCGGGCCAGATGTGACAGGTCAGGCAGGTCTTCGGCCATAACACCCTCCAGAGCGGCCAGACTGAACCTCCGGGCGCCGGGCGGCAAGGTCCGGGCGGAGGACAAAACGGAAGACGTTCGGAAGACAGTCGGAAGACGCCGGGAAGACGTGAAAAGCCCCACCCGAACCCTGCCCGCCGGCCCGCCATTTGAAATGCGCGGCGATCCCGCCTACCTTCCGCGCAAGCCGTCAGGAGTGCCCATGCCGTCCCCGAATCTCGCAGCGAATCCCGCAGCCTTCGCCTATCTCGAAACCCGCCGGTCCGCGCCCGCCAAGCTGTTCACCGATCCCGTCCCAGATGCGGCCGAACTTGACCGCATCCTGACCGCCGCCCTGCGCGTGCCGGATCATGGCAAGCTGGAACCGTGGCGGCTTATCGTGCTGCAAGGACAGGATTTTTCCCGCCTCGCCGATCTGGCCGAGGCCCGCGCGCGCGACCTTGGCGGCGATGCGGAAAAGATCGCCAAGGGCCGCGGGCAATATGATCTTGGCCGCCTTGCCGTGGTGGTGATCTCCTCTCCCAAGGCCTCTGACAAGATCCCGCTGACCGAACAGGTTCTGTCTTCCGGCGCGCTCTGCATGAACCTCGTCCATGCCGCCACGGCGGCGGGCTGGGGCGCCTCCTGGCTGACCGGCTGGCCCGCCCATGACCCTGTCTTCCGCGCCCACGCCTTCGCCTGCACCGAGGCCGAAACCGTCGCCGGAATCGTCCACATCGCCACCCCGCCCGCAACCCTTCCCCCCGACCGCCCGCGCCCCGATCTGGCACGGATCGTCCAGCGGGGATTGTCATGATCTTTCAGTCCTTTGGCGCGGCTGTCGGCCAGATGGGCGACCCGCGTTTCCGCCGGGTTCTGGTGCTGGGCGTCCTGCTTGCCTTCGCGCTTCTGGCCGTGATCTATGCGCTCTTCCTGCTGATGATCGCGACCCTGACCCCCGATCTGGTCGAGCTGCCCTTCCTCGGGCCGATCTCGGGCCTGCATCAGCTCTTGGGCTGGGCCTCGCTCTTCTTCATGCTGGCCCTCTCGGTCTTCCTGATGATCCCCGCCGCCGCCGCCTTTGCCGGGCTTTTCACCGATGACGTCGCCCAGGCGGTGGAAGAGGTGCATTACCCCTTCCTGCCCCCTGCCCGCAGCCTGGGCTGGGCCGAGGGGTTGCGCGCCTCGATCAACCTGATCGGGCTGCTGGTCCTTGTGAACCTTGCCGCGCTGATGTCCGTTCTGGTCATCGGCCCCTTCGCCCCGGTCCTGTTCTGGGCCGCCAATGGCTGGCTGCTCGGGCGCGAGTATTTCATGCTCGTCGCCCTGCGCCGCCTGCCCGCCGATGAGGCCAAGGCCCTGCGCAGCCGCAATGGATTCACGGTCTGGATGGCGGGCGCGCTGATGGCCGCGCCCTTGTCGGTTCCCTTGGTGAACCTCTTGATCCCGGTGCTGGGCACCGCGACCTTCACCCATATCTTTCATAAGCTTATGGCCGAAGGACGGTAAGGCAGAGGCCTTACTGATCCGCCGTGACCGGCGCTTCAAGCCCGAAGACGTTCAGGTCATCCACCGTGAAGCGGCCCGACAGGATCACCCAGGTCAGCACGGCGAAGATCACCGTGGCAAAGCCCGTCGCGATCAGCGCGCTTCGGCCGACATCCTCGGTCGCAGGCGCGCCGGCATGGGTGCCGGGCACGATCTCGCCCGCTTCGCCTTGGGTGCGGGTGCGCACCATCAGCACGATGTAAAAGGTCAGGAACCAGGTGACCGAGAACAGGACGATGGCGCCGGTGATGTTCATACCTGCTCCAGTTCAACCAGACAGCCGTTGAAATCCTTCGGGTGCAGGAACAGGACCGGCTTGCCATGCGCGCCGATCTTCGGATCGCCCGACCCCAGAACCCGGGCGCCCTGTGCCTTCAGCTTATCGCGCGCGGCCAGGATATCCTCGACCTCATAGCAGATGTGATGGATGCCCCCGGCCGGGTTTTTCTCAAGGAATCCAGCGATCGGAGAGCCTTCGCCCAAGGGATAGAGCAATTCGATCTTGGTGTTCGGCAACTCGATGAACACCACCGTCACGCCATGATCCGGCTCGTCCTGCGGCGCACCGACCTTGGCGCCAAGCGTGTCGCGATACTGGGCCGAGGCCGCCGCAAGATCGGGCACGGCGATGGCAACATGGTTCAGGCGTCCGATCATGGGCGTCTCCTGGCTGGAAGCTGCGGCCCGCGTGGGGCGCTTTCCCTGCTTATCGCCCCAGCCGCCCCGGCGGGCAAGGGGGCGTGCCGCCGCAGCCCGCCCGACCAAAGCAGGGGATCGCGCGCTGCCGTTAACCTGCAATTCACCCTGCCCTGCCTAGACTGGCCGATGGCGCGCGTCCCGGTTCGGCACCCCGCCCGCAGCGAAAGGCCCCTGCCATGCCCCGCCCCGACGACCTGCCCGATCCCAGCTTCTTTGGTCCCGCGCTTGCGCTGCGTGGCGCGCTGCCCCTGCAGGGGCTGACCATCCTTGCCGTCGAAGACAGCCGCTATGCCTCGGACGCGCTGCGCCTGATGTGCCAGCGCTCCGGCGGGCGATTGCGCCGGGCCGACAGTCTTGCTGCGGCCGAGGCGCATCTGCGCTGCTACCGGCCCGATGTGGTGATCGTCGATCTGGGCCTGCCCGATGGCCGGGGAGAGGCGCTGATCCATAGCCTTGCCGTCCAGAAACGTGCGGTCGTGCTGGGCACCAGCGGCGATCCCGATGGCCGCGCCGCCGCGCTGGCCGCCGGGGCGGCAGGGTTTCTGGACAAACCCGTGCCCGGCCTGGCCATCTTCCAGGCCACGATCCTCGCCCATCTGCCGGGGGCCGAGATGCGGCCCCCTCCCTTTCCCGGCGAAGTGCGGCCCGATCCGCTGGCCCTGACCGACGATCTGCTTCAGGCGGCCCGGGCGCTCGAGGCCGGGCCATCGCCTGCCGAACGCGCCTATCTTGCGGGCTTCGTCTCGGGCCTGGCGCGCCAGGCCAGCGATCAGGCGCTGGACAGCGCCAGCCGCGCCATCGGCGACCCCTCGGTCAAGGATGCCCAGCTTTCCACCCTGTTGCGCGACCGGATCGCCCGGAACGCCGCTTTCCGAGACAGCGCCTAGGGCGGAAGATTTCGCCCCGCCCCGATGCCCAAGCGCCCGGTTGTTCAGTCCCGGACCGCCGGGTCCGACCCGGCCCGAACCAGCCGCGTCAGATCGGACAGGCGTTCGCGCTGCCGCCCTGCCGCGTCGAAATTGGCGGGCGACAGCCAGGCCTTGAACGCCTCGGCCAGCGCTGGCCATTCGCTGTCGATCACCGAAAACCAGGCCGAATCGCGGTTGCGGCCCTTGACCACCAGATGCTGACGGAAGATGCCTTCATAGCTGAAGCCCAGCCGCTGCGCCGCCCGGCGCGAGGGCAGGTTCAGCGCATTGCATTTCCATTCATAGCGCCGGTAGCCAGCCGCGAAGGCCCAGCCCATCATCAGCGCCATCGCCTCGGTCGCGGCCACGCCGCGCTGCATCTCGGGTCCGATGCAGATATGGCCGACCTCGATCGACCCGGCCTCGGGCGCGATGCGCAGGAAACTGGCGATGCCGCCGCAATGGCCGGTCGCGCGGTCGCGCAGCACGAAGAAGCGCGGGTCTTCGCCCGCCTCGCGCTCCTTGGCCCAGCGGTGATAGGCCGCGGCCGAGGCGAACGGGCCATAGGGCATGTAGTCCCACAGCGCGTCATGGCCCGAAAAGGCGCGGAACAGATCGGCGGCATGGGTATCGGCCGACAGAGGCTCCAGCCGCACCCAATGGCCCTCCAGCGGCTCATCTCCCGGCCGCGGCGGCACCGACCAGCCGCTCACCACCTGTCCCAGCCGCGCCGCGTCATCCATTGAATGCCATCCCTGACCGCTCTCGCGGGCAGGCTAAGCGCAGGCCCTGCGCCCTGCAAGATGCTAGAGGATCAGCCCCTTCGCCCCTTCGGCCCGCAGGCCTGGAAACACCGCCCGTTCCAGAACCGCCCGGTCCAGCCCGTAAAGCTGCGCCATGGCATGGGCCGCCCAGGCCCGCACATCGCTGGTGGGCATCAGGTCGCGCCCCTCATACAGCGCGCGCTCGCCCAGGCCGGGCCAAGCGCCAAGAACCTGCCGGCCCTTCACCGCGCCCCCCGCCGCCACCATCAGCCCGCCCGTGCCATGGTCGGTCCCGGCCGAGCCGTTTTCCCGCGCTGTCCTGCCGAATTCCGTCATCGCCAGCAATGCGGTGCGGCCCCAGACCTGCGGGCCAAGCTGCGCCTTCATCCGCAGGATCACCTCTTGCAGCCGGGTCAGCGGGCGGCGCAGCGCATTGCTCTGGCCCTTATGCGTGTCCCATCCGGTCAGGGAAAAGGCCGCGATCCGGGTCTCGCCGGCCAGATGCCCGGCGACGAAATCGACAAGCTGCGTCACGCCGCCCGCTTCGTCGTCCTCTGCCATTCCCATCGGGCCGCCTTGCGTCAGGGCCAGGGCCTCGGCCACGGCCTCGCGGAACAAGGGGTCGTCATGCGCCACATGTTCCAGGAGCAGCCGTCCCTGCACTGACAGCGCAAGTTCCTGATCCGGCGCCCAGTTTCGCACCTCCGCTGCGCCGGAAAGCACCTTGAGCTCGTCGCGCCCCACCGCATAGGCGGTCTCGGCCTGCACCCCCGGCACCGCCTGCAACATCCGGTTCAGCCAGCCATCGCGCACCGCGCCCAAAGGCACATC
This sequence comes from Neotabrizicola paludis, assembly GCF_044142105.1. Classification (NCBI taxonomy): domain Bacteria; kingdom Pseudomonadati; phylum Pseudomonadota; class Alphaproteobacteria; order Rhodobacterales; family Paracoccaceae; genus Neotabrizicola; species Neotabrizicola paludis. The sequence goes on from NZ_JBGTYM010000005.1 coordinate 241,998, forward strand.
CGCCCCGGTCCCGGCCTCCAGCATGTCCTGCCCGTCGAAATGGCTGCGCTTGTCGCGATAGGGGGTCGATGTCGCGTGGACAAAGCCCAGCTCGCCCGCCTGCCACAGTGGCAACAGCCCCTCAAGCGCGCCATGCATCTGCCAATCGCCGGACCCCAGCGCCAGGGCCGGGCTGGCCAAGAGGCCGGGCCGCAGCCCGGCATAGGCCGGGTCAAAACGCGGCTGCACCACATCCAGCCCGTCCATCGCGCCGCGCAGGATCACCACGATAAGCCGGTTCTCGCCCAGCGCGGGCGCGCCCTGCGCCAGCGTCACGGTCGACAGGAAGGGATGCGCCGCCGCCGAACAGGCAATGGCGCCGAAGCCCCGCAGAAAGCCACGCCGATCCATTGCTATCTCCTGTTGAAAGCAGGGCTGGCCAGCACCAGCCCCACCGCCTCGCGCTGGCTTTCCGACGCGCCGACCGCCCAGACCAGCCCAGCCTCGGCCTGGCTGCCCAGCGCCCGCGCGACAAAGGCACGCGCCTCGGGCAAGGCAGGCGCCAGCCGCTCCGGCGCGGCCAGCGCCCAGTCGATCCGCGCCGCCATGCCCTGCGGCGTGATCCAGGCCTCGGCCTCTTCCTTCCAGCCATCCGGGCCGGGGGCCATCTGCCAGGGCTGGCCCATGGCGGCCAGCGGATCCAGCAGCAGGGAAAGGAAATCCGCCTCTTGCAAAGCCATGATCTGCGCCCCTGTCACACCCAGCGCCCGCAAAGCCGCCACCGTGAAATCAAAAGGTTGCCGTACCTTCTGCGCCTCGGGCACCCAAGAGGCCGGATGGGCCAGCAAGGCGGAAACCACCGCCCCCAGATCTCCCTCCGTCCGCAACCATTCCGCCTCAAGCGCCGCCACCAGCGCCGGGTCGGGCGTATCCGAGGTGAAATGCACCGCCAACTTGCCCGCCAGATGCCGCGCCGTTTCCGGCCGCACCGCCAGATCGGTCAGCGCCCGCAGGATCGGGGCCACGCCCTCGCCGCCATAGGTGACGCCCAGAACCTGATCATCGCCTGGCTCGACCCGCGCCGCGTCAAAGGCATAGCCGCGCTCGGGCACGAAGGTCAGCCCGGTCAGCAATTCCGCCATCTCGCGCACATCATCCTGCGTATAGGCCGCCCCCACGCCCAGCGTATGCAGCTCCAGAATCTCCCGGGCGAGATTCTCGTTCAAACCCTTGCCGCGCTTGGCCCCGCGTTTCGAATTCGGCCCCAGAGAATTGACCTGATCCAGATAGATCAGCATCGCCGGATGCAGCGTCACCGCTTGCAACATCGTCGCGAAAGGCGCGGTCAGGTTGGGCCGGATCGCCTCTTCCACCAAAGCCGAGGGCCAGGCGTTCTGGGTGCGATTGCGCGGCGTCACGGTGAAATGGTCGGCCCAGAACGCGACCAACCGCTCGCGCAGCGGGGTTTCGCTGTCGATCGCCCGGGCATAGGCGGCCTGCGCCGCCTTCAGGCCCAGCGCCTTCGTCGCCTTGACCGCGCGCCGTTCGGCCTTGGTCGCGGCCTTCGCCGCGCCCGCATCCTCTCCCGCCGCCTTGCGCGCCTCGCGGGCAGCCTTGAAATCGCGCAGATGCGGCAGGATCTCGGCCGTGCCATGGGCGGGCCAGGTCTGCGCCATGACATCGGGGCCGCGCAGCCCGGCCATCAGGGCGTCGGGCCCTGCCTGTCCCGCCGCGGCGGGCAGGCCATAGGCAAAGCGAAAGGCGGCGATTTCGGCAAGATCGGACATGGTCCTGCGGCATCTACTCTCAGCCGCGCGGTCACGGCCCTGTCTTCTGCGATCCTAGCCCGGCCTATCGCCGCCCGCATGTCACCAAGCCGTGTGCAGAGCGCGACCTAGCTTTCGGGCAGGCGATAATCGGCGGGGTAAAGATGAATGCCATCGTAATCCTCCTTGCCCAGCGCCACCCCTGCCGCGCGCAGGGCCGCATAGCCCATGGTCATGTGGAAGAAGAAATTCGGCAGGCCGAACAGATAAAGGAACTGCTCCGCCGTCTGGTCGATCTCGGCAAAGCCCGCGCGATGGCGGATCACCCGCGCCTCGGCGCCGTCGAATTCGGCGGGCTTCATCGCCCCCAAGACAGCCCGCGCCACCGCCAGCCGCGGCCCGAGGCCCGAAGGCAGATCGGGCACGTCGCGCCCCGCCAGTGGGCAGGTCACCCGCATCGCAAACCCCGCCGCGGTGGCGAACTGCCAGCGCGCCGAGGGCATGTCGGCCAGGGCCGCATCAAGGGCATCCGGCCCGGCCAGCGCCACGATGTCGCTGATCCGCGACAGGTAGTGGCGAAACACCGGGACGGTGGCCGTGAAGATCGGTGGATTGGCGTTCATTCGGCCTTTACTTCTGTTCCAGCATTGTTCACCTTGATCCGTTCAGGGGTTCCCGCAAGATGTTGGACATGGGTAGCACAGCCGCACAAGACCTGCGCCGGTTTCTCAATGGCGACCGTTTCGGCTGTGTCATGGCCGACCCGCCTTGGCGGTTCGAGAATCGCACCGGAAAGGTCGCGCCCGAGCACAAGCGCCTGTCACGCTATCCGACGATGACGCTTGAGGAAATCTGCGCACTGCCGGTGGCGGAACATCTGGAAGATCGCGCGCATTGCTATCTCTGGGTGCCCAACGCCTTGCTCCCGGACGGTCTGAGGGTGCTTTCAGCCTGGGGTTTCGACTACAAGTCAAACCTGATCTGGCACAAGGAGCGCAAGGATGGCGGCTCGGACGGGCGTGGAGTCGGCTTCTACTTCCGCAATGTGACCGAGGTGATTCTGTTCGGAACGCGCGGGAAGAACGCCCGCACGCTCTCGGCTGGGCGGCGCCAGGTCAACTTCCTGTCGACGCGCAAGCGCGAGCATTCCCGCAAGCCGGACGAGCAGTATGACATCATCGAAGCCTGCTCTTGGGGTCCCTATCTCGAAATGTTCGGGCGCGGCGTGCGCGACGGCTGGACGGTCTGGGGCAATCAGGCTGACGCCGACTACAAGCCCAGCTGGAAGACCTATTCCTATAATTCCGGGATGGCGGCTGAGTAAGGATGACGCGCGGGGCTGACGCCGTTTTCGACGACGACGCCTTTGCCGCCGAAGTCTTCGACGACGCGCTCCTCGCCAGATATTCGGTCAAAAGCTATCGAAGCGCCACGGCCGTCCTGCGCCAGAGAGCGCCACAGGAACTTGCCGCGATCCTTGCAGTGCTGCGGCAATTCACCATTTCGCAAACGGAAATCCGCTCGCCGGGCGGGAATCGCATGTCCGCGACCGAGCGTTTCGGCGATCTGGCAAGATCGGCGGGTTTTCATGAAGAAGTGCGCATCGAAGCCGATCTTCTCGTCAAGTTGCGCGCTGGCAAGGGCAAGGAGCCGCCGCTGATCGCCGAGATGCGGCGCGATGACTTCATCCACAATCACATGGTCGATTTCTGGCGCGGCCGGGTGGCCTTCGACTATGAATGGAACAGCAAGGACCAGACCTACGACCGCGACCTCTACGCCTTCCGCAGCTTTTTCGAAGCCGGGGTGATCGATGTCGGTGTCATCGTGACCCGTGAATTGTCGAATGGTTTCTTCAAATCTCTTGGGTATTGCCTGGACAAGCAAGGCATCGAGACGACCGAAACTGTCGCCGCGAAGTTCGGCGCAAGCACAACCGGCACCCACAAGCTGATCAGCCGCATCGCCGCCGGCCGCAGCGGAGGATGCCCGGTTCTGGCCATCGGCATCCTCCCCGGCAACATCACCGCCGATTAGCTGTCCTTCGGCACGACCCGCAACTGCAACTCGCGCAGCTGTTTCAGCGTCGGCTCGCTGGGCGCGTTCATCAGCAGGTCCTCCGCGCGCTGGTTCATCGGGAACATGATGACCTCGCGGATATTCGTCGTATCCGCCAGCAGCATCACCAGCCGGTCGATCCCCGCCGCACAGCCGCCATGCGGCGGCGCGCCGTATTTGAACGCCTTGACCATGCCGCCAAAGCGCTTGTCGACCTCGGAATTCGGATAGCCCGCCAGTTCGAAGGCCTTGTACATGATCTCGGGCTTGTGGTTGCGGATACCGCCCGAAATGACCTCATAGCCGTTGCAGGCCAGATCATACTGATAGGCATAGACCTTCAGCGGATCACCATTCAGCGCCTCGAGGCCCCCCTGCGGCATCGAGAAGGGGTTGTGCGAGAAATCGATCCCGCCCTCGTCGGTCTTCTCATACATCGGGAAATCGACGATCCAGGCGAAGCGGAAGCAATCCGTCTCGGTCAGCCCCAGCTCGCGGCCAATCTCGTTGCGCGCCCGGCCCGCGACGGGTTCGAACACTTCAGGCTTTCCGCCCAGGAAGAAGACGGCATCGCCTTGCTCAAGCTCAAGTTGCTGACGGATTGCTTCAGTTCTTTCCGGTCCCAAAGCCTTAGCAATCGGACCGGCGGCCTCGAAGTCGCTGAAGTAGGCATTGAATAGCAAGGCGGCGCGCCGGAAGTTTCCTGCATCAACTGCGTCTTTGTACTTCCGAACCGCTTCCTCTTCCGCGATCAGCTGAGGAGTCAGATCATCAACCAGCTTGCGAGCTGCCTTCGAAAGCTCATCGAAGGCAGAGCCACCATAGTTGGTCTTCTCAATTGCTTCCATGGTAGCAGCGAGGGGCTTCAGTATTTCGACACCGAGCTGCAAGGCGCTCTTCTCGCGTTGGCGCCAGAAGATATAGCCCATCCCCGGCAGGCCTTCCTTCTGCGCGAAGGCATTCATCCGGTCGGCAAACTTGCGGCTGCCGCCGGTGGGCGCGGGAATGGCGCGCACCTCGGTGCCCTCATTCTCCAGCAGCGAGGCGAAGATGCCGAAGCCCGAGCCGCGGAAATGCTCGCTCACATCCTGCATCCGGATCGGGTTGCGCAGGTCGGGCTTGTCGCTGCCATACCATTTCAGGCTGTCGCGATAGGCGATCTTCGGCCAGTCGGCATGGACCTTGCGGCCCTTTCCGAAATGCTCGAACAGGCCCTGCAGCACCGGCTGGACGGCGGCGAAGACATCCTCCTGCTCGACAAAGCTCATCTCGACATCAAGCTGGTAGAAATCGGTCGGGCTGCGGTCGGCGCGCGGGTCCTCGTCGCGGAAACAGGGCGCGATCTGGAAATAGCGGTCGAACCCCGCCACCTGGATCAGCTGCTTGAACTGCTGCGGCGCCTGCGGCAGGGCATAGAACTTGCCCGGATGCAGACGCGACGGCACCAGAAAGTCGCGCGCGCCTTCGGGGCTGGAGGCGGTGATGATCGGGGTCTGGAATTCGGTGAAACCCTGGCTCCACATCTTCTCGCGCAGCCAGCGCACCACGTTACTGCGCAGCATCATGTTCTGATGCATGCCGTCGCGGCGCAGGTCGAGGAAACGGTAGGTCAGCCGCGTCTCTTCCGGGTATTCCGTCTCGCCAAAGACCGGCAGCGGCAACTCGCCCTCGACCGCGCCCAGAACCTCGACGCCCAGCGCATAGACCTCGATCTCGCCGGTCGGGATCTTCGCGTTCACCAGGCTCGCATCGCGGGCCTTCACCCGCCCGTCGATCCGCACCACCCATTCCGACCGCACCTTCTCCAGCGCGGCAAAGGCCGGGCTGTCGCTGTCGGCCAGCACCTGGGTGATACCATAATGGTCGCGCAGGTCGATGAACAACACGCCGCCATGGTCGCGCACCCGATGGACCCAGCCCGAAAGCCGGACGGTCTCGCCCACATGGGCCTTGTTCAGCGCGGCACAGGTGTGGCTGCGATAGGCATGCATCGTCGATCCCCTTCCGAGGGCAGAAATTCCATCGCGCCGATAGAGCGCCCCGCCCTGGTGAAGTCAACCCCGGCCGTTGCACCAGACGGCTGGCGGCGAATGCCTCTGGCGCGCAGATTTGGATCAGGATGAAACGAAACGCCTCACCCCGTCATCTTGGGCACAGATGCGCCCCGCGAAGCGTCCGCGCCCTCAGCCTGCGCCGCCCCGGGGCAAGAAGCGCGCCGGGATCAGCCCGCGCAGAGCATTGCCGACCCACAGCCGCACCTGCGGCAGATCGTCGGACAGCAGGACTTCTTCCTTGCAGGCCAGCTCTGCGCGCAGCACCCCCGGCAACAGGCCGCAAGACAAAGGCGGCGTCCGCATGCCTTGCCCCCGGTCGAAGAAGACATTGGTGATCGTCCCCTCGCAAACCTCGCCGCGCTGGTTGATGAACAGGACCTCGTCCAACGCCTCCGGCAGCGCCGCTCGCGTCGCATCATAGAGACCGCGCCGGGTCGATTTCACCGACAGCCAGGGATCGCCCGATGAAAGCCGCGCCGCCGCCAGGCCGACCCGCCATTCCGGCTTGGCTTGCGGCAGGGGATGCACCTCCCAGGCCACCCGGCCTGCGCGCCCCAGCGTCAGCCGCAGCCGCGCCGGATGGTCCGGTCCCGGCAGAACGACCTCGGGGCAGTCCCAGCCCAAAAGCCCCGCCGCCCGCGTCAGCCGCGCCAGATGCAGCGGCCAGCGCGGCGCGCCGCGCCCGTCCCAGAGCACCGTCTCGATCAGCCTCAGCCCTTGATCGAGGCCGCCTTCACGAAGCGCGCTTTCCACAGCGCCTCCTCCCATTCGCCCGCAGCGGTGGATTCATGCACCACGCCCCCGCCCACATTCATCACGATCTCATTGCCCGTGACCGAAAGCGTGCGGATCGCCACGCTGAAATCGGCGCTGCCATCCGGCGCCATCCAGCCGACCGACCCGCAATAGACCCCGCGCGGGGCGCGCTCGACCTCGCGGATGATCTCCATCGCCCGGATCTTCGGCGCGCCGGTGACCGAGCCGCAGGGAAACAGCGCCGCCATCAGTCCGGGCAGCGTCGGCGGCGCGGCAAGCTGGCCTTCCACGGCCGAGACCATCTGATGCACGGTCGCATAGCTTTCCACCGCATAGAGCGCGGGCACCCGGACCGAACCCACCTCCGCCAGCCGGGAAATGTCATTGCGCAGCAGATCGACGATCATCAGATTCTCGGCCCGGTCCTTGGCGCTGGCCAGAAGCTCGGCCTTGAGCGTCGCATCGGCGACCGGATCGGCATCGCGCGGCCGCGTGCCCTTCATCGGCCGCGCCGCGATCCTTCCCCCGGCATCGAGGCTGAAGAACAGTTCCGGGCTGCGCGACACGACCACCGGCCCGACGCCCAGATCGACAAAGGCGCCATGGCCCACGGCGCCCGTGCGCCGCAAGGCGCCGTAAAGGCCCAGAGCCGTGCCCGAGACCAGCCGCGAGCGCATCGGGAAGGTCAGGTTGACCTGATAGCAGTCGCCCGCCGCGATATAGGCCAGAACCTTCGCCATCGCCCCGCCATAGGCCCGCCGCCCGACCCCCGGCACCGGCGGCAGCATCGCGCTGGCCTGGCCTTCCTCGGCCGCCTGCGCCAGCGTCGGCACGGCATCGCCCGGCGGGCCAAAGACCCCCAGCGCAACCAGCGGCCCCTGCCGCCGCCGCGGCATCAGGTGCCGCAGCTTGGGCTCCAGCGCATAGCCCGCCTCATAGGCGACATAGCCCGCGATCCAAGCCCCCGCCGCCCGCGCCGTCTCGGCCCGCGCCAGCGCGGGGGCGACCTCGGCCGGGGCCTGGGCGAGAATCACCTCTTCCGGCCGGTCGAACACGACCGGGGCACCAAGCGGGCCATATTCCAGCAGGATCACCCCGAACCTCCCATCACTTGACGCCAGTTAGGCCGAATGCTGCGCGCAGGCCAGCGGTTTTGCGACGGCCCGCTCCGGTGCGCCGACAGGCCCTGCGGCGCCTGGTACGTTTCTTCACAGAAATCTGCAAAACCCTTCGAAGGATTCCGCGTCCCGCCTTGTCGCCCCTTTGCCCCTTGCGCCCCTGCCGCTTCGCTCTTAAACCCCCGGCAATTTGCCGACAGCCAAGGGGGCCCAGACATGCCGAAGCGGACAGATATCCACTCGATCATGATCATCGGCGCAGGGCCCATCGTCATCGGCCAGGCCTGCGAGTTCGACTATTCGGGCGCCCAGGCCTGCAAGGCGCTGCGTGAGGAAGGCTACCGGGTCATCCTGGTGAACTCGAACCCCGCCACGATCATGACCGATCCCGGTCTGGCGGATGCGACCTATATCGAGCCGATCACGCCGGAAGTCGTCGCCAAGATCATCGAGAAAGAGCGCCCCGACGCCATCCTGCCCACCATGGGCGGGCAGACCGGGCTGAACACCGCGCTGGCGCTGGCCGACATGGGCGTCCTCGACCAGTTCAACGTGGAACTGATCGGCGCCAAGCGCGATGCCATTGAAATGGCCGAAGACCGCAAGCTGTTCCGCGAAGCGATGGACCGGATCGGGCTGGAAAACCCCAAGGCCACCATCGTCGCCGCGCCCAAGGCAAACGGCAAATATGACATCGCCGCCGGCGTCCGCCAGGCCATGGCCGACCTGGAACAGATCGGCTTGCCCGCCATCATCCGCCCCGCCTTCACGCTGGGCGGCACCGGCGGCGGCGTGGCTTATAACCGCGACGATTACGAAGCCATCGTGCGCTCGGGGCTCGAAGCCTCGCCGGTGGCGCAGGTTCTGGTCGACGAGTCGCTGCTCGGCTGGAAAGAATATGAAATGGAGGTCGTCCGCGACAAGGCGGACAACGCGATCATCGTCTGCTCGATCGAGAATGTCGATCCGATGGGCGTGCATACCGGCGACTCGATCACCGTCGCCCCGGCGCTGACGCTGACCGACAAGGAATACCAGATCATGCGCAACGGCAGCATCGCTGTCCTGCGTGAGATCGGGGTCGAGACCGGCGGCTCCAACGTGCAATGGGCGATCAACCCGAAAGACGGCCGCATGGTCGTGATCGAGATGAACCCGCGCGTCTCGCGCTCCTCGGCGCTGGCCTCCAAAGCCACGGGCTTCCCGATTGCGAAAATCGCCGCCAAGCTGGCCGTCGGCTACACGCTGGACGAATTGGACAACGACATCACCAAGGTCACGCCCGCCAGCTTCGAGCCGACCATCGACTATGTCGTCACCAAGATCCCGCGCTTCGCCTTCGAGAAATTCCCCGGCTCCGAGCCCTTCCTCACCACCGCGATGAAATCGGTGGGCGAGGCCATGGCCATCGGCCGCACCATCCACGAATCGCTGCAAAAGGCCCTGGCCAGCCTTGAGACCGGCCTGACCGGCTTTGACGAGATCGCCATCCCCGGCGCCCCCGACCGCGCCGCCATTTCCAAGGCGCTGTCCCAGGCCACGCCCGACCGTCTGCGCGTCATCGCCCAGGCCATGCGCCATGGGTTCGCGGATGACGAGATCCAGGCCATCACCGCCTTCGATCCCTGGTTCCTCGCCCGTATCCGCGAGATCATCGACACCGAGGAAAAGATCCGCCGCGAGGGCATGCCGGTCACGGCCGAGGCCATGCGCGCCCTCAAGATGCTGGGCTTCACCGATGCCCGCCTGGCCAGGCTCACCGGCCGCGACGAGGGCCAGATCCGCCGCGATCGCCGCAGCCTTGGCGTCACGGCGGTCTTCAAGCGCATCGACACTTGCGCCGCCGAATTCGAGGCCCAGACCCCCTATATGTATTCCACCTACGAAGCCCCCGCGATGGGCGATGTGGAATGCGAAAGCCGCCCCTCGGCGGCGAAGAAGGTCGTCATCCTGGGCGGCGGCCCCAACCGCATCGGCCAGGGCATCGAGTTCGACTATTGCTGCTGCCATGCCTGCTTCGCGCTGACCGCGGCGGGCTATGAAACCATCATGGTCAACTGCAATCCGGAAACCGTCTCGACCGATTACGACACCTCGGACCGGCTGTATTTCGAACCACTGACGCTGGAACATGTGCTGGAAATCCTCCGGGTCGAGCAGGAAAACGGCACCCTGCACGGCGTGATCGTCCAGTTCGGTGGCCAGACGCCGCTGAAACTGGCCAATGCGCTGCATGAGGAAGGCATCCCGATCCTTGGCACCACGCCCGATGCCATCGACCTTGCCGAAGACCGCGAACGCTTCCAGCAGCTCCTGCACAAGCTTGGTCTCAAGCAGCCGGTCAACGGCACGGCGCGCAGCCGCGACGAGGCCTTCCGCGTCGCGGCGCAGGTCGGCTATCCGCTGGTGATCCGGCCTTCCTTCGTCCTGGGCGGCCGCGCGATGGAAATCATCCGCGACGACGCCCAGCTTGAACGCTACATCACCACCGCCGTGCAGGTTTCGGGTGACAGCCCGGTCCTTCTGGACAGCTATCTGGCGGGCGCGATCGAGGTCGATGTCGATGCACTCTGCGACGGGCAATCCGTCCATGTCGCGGGGATCATGGAACATATCGAGGAAGCGGGCGTCCATTCCGGCGACTCGGCCTGCTGCCTGCCGCCCCATTCTCTGTCCGCCGAGACCATCGCCGATCTCAAGCGCCAGACCGTCGAGATGGCCCGCGCGCTGAATGTGGTCGGGCTGATGAACGTGCAATTCGCCATCAAGGATGGCGTGATCTACGTTCTCGAAGTGAACCCGCGCGCCTCGCGCACCGTGCCCTTCGTCGCCAAGGCGACCGACAGCGCCATTGCCTCCATCGCCGCGCGGCTGATGGCAGGCGAGAAACTGTCGACCTTCCCGCAGCGCGCCGCCTACCCCGCCGGTGTCGGCCCCGACACCGTGCTGCCGCTGGCCGATCCGCTGACGCTGGCCGATCCGCAGACACCGTGGTTCAGCGTGAAAGAGGCCGTGCTGCCCTTCGCCCGCTTCCCCGGCGTCGACCCGCTTCTGGGGCCGGAAATGCGCTCGACCGGCGAAGTCATGGGCTGGGACCGCAGCTTTGCGCTGGCCTTCCTCAAGGCGCAGATGGGCGCGGGCATGACCCTGCCCGAAGGCGGCCGGGTGTTCCTCTCGGTCAAGGACATGGACAAGTCCGAGGCGCTGGCCGCCGCCGCCCGCGACCTGGTCGCCATGGGTTTCGAAGTGATCGCCACCCGCGGCACGCAGCTTTGGCTGGCCGAACAGGGCGTCAAGGCCGAACTGGTCGCCAAGGTCTATGAAGGCCGCCCGAACATCGTCGACCGCCTCAAGAATGACGAGATCGCTTTGGTGATGAACACGACCGAAGGCACCCAGTCGATCAGCGACAGCCGCGACATCCGCCGCGTCGCGCTGATGGACAAGATCCCCTATTTCACCACGGCAGCCGCCAGCATTGCCGCCGTCGCGGCGATGAAGGCGCGGGGCGAGGGGTATGGGGTCAGGACGTTGCAGGGATGAGGCGCGGCCCCCGGCTTTGCCGGGGCGAAAACGCTCCAGTGTAGCGTTTTCAGCGCCAAACGGCCCGACGCAACGAGGAGCCGACAATCCATGCCAGCCCCGCAACCGCACCAGGGCCGAAAAGCCGAGATATGAAAGGGGCTATCCCCCAAAGCAAAACCCCCGGCCTTTCGACCGGGGGTTCCTTTTCCCGCTCAGAACGGGCTGTCGGGGAAGTAGAAGCGTTCCGCATTCTCCGGCGTGATCAGGGTCGAGCCGATGATGAAGCGGCCATAGACCGGCGTGTCCGACACGAAACGCAGCGCCGTCATCTCGATCGCGGCCGAGATCAGGGCCGGCGGATAGGTCACATCCACCGGAAGCTGCGGGTCCTTGTCCATGATCCGCTTGACGATTTCCTTCATCCCGGCGCCGCCGATGATCCACATCTCCTCGGTCCGACCGGCCTGGGCGATGGCTTCCATCACGCCGATCGCCATATCGTCATCCGCCGCCCAGACCGCGTCGATCTTGGGGTATTTCGACAGGAAGTCCTGCATCACGGTGAAGGCGTCGTCGCGGTTCCAGTTGCCATGCTGCATGTCCAGGATCTCGATGCCCGACCCGTCGATGGCCTTCTGGAAGGCGTCCACCCGCTCATTGTCCAGCGTCGTGGGAATCCCGCGCAGCACCACGACCTTGGCGCCCGACGGCAGGTTGGCCTTGAAATACTCGCCTGCGACCCGGCCGAACGCGGTGTTGTCGCCCGCGACATAGAGATCCTCGATCCCTTCGACCGACAGGCCCCGGTCCACCACCGTCACCCATTTCCCGGCATCCTTCACCGCCTTGACCGGCCCGGTCAGCGGCTCGGATTCGAAAGGCAGCACCACCAGACCGTCGATGTTGCGGGTGGCCAGCATATCCTCGATGTCATCCACCTGTTTGCCCGGCTCGCCCGCCGTGGCCAGCACGAATTTGACATTCGGATAGGTCGCTTCCAGCCGGGCGATCGACTGCTGGGCATGCCAGTTCAACCCGCCCATGAAACCATGCGTGGCCGAGGGGATCGACACGCCGATGGTGAAGGTCTGGTCCTGCGCCAGAACCGGGCGCGCAGTGGTGGCGGCGGCGGCGACGGCAGCGGCGGCCCCAAAGAACTGTCTGCGTTGCATCTCTCATTCCTCCCATAAAAAGCCGCTTCTCCTGCGGCAGTTACCCTACCGCCCTTCGGCGGAAGACTTTCCCCGTTGCAGCACAACGGCGAGAACGATGATGACCCCCTGGATCGCGCCGTTCAGATAGGGCGAGACCAGATCGGCCAGGTTCAGGATGTTGTCGATCAGCGACAGGATCAGCACGCCCACCACCGTGCCCCAGACCCGGCCATAGCCGCCCTTCAGCGCAGTGCCGCCGATGATCACGGCGGCGATCGCCTCCAGCTCCCACAACAGCCCGGTCGAGCCCGAGGCCGAGCCGAGGCGGGGGACGTAAAGAATGGTCGCCAGCCCGACCAGCAGGCCAAGGACGACATAAGTCAGCAACTGCACCCGCTCGACCTTGACCGCCGAATAGCGCGCGACCTTCTCATTCGATCCGATGGCTTCGGAATAGCGGCCAAAGCGGGTGTGACGCATCACCACCTCGCCCAGCACCGCCACGATGGCAAAGACGATGATTGGCCAGGCCACGCCGAACAGCCCGTCATAATAGACCGGACGGTAGAATTGCCGCGCCTCGAAATCCAGCGACAGCGTGCCGCCATCGGCGATCCAGGTCACCAGCGACCGGAAGATGCCCATCGTGCCCAGCGTCACGATGAAAGGCTCGATCCTGACCTTGGTGATCAGGAAACCATTGGCGAAGCCCGCCAGCAGCCCCACCAGCAGCGCCACGCCCATCCCGGCCAGAACCAGGGGCACGCCGATGCCCAGGGTCGGGATCAGCGCATTCATCGCCAGGATCATCATCCCCGCGATGAAGGCCGCCATCGAGCCGACCGACAGGTCGATGCCCCCGCTGGTGATGACAAAGGTCATCCCCACCGCGATCATGCCGATAAAGGCCGACCGGGCGAGGACATTGGTGATATTGCCCGCCGAATAGAAATTCTCATTCAGATAGGCGCCCAGCGCGATCAGAAGGATCAGCGCGGCCAAGGGGCCGAGGGTCGACAAAGACAGGTTACGCATCCTCGGGAGCCTTCTCTTCGCTTGTGCCCATGACCAGCCGCACCACCGCGGTCTCGGTGATTTCCGTCCCTTCCAGCACGCCCGCCACGCGGCCCTGCCGCATGACCAGCACACGGTCCGACAGGCCCAGGATCTCGGGCATGTCCGAGGAGATGACGATCACCGACAGGCCCTCGCGGGCCAGCCGGTCGATGAAATGGTAGATCTGGCTCTTGGTGCCGATATCGATGCCGCGCGTCGGCTCGTCGATGATCACCACCTGCGGTTCGGGCAGCATGGTCTTGGCCAGCAGGACCTTTTGCTGGTTGCCGCCCGACAGGTTGCCCACCGCCATGTCGCGGCGCGGGGCGCGGATGTCGAAATCGCCGATGGCCTTGGTCAGTGCCGCCTCTTCCGCGGGGCGCGAGATCAGCGGGCTGCCGAACCGGTCCAGCGTCGACAGGGTCAGGTTCTCGCGCAGCGTCTTGGTCAGCAGAAGGCCGCGCTCCTTGCGGTCTTCGGTCAGATAGGCGATGCCCTGCGCCGCCGCATCTGACAGCGACCGCAGGCTGACCGGCCGCCCGTCGCGCAGGATCGTGCCGGTATGCGCGCGCAGCCCCACCAGGCCTTCCGCCAGCTCCGTCCGCCCCGCACCGACAAGGCCCGAAATTCCAAGAACCTCGCCGCGCCGCAGGGTCAGGGTCACGCCCTGCACAAGGGGCGGCACCGCGACATCGCGCGCCTCGAACACCACCGGGCCGAACGTGTCGCGGCGCGGCGGGAAAATGTCTTTCAGATCGCGTCCGACCATGGCCGTCGCCATGCCGTCTTCGGTCAATTCGCCCCGCAGCGCGCGCCGCACCACAGCGCCATCGCGCAGAACCGTGATCCGGTCCGCAAGATGATCCACCTCGTCCAGCCGGTGCGAAGTGTACAGCAGCGCCACACCCGAGGCCCGCAGACGCTCGATCTGCCGGAACAGGATCTGCACCTCGCGGCCCGTCAGCACCGCCGAAGGTTCGTCCATGATCAAGACGCGGGCCTTGCGCGACAGGGCCTTGGCGATTTCCACCATCTGGCGGTCCGACACTGGCAGGTCGCGGATGCGCGCATCGGGCGAGACGCGGCATTCCAGCTGGTCCAGCAGCGCCTGCGTCGCCGCGCGCATCGCCTTGTGATCCAGAAGGATGCGCCCCATCTCGCGACCCAGCCAGACATTCTGGGCGACGGTCAGGTCGGGGGCGAGGTTGAATTCCTGATGGATCACCACGATCCCCGCCGCCTCGGCCTCGGCGCCCGAGCGGAAGGGAGCGGGCGCGCCATCCAGCAGCACCTGCCCCGATGTGGGCGCCAGATAGCCGCCCAGGATCTTCATGATCGTCGACTTGCCCGCCCCGTTCTCGCCGATCAGGGCATGGACCTCGCCCGGATGCAGGGCAAAGTCGATGCCATGCAGGATCTCGATCGGGCCAAAGCTCTTGCGCACATCCGCCAGCGCCAGGGCGGGGACCTGACTCACAGCGTCACCCAGGCCGCATTGCGCTTGGCCGACTGGACGCAGGCCTCGACGAAGCGCATCCCCGCCAGCCCGTCCTTCAGCGTCGGATAGACAACCTCTTCCGGCACTGCTTCGCCCGCATCCCGCGCCCGGATCGCCCGCGCGGCCTCGGAATAGATCGTCGCAAAGGCCTCCAGATAACCTTCGGGATGGCCGCCCGGCACGCGGCTTACCCGCTGCCCCGCCGGATCGGCCCCGGCGCCATTGCGGGTCAGCAACTGCTTCGGCTGGCCAAAGGCCGTGAACCACAGCCGGTTCGGGTCCTCCTGCGCCCAGTCCAGCCCGCCCTTCTCGCCATAGATCCGCAGCCGCAGCCCGTTCTCATTGCCCGGCGCAACCTGACTGGCCCAGAGCATCCCTTTGGCCCCGCCCGCATAGCGCAAAAGGACATGCGCATTGTCATCCAGCCGCCGCCCCGGCACCATCGCGGCCAGATCGGCCGCCAGCGCCTCGGGCTCCATCCCGCTCACGAAGGCGGCGAGGTTATAGGCATGAGTGCCGATATCCCCCAGCGCGCCCCCTGCCCCCGACCGCGCCGGATCGGTGCGCCATTCCGCCTGTTTCGACCCCGTGGCCTCGGCCGCCTCGGTCAGCCAGTCCTGCACATATTCCACCTGCACCAGCCGCAACCGGCCCAGATCGCCGCGCGCCACCATGGCGCGGGCCTGCCGCACCATCGGATAGCCGGTGTAATTATGGGTCAGGATGAACAGCGCCTGCGACGCCTCGGCCACCTTGGCCAGCTTCTTCGCCTCGGCCATGGTCGCGGTCAGCGGCTTGTCGCAGATCACATGGATGCCGCGTTTCAGGAACTCGATCGCCGGGCCCGCATGCATGTGGTTCGGCGTCACGATCGCCACCGCCTGCACGCCGTCCTTGCGCCGCGCCTCGCGCTGCGCCATCTCGCGATAATCGCCATAGCAGCGCGCCGGGTCCAGCCCCAGCGCCGCGCCCGAGGCTTTCGCCTTCTCGGGGGTCGAGGACAAGGCCCCCGCCACCAGCCGGTATTCGCCATCCAGCCGTGCCGCGATCCGGTGCACGGCGCCGATGAACGCCCCCTGCCCGCCGCCCACCATGCCAAGCCTGATTTCCGTCATGGCTGCAACCCCAGCATCCTGCGGTTGGCGGCCCGGTCGGTGCCCGCCCCCGCGAAATCGTCAAAGGCCTTTTCGGTCACCCGGATGATGTGATCCTCAACGAAAGCCGCACCTTCCCGTGCACCATCCTCGGGATGCTTGAGACAGCATTCCCATTCCACCACGGCCCAGCCGTCGAAGCCGTATTGCGTCAGCTTCGAGAAGACGCCGCCGAAATCGACCTGCCCGTCGCCCGGGCTGCGGAACCGCCCGGCGCGGTCGACCCAGGATTGGAAACCGCCATAGACCCCCTGCCGCCCGGTCGGGTTCAGCTCGGCATCCTTGACGTGAAACATGCGGATGCGCTGGTGATAGATGTCGATATTCGCCAGGTAATCCAGATGCTGCAAAACGTAATGGCTGGGGTCGTACAGCATATTGGCCCGCGCATGGTTGCCCACGCGGTCAAGGAACATCTCGTAACTCGCCCCGTCATGCAGATCCTCGCCGGGATGGATCTCGTAGCAGACATCCACGCCGCATTCCTCGGCATGGTCCAGGATCGGGTGCCAGCGCCGGGCCAGCTCGTCGAAGGCCTCTTCCACCAGTCCCGCCGGGCGCTGGGGCCAGGGATAGACATAGGGCCAGGCCAGCGCACCGGAAAACGTGGCATGCGCCGTCAGCCCCAGCCGCTTTGACGCGGTCAGCGCTTTCCTGACCTGATCCACCGCCCAGGACTGCCGCGCCGCCGGATTGCCCCGGACCGCAGGCGCGGCAAAGCCGTCAAAGGCCGCATCATAGGCCGGATGCACCGCCACCAGCTGGCCCTGCAAATGCGTCGACAATTCGGTGATCGCCACCCCCGCCTCGGCGCAGATGCCCTTCACCTCGTCGCAATAATCCTGCGAGGCGGCGGCCCGATCGAGATCGAACAACCGCCCGTCCCAGCTTGGAATTTGCACGCCGCGATAGCCCAGACCGGCCGCCCAGCGGGCGATGGCAGGCAGCGAATTGAACGGGGCCTGGTCGGCGGCGAACTGGGCCAGGAACAGGCCCGGCCCCCTGATCGTCTGCATCTGCTCCTCCCCAGGCGCAATGTAATCGGTTGCAAGCAGGATAGACATCGAATGTAATCGGTTGCAAGATGATTCCTTGCCGGGAATCGCGACCAAGAACGCGATTGAGCGGCGCGGCTCTCCAGCGTAGGAGAGGGGCATGAAAGACGGACGTCCCAGGATCAGCGATGTGGCCCGGCTTGCCGGGGTCTCGACCGCCACGGTCAGCCGCGCCCTGTCCAATCCCGATGTCGTCAGCGAGGAAACCCGCGCCGCCGTCCAGGCCGCGATTTCCGAAACCGGCTACCGGCTGAACCACGCCGCGCGCAACCTGCGCCACCGCCGCACCGGCGGCATCGTGGCGCTGGTGCCGAACCTGGCCAACCCGTTCTTTTCGCAGATCCTTTACGGCATCGATTCCGTCCTTGGTCCTGCGGGATACAACCTCCTGATCGCCGATACCTCGACCAATGGTGCCGCGCGGCTGCTGGACTATGCCGAACCGTCCCGCGCCGACGGGCTGATCGTCCTTGACGGCGCGCTGCCCGCCGCCGCGCTTGTGGGCCGCGTGCCCGTGGTCGAGGCCTGCGAATGGATCCCCGGCCTGGCCGTGCCGCGCGTCAAGATCGGCAACCGCGCCGCCGCCGGCCTGGCCGTCGACCATCTGGCCGATCTGGGCCACCAGCGCATCGGCCATGTCGTCGGACCCGAGGGCAATGTCCTCAGCATCGCACGGCTGGCCGGGTATCACGAGGCGCTAGCGCGCCGCGGCCTGAGCGCCGCACCCGATGCCGTCTATCCCGGTGACTTCTCGCTCGATTCAGGCCGCGCCGCCGCCGCCCGCTGGCTTGACCAGCCCAGGGCCACTCGGCCTACTGCCGTCTTCCTGGCCTCAGACGCCATGGCCTGCGGCTTCATCGGCGAGGTGCAGCGCCACGGGCTGAAAGTGCCGCGCGACGTCTCTGTCGTCGGCTTCGACGATATCGAACTGATCGCCCATATCGCCCCCCCGCTGACCACGATCCGCCAGCCGCGCATGCAGATCGGCCAGATCGCAGCGCAGCGCCTGCTGCGAAGGCTGGCGGGCGCGGAAGAGGGACCGCTCGACACGGTCCTGCCGGTCGAACTCGTGATCCGCGCCAGTACCGCCTCGCCCTGACCGTCAACGAAAACGGCCGCCGCAATCTCTGCGACGGCCGTGCTGTTCCGTGATTCTGGATCAGGCGCGCGTCTTGCGACGCCGCGCCACTGCACCCAGGCCCAGAAGTCCCGCACCCAGCATCAAGGCCGAAGCCGGCAGCGGCACGGGCGCCACGGTCGTTTCATAGCTGAGCGACACTTTGAACTGGTCAAGATCTGCCGTGAAGCTCACGTCATCACCGAAGAACACGCCGACATCCAGCGCGCCGTCGCCGGCAAGGCTGGCGAATGTGGCGGCGTCAATCGCCAACGGCAGCGAGAAAGCACAGTTGTTGAAGTTGAAGCTGTTGTCTACCGCGCCCGGGATCGCGGTGGAGCCGTTGTTGGACGGGCCATCACAGCTGAAGAACCCCTGCGAGATGCTGTCGAACAGGACCTCGAAATTCTCATCCTCGCCCGTAAACGCGCCGCTGAGATCAAGGCCCGGTGTCGCCCCGCCCAACGTCGTAATTGTCACCACCGCGCCACCGATGAAATTGGAGATGCCGCTGAAGGTGAAGGTGAAATCCTGACCAACGCTGGTCAGGGTGCCGATCTGCTCAACCGTAACGGGTGCTGCCTGGGCAGCGCCGGCGGCAAGGGTAATCGCACCTGCGGTCACCGCCGCCTTGAAAGCTTTCATGATACCCTCCCTGGGTTTTGAAATTCAGTTTCGGTTTCAGGTCTTTTCGCCACATGTCCCGCCGTAATGGCGCAACCAAAAGCTTCTTGTCGTCGTAACGCAGGAATTTGGGCCGGGAACACAATGCAGTCACAATTGAGTGAAGAGAGGGGTCAGAATCGGGGCAAAATCAAGGCTCAAAATATACAGGCATGAAAACAACCGTCACGTGCTGTCTTCAAACTGGAAACCACGATAGCGGGCGCCAGGTCTCTGACACCGGAAGACCTTCGGATGACGTTTGGAAGACGTTTGGAAGACAATCGGAAGATGCCTCGCCAGCTTGACTTTTCGTGGCATTTGCCCCATCTCCCGCTCAGTCCGAAGCCCGTGCCGCGTGAGCACCTGAAGGCCCGGACTTAGGTTCCCACCATCACGCAGGGGCGCCGCGGGCGGCACGGCAACCGGGGTTTCCCCGGGGGCGAGGGTCGCCTGCCCTTTGACGATATGGACGGAGCATGACGACTTTCGCATCCCTCGGGCTTTCGCCCAAGATATTGACCGCGCTGGAAAAAACCACGCTCAAGACCCCCACGCCGATCCAGGCCCAGGCCATCCCGCATATCATGCAGGGCCGCGACCTCATGGGTCTGGCGCAGACCGGCACCGGCAAGACCGCCGCTTTCGGCCTGCCGCTTCTGCACCGCATCCTCGACATCGGCCATCCGCCGGGTCCGAAGATGATCCGCGCCCTGATCCTGGCCCCGACCCGGGAATTGGCCTTGCAAATCAAGGAGAACCTGGAAACCTTCACCAAGGGCACCCCGGTCAAGGTGCTTATGGTCGTGGGCGGCGCCTCGATCAACCGGCAGACCGCCTCGCTGTCGCGCGGGGCCGATGTTCTGGTCGCCACGCCCGGCCGCCTGATCGACCTTCTGGAACGCGGCGATGTCAGCCTTGAGAAATGCGGCTACCTCGTTCTCGACGAGGCCGACCACATGCTCGACATGGGCTTCATCCATTCCCTGCGCCGGATCGCCAAGCATATTCCGCTGAAGCGCCAGACACTTATGTTCTCGGCCACCATGCCCAAGGACATCACCGAAATCGCCGACACCTATCTGCGCGACCCGGTCAAGGTGCAGGTCGCCCCCCCCGGCAAGCCCGCCGAGAAGGTGACGCAGGGCGTGCATTACATCCCCAATGGCGACAAGGCGAAGCTTCTGGAAGACTATCTCAAGAAGCACCCCGGCGAGCAGGCGCTGGTCTTCTCCCGCACGAAGCACGGCGCCGACAAACTGGCCAAGGTCTTGGGACAATGGGGATTTCGCGTCGGCGCCATCCATGGCAACCGCAGCCAGAACCAGCGCGACCGCATCCTGAGCGAATTCAAGGCGGGCGAGGTCGACGTCCTGGTCGCGACCGATGTGGCCGCGCGCGGCATCGACATCCCGACCGTCCGCCATGTCTACAACCACGACATGCCTAATGTGCCGGAAAACTATGTCCACCGCATCGGCCGCACGGCACGGGCCGGGGCGGAGGGCTCCAGCATCAGCTTCTGCGCGCCCGCCGAAATGGGCGAACTGCAGGCGATTGAGAAACTTCTGAAAAAGCCGTTGCCGGTGATCGGTGGCGCGCCCTGGGCGGCCGATGTTGTGGCCGCGGCACCCAAGCCCGGCCAGAACCGCGGCGCGCGGCCTCAGGGCGGCGGGCGCCAGGGCCAGAAGATGTCCAGCAATCCCGCCAAGGCCGCCGCCAAAGCGGCCGGGAAACCGGCAGGCCGTCCGCAGCCTTCCCCGCAGGGAAGCCGCCCCCAGGGGCAAAAGGCCCGTCCGCAGGGCGGCGCAGGGGTGCCGCGGCGGCGGCCTAGCTGACCTCGTCCTCGAGGTTCAGCTTCATATCCAGAAGCACCTGCTGCAGCGCCAATGTCTCGCGCAGCAGGCGTTTCGCCTCGTTCACCGTGATCTTGCCATCGCTGATCGCCTGATTGTACTCGCTCATCAGCGTGGCAAAGCGCTGCGCCAGTGCGACCACGTCCTGATTGACGCCCTTTGACGCCGCCATCCGCTTATCGCCGTCATAGGACAGGGTGATGCCCCGCAGATCGGCCAGCGCCTCGGTCACATGCGGAAAGCGCGAGGCGGCCTCAAGCTGGGCCACCACGTCGATGGGCATGAAACGGTCGTCATGTTCCTCGCTGTCCGAGTAGTAGCGCCCGAGCGTCGCCTTGGACTTGCCGGTCAACTGGCAGGCGGCCTCGATCCCGACCTCCTTGACCAGCGCCTCGGTATGTTTCTTCAGATAGCTTTCCGTGGACATTCGCGCCTCCAGCCCCCGCGCCGCTGGCGGACTGGGGGAAATCACATCGACTTTTCCCATTAATATCAGGAAAGCGCTTTGTCATGATTAAAGCGTCCCAGCAGGTGCCGGGGCGGTAACGAGTTGCCGGTGTCCCCAGCGCCGGTGGGGTGGGGGTCCGTCGTCAGGCTTGCAGCAGAACCTGCGGCGGACCCGTCTTTGCGCCAGGAACGGCCGGATTCCGCGCCGCCGTCCCTGCCAGGCGGGCCGCCGCCCCCCACCCCTTTTGCCCATGGCCACAGTGCTGGGCGCTTGATCTGCCCCCGTGCGCGCCTTAGGGCAGGCGCATGGCCAAGCTCTATTTCCACTACTCGACAATGAACGCGGGCAAGTCGACCCTGCTCTTGCAGGCCGCGCACAATTACCACGAAGGCGGCATGCAGACCTATCTGGTCACCGCCCGGCTGGACAACCGCGCGGGCGAGGCGCGGATCGGCAGCCGCATCGGCATCGGCGCCCCGGCCGACACATTCGCGCCCGGCGAAGACATGTTCGCCAAGCTGGCGGCGCGCTTGGCGCGCGGGCCGGTCGCCTGCGTCTTCATCGACGAGGCGCAGTTCCTGTCGAAAGAGCAGGTCTGGCAGCTGGCGCGCGCGGTCGATGACCTGAAGGTGCCGGTCATGTGCTACGGGCTGCGGGTCGATTTTCAGGGCAATCTCTTTCCCGGCTCGGCGGCCCTTCTGGCCTGGGCCGACGAGATGCGCGAGGTGCGCACCATCTGTCATTGCGGCAAGAAGGCCAGCATGGTCATCCGCCGCGGCCCGGATGGAAAGGCGCTGAAAGACGGCGATCAGGTGCAGATCGGCGGCAACGAGACCTATCAGAGCCTCTGCCGCAAGCATTGGCGCGAGGCGGTGGGCGACCGCGAGGCGCAGGATTAGGCGCGCTCCGGCAGCTCCCCGGCGGATCCTGCCTCCTGCACCCTGGCGCGCAGCGCGATCATCCCCCCCGCCAGCGCGATCAGCGCCATGCCGATCCAGGCCAGCGGCGTCAGCAGCTCGCCCCAGATGATCCAGGCCCAGAAGGCCGACGCTGGCAGGATGACATATTCGATCACGCTGGCCCGTCCGGCATCGGTGATCTGATAGGCCCGGATCATCAGCCCGACGCCCAGCAGCGATCCCGCCGCCTGAACGAAGGTCCAGACCCAGAACTCTGTCCCCGGCCAGACCGGACCGCGCAGCAGAAAGGCCGCCGGTCCCTCGGGCAGCGCCTGGGGGAACAGGGTCAGCGCCGCCATTCCGACAACTCCGATCAGCCCCAATGCGCCGAAGAATCCGGCAAGCAGCACTTCGGCAGGCTCGCCCTCGCACCATTCGCGCGTGGCGATATTGCCCAGCGCATAAAGCGCCCCTGCGGCAACCGGCAGAACGGCGGCCAACGACGCCTCGCCCAGAACTTCCGGCCCCAGCACCAGCACGACCCCGGTGAAACCCAGCGCCACGGCGATGATCCGCACCGGGCCGATCTGGTGGCCATAGGCCAGACGCGAGATCAGCAGCACGAAGATCGGCGCGGTGAACAGCCCTGCCGCCACCAGCGCGACCGGCAGAAAGGCCAGCGCGCCGAAATAGATCACCATGGCCGCGCCATGGATGGACGAACGCGCCACCACCGCGCCCCAGCGCCGCGGCTTGAGATCCAGCCCAAGGATCCACGCGGCCAGCAGCAGAAGCGGCAGCGCCATGGCGCTGCGTGCGGCGTGGAACTGCCACAGCCCGGACTCGCGGGCGATGACCTGCACGAAATTGTCGGTAAACCCGATGATCGCGGCATAGACGAGGATCAGCCCTGCCGCAGCCAGTGTCCGGTCAGGTTTGGCTTGTGTCATCTGGGTCTTCCGGCCGGGGCTGCGTCATCTTCGGCCTTTGCCCGGCAGTGAAGCCTGATAGGCTGCCCCCTGCGCGCCCGAAAGCGACATGCGCGACAGGCAGGGGAGGAATGTCATGGGTTGGTTGCCGGATGAAGCCGGGCTTGAGAAATGTGCCGCGAACCATGTGGCGCTGACGCCCCTGTCGCATCTGAAGCGCGCGGCAAGCGTGCACGCCAATCGCATCGCCGTGGTCTGGAAGGACATCCGCCTGAGCTACGCCGATTACGCCGCGCGCGTGACACGCCTCGCCTCGGCGCTGTCGCAGCACGGCATCCGCCCCGGCGATGTGGTAGCGACGCTTCTGCCCAATATCCCCGCCCAGGCCGAAGCGCATTTCGCCGTGCCAGCCTGCGGCGCGGTGCTGAACACGATCAACACAAGGCTCGACGCCGATACCGTGGCCTATATCCTCGCCCATGCCGGGGCGAAGATGGTGGTGGTCGACACCGCCCTTGTGCCGCTGGCGCAAGAGGCGATCCGGCGGATGGAAAGCCCCGCGCCGCAAATCGTCGAAGCGGTGGACCGCGGCTTCACCGCGACCGGCGCCTATCCCACCTGGGAGGCGCTGCATGATCAGGGTGATCCCGGCTTCGACTGGCTGATGCCGGAAGACGAATGGGAATCCATCGCGATCAACTACACCTCCGGCACGACCGGGCGGCCCAAGGGCGTGGTCTATCACCATCGCGGTGCCTATCTGGCCGGAATGGGCAATGCTCTGGCCTGGCGGATGCAGCTTTTCCCGGTCTACCTGACCATCGTTCCGCTGTTTCATTGCAATGCCTGGTGTCACCCCTGGATGCTGCCCATGCTGGGGGGCACCCTGGTCTGCTGCCGCGACATCACCGCCAAGGCGATCTACGATGCGATCGGGGATGAAGGCGTAACCCATTTCGGCGGCGCGCCGATCGTGCTCAACATGATCGTCAATGCCAAATCCGAGGACCGCCGCGACTTTGCCCACAGGGTCGAGGTCTTCACCGCGGGCGCGCCGCCTCCTGCCGCCACCCTGGCGGCCTTTGAGCCCTTGGGCTTCAACGTGACGCAGGTCTATGGCCTGACCGAGACCTATGGTCCCTCGACCGAATGCCTCTGGCAGCCCGAATGGGACGGCATCGCGGGTGATGAGCGCGCCGATCTGAAATCGCGCCAAGGCGTGCCCATGGCCATGCTGGAAGGCGCGGAAGTGCACGATCCGCAGGGACAGCCCGTGCCGAAGGACAGCCGCCATCTGGGCGAGATCGCCCTGCGCGGCAATCTTGTGATGAAGGGCTACTATCGCAACCCCGAAGCCACGGCCGAGGCCTTCAAGGGCGGCTGGTTCCGCTCGGGCGACATCGCCATCCAGCATCCCGACGGCTATCTCAAGATCACCGACCGCGCCAAGGACATCATCATTTCAGGGGGCGAAAACGTGTCTTCGGTCGAGGTCGAGGGTATCTTGATGAAACACCCCGCCATCTCGCTTTGCGCGGTGGTCGCGAAGCCCGATGACAAATGGGGCGAGGTGCCCTGCGCCTTTGTCGAGCTGAAGCCGGGCGCGCAGACGACCGAGGCCGAGCTGATCGCCCATTGCCGGGCACATCTGGCGGGGTTCAAATGCCCGAAGCTGGTGGTGTTCCACGAACTGCCCAAGACTTCGACCGGCAAGATCCAGAAATTCGAGCTGCGGGCCGTGGCGAAGCTGATGTGATTGTGGCCGGGCGCCGGGGGCGCTAGGGTGGCGCGCAGAGGCAGGGAAGGTCGCGGCAAGACCCGATGACGGCACTGAAGAAGTATCAGAAGCTCGAATGTTCGGGCCTGTGGCGTGATGGGCCCGAGGGCCAGCGCCGCGATGTGGTGGTCCGTCTGGGCGAAGCCACGCTGATGCTTCTCGATCCGCGCAATGACGGGGTGCTCTCGCATTGGTCGCTGCCCGCAGTCGAACGGCTGAATCCCGGCCAGCGCCCTGCCCTGTTCGCACCCGGCGCCGAGGGGTCCGAGACGCTGGAACTGGAAGACGATGACATGATCGCCGCGCTGCGCACCGTGCAGACCGCGGTGCGCCATGCCAGCCCGCATCCGGGCCGCTTGCGCGGCGTGCTGATCTTCGGCACGACGGCGGTGATCCTGGCCATCGCGGCATTTGTCCTGCCCGGTGTGCTGGTCTCGCATACCGCCAAGGTCATGCCCGCCGCCAAACGGGCCGAAATCGGCCAGACGGCGCTGGATGACGTGACGCGCCTGACCGGCGCGCCTTGTGACGGGGCAATGGGCCTGCCCGCGCTGGCCGAACTGTCCGAACGGGTCTTCGGCCCCGAGAATACACCGATCCTCTATATTCTCCCCGAAGGGCTGACCCGCCCCGCCCATCTTCCCGGCGGAGTGATCCTTCTGCCCCGCAGCCTGATCGAGCTTGAGGCCCCCGATGCGCTGGCCGGGGCCGCCCTGGCCGAAGGCGTGGCGGCGGGGCTGGATGATCCGGTGATCCCGATCCTTGAACATGCCGGGCTGCGGGCCAGTTTCGACCTGCTGACCTCGGGCAACCTGCCACCCGAGGCGCTTGCCGGCTATGGCGAGGAATTCCTGCGCGCCGCGCCGGAAGCGGTGCCCGACGCCAAGCTGATCGCCGCCTTCGAAAAGGCGCAGGTGCCGCTGTCGCCCTATGTCAAATGGCGCGCGCCTTCAGGCGCGGGCGTCGAGGGGCTGATCGCGGGCGATCCGTTCAAGGGCCTGATCTCCAGCCCGCTGCTGCCGGATGACGATTGGATCGCCTTGCAATCGGTCTGCCAGGGCTAGGGACCAGCCCTTGATCCTCGTCAAGAACCGGGGCGCTACTGGACCATAACCGCATCCGGGAACCCGGCGCCCCGCGCTGCGGCCAGTGCCGCCTTGGCCTCGGCCTTGGAGGCGAAGGGACCGGCATAGACCAGCTGCACCGCGCCGTCCTTGGCTTTGCCGCGCGCCACTTTCAGACCCAGCCCGCGCAGCTTGCCGACCGCCTTGTCGGCATTGGCCTGCACGCCATAGGCGCCGACCCGGACATACAGCTTCTGCCCCGTCGTCACCGGCGTCGTGGCTTTTGCCACCGTCCCGGCCTTCTTGCCAGAGGGAGCCACCGCTTCCGGGCTGCTCTTGCTGGATTTCGTCACCAGCGCCGGAACGACAACCGTGCTGCCCTTGCCATCGTCAAGCCGCACCACCAGCCGCCCGTCGCCCTTGGTCGAGACCACCAAGCCGTCATAGCGCGCTTCGCTGCCATCGGCGCGGCGGACAATGATCGTCAGCGGGGCCTTGGGCTTGCCCCAGTCCTCGCGCAGAACCATGGGGGTGGTGCGCGCCCAGATCTCGTCCTGATCCAGCAAGCCCGCGACCGTCTGCTTGCCACGATTGGGGTTCAGCCGGTCATCCTTCCAGGCCTGCTTCCAGCCTGCGGGCGGCGCCGGGTCGGGATATTTCGCCGATTTCACCGCCGGCATGACCGTCACCCGAGGCGCGACCGCGACGGACGCTTGGGCTTTCGGTTCGGCCACAGGTTCGGGGTTCGGCACCGCCGGAACCGGCTTTTCGGCCAGCTTCGGCTCGGGCGCAGCGGCCACAGGCGCTGCGTCGGGCGCGACATCGACCGCGCCGCCCGATCCCGGATAGCCGCAAAGCTGCTTGCGATCCCGCGTTACCCGCGGCACCCAGGTCACCTGCCCGCCATAGCCCGCCCGCAGGAATACGCAGCCCCGGCTGTCGACATATTGCTGGCCTTGATAAGAAGCGGGCGGCAGTTCGGCCGGACCGCTCAGATCGGCAAGAGCGGGCGAGGCGGCGCAAAGGGCCGCAACAAGCGCGGCCGGAAGACGATAAACAGACATGCACTTCCCCCGAAGCAGCTGCGGGAAGTGTGGAACAAGACTGTTTCCAAGTAAAGCGGGTTCGCCCCCTATTTCGTGCCGAACATGCGGTCACCCGCATCCCCTAGGCCAGGCACAATATATCCATGGTCGTTCAGGTGACTGTCTACCGCTGCTGTCACGATGGGCACGTCGGGATGGGCCTCTTTCATCCGCTTCACCCCTTCCGGCGCGGCCAGAAGGCAGAGGAAGCGGATATCCTTGGCCCCGGATTGTTTCAGCAGCGAGATCGCCGCCGCACTGGAATTGCCGGTGGCCAGCATCGGATCGACCACGATCGAAACCCGCTCGTCCAGATGATCGGGCAGCTTGCAGTAATATTGCACCGGCTGAAGGCTTTCGGGGTCGCGATAGAGCCCGACAAACCCCACCCGCGCCGCCGGGATCAGCTCCAGGATGCCATCCAGAAGGCCATTGCCCGCCCGCAGGATCGACACCAGCGCCAGCTTCTTGCCGTCGATCGTGGGGGCGTTCATCGGCTCCAGCGGCGTATCGATCGCCTTGGTCGTCATCGGCAATTCGCGCGTGACCTCATAGGCAAGAAGCAAGCTGATCTCGCGCAGAAGCTTGCGAAAGGACGCGGTCGACGTATCCTTCTCGCGCATCAGGGTCAGCTTGTGCTGGACAAGCGGATGGGAAACGACGGTCAGGTGATCCAGCATGTCTCAGGCCTCCAGCTTCTTCGCGATCCTTGCCTTCGTATCGGCGTCACAAAAGGCCGCGTCAAGCGACGCCTTGGCGATCTTGGCGAACTGGCCCTCATCCCAGTCGAAAGCACGGTGCAATTCCTCATATTCCCGCACCATGGTGCTGTGGAAAAAGGGTGGATCATCGGTCGAAACCGTCACCTTCACCCCGCGCCGGTCCAACTCGTTGATCGGATGGGCGCGGAAATTCGGATACAGACCAAGGGCGACATTCGACCCCGGGCAGACCTCAAGCACCGTGCCCCGTTCGGCCAGCTCATCCACCAGCGCCAGATCCTCGATGGCGCGCACGCCATGGCCCAGCCGCTCGGGGTTCAGCGCCGCCAGCGTATCACGGATGCCCTGCGGCCCCTGCCATTCCCCGGCATGGGCGGTGATGCGCAGCCCTGCCTCGCGGGCGCAATCGAAGGACCACAGGAAATCCTTGGGCGCCAGCACCTTCTCATCCCCTGCGATGCCGAAGCCCACGACCCAGTCTCCCGCCGTCTCGGCCGCGCAGATCGCGGTCTCGCGCGCCTTGTCGGGGCCGAAATGGCGGATGCAGGTGATGATCCCGCGCAGGGTGATGCCCATGCTCCGCTCGGCCTGATCCGCCGCATCGCGGATTGCCGCCAGATAATCCTTCCAGGCCGCCACATCGCGCCCGCCACAGAAATCGGGCGAAAGGAAACATTCCGAATAGACCACGCCCGCGGCGGCGCTTTCCTCCAGCACCGCCAGCGTCAGGCGCCGATAGTCGTCTGGCGTGCGCAAGACGGATGTCGCCGCCTCATAGACTTTCAGGAAGTCCCAGAAATCCTTGTAGTGATAGGCGCCGCGATCATCAAAAATGCCGGAGATATCCTCTCTTTTTTCCGCCGCCATGCCGCGCACGAAGGCGGGCGGCGCGGCCCCTTCCAGATGCAGATGCAATTCGACCTTCGGAAGCTCTTTCACGTTCCCGCCCCTTCATCTTGGCTCACATACTCTCCGGGGGACCGGGGGCGCAGCGCCCCCGGGGCCGGTCACAGGAACGGCCGCCCCGGCCCCTGCGCCACCACACCCAGATGGGCCGCGACGCTCGCGCCCACATCGACGAATCCGCGCAGGCCCAGCGGTTTCGCCCCGACACCAAACCCCAGCACCGGCACCCGTTCGCGCGTGTGATCGGTGCCCGTCCAGGTTGGATCATTGCCATGGTCTGCGGTAAAGATCGCCAGATCGCCCGGGCCAAGCGTCGCCAGAAAGCGCGGCAGGGCGGCATCGAACCATTCCAGGTGGCGCGCATAGCCCGCAACGTCGCGCGGATGGCCATATAGGCTGTCGAACTCGACAAAGTTGGCGAAGGTCAACGAGCCCAGCTCCGCCTCGGCGCCAAGCCGCACCAGATGTTCGAAAAGATCGGCGTCGGATTTGCCCTTCCACAGCTTCCCCACCCCGCGCATCGAGAAGATGTCACCGATCTTGCCGATGGCATGGGTCGCCCGCCCCGCCCCCGCCACCCAATCCAGAAGCGTCGGTGCAGGCGGCGCGATGGCAAAATCATGCCGGTTGGCGGTGCGCCGGAAATCGTCGCATGTGCCGATAAAGGGCCGCGCGATCACCCGCCCCACCTTCATCGCGTGCAGCATCGGCGCGATGCCCTCGCACAGCGCCAAGAGCCGGTCGAGCCCGAACCACTCTTCATGCGCCGCGATCTGAAAGACGGAATCCGCCGAAGTGTAGCAGATCGGCCAGCCGGTCCGCCTATGCTCCGCGCAAAACCGCGCGATGACCGGCATGCCCGAGGCATGGCAATTGCCAAGGATGCCCTCGGTCCCGGCCAGACGGCAAACCTCGGCCACCAGCTCCGCGGGAAAGGCGGGTTCGGTCAGCGGGAAATAGCTCCAGTCCCAGGGCACCGGCACGCCCGCCAATTCCCAATGGCCCGAGGGCGTGTCCTTGCCGCGCGACACCTCTTCCGCCGCGCCCCAAAGGCCTGCAGGTTCGGCCCCCAGCCCCGGCGCGTCCATCCCCGAGGCCAGCTTCACCGCCGCGCCAAGACCCAGCCCGTCCAGCACCGGCAGATGCAGCTTGCCGCTGCGGCCCGTATCCGCCCGGCCCGCTGCACATTCCTGTGCGATATGCCCCAGCGTGTTCGCGCCCTGATCGCCGAATTCCCGCGCATCCGGCGCACCGCCTGCACCGACGGAATCCAGCACCACCAGAAAGGCCCTGGACATCACGTGATCCTTTTCAGAACCAGCGCCGGTTCCTCCGGCACCGCGGCCGCGATGCGATAGGCGGCCTGCACCGCCCTGACCGCCGCTTCCGCCGCCTCAAGGCTGGGCGCATGGACCATTGCCAGCGGCACGCCCGCCCCGGTCTCCTCGCCAATCCCGGCCAGATCCGACAGGCCGACCCCCGGATTGATCCGGTCGCCCTCGCGCAGCCGCCCGCCGCCCAGATGCACCACCGCCTCGCCCAGCGCGCGCCCGTCGATCGCCGCGACATAACCATCGTCCAGCGACGGCACCTCGACCACCACCGGCGCCGCGGCCAGCCGGTCGGGCCAGCGTTCCACGAAATCGGCTGGTCCACCCTGCGCGGCGACCATCCGCCCGAAACACTCTGCCGCAGCCCCGCTTTCCAGCGCCTGCGCCATCCGCCCGGCCCCATCCTGCGGGTCGCTGGCCAGCCCCGCCAGCGCCAGAACCTCGCCGCCCAGATCGCAGGTCAGATCCCAGAGCGCCGAATTGACCGAGGTGCCGGTCAGCGTCTCCATCACCTCTATCACCTCCAGCGCGTTCCCCGCCGCGGTGGCCAAAGGCTGCGACATGTCGGTGATCAGGGCAGAGGTCATGCACCCTGCCCCCTGCGCCGTCGAAACCAGCGCACGGGCCAATGCTTCGGCCTCTTCAAGCCCGGCCATGAAGGCGCCCGAGCCGCATTTCACATCCAGCACCAGCGCCTCAAGCCCCGCCGCCAGCTTCTTCGACAAGATCGAGGCGGTGATCAGGTCGATGCTTTCCACCGTGCCGGTGACATCGCGGATCGCGTAAAGCCGCCGGTCCGCCGGGGCCAGATCGGCGCTGGCCGCAACGATGGCGCAGCCCACATCGCCGACCTGACGACGAAACTGGTCCTCGCTCAACCCGGTGCGGAAACCGGGGATCGCCTCGAGCTTGTCCAGCGTGCCGCCGGTATGGCCCAGCCCACGGCCCGAGATCATCGGCACCGCCGCCCCGCAGGAGGCCAGGGCCGGCGCCAGGAGAAGCGAGGTGCAATCGCCGATCCCGCCGGTGGAATGCTTGTCCACCACCGGATCGGGCAGATGCCAGACCATGCGATGCCCGGAATCGCGCATCGCCCGCGTCAGGGCGACCCGCCCCTCCTCGCCCAAGCCTTTGAGCAAGACTGCCATCGCAAAGGCCCCGGCCTGGGCATCGCTGACCGCGCCCGAGGCCAGGCCCTGCGCGAACCAGCCCAGCTCCTCGGCCGTGGGCCGCCCGCCATCGCGGATCGTCGCGATGATGCGCCGGGCATCGGGCGGGGCCGCCATGTCAGGCCCGATCCATATGCGCGGCGGAAAAGACCCCCGGCAGCAGTTCGGCCACCGTCACGGTGCGCGATTTGCCGTCAATCGTGGCCATGGTGACACGCACCTCCGGCCCGGCGAATTCCGCGATCTTCTGGCGGCAGCCGCCGCAGCAGGGCACGGGCTCGGGGCTGTCGGCGATCACCGTGATCTCGGCGATGCGGTAATCGCCGCCGGCGCACATGGCGGCGATCGCCCCGGCCTCGGCGCAGGTGCCCTCGGGATAGGCCACGTTTTCCACATTGCACCCCTGATATACGGCACCCGACTCGGCCCGGATCGCCGCCCCCACCTTGAAGCGCGAATAGGGCACCCAGGCACGCTCGCGCACTTGCCTTGCGGCTTCAAGCAGATCCATCGGGGGCACCCTTTCCTGTCACATCGCGCAAAGGATGGCGCGAAGCCCGCCCGCCCGCAAGCCCGGCCCCACCCCTTCACCCTGGCCCCAATATTCCGGGGGGAGGCGAAGCCGGGGGGCAGCCCCCCTGTCTCGAGGCCTCGCGCACCTTCCGCGCAAAGCGGCGGCGCCGGATCACGCCGGTTCCGCCACGACCGCGGTTTCAGGATTGCCCGGCAGCGTCACTTCCAGCAGTTCCAGATCCTCGCTGGCCTCGGCAAAGCGGGTGGCCATTCCCGGCGGGATCACGAAAGCATCGCCCGGCGACAGGCGATAGGGCTCTTTCCCCTCGCCCATCAGTGTCATCCCGCCCGTCATCACGAAGCCGAACAGGATATCGCCGGCATGGCGCACCCAGGGCACTTCTGCCCCGGTCGGGCGCGCCACCATGACACTGGCCACACCCTTCGTATGTTCGGCAATAGAGGTATCGCGCGCCTCAAACCCAGGAATCCGCCAGGGGCGGAACCGGCCTTCCTTGCCCAGATCATGCACGAAGCGCTGGCCGTCCCATTCGCGCTCGGGTCGGAAATGCGGCGTCGGCAGCTCCATGTCATGGTCGATCTCGGTCACATGCTCGGCCGGAACGCCGATCTCGATCACCTCGATCCCCGCGCCCGATTCCAGCACCCGGTGGCGGATCTGCGGCGGCTGGATGAAACAGTCGCCCGCATGCAGGCGGCGGATGCCGCCCTGATCTTCATACAGCACATCCACCCAGCCATGGATGCAGAAGATCAACTGGAAGCCGACCTTGTGGAAATGCACCATATCCGGGACCTTGCCATCGGGCACGCGGATATGGCTTGCGATCATCGCCCCCCCCAGCCGCGATGGCACCAGGTCGCGATACATCATCCCGGCCCGCCCGATCACCCAGGGCGCCTGATCGGCCAACCTGCGGACGACGAAGGCATGTTCGGTCGCGGGCAGGACCAGCGGTGGATCCAGCTCGTCGATTTCCACCTGCGCGCCGCCCGGTGCCGTCAGGTGCCGCTGCCCCCCGGCAAAGGCATCGGGCGTTTCGGTCAGGATGCGCAGCCGTGCCGGCGCGCCCGCGCCCTGTTCCAGCCGCAGCCGCAACCCATGACCCGAAACCACCGCCACCGCCGGATCGTCGGCCGGATAGATCATGTCCAGCCGCATCCCAAGCAGCTTGGTAAAGAACGGCAGGTCCTCGCGCAGGCTGCTCGTCGGCACCTGGATCTCGGCACGGGTTTGCGTCATTCCGTTGACTCCTGTTTGCGGGCAGGATGCTTCGGCAGGCACCGGATTTGCAACCCGGCCATGCAAGTCTTGCGGAAAGCCGCGACTTGGCGGACAGGCGCGGGTGGTTTAAGGCTGAACCATCTTCAGGGAGGGGATCATGAGCGACGATCGTCACGACGAGGCCCGCGCCGCGGCACGGCAGGCCGCGCTGGATTACCACGAATTCCCCAAACCCGGGAAACTGGAGATCCGCGCCACCAAGCCGCTTGCCAATGGCCGCGACCTCAGCCGCGCCTATTCCCCCGGCGTCGCCGAAGCCTGTCTCGAGATCAAGGCCGATCCCGCCACCGCCAGCCGCTACACCGCGCGCGGCAACCTGGTCGCCGTGGTCTCGAACGGCAC
This sequence comes from Neotabrizicola paludis, assembly GCF_044142105.1. Lineage (NCBI taxonomy): Bacteria > Pseudomonadati > Pseudomonadota > Alphaproteobacteria > Rhodobacterales > Paracoccaceae > Neotabrizicola > Neotabrizicola paludis. The sequence continues at coordinate 275,298 of NZ_JBGTYM010000005.1, forward strand.
CGCCGTGCTGGGGCTGGGCAATATCGGGGCTTTGGCCTCGAAACCCGTCATGGAAGGCAAGGCCGTCCTCTTCAAGAAATTCGCCAATATCGACTGTTTCGACATCGAGGTGAACGAGGCCGATCCCCACAAACTGGCCGATATCGTCTGCGCGCTTGAGCCGACATTCGGCGCAATCAACCTTGAGGACATCAAGGCGCCGGATTGCTTCATCGTTGAACAATTGTGCCGCGAACGCATGAAGATCCCGGTTTTCCACGATGACCAGCATGGCACCGCCATCGTTGTCGGCGCAGCGGCCACAAATGCGCTGATCGTCGCGGGCAAGACATTCGACCAGATCAAGGTCGTGTCCACCGGCGGCGGAGCCGCGGGCATCGCCTGCCTCGAGATGCTGGTGAAGCTGGGTGTCCGGCGCGAGAACATCTGGCTCTGCGATCTGGCCGGTCTGGTCTACAAGGGTCGGACCGAGCAGATGACGCCGCAGAAAGAGGCCTTCGCCCAGGGCAGCACACCCGGCACCCTGGCCGATGTGATCGGCGGTGCCGACCTGTTCCTCGGCCTGTCCGGCCCCGGCGTGCTGACCCAGGCCATGGTCGCCAAGATGGCGGCGAAGCCCATCGTCTTCGCCTTGGCGAACCCCTCGCCCGAAATCCTGCCCGACGACGTCCGCGCCGTGGCCCCCGAGGCGATCATCGCCACAGGCCGCAGCGATTTTCCCAATCAGGTCAACAACGTCCTCTGCTTCCCCTTCATCTTCCGCGGCGCGCTGGATGTGGGGGCGACGACAATCAACCTCGAGATGGAACTGGCCTGTATCGAAGGTATCGCCGCCCTTGCCCGCGCCACGACCAGCGCCGAGGCCGCCGCCGCCTATCACGGCGAAACCCTGACCTTCGGCCCCGATTATCTGATCCCCAAACCCTTCGACCCGCGCCTAATCGGCGTCGTCGCCAGTGCCGTCGCCAAGGCGGGCATGGAAACCGGCGTCGCCACACGGCCCATCGCCGACCTTGACGCCTATCGCGACCGGCTGAACGGCTCGGTCTTCAAGTCGGCCCTGATCATGCGGCCCGTGTTCGAGGCCGCCCGCCAGGCCACCCGCCGCATCATCTTTGCCGAGGGCGAGGATGAGCGCGTCCTGCGTGCGGCCAATGCGATGCTCGAAGAGACCACCGACAAGCCCATCCTGATCGGCCGCCCCGAGGTCATTGCCGCCCGCGCCGAGCGCGCCGGGTTGCCCATCCGGCCCGACCGAGATTTCGAAGTGGTGAACCCCGAAAGCGACCGCCGCTATCGCGACTACTGGTCGACCTATCACGAGTTGATGGAACGGCGCGGCGTCACGCCCGACACCGCCCGCACCGTGCTGCGCACCAACAACACGGCCATCGCCGCCATCGCCGTGCACCGGGGCGATGCCGACAGCATGATCTGCGGCACCTATGGCGAGTTCTCCTGGCACCTGCGCTATGTGCGCGAGATCCTGGCCCGCGGCGGGCAGCGGCCGCAGGGCGCGCTGTCGCTGATGATCCAGGAGGAAGGCCCCCTCTTCATCGCCGACACGCATGTGAACGCCATGCCGACGCCGGAACAGATCGCCGACAGCGCCATCGGCGCCGCCCGACATGCCCGCCGCTTCGGCATCCAGCCCAAGGTCGCGCTCTGCTCGCATTCGAATTTCGGCAATCTCGACAGCGACTCGGGCCGCCGGATGCGCGCGGCGATGGAAATCCTCGATGCGCGCGAAGTGGGCTTCGACTATGAGGGCGAGATGAGCACCGACGCCGCGCTCGACCCCGATCTGCGCGCGCGGATCTTCCCGAATTCACGCATGGCGGGGGTGGCGAATATCCTGATCTTCGCCTTCACCGACGCTGCGAACGTGGCGCGCAACATGCTCAAGCATCGCGCAGGCGGGCTTGAGGTCGGGCCGATCCTGATGGGCATGGGCAACCGCGCGCATGTGGTGACGCCCTCGATCACCACGCGGGGCCTTCTCAACATGTCCGCCATCGCGGGCACACCCGTCGCGACCTACAGCTGATGTCGCAACCGCTGCGGCGCGCCTGTCGCGCCGCAGATCGGGCCTGAGTCGCGGGCTTTCGCAACCGCAGCGCCAGAATTTTGCAAAGCCTCTGCGACTTCGCGGCAAATTTGCCATTTCAGGGTGATTTGCAAAAATTCGCACCCGTAGACTGCAACAATCTGCAAATTTTTCGCCGCGGCGCCGCACCCGTTTCCGGTAACATCGTTGCGCGGGCCGCCCGTCCTGCCGTAACAAAAGGGCGCCCGGCAGGAGGGGCGCGGCAGGGGAGGCGGCGATGGGTTACCAGGAACTCTATGGCAAATGGAAATCACACCCCGAGGGGTTCTGGCTGGATGCCGCGGGTGCAATCGACTGGGCGCAGCGCCCGACCTTCGCGCTGGATGCCTCGCGCGCGCCGATCTACGAATGGTTCGCCGATGGCATGGCCAATACCTGCTGGAATGCCGTCGACCGCCATGTTCTGGCCGGCCGCGGCAGCCAGATCGCCATCCTGCACGACAGCCCGGTGACGCATCTGAAAAAGGGCATCACCTACAAGGAATTGCAAAGCCGCGTCGCCTCGCTGGCCGGCGCGCTCCGCGCCAAGGGCGTCGGCAAGGGCGACCGGGTCATCATCTACATGCCGATGATCCCCGAGGCGGTCGAGGCGATGCTCGCCTGCGCCCGTCTGGGCGCGATCCATTCCGTCGTCTTCGGTGGCTTCGCCGCCAATGAACTGGCCGTCCGCATCGACGATTGCACCCCCAAGGCGATCATCGCCGCCTCTTGCGGGATCGAGCCGAACCGGATCGTGCATTATAAACCCCTGCTCGACGCAGCGCTCGACATGGCCCGGCACAAGCCCGACTTCTGCGTCATCTTTCAGCGCGAGCAGGAAGTGGCCAAGCTGGTAGAGGGCCGCGATGTCGCCTGGCACACCTTCCAGTTCGGCGTCGAGCCCGCCGATTGCGTGCCGGTCGAGGGAAACCATCCGGCCTATATCCTCTATACGTCAGGCACCACCGGCGCACCCAAGGGCGTGGTGCGCCCCACCGGCGGACATATGGTTGCGCTGATGTGGACCATGCGCGCCATCTATGATTGCGGTCCGGGCGATGTGTTCTGGGCGGCAAGCGACGTGGGTTGGGTCGTCGGCCATTCCTACATCTGCTACGGCCCGCTTCTCGCGGGCTGCACCACGGTCGTCTATGAAGGCAAGCCGGTCGGCACGCCAGATGCGGGGGCCTTCTGGCGCGTCGTGTCGGAGAACAAGGTCAAGGCACTGTTCACCGCGCCCACCGCGCTGCGCGCGATCAAGCGCGACGACCCGAAGGGCGAGCTGGTCAAAGACTATAACATGAAGACCCTGAAGGCGCTTTACCTTGCAGGAGAGCGCGCCGACCCGGACACGATCCTCTGGGCGCAGGAACACCTGAATGTTCCGGTCATCGACCATTGGTGGCAGACCGAAACCGGCTGGGCCATCGCGGCGAACCCGCTGGGGATCGAGGCTTTGCCGGTGAAGATCGGCAGCCCTTCCGTGCCGATGCCCGGCTATGACGTGCAGGTGCTGGATGAAGGCGGCCATCCGGTCTCGCCGGGCACGCTGGGGGCCATCGCGGTCCGGCTGCCCCTGCCCCCCGGCACCTTGCCGACGCTGTGGAACGCCGAGGCGCGGTTCCGAAAAAGCTATCTCGACCATTTCCCCGGCTATTACGAGACGGGCGATGCCGGATATGTCGATGCCGACGGCTATCTCTATATCATGGCCCGCACCGACGATGTCATCAACGTCGCGGGTCACCGGCTTTCGACCGGCGCGATGGAGGAAGTCCTGGCCAGCCACCGAGACGTGGCGGAATGCGCGGTGATCGGTGTGGCGGACGAGTTGAAGGGGCAGTCGCCCCTGGGCTTCCTCTGCCTCAACAAGGGCACAAACCGCGATCATGCCGACGTGGTCAAGGAATGCGTGGCCCTGATGCGCGAGAAGATCGGCCCGGTCGCCGATTTCAAGCGAGCCGTGGTGGTGGACCGTCTGCCCAAGACCCGTTCGGGCAAGATCCTGCGCGGCACCATGGTCAAGATCGCCGATGGGCAAGACTGGAAGATGCCCGCGACGATCGACGATCCGGCGATCCTGGACGAGATCGCCGTGGCGCTGCGCAGCCTGGGTCTCGCGAAAGCCTGATCTCCTCAGGGTTGCACGAATGCGCTCGGCAGGCTGGACTTGCGCCCTGCCAGGTGGCAGCTTGCGCCCCAGGGGGCCATGCTGGCCCAAAGGGTGACGGAACCGCTATGGCAGAGGCCGCAGCCGGGACAGGCGAGCCGGAAGAACCGCAGAACCAGACCGCCGAGGCGCTGTCCGGTCTGCGTCAGGCCCTGCGTGCCCTGGTGCCGCATCTGACCGAGTCCGACAGCGCCGATCTGACGACCCTGTCCACCGCGCTCGACCGCATCGAATCCCGCGCACTGCGTCGCGGGATGGACCAGCTCGCCCCCCCTCCCGGCGACGATCCGGCCCGGCTGGACCGGCTGATCGAGCTTGCCGGCCCGCGCGAGGCGGGCGAGCTGCTGCGCCGTATCCGCATTGATCTTCTCGGCGCCGCCCAGAAGATTGAAGAGGCGCTGTCCGCCCCCGACCACATCGCCATCCGCAACGCGACGCATGTCCTGATCGCGGTCGCGGGCTCAGTCGGCGCCCTGGCGCTCGAGGCGCAGGCGCGGGCGCTGAACAGTGCCGCGCATGACCAAATTCCAGCCGATGCGCTGATGCTGCTGGCGCGCCCCGCGCTCGACTCGCTGTCGCGGCTGACCCGCTGTATCGCGCGCAAGCCCGAGGCGCAGCCGTGAACGGCCCTGCCCGCCGCCCCTCCGGTTTTGCCGCGCTTTCCCGCGCGGATGGCGGCGCCGAATCGCCCAGCCTGCTTCTGATCGAGGATACGCCCTCGCTCCAGATGGTCTATCGCTCGGTCTTGGCCGCAGCGGGCTTTGCCGTTCAAGTGGCCAGCACCGCGACGGAAGGGATGCGACAGTTCCGGGCCCGCCCGACGCGGATCGTGCTTCTCGATCTGCTCCTGCCCGATGGCGACGGCATAGCCCTGCTCGACGCGATGCTGACCCAGGCCCCCGAAACCTGTGTCGTGGTGATGACGGCGCATGGCTCGGTCGATCGGGCGGTGGCGGCAATGCGGGCCGGTGCGCATGACTTTCTGCTCAAGCCCTTCGAGGAGCAGCGCTTTCTTTCGGCGATCCGCGCCGCGGCGGAAGAGGCCGCCCGTCGCGCCAATGGCAGCGCCGCGCCCGCCCGGCGCAGCCGCGTAACAGCGCAGGACGGCAGCGACCGCACCGGCTTTATCGGATCGTCCGAGGTCATGGCCCAGGTCCATCGCACCATCGGTGCCGTGGCGCGCTCGATGGCAACGGTCTTCATCACCGGCGAAAGCGGCACTGGCAAGGAATTGGCCGCGCTGGCTGTCCATGCCCGCTCGGCCCGCGCGCAGGGGCCGTTCATCGCGCTGAACTGCGGCGCGATCCCGCCCGACCTGCTGGAATCCGAAGTCTTCGGGCATATGAAAGGGTCTTTCACCGGAGCCATCTCCGACAAGCCGGGCGCCGCGGCAGCGGCCGATGGCGGGACGCTGTTTCTCGACGAGATCTGCGAGATGGCCCCAGCGCTCCAGACCAAGCTTCTGCGCTTCCTGCAAACCTCAACCGTGCAGCCGGTGGGGGCGGTGAAGCCGCGCAAGGTGGATGTGCGCATCGTCTGCGCCACCAATCGCGATCCGGTCGAGGCGGTGCGGCGCGGCCAGTTCCGCGAGGATCTGTTCTACCGCCTGCATGTCGTGCCGATCCATATGCCGCCCCTGCGCAGCCGCGACCAGGATGTGATCGAGATCGCCGCTGCCGCGCTGGAACGGTTTTCCGCCGAAGAAGGCCGCAGCTTTCAGGGCATGGCACCGGAAACCGAGGCGATCTTGCTGGCGCAGGATTGGCCCGGCAATGTCCGCCAGCTTCTGAACGTGATCCGCAACGCCGTGGTGCTGAACGATGGCCGCTTCATCACCCCCGCCATGCTGGCCATGCCCCTGCACCTTGCCCCGAGCGCCCATCCGGCCGCCGTGCCCCCTGCCGCCGCGCCGGTCGTTCTGCGCGAGAATGCGCCGGGTTGGGCCGGTCTGACCCTGGCGGAAATCGAACGCACCGCGATAGACGCCGCGCTTGAACGGCATCAGGGCTCGGTGCCCCGGGCCGCGCGCGAACTGGATATCTCGCCATCAACGCTGTACCGCAAGCTTGACGCTTGGGGCCGCAGCACCAGCGCCAAGCCGGGCTGACCCCGCCTCTCGGTCAGACGAACTGCTCGTTGATCAGCCGCTCTTCCAGACCATGGCCGGGATCGAACAGGATGCGATGGGTCACTTCCGGGGCCGAACGCACCGACACCGCCACGACATCGCGCACCGAAGAGCGGCTGTCAGCATCGGCCATGACCGGGCGCTTGTCCGGCTCCAGCACCTCTAGCCGCACTTCGGCCGTCGTTGGCAAAACCGCGCCGCGCCAGCGCCGGGGCCGGAAGGCCGCCACGGCCGTCAATGCCAGCACCGCCGCACCGATGGGCAGGATCGGACCATGGGCGGAATAGTTATAGGCGGTCGAGCCAGCAGGCGTCGCCACCAGCGCCCCGTCGCAGACCAGTTCCGCCAGCCTTTCCCGGCCGTCGATCACCACCCGCAGCTTCGCCGCCTGCGGACCTTGCCGCAACAGCGCCACCTCGTTGATCGCCAATGCTTCGGTGACCTTGCCCTTGGTGTTTTCGGCCCGCATGGCCAGCGGGTTGATCACCGCCGCTTCCGCCGCCGCCAGCCGCTGCGGCAGGTCCTCCTCGGCAAAGGCGTTCATCATGAAACCCACCGTGCCACGGTTCATGCCATAGACCGGCAGGTCGCGTGCGCCATGGGCATGCAGCGTCTCGAGCATGAATCCGTCGCCACCAAGGGCCACGATCACCTGGGCCCGGCGCATCTCGGTCTGGCCATAGCGCGCGATCAGCCGGGCCAAGGCCTCCTGCGCGACCGGCGCCTTCGAGGCCGTGAACCTGATCCTGCCCTGCATATCCGCCTCTCGTCCCATCGGCGCAACCTTCGCCGCCGCGCGCCGTAAACTCAACCCCCCGCCGCCCGCGGCAAACCCTCGCGCCAGCCGCAGCAACCGCCCTCTGCCTGCGGCGATTTCGCCCTGCACCCTCAGCCCGTCGCTTTCGCGCCTTTTCCGCCGCGTCAGGGTGGTCTAAACACCGCCGCACCCAATACCGGCCCCGATACGGAGACGCGCATGAACGCCCCCCACCGCGATACCGGCTTCTTCACGGAAGCGCTTTCGTCCCGCGACCCCGAGCTCTACGGCGCGGT
>NZ_JBGTYM010000006.1:0-255622 GCF_044142105.1 Neotabrizicola paludis
AAGCGCACCGTATAGGTCGAGTTGCAGACCCGGATCTTCTGCTCAAGACCAGGGCTCAGATCCATCAGCCGAACCGCACGGTTGAACATCAGATCAACCGATTCGCGGAAACTCGGTTCGTTGACGTTCTGGCCCTGTCTTTGCATCGTCGTCATGCGCACTTCCTCCCTCGTGCTGCCGGGCGCTGCGCCAAGGGTGACGCAGGCCGACGCGCGCAGCCTAACGTCAGTCGCGGCCGGTTTCACTGGCAGATCGTCGCTCAGGCCGGTTCCTGCTGCGACTTTTCTTCTTCCCCCCGGTCAGTCTGGCCGCCACGACTGATTCGCCCCCGCCCTGCCCGGAGCGGCCGCCACACGCGCCAGTTGCAGTCCGGCGTTCAACCGTCGCAGATAATTTCGCAGCAAGCCCGCCATCGTTTCCCGATCATGGAAATGTCCGGCCAGCGCCCGCGCAGCGCCACAATTCCGCCTGATCGCAAAGGCTACCTGCCGCTGGATCGGCCCGTCCTGCCAGGGGCGGCACCGGCTTTACCAGTGATCGGGGACAGATCGGCATGATGATGGACATTCTCCGCTTCGGGCTGCAACGGGCGCAGCACAGGACCCGGCGCTTCCGCCGCGACGAGGCCGGGGTCATGGCCCCGCAGATCCTGTTCTTCTTCTTCATGATGATCCTGGTGGGCGGCGTCGCCGTCGACGTGATGCGCTTCGAGACCAAGCGCGTCGCGGTGCAGAACACCATGGACCGCGCCACCCTGGCCGCGGCCAGCCTTGAGCAAAGCCTCAATGGCGAAGACGTGGTGCGCGACTTCTTCACCAAGGCCGGGCTGCAAAGCGAGCTGGACTCGATCAGCGTCGACAAGGGAATGAACTACAAGATCGTCCAGGCCAAGGCGACCGTGAAGTCGGGCAATTACTTCATGTCGCTGATGGAGATCCCCTATCTCGAATCCCAGACCCGCAGCCAGGCCGAACAGCGCGTGACCAATGTGGAAATCGCGCTCGTGCTCGACGTTTCGGGGTCGATGTACAATTCGTTCAGCCGGATCACCAACCTCAAGGCGGCGGCCAAGGATTTCGTCGACACTGTGCTGAGCAAGGACACCGAGAACAAGATCTCGATCGCCATCGTGCCCTATAACGGCCAGGTGAATATCGGACCCGATCTCTATTCCAAGTTCACCAAATCCTACGCTCACAGCTTCGCGGTCACCAGCGGATCGAACCAGGGCATGAGCCAATGCCTGGACCTGCCGACCTCGACCTATGCGAACACCACGCTGTCGCGCAGCACGGCCTATCCGCAGACCCCCTTTGCCGATGCCTGGTCCTCGACCTCGCAATCGACCAGCTACGTGAGCTACACTGACAGTTCCTACGGCAAGCCCACCTACGATTCCGGCCGCGCGCTCTATTCCAATGTCTGGTGCCAGCCGATCGCCGCCAACGTCGTGCGCCCGTTCAACAACAACCGCTCGGTCCTGAAGAACCAGATCGACGGGCTGGTCGCCGTCGGCGCAACCTCGATCGATCTGGGCATGAAATGGGGCGCCTTCCTGGTCGATCCCTCGTCGCAAGGCATCAACAGCGAGTTGGCCGCCGCCGGCAAGGTGCCCAGCTATTTCAGCGCCCGCCCCGCCGCCTATGGCGACCGCGAGACGCTCAAGGTCATCGTCCTGATGACCGATGGCGAGAATTTCGTGCAGGAGCGGTTCAACGACGGCTACCGCACCGGCGATGCCTCGGGCAGCGCGCCCATCGGCTCTTACCCCTCAGGCAGCCCCTATACCTATTCGATCTGGCGCGCGACCGACGGCAACTATTCCGTCTTCCAGAGCAACAAGGTCGACAGCTCGACCTCGACCAAGCTCTGCAACAGCCGCCCGTTCTGGGTGCCGCATCTGGGTGCCTGGCACTCGCGGCCCTGGAATGGCACCACGCCCAGCACCTCGGCCTGCTATTCGCCGACCGGAACCTACACGCTCACCGCACGGCAGACCTGGGAGCAGGTCTTCCAGACCATGCGCGTGCAATATGTCGCCTGGCAGTTCTTCGCGCGCGCCCAGGGCACGACCAGTTCGACCCGAAGCGCCTATTTCAACGCCTGGACCGCAGCCATCAACACCAGCACTGACACAACCACGATGGACACACGCCTGAACACGGTCTGTTCCTCGGCCAAGACCAATGGCGTCCTCGTCTATGGCATCGCCTTCGAAAGCACGACCAACGGCGCCAATGCCATTCGCAACTGCGCGTCGTCGCCCGCGTCGAGCTTCTTCTTCGACGTGTCGGGGCTTGAGATCAAGACGGCCTTCGCATTGATCGCCTCGAACCTGTCGCAACTGAGGCTGACGCAATGATCCTTCCGCCCCTCTCGCGTCTGGGCCAGCGCCTGCGCCGCCTGTGGCGGCGCGAGGACGGCACCGCCACGATCGAATTCGTGATCTTCGTTCCTGTCGTGCTGACCATCTTCATGGCCTCGGTGGAATCGGGCTTCTACATGATCCGCCATGTCATGCTGGAACGCGGCGTCGACCTGGTGATGCGCGATTTCCGCCTGGCGCGTCTTGGTGCGGTCACGCATGACCAGCTTCGCAACCTGATCTGCGACGCGACGCCGATCCTGGGCGATTGCCGGAATATCCTGAAAGTCTCGCTCGAGCCGATCAACACCGCGACCTGGACCATGCCGGCCGCTCCGGCGACCTGCGTCGACCGGGGCGCCTCGATCCAGCCGCCGTCCAACTATTCGACCGGCGGTTCGGGCCAGCTCATGGTGATCCGCGTCTGCGCCGTGCAGGACCCCATCTTCCCCTCGACCGGGATCGGGCTGCAACTGCGTGCCGACAGCAAGGGCGGCTATCAACTGGTCGCCGCTACCGTTTTCGTCAACGAACCTCGGTAAAACAAGAAAAGACGAGGAGAACCGAGCATGTCCTTCTTCAAGCGCCTGCGGAAATTCCGCGATCAGGAAGACGGTCTGGTGATGACCGAGTTCCTGATCATGCTGCCGCTGCTGGTCTGGACCTTCATGGCGCTCTTCATCTACTGGGACGCGTTCCGCACCATCAACCAGTCGCAAAAGGCGTCTTACGCCGTGTCGGATCTCCTGTCGCGGCAAAGCGACATCAATGTCTCGTTCATCGGCGGGATGAAGACGGTGATGCAGTATCTCACCGGCGAGACGGATGTGAAGCTGCGCATCACCTCGATCCAGTGGCTGCAGCCCGAGAACAAATATTACGTCCTCTTCTCGCGCTCGCCGGGCAACCAGCTTCCGGCGCTGTCGGCGGGCGATGTCTGGAACATGCGCTCGCGCATCCCCTTGATGACCAACCGCGATTCCGTGGTGATCGTCGAGGCGGTGGTCGCCTATCGCCCCGCCTTCAACGTCGGCATCCCGGCACATACCTTCGACAATTTCGTGGTGACACGGCCGCGCTCGCCGATCCGCCGCGTCTGCCTGATCGAGCAGCCCTGCCCGACCAACCTGTGATCCCAGCGCTGCGCCGTCGCGGCGACAAGCCCCCCTTGCCCCGCGCCGTGCCGCGCCTTTAGGGTGGCGCGTCCCATCCGAAAAGCGCACCGCCTTGCCCTCCTCTCCCCTCCGATGCCTTTCCCCTCTCGCCGCCTTGCTCCTGTCGCTTGCGGCCTGCGCCCCCCTGCCCGGCGCGACCGCCCTGCCTGCGGCCACGCTCGGCACCCCGCCCGTGCTTCTGCCGCTCGACCAGCTGCTCGCCCGGGCCAATCTGCCCCCCCGCGCGACCGAGACCAGCGCGGCCGCGCTTGACGGCCGCGCCGCCGATCTCCGCCGCCGCACCGGCGCGATCAACTGACCACCCCGCCCAAGTTGCGCCCGCCCGGCCGAACGGCTAACAGGCGGGGCGCAGTCCTTCAGCCGAAAGGTTTTCCCATGCCCGCCGCCCCGCTTCGCCTTGGTCTTGCAGGTCTTGGCACCGTGGGCATCGGTGTGGTGAAGATCTTGGAACGCGAGGCCGACCTTGTCGCCGCCCGCGCCGGACGCCCCGTGGTGATCACCGCCGTCTCGGCCCGCGACAGATCGAAGAACCGCGATGCCGACCTGTCCCGCTTTGCCTGGGAAACCGATCCCGTCGCCCTTGCCAGCCGCGACGATATCGATGTCTTCGTCGAGGTCATGGGCGGCCATGAAGGTCCTGCCCGCGCCGCCACCGAAGCCGCTCTCGCCGCAGGCAAGGACGTGGTCAGCGCCAATAAGGCGCTCCTCGCCCATCACGGCCAGACCCTCGCCACCCAGGCCGAGGCCAAGGGCGCCACGATCCGCTTCGAAGCCGCCGTCGCCGGGGGTATCCCCGTCATCAAGGCGCTGACCGAGGGGCTTGCCGGCAATCGCATCAAGCGCGTCATGGGCGTGATGAACGGCACCTGTAACTATATCCTGACCCGCATGCAGGCCGCCGGCCTGCCCTATGACCAGGTGTTCGAGGAAGCCCGCCAGCTTGGCTATCTCGAGGCCGACCCCAATCTTGATGTCGGGGGCATCGACGCGGGCCACAAGCTCTCGCTCCTCGCCGCCATCGCCTTCGGCACCCAGGTCGCCTTCGACGCGGTCGAACTGGAAGGCATCGGCAATGTCTCGATCGACGACATCCGCCTGGCCGATGAGATGGGCTATCGCATCAAGCTGCTGGGCGTCGCGCAGATGACCGGGCGTGGGCTGGAACAGCGCATGACGCCCTGCCTTGTCCCCACCGAAAGCCCCTTCGGCCCCCTGATGGGCGGCACCAACATGGTCATGCTGGAAGGCGACTCCGTCGGTCAGATCTTCCTGCGCGGCCCCGGTGCGGGCATGGGCCCCACGGCCAGCGCGGTCATGGGCGACGTCATCGACATCGCCCGCGGCATCCGCCTGCCGACCTTCGGCCTGCCGGCCGCCCAGCTCACCAAGCCCGTCCCGGCCCGCTCGGCCGCCGCCGCGCCCTATTACCTGCGCATGACCCTTCTCGACAAACCCGGTGCTCTGGCGAAAATCGCCACCTGCCTTGGCGAAGCGGGCGTCTCGATCGACCAGATGCGCCAGATCAACCAGAAGGGCGACGAGGATGACGATGCCATCGTGCTGATCGTCACCCACAAGGCCACCCCGGCCGATATCTCCGACGCCATGGCGCGTTTTGGCGCGACCGGCGTCCTGGTCGGCGCCCCGGTCGCGATCCGCATCGAAGAGGTCTGAGCCTCGGCTTGACAGCGCCCCCTGCGCGGCCCGACGCTGGCGGTCATTCAACCGCCCGTGAAAGGTCGCCGATGCGTTTCACCCGCGCTGTCCTCGCCAGTCTCCTGCTCCTGGCCGCCCCCGCCCGAGCCGAGGCTCCGGCGGGCCTGGACGATCCCGCCTTCACCCAGCCCTTCCAGCGGCTTCTCACAGCGAATGACACCGACGCCCTCGACGCGCTGCACCAGGCGGCCGAGGCCGGCAATGCTGCCGCGCGCCTTGCGCTTCCCGCCGCGCTCGACTGGCTGCGCCCGCCGCTCAAGGACCGCCGAAAATACCTGACCGTGGGCGGCGCGAAACTGGCCGATGCCGTCGCTGCCGCCGCGCCCCAGGCCGCCGACTGGGCCGGCGGCAATCCCGATTTCGCCAATACCGACGATCTGATCTTGCGCGCCCTGCGCCTCTACGATGCGGGCGAGCACGAAAAAGCCACCGGCTTCCTTCTCACCTGGATCAACCAGACCGGCCCCTGGGCCGCGCTGCCCGAAGGGCTGTTTGATCGCCCGCTGCCCGCGCTGGCCGAATATTTCCTGCTGGCGATGCGCCTGTCGGATCCGACCAATCCCGATCCCGCCGCCGCCCGCGCCCTGACCGTCACCCGGCTCAAGGCCGGAAGCCCCGCGGCCGCCATGGCGCTGGCCCATCTTGCCGGCCTGCATCGCCCCGATGGCCCGACCAATCCCGAAGGCGCAGCCATGATCCCGCAGTTCCTCGCCGATGCGGGCCTGTCCCCTGCCGAGGGCGAGGCCCGCCTTGACGCCGCCCTGCCCGCCTTGAAACTGATCCAGGGCCGCGAGATGCCGGATGCGGAAACCGCGCTGGCCGCGACCGATTACCTGGCGGCGACCCCAGACCTCGCGCCCCTGCGCGCCGCCTGCGCCGCCGCCTGCCCGCAAAGCAGCGGCACCTGCACCGCGGCGGCGCTTCTGGCCTATGGCTTCCCGCAGGGCCGCGGCGGCATTGCCCAGCCCTTCACCGCGCTGATTGCCGCCGATGCCTTCTGGGCGACGCCGCGCGGGATAGATCTGCTTCTCGTCCGCCCGCTGCGCGACGCTTCCCCGGCCCAGGCCGCAAGCCCGCCCATGTTGGCCGCCATCGCGCTGGACGCCTGTTTCGCCGCCACGACCGGCAGCAGCCTGCCGTGATGCCCTTCCCAAGACCCGCCGTTAGCGACACCAGCCTTGCCGCAACAGGCCCCGCCCGCTAAGGCTCTGCCCGACCGCATTTTTAAGGATCCCCCCATGGCCGATGCCATCGAATTCCAGGACCGCCTTCTTTCCCTCGGCCTTGCCCGCGTTTCCGAAGCCGCCGCCATCGCCTCGGCCAACCTGATCGGGCGCGGCGATGAAAAGGCGGCCGACCAGGCCGCCGTCAACGCCATGCGCGATCAGCTGAACCTCCTCGACATCCAGGGCGTCGTCGTCATCGGCGAGGGCGAGCGCGACGAGGCGCCGATGCTGTATATCGGCGAAGAGGTCGGCACCGGCAAAGGCCCGGCCATGGACATCGCGCTCGACCCGCTGGAGGGCACCACGCTGACCGCCAAGGACATGCCCAATGCCCTGACCGTCATCGCCATGGCGCCGCGCGGCACGCTTCTGCACGCGCCCGATGTCTATATGGAAAAGCTCGCCATCGGCCCCGGCTTCAAGACCGGCGTCGTCACCATGGCCATGACCCCCTCCGAACGCGTCTCGGCCCTGGCCGCCGCCAAGGGCGTCTCGACCGAGAACATCACCGTCTGCGTCCTCGAACGCCCCCGCCATGAAGAGATGATCGCCGAGATCCGCTCCACCGGCGCTGCGATCCGCCTGATCACCGATGGCGACGTGGCGGGCGTGATGCATTGCGCCGAGCCGGAAGTGACAGGCATCGACATGTATATGGGCTCGGGCGGCGCGCCCGAAGGTGTCCTCGCCGCCGCCGCGCTGAAATGCATGGGCGGCCAGTTCTTCGGCAAGCTCCTCTTCCGCAACGAGGATGAACGCGCCCGCGCCAAGAAGGCCGGCATCGCCAATCTCGACCGCGTCTATACCCGCGACGATCTGGTCAAGGGCGACGTGATCTTCGCCGCGACCGGGGTGACCAATGGCTCGCTTCTGGCCGGCCTCAAGCGCGAACCCGGCTGGGTCACCACCGAGACGATCTTGATGCGGTCGAAAACCGGCTCGGTCCGCCGCGTCACCTATCGCAGCCCGCTCCGCTAGGCGCGCAACCGCGCCGCGCGGAAACGGGCCGCCGCTTCATCTTGGCAAACTGCTCCGGGGGGCTGGCCCCTCCGGCGATCCGTCGTGGCAGAGCCCGGTCAGTCGTTAAGCAATCCTTAACGCGCCACAAGCAACCCATTGATCTTTATGGACTCACCCGGATGTCCCTGCATGGGACATCCGCTTTCCCCTTGCGCTTCGCGCCCCGATGCGCCACCCCTAGCCCATGTCCGAGGCCGCCTTTCTCCAGGTTGAAACCTCCCTGACCGGCCGGCGCTGGCGCGGCCCCGATGCCGCATCCGACCGTCTGGCCGAAGCCATGGTCCAGCAGACCCGCCTGCCCCTGCCGCTGGCCCGCGTCCTCGTCGCCCGCGGCGTCGCGCCGTCCGACGCTGCCGCCTTCCTCGCGCCCACGCTCAAGGATCTGCTCCCCGACCCGCGTTCCCTGCGCGACATGGAAAAGGCCGCCGTAAGGCTGATCCGCGCCCTTCAGGCGCGCGAGGCCATCGCCGTCTTCGCCGATTACGATGTCGATGGCGGCGCCTCGGCGGCCCTGCTTCTCACCTGGCTGCGGGCGATGGGCCATCAGGCGACGCTCTATATTCCCGACCGCATCGACGAGGGCTACGGCCCCAATGTCCCCGCCATGCAGGCGCTGGCCCGCAATCATTCCCTGATCCTCTGCGTCGATTGCGGCACGCTTTCGCATGAACCGGTCGCCGCCGCCGCCCCAGCCGACGTCGTGATCCTCGACCACCACCTCGCCCTCCCCGACCTTCCCGCCGCCCATGCGGTGGTGAACCCCAACCGCCAGGACGAAGACGGCAGCCTTGTCCATCTCTGCGCCGCCTCGGTGGTCTTCCTTATGCTGGTCGAGGCCAACCGCCAGCTGCGCACCCAGGGCACGCAAGGCCCCGACCTCATGGCGCTTCTCGACCTCGTGGCGCTGGCCACCGTCGCCGATGTCGCCGCCCTCACCGGCGTCAACCGCGCCTTCGTGCGCCAGGGCCTCAAGGTCATGGCCCGGCGCGAACGGCCCGGCCTGCGCGCGCTGTCGGATGTGTCGCGCATGGACACCGCCCCAACCGCCTATTCGCTGGGCTTCCTCCTCGGCCCCCGCATCAATGCGGGCGGCCGCATCGGCCAGGCCGATCTCGGTGCCCGCCTGCTGGCCACCGCCGATGACCGCGAGGCGCAGGCCATTGCCGAACGGCTTGACCAGTTGAACACCGAACGCCGCGAGATCACCGAACGGGTGCGCGAGGAAGCCCTCGCCCAGGCCGAGGCGCGCGGCATCGACGGCCCCCTGGTCTGGGCCGCGGGCGAAGGCTGGCACCCGGGCGTCGTCGGCATCGTCGCCGCCCGGCTGAAAGAGGCCACGGGCCGCCCCGCCGTGGTGATCGGGCTGGAAGGCGGCTTGGGCAAGGGGTCGGGCCGCTCGGTCGCCGGGGTGGACCTTGGCGCCGCCGTACAGCATGTCGCCGCCGAGGGGCTGTTGCTCAAGGGCGGCGGCCACAAGATGGCCGCAGGCCTGACGGTGGCGCAAGACCGGCTTGAGGCCGCGATGGACCGTCTCGCCGCCCTTCTCGCCCGCCAGGGCGCCGGCAGCGAGGCGCCGCAGGATCTGCGCATCGACAGCCTGCTTCTGCCCGAGGCCGCGACGCTGGCGCTGGCCGAACAGATCGCCCAGGCCGGACCCTTCGGTGCCGCCGCGCCGGCGCCGCGATTCGCGATCCCCAACGCCATCTTCACCGCGCGGCGATTCGGCGAGACCCATCTCCGTCTCGCCCTCGCTACGCCCTCGGGCGGGCTGACCGAGGCCGTAGCCTTCGGCGCCTTCGACAGCGCGCTTGGCCCGGCCCTCGAGACCCCCGGCCACCGCGCGTTTCACCTTGCCGGTAAGCTTGAAATCAACACCTGGGGCGGCCGCACAAGGGTGCAGTTGCGCCTTGACGATGCGTCGCCAGCCTAAGGTGAATTTTTCCTCTTGCGCTCCCCCTGCGCCCCGATTAGACACCGCCCACCGACAGCGTGGCCCGTTCGTCTATCGGTTAGGACACCAGGTTTTCAACCTGGGAAGAGGGGTTCGACTCCCCTACGGGCTGCCACTTACTTGCTGTAACTTGTTGATTTTATTCCGAAATCGGACAAACGGCAAAACTCTACCCCCGCTCTACCCACAGCAAAATCGCCCTGAAAACCGGCCTCTCTGGCGCTGGATCGGGCCGGAAGCGATCACGCGAACGTGAACCTGAACGGATGCTTGAGGACGCCCCGCTTTCGTCGCATGTTTCCAATAAAGCTTGATCGGGTGCGCCATGGCAATTGAATCCCTTTACTGGAAAGAAGAACTTTCCCGCATCGCCAAAGCTATCCGCCCGGTTGCCAAGCCGAAGCGATGGTCGGAACGTGCAGTTTGCACCGTAGAACGGGACGTGATGATCGGCTTCTTCATCGTTCGCCGAATGATCGAACTGCACAAAGTGTCATCGGCCATCGCCGACATGAAGCTTGATGTGTTCGGCACGCCAGTTCTAAAGAATATCAATAAAATGAATCGTTTTTCGCTGGAAGAAAACTACGACTGGCAGGCAGAGAAGGCCGAACAAAAGCCCGCGACCTACATCTGCAACCAAAGTATTCACGCCTACCTTAGCTTCGTGTTCCGTGGAACAGATAGAAATTGGTCAGATTTGATTGTCGTGTCCGACTACGACCGCAACAAGACTGTTTGGCGCATCCCTTTCGCGACTATCATCGCCTTGCTCGAAGCGACCTCGAAAGATTGGCCGCAGACAACGCACATGGTCTATGATGAAGCACGGAACGATTACATAGTCACAACGAACTAAAAAGACCCCGGCGCATCGCTGCAACCGGGGCCTATCGCCGGGTCACTACTCCGACTGCCAGACAGGGCGAAAGGAATTAAGCCCCTGTCCGATCCTTATTCAGCCGCTTCGGCGGGCGGCACGGCGAAGGGGGCTTCGGCATCGACAAAGGTTTCCCGTGCCTTGTTCGACTGCGCCGTGTCATAGGCAGCGGCTTTCAGCTTCGCCATGCCTGCCTCAATCTTCGACGCTTCGGCCCCCACTTCGACCGCGTGAACCATCGCGGCGGCATCGTCGGGCGCGAACTCGACAACGGCGGTCTGGATCAACTGCGACCAGCGATCATCCGTCAGGCCCGAGTTGAAGGCCGGGGCCGCGTTCAGGGCTGCGGCAATATCCCGGTTCGACTTCACTAAGCGCGACGCTTCAACGGGCCATGACGGATCGGCCTTCGCAGCCATGTCGCGGAAGATGGCACGGGTTTCGGCATACAAAGCGGTCTTGTCGGGATCGGCGGCGATAGGCGCGAAAGCACGGTCGCGGGCCGCTGCGGCGTCTTTGTCTGCCTTGTCGCGAATATACGCAATATCTTTGGCGACGTGTTCGGCCAAGCGGTCGTAGATTTGGCGCGAAGCCTCATGCTGCATCGGAACAGTCTTCGTCACATCGGACGCGATACGGCTGATACGCTTGATCGCATCTTTGACGGCCCAATCGACGCGGTTCGCCGCCGCCGCGATGGACGTTTCGACTTCGTTCTGGGCGTATTTCCAGAAGTGAACCTTGAACCCGATTGTCGGGGTCAGCATCATGTCAAGAAATTCGGCATAAGCGGGGTTCAGATATTTGGGCATGATTTAGACTTTCCATTTCTGCCCGGTTGAAATCTCGACTTGCCATTCGGTTCCGCTGGCGTCGGTTTCATACCGGAATTTCAGGGGCTTCGCGCCGGGCGCAAGTTGATCGGTAAAGCCCGCAGGTGCAGGCGACGTGTCCTTGCCATTCGTATTCCCTTCATCATCAATTTGCGCGTCGTAATCTATCAGATCGCGAAGCAACTTCGATTGTTGATTACGTGCATAAATTTCGAATCCGCCCGGCGGTTCAGGCCAAATCAAGTGACCGGGGTTCGCCGGGTCTTCGATCATCTGCATGTATGGCCCGCCGACAACGCAAATGACCTTCGGCAGATCGTTCATCTTTCGCTTCGCCTCAAGCTTGGCAATACGCGATGCAAGGATGCGGCTCATTCGCTCGCCTCAAGCGCGGCAATACGTTCGGCCAAATCCGTATCAACGAAAGAACGGGAAATCAGCGCAACCACGTTCACAAGGCGGCTGCAATCTTCGATCTTCAATTTGCCGTTCCGCGCTTCGCGATAAAGCTTCGTCATTTCAAGGCGACAGTCGATCACCGATGCAAGCCGAACCCGCTTCTGCGGTTCAGCAGGGGGAAGGGGGGTATTGGCAGAAGGCCATACCGAACTTGCGTTTGCCATGATTGCACCGTGCAGATTTGAGCATGTAAGGGCGGCTTAATGATATGCTATCAGGGATAGGCTTAATATCGAAATCCGGTCAATCCCAAATCGCCAACTCTGCCGGAATTGACGCACCCCATCCAATATCTTGCCGCACCTTTACTTTGCGGCGATGCCTTTCGGCTGACTTCCTACCCCGTTCTATTTGGATTACGTCTAATACTTCGCCGATGTTTTCGATCTTATTCTTTCGGCGCTTCCAATCCTTATTTTCGGAAATGATACGACGCTGCATTTCGATGATGTCTTCGACTAAAAGCGGCGCACCGCGATAGGCGTTTCGAATTCGTTCTTCGCTGAATGCTTCATTGCTCATTTTCATCATGCCCACATTATTCAGCCCGCAGGCTCGATTTATCCCCATCCCCGCAGCGCCCATAGGAAGCCCGTGCAGCGCCCATCCCCATCTAGGCCACCATGCACCACCCCAAGCCGTGCCATGCCCTGCCCGTGGCCCGCTGGCGCAGCGCCCCGCGCCTATGCCTGCCCTGCCTCTGCCAGAAGGTCGGCCCTTGAGTTAACACCCAAAGCCCGCCACATGGCCTGCCTCTCTTCCCGCATGTGATCTTCGATTGATTGTCCGGGTTTCAGCCAGCCAGACCGGCCTTGATGAAACTGATGCGGCATGATCTTCGCGACGCGGTTCAGGGCGTGAACTTCGGCCATACGGGGAACTTCGCGTTCGTAAGTTTCGGACTTCACTTTGCGGTGCCGCTCCATTTCGTTCAGGTATCGCGTGAACGTGATGCTTGGCGCTTCTTCGTAAAACTCTTGCCCAAGGGCGCGGGTATAGTCGTTGGCGCGAAACAAAATTTCGCGATCAATTGACAGCAAGGCGTTCAGCTTGAGGAACGATTGACTGCAAAGCGGCTTCAACGCTTCGACAATCGACGGGATGGAACTGGAAAGAATACTCCATACCGGGGCGTTGCGAACACGACGCCTGTAAGCCTCAAACACCGACCATTCCCTATGAACCCATTCGCTAAGAACGTCGGTCAAAAGATGATCCGAAGTCGCAGCGGTCGGAAGTTCTTTGCTTCGGTCGATAAGTCGGTGGCAAAGCAGGAAGTCAAACCCGCCCGGCTGTTCGGTCGCCATAGCGATGAAGTCTTCGGCTACTAGCGGGTATCCGGTTGCAGTCATTTCGTGGTTCCCTTCAATAGTGGGTAGATTGTGGGTGGACAGATCACGAAGCTTTATTCGTGTTATATTTCAATGTGGATCGGTAGCGGTCTGCGCTGCCATGATGCCCACAGGTATCTGTCGCACACTGTCCCTTGTGCGGGTGGGGCGGAAATGTTGTCCGACCTGTCCCTATTAAAGAGGATAGGGGAACCCCCCATACCATTCGTGTGCGCAAGGAACAGTCGGTGACAGTTAGGGTTCGGGCGGGTTGAAGTGTCACACATTGTCGCCGCCCTTGCCGAACAGCGACCGCAGTTCAGCCTTCGCCTTGTTCCTGCGGTCAATTTCCGCCCGCGCCCGGCCTTCGAAAAGGACATGCACTTGCGGGTTAACGATGTGCTTCGTTGAATCGCGACGCGGCCCTTGAACACTTTCAATCCAACCCAAAGCGGAAAGCTGTTCAAACAGCGGACGGATTTCGTCGTTCTTCAAGCTGCGCAAGGCACGGTCGCCGCGCTGAACCGTTCGCGCGTCAATTTCCTGCAACTTGTGGGCAACGATATACATGGCAAGGTCTTGCAGCCGGTCCCATTCCGACGAAAGCCCGAGGACATTCTGATAAAACGCGGCGGCATGTGGCAGCAAAAATTCGTGCATGAAGCGAAGCACTCGAAGCGCAACAGCTTCTTCAATTCTGCCAATACGCTGAAAATCGGGCGGGCATCCGTTCAGGGTGTTTCCCAAGTGGTCAACGACATGAAACACGACACAAAGACGGGCAAAGATGCCGTCATATTTCCCGATGTGTGATGCCAACTTCGGCGAAACGCTTTCAATTGCTTGAAGTTCATTGTGCCTAATTTCGGCACGGCGCTGAACAGCCTGCGCTTCACGGGTGAATTCTAGCGGCGCGGAAAGGAACCCGAAACCGTAGCACCCTTCGATTAGCTGGGAATACCAGTCGTCCAATCCTTGCGGCGACGGTTCTGCGCTTGTGACAGTTGCAGGTGGCAGGATGACCGGCAAGAACCGCTGCAAAAGGCCGTCGTCGGCGGTGTTCGCTGCGACCTTTCGTATCGCCTCGGGCTGGATAGCGCCGATCATCGAAACTGACCAGTTCTGCACAACCCGTGTGCCTCGCTTGATCCGATCAACGACATATTCGCCGCCGTCGTAGGCTTTCAGCCATGCGGCGCGGTCGGCACCGGCGCTGTTGCCGTAACGCTCAAGTCCCGCGAACCAGCCGCTAAGTTCGTCCTGCTTCGACAGAACACCGTTCAGGCTATCGGCTAGCGTATCTTGCATAGCTTCTACGGTCGTATCTTCGATCCGCGCCCGCGTCTTGGCTGGTGGCTTCCGTGTCTTCCGTTCGTCCGGTGGAAGGGCGTCGTATTCGTCCTTCTTACGCAGGTATTCACGCACAAGTCGGGCGTCGATCCGTGCCAGCGGTTCGGTTGCCGCATTGATTTGGGGCGTCTTCTTCGAAGACGGCGGGCCGACTAACACACCCCAAATCCGCGCCGCTTCTTCCCAAGAACTGCCCGGCTTCACCCTGACCCTGATCTTGTCGGGGGTCGCGGCGGCACAAGTGACCAGAGCGGCAACCGCCAGCCCGGCAGCATCGCACCCAAGTTCCTTCCCCTTGGCGTTCGCCCACCATTCGATGAATTCGGGCAAAACACCTGTGGGCACAGAAGGCGGCTGCAACTGCCCGAACAGGTCAACGGGCTGCGACGCGGCCAGCTTTTCGCGCCCTGCTTCGATCAACCCTGCGGAATCGACAAACTCAAAGTCGCGATCCGCCGCTTTGTCGATCATGTCTTCAAGGTAGCCGTCGCGATCAGCCTTTGCCCGCTGACCCAAGCCGGATGCCCGGAACACGCGCATTACTTGCGCGATATTTCGGGAATAGAACCAAAGCATATCGACAAGCGCGAAGTCAGCTTCCGACTGCGACGAATACATGACTTGCCAGTTGCCTGCCCAAAGATCGGCAAATTTCTGGCCATTCGATGCAGCCTTTCCGCGTTCGTAGATTTCTTCGTCGCCAGCGCGTTCCGGCTGTTCAAAGGTAGCCGCGACGCTGGCCGAAAACCGCTTTGCGAAATTGGCAGCGACGAACTGGTTCAACAGATCGCGACGTTCGGCGATTGGCCGGGGCGCACCGAACGCCTGTCCGGTCACGGTGACGAACCGGCTTTCCGAATAGGCTTCGACAGCCGACACGCTGTTCTTGCGCCCCCGACCGCCGGGCATTTCGCCTTCAATCCACACATGCAGGCCGGTGCCGCTCGGGCTGACCTCTGTGTAGCTGGCAAACCGCTGAACGACTTCCTGCGCCAAGGGCGACAGCACCCCGTCGGGGTCGATACAGCCGTCAAGGTCGATGCAGGCGAACCGATCCTGCCCCGACAGCACATAGCCGATGCCCACAGCCCCCGTGACCCCGCAAGCCTGATCGAAGCTGCCCCATGTGGTCGGATCATCAACGCTGGCCCTTTGCCCGGTGCGCGGATTCTGCGGCACCTTGCGCGGCTTCGGTTCGTCGGGCATCTGTTCGAAGCGCCACGCAACCCACTGGGGCCGATCTGTAAGTTCTCGCGGGATACTCTGCGACTGCATATTCGGGCCTGTATGGGTAGAAAATGGGTGGAATATTCGGCGATTGATATTCGCCGTTTTCTTTCAATTACTTGAGTTGAATTAATCGCAGCCCGCACGGCTGCCATAAGCTTCCGCGATCAAGGTGGCGATTTCTTCGACAGTTTCGCGCAACCATTCCAGCGCCATGCTGTCTGGATCGGCGGGTTCGCGGCGGAACCAAGCGGTGCAGTTCGTTCCGTCCGGTGCCCCCTTCGGCCTGCCGGGATGAAACTGTTCGACAGCGGCGGCATTCAGAAGAAAACCGGCCCCGGTGCGGGCGTTCGTCACTCGAATGAACATGGTCAAGCACACCGCTTGCGGGCGTCGGTCAGTTCGATGACCAAAGCGCGAATAAGGTCTTCCGTCTTCCCGGCGATCCGCGCAGCGCACATGGCGTTCACTTCGGACGCGGGCCACGCGCTTGAATTGGTGCCAAGCTTGATCGGACGGGGGAACAAGCCCTTTGCCATCGCCTCATAGAGCGTCGGGCGGGCCATGCCGGTGACGGCGCAAACGTCGGGGGTGCGCATCAGCGCGTTCGGCACCAGAGCCGCAGGGCTGAATGCACGGTCGGGGCTGCCATAGTCGGCAACAGGGGGCGCAGGGTTTGTCATATCGCTATCCTCACAAATCCCGGCGTGTCTGCCGGTCGTCTTGCGAGGCTAGCTGCAAATAGGGCTGCCGGTCGAAGCTGAACAAAAAACCACTTAGATTAAGCTATTGTGAACGCTTCGATATTTCTGCGATCAATCGCGATCTGAAATAGCGGCCATCTTCGGTCATACCTTGCGAGTATTCTTCGAAGAACCGTTCGACCGTGATAGAAACATTCGTTTCGGCGGTCGCAATGTGCCAATCGGCTGCCTTCGCGACGACCGCCGCTTTATGTGTTTGGCGTGGCCTGTTTCGCTTGCCGGTCGCCCGTTTGTCCTTGGCACCTTCCGGCCTGCCGCCTTTATCCGGGTTGTGCGCCCTGTGCAGAACGTCTTCGGGAACTTCCGGGACCATAGTCCATTTAGCCATCACGCCACCCCCGCCCGCAGCGAAACGACGGTCGAAGCGGCGTTACCGCGACAGAACGCGCTGAACCGTTCCATCATATCGCGGCGCTGTTCGACAAGATCAGTGCGACGATACCGCTGTTCGACTTCGTTACCTACACGGTGCGCCAGCGCGATTTCGGATTGAATGTTGTCGATACCGGCTTCCGTCGCCCAATCCTTGAAGGTCGAACGCAGGCCGTGCGGCACGGCGGGGCGCGGCTGCGGTTCTTCGGCGGGGTCTTCGGGCTGCGTCAGAACATGCGGGTCAATCCAGCCCTTGCCGTCCTTCTTCGCCTTGGCTTCGTGCATCCGCTTCATAACAGCGGAAATGGTCATGTCGGACATGACGCCGCCACGCGGGGCCGGGAAGACCAGCGCCTTTGGGTTCTTGTGGTCGGCATCATAGTTCGGAAGCGACTTCAAAAGCGCGACCGCAGCTTCGGACAGCGGCACCGAATGCGGCTTCTTCATCTTCATGCGGGCTGCGGGGATCGTGAAGACCTTTGCGGCGAAATCCAATTCACCCCATGTCGCGCCGCGCACTTCGCCCGACCGGCTGGCGCACAACACAGCGAATTCCAGCGCCCGCGCTGCCATGCCGTCACGCTGGCGAAGATCGGCGAACCATGTGGGCATGTCGCCCTGTTGAATGGCTGGATGGTTCTGCGCTTCGGCCTTCTTCTGGTTCCCGATCCAGACTTCAAGCGCCTTCACCGATGCCGGGTTGTCGTGCTGGCGGCATCCTTCGTCCATCGCCCATGCGAAGACGCTTTCCATGCGACCGCGAACACGGCGGGCGGTGTCGGTCTTCGTGGCCCAAATCGGCTTCAACACGTCCTTCACGTCGTCAATGGTCAGGGTGCCCACATCCTTCGTCCCCATCTTGGGAATGGCGTGAAGGTCAAGGCTGGCTCGCCATTGCTTGCGGTGCTTATCGCTGCGGAAGTCTTCGATCTTGCCCGACTTCATGTATTCGTCCAGCGCGTCGGCGAAGGTGACGACCTTCGGCGCGTCCGGCGCGACCTTTGCCGCCAGCCTTTCCGCGATGGGATCACGGCCAGCTTCGACAAGCTGTCGCAGTTCAGCGGCCCGCAGCCGGGCATCCTTGAGCGTCAGGCCCATCACGGGTTCGTCGGGGTCTTTGCGGGGCTTCGCGAACGGCCCAAGGCCCATGCTGCGGGTCTTGCCGTGCAGGGTGAACCTGAATTCCCATGACCGCGACAGAACGCCCTTCCAGTCGGTCACTTGTAGGAACAGCCCGCCGCCATCGGCAAGCCTGCCCCGCGCCTTCTGCGCATCAATGTCCTTCGCCGTCAGCCGGTATATCTGCGCCATCGCCGCACCCTCTACCCATTTTCCACCCACATAATCTGGCAGAAAGGGGCAGACTGGACAAGACAGGTGCAGACGCGACAATCCAGCAAGCAACTGGAAACAATGGTTACTTCAGACAGCCACAGACGCTTGCAGACACTATGAGGGAAGCCCTACGGGCTGCCACTTTCCCTCGCAATTTAATGATTTAGCTGCTGAATTTCCAGCGCGCAAAATCCTGCTGCAAAAGAACCGCCGCGAAGGTGCTCGTGCTTTCTGCGGCGCCGGAAGCGGCACAGCTTCACGGTCATGACGAGCGGCAGGCGGCAGGTATGACGCGACAGGCGATCAGCGTCAGGTCTGTGCCATGATCGCCCCCCGCCGCCTCCCAGGCTTGGGCCGCACCCGCCAAGTCGCGCCAGCACTCCCGATCCATGAGGCGCCGGGCGCCCCGAGTCACCCCCGCCCCGCGATCCTGGTTAATCCTGCGGCCGACACCCGAAGAGAAGACCATCGGAAGACCCTTGGAAGACGGCTGGAAGACACGCGGAATCCGCCGGAACCCATGGGTTAATCCGGCGTTCCCAAAGGCTTGCCGCGCGACTCAGCCCCTTGGCAGGCGCCGCGACAGTTTCCCGTCGGTCCGGGCAGAAACCAGCGCCAGCTCGATCAGCCGGGACAGTTGCGCCGCGCCGTCGACATAGCCAAGACGCCCTGCCCGCAGCGCGACGCCCCGGGCGAAATCCGGCGCCAGCGCCCGCCTCACCGCCGCCTCGGCCCGCGGCGCATCCTCGCGCGTCAGGCACAGACCCAGCCCCGCCGATTGCGCCCAGGCGGCCCGCAGATGCTGGTCATCCATGATGCCGTGCCGGTTCGGCACATAGATCGCGGGCACCCCGCCATAGGCGCATTCGTGAAAGCTGTTAT
Source organism: Neotabrizicola paludis (assembly GCF_044142105.1). Lineage (NCBI taxonomy): Bacteria > Pseudomonadati > Pseudomonadota > Alphaproteobacteria > Rhodobacterales > Paracoccaceae > Neotabrizicola > Neotabrizicola paludis. Next base: position 18,887 of record NZ_JBGTYM010000006.1, read on the forward strand.
AGCCGGGCGCGACCACCATCAGATCCAGCGCGCGGCTGAGCGGATAGAGCGGAAAGACCGCGCGCGACGCCGGATCGCCGGGCATCGGCGCCCGCGCCGGGGCAAGCGGATTGGCGATCTCGATCACCTGCACCTCCTGCTGTGCCAGCGCCGCCAGCACGGCCCTGCGCACCGGCTCCATGTCGTAATTGCGCCCTGATCCCAGCTGCACCGCCGCCACCCGCCGCCCGGGATCGACGCCCAGCGCCACCGCCGCAGCGTCCCGCGCAAGTCTTTGATCCGGGTTGCAAACCAGAACCGGACCGACCCGCGCCACATCTGGCGCGCCCATGGTCGGCCCACCATCTTCGGCCCCGGCCAGTTCGGCAGGCTCGATCACCAGACGGAAGGCGGGCGCATAGCGCGGATCCAGCCGGTGATGCGGTTGCCACAAGGCCCGGCGCAGCCAGAACCAATGCACGTCCGGTCGCATCGGCATGAGCTGCAAGAGGCCCGGATAGACATCGTTGGAATCGAAGACCACCATCCGCGCGCCGGTCGCCGCCAGCGCATTCTCGGTCTCGACCGCGAAGGCCTCGTTCCAGCTTTCCACCGTCACGCCCGAGCGGGTGGAGCTTTCGATGTAATCGGCGCTGAACCCCTGCTGGCGCAGAAGATGCGTGCCCAGCGAACGGGTCAGGAAGATCGGCTCGATCCAATCGGGCAACCGCCGCGCGATGGCCATCAGCCTGGTGACATGGCCCAGCCCGATGCCATTGCCGCAGACCAGAAGCAGGCGCTGGCGCGCGGGCGGCCGCACGAAATGCCACGGGCTTTGCAAGGGAAGCGGCGGGGCGGCGACCGGCAGCGCCTGCCCAGTGGCGAGGCGGTCGGGCAGGCGCAGCGCCTTGCGCAGGGCGGCCTGCCGGTCGGCAAAACGCGCTAGCCCGTGATGCGCCTCGATCCATGCCCGCGCCGCGCGGGACTGGGCAAGATAGGCCTCCGGATCGGCGCGCAGCCGCTCGATCAGGGTGAGCACATCCTGCGGCGCGGCATAAAGGGCGCCGGGGCCGAAACTGGGACGCAGGGCCGGTGGCAAGAGGCAGACAAGACCGGTCGCCATGGCCTCGGCCGGAGCCATGCCAAAGGCCTCCACCCAGTCGGGGTGATGGTGATAGACATAGAAATCAAGGCCATGCAGGAACCGGGCCAAACCCGTTTCGCGAAAGGGCAGAACACGCCAATTTGCAGGCAGCGCCATGCCTTCGGGCAGATGCACCCCGCCCAGGATGCGCACTTCGACATCGGCCCGGTCGGGCCAGACGGCGCGGATCACCTCGGGATCTTCGGGCCATTTCAGCCGGTCCGCGCGCGCGTGACGGCCAATGACGACGGGGCCGTCCCGACCCGGCGGTGGGCGGTCGCGCAGCGGCCAGTCGCGCAGGTCAAGCAGGTTGGGCAGATCCTCCGGCAGCAGGGTCTGTTCCGGCTGATCCAGCAGCGCCAGCTGCGCCCGTACCAGCGGCCCGACCGGGGCGAGCCAGGCCTGCTGCAGAAAAAGCCGATCCAGCACCGCCAGCACGGCGCCGGGGTCATATTGCTGCCGCCCGGCGCCATCGAGCGGCGGCTGGTGCAGGACCAGCACCACGCGGTCCGGCCGCAGGGCCAGCGCCCGGTCCGGCATGTGCCGGAAGACCTGCGGATGGTGGCAGAACAGGATCTCGCAGCGCGCCTCGGTCTCGGGCGCAAGGATCGGCACGCCAAGCGCTTCGCAAAGCGCCTCAAGCCGCGGATCGGCGGTCAGCGTATAGGGCGCCTCGGGGCCGAGCAGTGGCAAAAGGGCTATGCGCTGCCCGGCAGCGACCGCCGCAGCCAGCTCTCCTCGCAGGGCGCTTGACGTGCCGCCGCGATAGCGCAGGTCGCAGGCATGGACACAATCGAAGACGGGCAGGTCCGACGCCATGATCAGGTCTTCCCCGCGATCGGTGTCATCCTGCTATCCCGTCGGCTCCGGCTTCTCCGGTTATTGGTAGATTCGCTGTCCCAAGGCCGGGGTAACCGGAACGACGGGTTTCTTGATCACCGGCGCCACAACGGGTTTCTTGAGCTTGGCCGTCGCCCGCGCGACATAGCAGCCCTGCGGATAATTGTTCAGATAGGCGCGATAGGCCTTGGCCGTGCCCTTCTTGACCGTCGCATCCCAGAAGCTCTGTTCTTCATGACTGACGAAACAACCGTCCTTGGTCACATAAGTTGGCACGCAGGCGGCGAGCGCTGTGGCCCAAATCAGCGGCGCTGATTTCTTCATCGCGGCACCTCCTGGAAAATGTCTGTCAAAACAAGGGTCACGAGCGACAAATCCGCCCGTGAAAATATTAACGCCAGCCTAGCACCGTTGCCTACCCTGTCAATCCCGACCCCGCGAAGAGGATTGACATCACGCCCGCCTGCCCAAGAATAACCCTTGGGGTCCCCGCAGCATTCCAGGGGCCCGACCGGGCCTTTTGCCCCGGAATTTGCCGAAGGACATTTCATGCAAAGCCTCGCGATTGCCCTATCATGGCGCAGGGTTCGGACCGCTTTCTGCGCCGCCTTCTGCCTTGTGCTGCTGCCAGCATCGGCTTTCGCCGAGGGCCGGGTGGCGGTGGTCGTCGGCAATTCGACCTATGCAGGCGCACCGCTGGACAACCCCGCCAATGACGCGCGGCTGATCGCCCAGACGCTGACCGAGCTGGGCTTCGACACCTCGCTCTATCTCGACGTGACCAAGGCGCAGATGCCGCTTCTTCTGGACCGCATCTCCGAGACCATGGCGACCGCGGATGTCGGCCTGTTCTATTACGCGGGCCATGGGCTGCAATATCGCAACGAGAACCTGCTTCTGCCGGTCGATACCAACCTGACCTCGGTCAAGGGCATCGCGACTGCGGGCCTGCCGATGTCTTCGGTGCTCGATCGCGTCACCGCCAGCGGCAAGGGCATCCGCATCGTCGTGCTCGATGCGTGCCGCACGGTGCTGGCGGGCACGGGCGAGGGCGACCTGAAATCCGGCTTCAGCTTCATCGAGGCGCCTTCGGGCGAGGTTCTGATCGCCTTTTCCACCGGCGCGGGCGAAGTGGCGCAGGATTCCGACGCCACCGGCAGCGGCAACAGCCCCTATTCGCTGGCGCTGGCCAATGCGCTGCAACAAAGCGGCGCCGATCTGTATGACGTCTTCCGCACCGTGCGCCGATCGGTCCGCTCCTCCTCGGGCGGCACGCAGATCCCCTGGATCACCGGCTCGATCGAGACCAAGCTGATCCTGCGCCCCGATCTTGCGGCGCCGCTTGCCGGTCCGGCCCCCGCAACCGGCCCCGCCCGCGTCACCACCGCCTCGGGCGAGGTGCTGACGCTGGACCGCGTGCTGTGGGAATATCTGCAATCTTCCGGCGACCCCGCCGATTTCCAACGCTTTACCGAAGTCTTCCCCGACAGCCCCTATGCCGAGGCAGCCAAGGCACGCGCGGTGCAGGAATTGGCGTCCGGCACGCCGGATAAGGAAACCGTCACCCGCGACGGCATCATGCTGACACCCGGCGCCATCGTGACCGAGATCGGCCCCAGCCTGCCAGGATCAGAGGCCGAGGGTCGGTCCTCGCCGCTTCTCGACCAGTCGGGCGAATATGTGATGCGCGACAGTTTCCGCACCTGGCCGCTGAGCTACCCGCAGACCCAGGCCGGACTGGGCGCCCAGGCCAATGCCTGCGACGAGGAAGCCGCCGATCCCCTGGATGCAGCCAAGCTTACGCCGGGCGTATCGCTGTCGCGGATGAACCTGCGCCGCGCCCTGCGCGCCTGCGCCTTCGCGCTGGCCGAGGCGCCCGACAGCCCGCGCCTTCTGTTCCAGTTCGGCCGGGTGCTGGATCAGGCCCGCCGGTATGACTGGGCCAACGCCTATTACGATGCCGCGATCACCGGCGGCTATGCCGCCGCCATGGTCAACCGCGGCTTCAACGCCCGCATGGGCCGCGGGCAAGAGCGCGACTTCGCGCTGGCTTTCGCGCTGTATATGCGGGCCGCCGGCATGGGCAATCTGCGCGCCCGCACCAATGTGGGCACCGCCTACCGCCTGGGCGAAGGCGTCGACAAGAACCCGGAAGAGGGCGTGCTGTGGTATCGGCTTGCGGCCTCGATGGGCTGGCCGCATGCCACCACGGCGCTTGGCGATGCCTACAGGAACGGCACCGGTGTCGAGAAGGATCCGCTTGAGGCCGCTGCCCTGTACCGCGCCGCCGCAAACCAGGGCCAGACCACGGCGATGGCCAACCTGGGCCGCGCCTATCTGGACGGCGAGGGGGTGGAACAAGACGTGAAAGCCGGGCTCGACTGGCTGGAGCGCGCTCGCGAAATGGGCAATGGCTATGCGCCGCTTTACGGCGGGCGCTTTTACCTGAAGGGCGGTGGCGGTATCGCCGCAGATCCGCAGAAGGCGCTGGAATTGTTCCAGGATTCCACGCGGCGCGGGCTGGCGCAAGCCTATCTCGACCTGGCCTGGGGCTGGCGCGACGGCCGTTTCGGCCGCAAGCCCGATCTGGAAGAAGCCTTCCGCAACGCCCTTTTCGCCCAAGAAGGCAAGGTCAAGGGCGCCGAGGATCTGGTCAAGGATCTGGCGGCGCAACTGCCCAAGGGCCGTGAAGCCGCACTGCGCGCAGAAGTGAAAACCTTCATTGACCAGAACGGGATCTGACCGGAATGCCAGAAGACCCCATGCAGGACAACATCCTGACCGAGGAGGCCGTCGCGGAGCCCGCCGCCGAGGCGGAGTCACTGCCGCAATCCGACGCGATCCTTCTTGTCGATCTGGACGGCGGGTCGCGCCCGCGCTGCCTCATCTCGGCCCTGGGTCCTGGCCTGCCCGCGCGCGAGGCCCTGCTGGCAGGTGTGGCGCAAAGCCTCTGGGACGAGGGCAAGCGCCCGGTGATCTGTGCAACCGGCCTGTCGCTGCCCTTCCTTGCCGATGCACCCGTCGCCATCGAGCTTCTGCCCACACGCGCGGACCTGCGCCTGCTTGCGGCGGCGGAATATGAAAGCTACCTGCGCCGCCGCTACGAGGTGGTGCTGGCAAAATGGGCGGTGACCGAGGAGATCACGCTGGGCGAGGAATTCGAGGATTTTCTCGCCCGCGAGGCGGCGCTGCCGGTCTGACTCACACGTTGCCATCCGAGCAATGCCGGCCCACCCATCTTCTGTTCTCAAATACCCTGGGGGTTCGGGGGCAAAGCCCCCGAGGGCGCCACAAACGCCCCCCAGTACCAGTCTGGCCTCAGCTCATCGCCTGGAACTCGACCCGGCGGTTGTCGGCCGCCTTGGGATTGGTCTTGTCGAACAGGAACCGCTCGCCCAGGCCCATGGCCTGCAAGCGCGCCTCGTCAATGCCGCAATCGCTGACCAACCGCCGCTTCACCTCTTGGGCGCGCAGGAGCGAGAGCTTCTCGTTATACTCGTCCGAGCCTGCGGAATCCGTATGGCCCATGATGCGGAAAAGCTTGATGTCGCTGGCCTTGATGACGCGGCACATCTGCTCGATCACCGGCACCTGATCGGATTTGATCGAGGCGGAATCATAATCGAAGGTGATCCGCACATTGACCTGCAACTCTTCGGGCAGGATGCCGACCTGGGTCGGGTCGATGGGCGAATCCGGGTTGGCGGCCAGGATCAGGTCGGGATTGTCACCCGCCTTGACCGGATCGACCTCGGCCTCGGTCAGGGTGACGCCACTCGTCTCGTCCGTGGTGGTACTGCCCATCTCCGGCCCGTCGGTCGCGGCGACGACCGGGCCGGTCTCGCCGCCCGCTTCGGTCGCGCCGTCCGTGGCCGGTGTTCCACCATCGGCCACTGCCGTTCCTTCAGCCGCGCCTGCGGCCGCCGTGCCTTCGGTACCACCCAAATCCTCGACCGAGACGATTTCCAACCCGCGCGTCTTGCCCTTGCCGGTCTTGACGGCGGTATAGGCATCGCGCTGGATCAGGAAGCGCTGCAGGATTTCCTCGTCGGTCAGGCTTTCGGCCCGTGCGATCTGGGTCGTGGCGAATAGCCCGCAAACGGCGGCAAGAAGCACGGCATGACGCATGATTTCATCCAAATTTTTGCTGTTAAACGCGCAACCATGCTATGCTAGCCTGACCTTGTTTTCAATCTCCGCCATTGTTCCGGGCTCTTCGCCATGCATCACGTTTTCCTTACGCCGCCGCCTTCCGCGCTCCGGCGGGCCCAGGGTGCATGATGCAGCCGACCACCATACTTCCCCGCCCCGGCGCCGGGCCCCTGCCCGTTCCGAAGGGCGCGGGGCTTACCCATCGCGGTCGTGTGCGGACACAGAATGAAGATGCGATTCTGGCCGATCCCTCGCATGTTCTCTGGGCCGTGGCCGATGGCATGGGCGGGCATGAGGGCGGGGCCGTCGCCGCCGATCTGGTGATCGACGCGCTGGCCGCGATCGGGGATCAGGCCGATCCGCCCGAGGCGCTGGAAGACGCCATCGAACGCGCCAATACCATCGTCCGCATCGCCGCCCGTGAACGCGGCGCGCAGGTGATGGGGGCGACGGTCGTGGCCCTGTTCATCGCCCAGGGCGTGGCGCATGTGGCTTGGGCAGGGGACAGTCGCGCCTATCTGCTGCGCGGCCAGCGCCTGCGGATGCTGACCCATGACCACACGGTCGTGCAGGGCATGGTCGACCGCGGCGAGATCGGCAGTGACGAGGCCGAAGGTCACCCGGAAGCCCATATCATCACCCGCGCCGTGGGCGCCGCGCCCGAGATCGAGGTGGACCATGCCGCCGTGCCGCTGATCCTGGGCGACCGGCTGATGCTTTGTTCAGACGGGCTGCCGCGCTGCCTGTATGAATCCGCGATCGAGACGATCCTGTCGCAGGGCGGCCATGCCCAGGCGACCTGCGAGGCGCTGGTCCTGCGCGCGCTCGAGGAAGGCGCGCCCGACAATGTCTCGGTCGTGGTCGTCGATCTGGTGGCGGGCTGACCCTATGGCACGAGGCACGCTGATCGGCCCTGTCATCGTCGCCATTGGCACGGTCGTCGCCGCCATCGCCTTCGCCGTGGTCACGGTGCTGATCGACACCGCCGATGGCGCCACCGACCTGCGCTTGCAGCGGCTGGAAGACAGCGTGAAGACGCTGGAAACTGCGCTGGCCGAGGAGGTGGCGAAATCCGAAGGCCTGACCGAAGAGGTGAAACGGCTGCGCGAGGATCTGAGCCTTCTGGCCAATCGCGCCCCGGTCGCTGCCCCAACCCCGGCGCCCACGGGCGAGGCCGAGGGCGTCGTCCCCGCCGATCCCGCCGCCCTACTGCCCGACGAGGATTTCGAGAACCCGGCAACCGAAGACCTGACCGAGCAGATGAAGCTGGCAAAGACCCGCTTCAACAAGGGCATCACCCAGCCGCGCAACCGCACCATGCTGGAGCTGCTGGGCAATCCGCGCGAGAGCTATTCGCAGGATTGCCAGGGCATGACCAATGAGCACCTGAAGTCGCTTCTTGAGGAACGCACGGTCGGGCCGATCAAGGTAACGATGCTGCGGCCCGCGCTGGAAAGCCTGCAACGGGTGCTCGACCGGCTGAAGGAAAGCGATCCCGACATCTATGCAAAGGTCGGCACGGCGGGCGCCCTTTGCGTGCGCAACATCCGCGGGTCCTCGACCTCAATCTCGAACCATTCCTGGGGCACGGCCATCGACCTGACGCTTGAAGGCCAGCTTGACGGCTTCGCCGATGGCGGCACGCAATTCGGCCTGCTGATCCTTGCCGAATATTTCAATGACGAGGGCTGGTTCTGGGGCGCGGCCTATAACCGCGAGGATTCGATGCATTTCGAGGTGGGCGAGGAAACCCTGCGCGCCTGGAAGGCGGAAGGAAAGCTCTAATGGCCGCGCCGGGCAGCGAGGCCACGGGTCAGGCGGCCACGGTCGCCCGTCTTGCCGAGCCGGTCCTGGCCTATGCCGACAGGCTGGCCACGGTCACCCGCGAAAAGCAGTCGGACCTACTGCTGCATGCCCGCACCCTGCTAGAACGCTTTGAATTCGGGCTGCAGCGCGCGGGCGTGCCTGCCCCTGCCGTGCCCCCCTCGCGCGCGGCTCTCGCCCTGGTGATCGACCAGCGCGCCCGGCAGAACCGAGCGATCGACGTGGCCGATTGGGGCGATGCCTCGCGCCGCTTCCTGTTCGACGGGCGCGATGTCACCGCAGCCGATCTGGCCGAATTCCTGCGTCGCAGCGCGGGGATGGCGGATTATGCCGGGGTGACGCCCCTTCTCTCCGATTGCCTGCGCCGGATGGAGGAACGCCGCCGCGCCTTTGACACCTCGCCCGTGACCGCGAATTGGACCGGGATGCTCGCGGTCCTGATCACCGCCTATGCGCTGGCCGTGGCGGGCTGGATGGCTTGGGTGGAGTGGCGCTTTCACCGGGATCTGGCCGGGGCCTATGCCGCCAGCGCCATCGAGATCGGGCTGGACCGCGCCGGACCCTTCCCCGACCTTGCAGCCCGGCTGGATGCGCTGTGGCGCGAGACGGAAGTCACAATGGTCACCCGGGCGAAGGCGCCGGTGAACCTGTTCGCCGGGATGACGGGTCATGACGCCGCTGTCATGGCCGAGACGGCCTATCAGGAGGCGCTGCAACGCCATCTGCCCGGGCTGATGTCCAAGGCCATCGACCGCGCGCTGGCCAGCGAGGGCGAGCCCGCCGCCGCCTATGACACGCTGCGCGCCTGGACGATCCTGTCGGGCGAAAGCGACTGGCAACCCGCCTGGTTGGCCGGTTGGGCCGAGGATCGCGCCGCCGCCGACCCCGCATTGGCAGGCCTTGCGCCGCATCTTCTGCGGCTGGAAAAGCCGCCGATCATGCCGACCCCGCCCGATGGCGAATTGCTGGATCAGGGGCGGGTGATCGCCGCCGAGGCATCGGAACCCGACCGCGCCTATCTGGAACTGCGCCGCTCGGCCGCCGTGGCTGCCCTGCCCGTCTGGCAGCCAGATACCGCCGTGCCCGGCCTGACCACGATCCTGCGCCGCCGCTCGGGCCTGCCGATGGCGACCCCCATGCCGGGGCTTTACACCCAGGCGGGCTGGGACCATGCTCGCGATTTCGGTGCGGGCCTTGCCGTCACCGCCGCGCGCGAGCGGGCGAGCGCCCTGTTCAAGACCCCGCCCATACCGCAGAACGACACGCCCGATCTGCTGATGGACCGCTTGCAGGATGACACGCTGACGCGCTGGCAGGCCTATCTTGCCGATTTGCGCGTGCCGGATTTCGCCTCGACCGAAGTGGCGGTGCTGGTCTCGGGCGAGCTTGCCCGCCGCGCCTCGCCGCTCGAGGGGCTGCTGCGCGAGGTCTGGGTTCAGGCCGGCGGCACCGACCGGGCACGCAGCCATGAGCAGCAGATCCGCGTCGCCGCCGAATTCGGCCCGATGATCCAATATGTCGAAGCCGGGCGCATGCAGGAAATCGGCAAGCTTTTCGCCGGGTTGAACGTGGCTCTGGCGGCGCGCGACCGCGACCAGGAAAAGGGCCAGCAGCGGCTGATGTCGGTGCAGGACCGCGCGGCCTCGGTCGCGGCGCTGGGTGTGGCCCCCAAGGTGGTGGTGCAACTGGTCGAGGATACGCTGGCGCAGACCGGCGCCGCCCATGCCGATCTTCTGTCGAACGACCTGACCCGGCGCTGGCAGAGCGAGGTTCTGGAGACCTGCCTTGCCGTCACCAATGCCCGTTTCCCCTTTGCCGATCCGGGCGAGGATGCCGACCCCGACCGCATGGCGCAGCTTCTGGCGCCGGGCGGCCTGATCGACCGCTTCATCAAGACCCGCGCTGCCGAGATGCTGGACATGTCGGCGACGCCCTGGCGCTGGAAACCCGAGGCGCGGTTCGAGGGACTGACACCCGACAGCGCCATCTTTCTGCAACGCGCGACAGAAATCGGCGCGGGGCTGTTCCCCGAGGGCAGGCTGGGCGCCACGCTGACCCTGTCCGCCCTGGCCGAACGTGGCCAAGCGCGCGTGGTGCTGGGCGGCACGGGCGGCCCGGTCGAGGCGTCGACCGACAGTCTGGTCCTGGCCTGGCCCGGCCCCGATCCCGCGCAGGGCATCGAGGTGACCTTCGCCACCGGCAGCGAAGAGGCAAAACTTTCCGCGCCGGGCCTCTGGGGTCTTCTGCGGCTTGTCGCGCCCCTGCGCCTGCGCGACCGCGACAATGGCCAGCGCTTCCTTGTCGATCTGCGCGCCCAGAATGCCCGGCTGTTTCTGGAAATCCTGTTCGACAAGCCGCAAAACCCCTTGGCCCAGCGGGTGCTGATGAAGGGCCTTACCTGCCCGCCCCTGTTGTGATCCGCGCGCGCTTCCGCGCGGGGGCCGGAATTTCCCACGCGCCAAGTGGCCGTTAAGCCGCTATACTGCCCGCATATTGCCCTCGCGTCTTTTCATGATCCGCTTCAAGGATGCCCGCCGTGACCCCTGACCGCGACATCACCGTCTCGATTCCCGCCATTGACGACGAGATCTTCTTTGCCCGGATGGAGGGCAGTGACGAGATCTCGAGTCCCTTCGCCTATGGCCTGCTGATCTCGTGCAAGAACATGAATCTCGAGGCGAGCGTCGTTCTCGGGACCAAGGCGGTCATCACCGTGGCGGGCGAGGAAGAGCGGCATTTCCACGGCTATGTTGCCGATTTCGCGCTTGAGGAAATCCGCGACGACCTGGCTTTCTTCCGCATGACCCTGCGGCCCTGGCTGTGGTTCCTGTCCCTGGATACCGACAACCGGATCTTTCAGGAAAAGACCGTGCCCGACATCGTCGAGGCGGTGTTCAAGGCCTATCCTGAGGCGAAGTACCAGATCAAGCTGCGCGGCAAGTACAAGAAGCGCGAATATTGCGTGCAATATGGCGAAAGCGATCTGGCCTTCGTGCAACGGCTTTTGGAACACGAGGGCATCTTCTATCATTTCGACCACGATGCCGACGGTCATGTGCTGGTCCTCGCGGATGACAATACCGCGCTTCAACCGGGGCCGGGCAGCGAGAACCTGCCCTATGAGCCAGACAGCCGGGTCAGCTTTCGCGACGGCGATTTCATCACCCATTGGGTGCCCAGATCGCAGGTGCGCAGCGGCAAATACGCTGCGACCGACTACGATTTCGAGAAGCCGAGTTTCGATCTGACCACAATGACCCAGAATGCGCTGGAGGGAGAGCTGAACAAGGCTGAGGTCTATCACTACCCCGGACGCTACCTTGAGCTAAATCCCGGCCAGGCCATCGCCGAGCTGCGCCTGCAGGAATTGCAGGCCGATCAGCGCCGGGTCGAGGCGCGGGGCACCGCACGCCAGCTGTGGTCGGGCCGGGTCTTCACTCTGACGCTGTTCCCGCGCGACGACGAGAACCAGCAGTATATCGTCATCCGCGCAAGCTATGAGCTCTGGGACGAAGAGTTGCGCGCGGGCCAGTCGCGCGAGGGCACGGGCTATGTGGTCAAGCTGGAATTGTCGCCCGCCAAAGTCACCTACCGCCCGCCCCGCCGCACCCCGCGCCCGCGCATGGCGGGGCCGCAGACCGCGGTGGTGGTCGGGCCATCGGGGGCCGAGATCTTCTGCGACGAATATTCCCGGGTCAAAGTGCATTTCCACTGGGACCGGCTGGACCATCGCAACGAAAACTCGTCCTGCTTCGTGCGCGTCAGTGCGGCCTGGGCGGGCGCGGGCTGGGGCTTCATCCAGATCCCGCGCATCGGCCATGAGGTGATCGTCGACTTCCTGGAAGGTGATCCCGACCAGCCCATCATCACCGGCCGCGTCTACAACGCGCAGAACACTGTGCCCTATGGCTTGCCCGGCAATGCCTCGCAATCCGGCTGGAAAAGCTGGTCCACGCCGTCGTCCGGCGGCTTCAACGAATTGCGCTTCGAAGACAAGGCTGGCGCGGAAGAGGTCTATTTCCAGGCCGAGAAGGATCATGTCGAACTGATCAAGAACAACGAGACCCGCACCATCGGCCATGACTGGGTCGAGGATGTCGGCCATGACGCCACCCAATCCATCGGCCATGACCGCACCGAGAGCGTCGCAAACAACAAGTCGGTCACGGTGGGCGCGAACCAGACCACCTCGATCGGCGTCAATGACGACGAGACGGTTGGGTCGAACCGCACGCTTTCGGTCGGTGCGAATGAGACGATCACCATCGGCGCCAATTCGACCGAGACCATCGGCGCCAATCACACCCAGACCGTCGCCATTGCCCAGACCGTCACCGTGGGCGCCATGCGCACCGATACGGTCGGCGGGGCCGAAGTGCGCAGCGTGGGCGCGTCACAGACGAACACCATCGGCTCCAGCCGCTCGGTGACCGTGGGCGGGGCCGAGACGCATACCGTGGCCAAGGACGACACCTGGACCGTGGGCGGCAAGCAGGCGATCACCATCGCCAAGGATCAGACGCTGGATGTCGGCGGCTTGCAGGGCGTAAAGATCGCCAAGGATCAGGCCATCGAGATCGGCGGCGGTCAGGGCACGAAGGTTGCGAAGGATTCCGCCTTTGACGTGACCGGAAGCTTTGGCGTGAAAGCGGGCAAGACCATCACGCTCGAGGCCGCCGATGCCATCGTGATCAAGACAGGCTCGGCCGCGATCTCGATGAAGAAGGATGGCACGATCTCGATCGAGGGCAAGGACATCACCCTCAAGGGCTCGGGCAAGATCAACGTCAAGGCCTCCAGCGACGTGACCGTCAAGGGTTCGAAGATCAACAACAACTAGGGCCGTTGGCGAACAAGGCCGACAAGGCGGCTTCGGGGGCGGCGGCATCACAGGGGATCGCCGGATGGCCGGCGGCCCACAGCGCCATGGGCGGTCCCTCTGCCGCGCCCTCGGGCGGCGGCAGGGCCTCCAGCGCCTCGGCCACCTCGTCAGGCCCCTGCCCGGCCGCCTGAGCCGCGCGCAGACAGGCCAAGGCAGCGTCACACCAGGGATCAAGCCCCGCAGGTCCGGGCAGGTCGGCGGCGATCACAAACCCCGCCAGCGGAAATCGCCGCCCCACCCGGTCGGTGCCGGGGATCGCAACACCCGCCGCGACCCGACCACCCGATTGCAGGCGCAGGCGCAGGCCCGCTTCCGGCCAGCCCTCGCGCCGCGCCAGATGGGCCGCGGCCCAGCCATCCCAGAAGGCCTCAAATCCGCTGGGCAGGCCCCGGCTGACGAAATCGCCCAGCCCGGGCAGCTTGCCGTGAAAGCCGGTCAGGATCTCGGTCATACGTCCCGCCCCGCAGCGCCAAACTTCTTCGAAGACAAAGGCAAACTCCTTCGAAGGAATATGCGGCTCAGAACCCCTGCGGGCATTTGAAATTGCCGAACATGGTCAGGTCGAACGGGTTTTCCACCGAGGCCGCCCGCAACTCGAACTTGGCCGAGAAGCCACCCGCAGCCAGTGTCAGGCTGAACAGCTCGGGCAGGTCCGTCTTCGCCAGACTGCCCTTGCGGATCATGCGCAGCCAGGCCCAGGCGCCGGTCTCCGAACTCATCACCTCTCCCGAACCATCCACCGGCGCGAAGGACAGCGAGATCAGGTTGGTGCCGTCCTTGCCGGGCCAGGTCATCGCCATCGGACGCGCGGCCGAGTTGAAATAAACCAACTGCTGCCCGTCGATGTTCAGCGTCACCCGGCTGGCATTGCCCGACAGATCCTTCGGCTCCAGCGTGAACGCCATGATCGGCCCTGCCCCGCCCGGAAACAGGCTGTCGCGGATCGAGCGCGCCTGTTCAAAGGGTTGCAGCGTTGCCGCAGGCAGGCCGAAATCGGCCCGCCAGGCCCAGGGTCGCACAGTCGTGTCGATATACTGTTCCAGATGGGTGGTGGTGAAACTGTCGATCAGCCCGCCCGGCCCGAACAGGCGCTGGAAATCGGCCGTGTTCACGTCGATCGCACTGCCCTGCTCGAACGGATAGCGCCCGGCGGTGGCGTTCTGGCAGAAGGGCAGCACATCGGCCTTCCAGCGTGCGTTCAACTGCGCCACCACCGCATCGCGGGTCACGGTGATCGTGTCTCCGGCAAGCCCGGTCAGCCAGTCATCGACCGGATCGGGCAAGACGCTGGCGACATTGGCCAATTGCCCGGTCAATTGCGGCAACCCGCCCCGTGCCAGCAGCGCTGCCTTGGGGTCCGGGCTGGCCGCCACGGTCTGCAACTCGTTCGCCAGGGCCCCCAGTGCCGTCTCGGCATCGGTGATCAGGGGCGGCACGCCATCGATCTCGGTCACCGTCGCCTTCAGGGGCGCGAAATGCTCGGAGATGCCGCTGCCCGGCGCCTCGCCACTGGCATCCTTCACCTCTTCATCGCCGCCCGCGATCTTGCCTGCGGCTTTGGATCCTTTGGTGATCAGCGCGCCGACCTTGCCCGCCTTCTTCAAGGCGCCCTTGATCAGGCCATCCGTCGCGGAACTGTCCGTGGCCTCGGGTTCCTCGCGCACGGCCAGAAGATCGGTCTCCTCGACCACCGCCCGCAAGAGCCGCTTGAGCGAGCTGTCCGCGCTGGCCAGATCCTTCAGGCTCGCAGTCGCGACCGTCAGATCGGTGATCGGCGCCAGCCGCACATCGCGCAGGAACCCGTCCCATTGCGCGATGAAATCATCGGAATAGAGCTTGAGGATATCAGCCTGCAATTGCCCGACCGATGTGTCGGAACTGTCGGCGCAGCCGCCCTCGAACACGGCGCGATCCAGCGCCATCTGCGCCGCGACCTCTGGGATCAGCGGCAGGACGACAGTATGGAACCCGTCATAGGTATAGGCTCCGGGCAGGCCCACACGCAGGGTCTTTTCCGAAAGACGCGTCAGCACCTTGGTCGAATTCGGACCCGCCTTGTCGGCCGGAATCCACTCCGGCAGCGCCGTCACCGCCGGATCGTTCATCAGCGTGTTATAGGCGCGGACGGAAAGCGGCACGGTGCAGATCGCCTCAAGCGCCTTGGCGACCAGCATGTCATCGGGCGCGATGCGCTGCGCCGCCTCGTCCCCCGAGGCGCGGTCGATGGCGGCCAGTTCATGCGCCAGCGCCGCATCATTGGGGAAGGGCGGGATCGGCGCGAATTGCGGCAGTTCGGTCTGCCACCAATGCGACAGGAATTCGGCGTTGTAGGGCGCCTTGCCGGTCAGCATGTGATAGGATTTCAGCGCGCCCAGCAGGAATTCCGGGTTGCGGATCTCGCGCCACATCGTCGCTTCGATCAGGGCCACCATGCGTGGCTCGAGGATCGTCTTCAGCCCATGATCATAGGCGATCTTCTCGGCCCGGTTCAGATCGGTCTCGGCGGTCGGTCCCGCCAGCGTCAGAATGCTGGCCTCGCGCGGGGACCGCGCCTTCTCGATCTCGTCCATCGCGCCCAGCGCCACGTCGAGATCCAGCGGATCGGTCGGCGCCTGCCGTGCGGCGACATTGGTCAGGCGCTGCGACAGGTCGGCGGTCAGGCGGGCCTGATCGGCGATCACCCCGGAATAGCGCAGGTAGCTGAACAGGAAGGCCAGCCCGGCAAGGGTGCAGACCATCGCCGCCGTCGCGACCGAGCCGCGCCAGATCCAGACCCGACGTTCCTCGGCCGCGCGATCGAACTGGCCCAGACCGGCCTCGGGGAAGATCACGTTGGACAGCAGTTCGCGCAGGAAGTAGCTGCGCTGTTCCCCTGCGGCCCGGCGCGGCGGCAGTTCCGCCCGCATCCCGAACGACGCTGCCATCTCGCCCAGCATCCGGTCGATGGGGCTGCCTTCCTGCGCGGCCGAGGTGAAGTAGAAGCCACGCAGCCAAGGCGCCTCTTCATAGCGGCTTTCACCAAAGACCGTATCGACCAGAACCTTGAGCGCGCCTTCCAGCCGTTCGACCTGGGCGGGGAAACGAAAGACCTCCGCCCGCCAGGGCAAGGGCGCATCTTCGGCCATCCGCGCCGACAGCCGCTGTTCCAGCCGTGCCACCAGCCCGCGCAATTCGCGCACGGCAACCGTGCCCTCGGCCCGGGCATCGGTGGGCAGGGTCGCGCCCCAGACCTGCTCGCGCTCGCGCGTGGTCAGATCCGCAAAGAAGGATTCAAAGCCCGGTACAAGATCGGCCTTGGTGATCATCAGATAGACCGGAAGCTGGATCTCCAGCCGCTCGCGCAATTCGGCCAGCCGCTTGCGGATCGTCTTGCCATGGGCGCGCAGGGCAGCCTCGTCGCCCAGCAGTTCCTGCAAGGAAAGGGTGACGATCACCCCGTTCAGCGCCCTCCGCCCGCGATGCTTTTTCAGCAGGTCCAGAAAGCCCGTCCATTCCGCCGCGTCGATTTCGGGGTTCGACTGCTGCTCGACATAGCGCCCTGCCGTGTCGACCAGCACCGCCGTGTCGGTGAAGAACCAGTCGCAATTCCGCGTGCCGCCGACGCCCTTGATGTCATCGGAAAGATCGATGGGGAAATGCAGGCCCGACTGTTTCAGCGCCGTGGTCTTGCCGGTGCCGGGCGGGCCGATGATCACATACCAGGGCATCTCGCGCAGGAATTTCTTCGCCCCCAGACGCGACTTCTTCATCTGGCCCAGAATGTCCTGAAATTTGGTATTGATCGCGGCAAGGTTCGCGTCATGCGGGCGCGATTTGTCGACCACCGGCGCTGCCAGCTCGGTCACGAACATCCGGTTCTTGCGCGCCGCGCGCAATTGCGCGATCAGGATCGAGAACAGCCAGATCAGCACCACACAGGCGATGGCAATCAGGCGGTTCAGCTCGTCTTCCAGCGGATGCACATCGCCAAAGGCCAGAAGCGCGCCGAATTGCCAGATCAGTGCGCACAGCAGCAGAACGCCGATGAAGACCCACAGCTTGCGCGAAATCAGGAAGCGGAGGATGGCCTTGATCATGCGGAACATGGCTAAAGCCTCTTCTCGATCTTGATCTCGATCCGCCGGTTCTGCGCGCGACCGTCCTTGGTGGCGTTGTCGCCCACGGGTTCGGTATCGGCGCGGCCTTCGGATTTCACGCTCTCCGCCGGAATCCCCGCCGCGACCAGCAGTTCCGCGATGGTGGCGGCGCGGGCTTCGGAGAGGCCCTGGTTCGACTGGAACGGGTTCGACGATTGCACCGGAACCGAGTCGGTATGGCCGATCACGGTGATCTTGCCGATCACCTCGGCATTCTCCTGGATGACCTGGGCGATCGACTGGATCAGCGGGGCATATTCCGGGTTGATATCGGCCTTGGCGCTGCGGAACAGCTCGGGCGCGGTGCCCTGCACCACAAGGACGGCCAGCGACACATCCTCGCGCCCCTTCAGTGCGGCAGCGGTATCAGCGGGGGCTTTGGCCTGGAACAGCGGCAGAAGTTCGAAGATCACCGGCTCAACCGGCTTGATCGGCGTGGTCGCCAGCGCCTCCAACTCTGCCGTGTCGCGCACCGGGCGAAAGACGCCCGCGCGTTCCTTGGGCGGCAGGGCAGCGGCGGCGGTGAACAGCTGCTCGGCCTTGTTGCCCAGTTGCAGCGACAGGCCGGTATAGATCCCGGCGACCAGGCAGATCGCCACCAGCCAGACCGTCCACAAGGGCACGGCGAAGCGGCGCGGCTCGTCCGGAACCTTCACTCCCTCGGCATGGGGTGACAGGGCCGCAGCCATCACATCGGGGCTGCGCAGGTGGCGGGCAATCTGGCTGCGCAAGGCCATGATCGCGGCTTCCCCCGTCGGCCCCTGCGGACGGAACTGGCCACGGAAGCCCAGAGACAGGCAGAGATAGGCCAGTTCCATCAGCTCGGGGTCGCGGTTCGGATAGGCCAGCAATTCTTCCAGATGGCGGAAGAAGCGCGTGCCGGCATCGACCTCGCCCGAAAGCGCCGTCACCAACGGCTGGCGCGGCCAGTCGGAATGGCCGCCCCAGGGCGTGTTCAGCGCGATGTCGTCGATCAGCGCCGCGACGAACCAGGCGGCCTGATTGGCGCGGGTCAGCGGCTGACCCAGGGCCACGGCGGCATCGCGGGCCTCGATCAGCCCGGACTGCATCCTCTGGCGTAAGATTTCCGGCTGCGTGGGCGGTGCCGCACGTTCCAGTTCGGGCGCGAATTCCAGCAAGGGCGCGAAGGCCGTGACCAAAGGATTTGCATGAGGCCGCGCCCCCCGCGCGCGCGCCGGGCCGGGGGGCGGAGGGGCATAGCCCTGCCCTCCGCCAAAGCCGCCAAAGGCCGGCTGCTGGCCATAGCCGGGCATCGGCGCGCCATAGGCGGGTTGCGGCGGCGTACCAAAGGGCGGCTGAGCCGCGCCATAAGACGGCTGCGGCGCCAGAGTGCCGCGATCCGCCCCGCCACCGCCCACAGGCCGGATGCGCGTGCGCCCGGCGTCGGAATTCAGGCCGAAAGGATCGTCCTTGTCACTCATCTTGCCTTACCTGCTGACCGCGTAGCAGTCGATCTGCGGCTCGCTTTCAAGCTGGCCCGAAATGCCGATCACAAAGCCCGGCGCCGTCAGAAGCTGGGCGAAATGTTCGGATTGCTGGCTCAGTTCCAGACACAGCCTTTCGCCATCATAGGGGATTTCACGCGGCTGCGAATGCAAAGGTTTGAGCGCGATGCCCGGCAGCCGCGACTTCCACAGCATCTCGAAGGCATCCGCCGCGCCGACCGTGGCTTGGTTGACGAAAAGCTGGCGCAGCATGTCCTCGGACATGGGCGAGCCGACACGCAGCACGATCCGGCTGGTGCGCAAAAGTTCGGGGTTGTCGATGCGCACCTTCCAGATGTTCTGGCTGTGCTTGGCCACAGGCAGGGCGCGCGACTTGGGTTCCACATGGCGCAGCGACAGCATCAGGCTGCGCAGCGTGTCGGCCAGTGCGGTAAAGGCAGGTGTCGGATCCATATGGTCATAGGCGGGCAGGTCCGACAGCCGGCGCGAGGACGAGCCATAGGTCGCCATGCGCCCGGCAAGCCCCACCAGTTCCTCGTAAAGCGCGCAGGGATGGATCAGGTTCTGCGCCAGAAGATGGGCGATGCGCGGCCGCGCCGAATTGGCGAGTTCCAGAATGAGAAGGTTCTCGATCGACCGGCCCGCGCCACCAAGGACCAGCCCGCCATGCGCCTCGGCGATGCGGTCAAGTCCGGTCACCACTTCCTTCAGGAAACCGGCATACCAGGGATGGGCCGCGATGGTCAGCGCGGGCGGCAGGTCGCCCTCTCGGATCGCGACCGAGCCATCGGCGCGCAGGCCTTCGACATGCAGCAGCGGCAGGGCGACGAAACCCGCCAGCGCCTCGCCCGGCGCAAGCGAGCGCAGGCTGAGCCGGGCGATTTCCACCTCGGCCGGATCGGCCCCGTTGCGGATCGTGTCGCGCATCTCGACGATCTCGCCCTTGTAGCGGGCGCCCGAGGCCTCGGCATGGGCGGGGTCCATCGTGGCGGTCCCGGCCTGCTCGACCGGCACTGCCAGATGCACCGCACCCGATGCGTCTGCAACGATCCTGATCGGCGCGGGCGGCGTGGCGCTGTCAGGGATGGCGAAGGGTGTGCCATCGGGAAAAATCCCTTCCGCCACCCGGATGGCGATCTGGCCGGCATCCAGCGCGGCCCGGTCCAGCTCGACCCGGGAAAAGCCATGCGGCTGCCAGGGTGCCACAAGCAGCCCCGCCCGCATCAATGCCTCGGCATGACGGTCCTGCTGCTGGAAATGCTGAGTGCGAAGGTACAGACCCTCGCTCCAGACCACCCTGTTGCGCTCGCTCATCCCCTGCCCTTTCCCTTGGCCTTCGCCGCGCCTCAGCCCGCTTTCAGGCTGACGCCGGAAGACGTCACCGCCACCGCGAAGGTCACGCTTTCCGTGGCCGAAACGCTGGCCTTGGTGCGAAAGACCTTGCCGCCCGGGTCACGATAGCCCGCGATCACGCCGATGACCGTGGTGCTGGCATCAAGCCCGATCGACAGCGTCTTGGCCGGCCCCGCGGTCAGCGCCACCTGATCGGCCTTGATGAATTCGCCTCCCAGCGCCGCCTGCGGGTTCTGAAGCGCAAAGAAATCGGCCCCGTCAAAGGCCCCGGCGCTGCGCATCTGGACGACCTGCAGGGTCAGCGGCCGGTCGGCCCCGTCCGGGCCGGGGTTCATCCCCGCCGCGCCCTGCGCGACGATCGTCAGGACGCCAGGACCGGAAGGCGCGCAGCCCATCAATGCGCCCGTCGACGCCAAAGCCACCCACCCAACCAGAAATTCACGCCGTTCCATCATCAATCCTCCTTGTTTCACTTTCATATGCTTCTCGAAAATCTGCACCGACTTCGCCCAGGAACCTGTCCTCGGCGGCCTTGGCCATCTCGCGATAGCGTTCGGCGTAAAGCTGCCATAGTCTCGCCGACCGGCTGCCGGATACCAGCGCCTTCAGCATGCCCACATCTTCCAGATCCGCCTCGAACAGCGCGGGATCGAAGCGGTCGATCATGCGGCGAAGCGAGGCCTGAAGCCCCGACCAGCTGCGCTGATGATGGTCCATCAGATCCGACAGCGTGCCCGCGATGGCGGCGTCCGGGTCAAGATAGCCTGGACCCTTGGCCGCCACGAGTGCTGCGACCATGTCTTCCGGCGTCACGAGGAACTTGAGCGGATTGACATTGGCCGCCCCGATCACCGTCTGCGCCACCCGCGCGCTGCCCTTTTCCCGCGCGCGCAGGCGCAGAAGCTGGACCATGCCCTCGACCATGGCGCGGTAGCGGCGCCCCAGGGCCTCCATCTCTTCGGCGCTGCCCTTGAACCCGGCGGGCGGCTCGATCCCCAGCCCCTTCAGGAAGGCCGCCGCCGCGCCCGGATCGGCGGGCGGGGCGGGCTTGTCGAGGACGAGGGGCGCGGGCTTGGCAGCCCTTGGCTTGACCGGAACCGGATCGGTCGGCGCCGCGTGCGGCGGAGGAGGCGGCGCCGGTGCTGCGGGTGGGTGCGCTTTTGGCTGACCCAGATCGGCGGGCAGGCCGAAATCGCCAAAGTCGAAATCGCTGGCGGGAGCTGTCGCAGGAACCGCCGCCGCCGGGGAGGCGAAGGGATCGCCAAACGGATCGCGCGCGGCGGGGGCGGCAGGGGGCGCCGCAGGCGGAGGGGGTGCGGGGCGTTGCGGCGCCGGCGCGTCGAACGGATTGCCCAGGGCGGGTTGCGCCACGGGTTGCGGCGGCGCGGCGGGCGGCGCTGCGCGCGGGGCAGGGTCAAGCGTGAAAGGATCGTCGAAGAAGGCCGGGCCGCCCGGGCGCGGCGTATTGACCGGGGCCTGCGGCGTCGCGCGCGGGGCATCGAACGGGTCGGGCAGGCCCGCCGGGCGCGGCGCCGCCGGCGCCTCGGGACGCGGGGTGAAGAAATCATCGCCGAACATGCCGCCCCGCGCCTGCTGCGGGGGCGCGACAGGGGCGCCTTGCGCGGCCGCACCTTCCTCGGCCCGGATCACGAAATCCCCCAGCCGCAACCGCATCCCCGGCACCAGAACCGCCGTCACGCCCTGCCCCAGCGGCGCGGGCGCGCCATCCAGGAACAGGCCGCCCCGGCTGTCATCGGTCACCCGGTACTGCCCACCCTGCCCGACCACCGTGCAATGGCGGCGCGAGACGAACATCTGCGGATCCTCGATCTTCCAGTCGCAATCCTCGCCCCGCCCGATCACGACGCGGCCCTCGCCCAAGACGAATTCGGTACGGGCCTGCGGCGCGGGGACGGTTTCAAGGATCAGGCGCAGGGTCATGCCGCCACCTCGCGGCCCGAGAAGTTGCGCATCCGCCAGTCATCGACATCGCGGGAGGGCTTTGCCCCGATCCAGGTCGTTCGGCCCAGGGCGCATTGTCCAAGCCGCGGTTCAGGGATTTCCTCCGCCGCCAGCACCAGCCGCAGGTCGAATTCCACATCCGCCCCCGCGACGAAGCGGATCGCACGGCGCAGGGCGACCATGGCGCGGCGGTCGCGGATCAATGCCAGATAGCGGTCAAGCGGCAGAGGACCCAGCCGCAACTCGGCCCGGCCCTGACGCTGAAAGACGCGGCGTCCAACCAGCGCCCCCTGCCCCAGCGCGTTGAAGCCCTGACCCAGCCTGGTCTGCAAGGCCTGCGGCACCTCGAGCCAATGGCCGACGAATTCCACCAGCCGAACCGGCACGCCCAGAAGATCCGTCAGATAGCCGGTCAGCCGCTCTGCCCCGTTGACCTGATGGCCCAGCGACGTGGCCTGACGCAATGCCAGATCGGGATCGGCGCTTTTTGCATTGGTCTCGCGCAGCCCGGGCAGACCTACGCCGCCCAAGGCGGCGAGCATCGCCATCACCCGCCCGCCCGGTCCATGTTCGACCTGAACCTCCGGGCGCTGGTCGCCCCAGGCCCGCCAATAAAGCGCCAATTGCCGGTGCTGGAGCATGTTCGCGAAATCAAGGAAGGTCGTGTCCGCCGTCACCTGCCCCTGCGACCCGCCGGAAAACCAGCGCTCGGACTGGCGCGCCATGATCCAGCGCGTCATGTGCAGGGGCATGGCACCTTCGGGGCCGAAAAGACCCAGCACCTCGACCTCGACCTTCGCCGGCGTGTCCTCGCCGGGCGGGGTGAAGCTGGCCACATCGCGTGTCGCCATCGCCAGCCGCGCGCGCTGGCCCAGCCGCGCCGGTTCCTTTTCCGGCCCGCCCGCGCGACCGAAGCGATTCCCCTCGCGCTCAAGCCGCCGCAACAGCTCGAAAAAACCGATCTCTTCGGGGGCCGGATCGCGGAAGCCTAGATCAGGTCGCGGTTGCCCAGGGCCATCGGCCATGTCACCTCCTCCTGTCTTTGCTGAAGCCGCGTCCGCGTGCGGACAAAGGCGTTGATGCTGGCATGTCGGGCGAAAAGCCGCGACAGCAAGGCCGAGAGCAGAAGCGTGCTCG
Organism: Neotabrizicola paludis; assembly: GCF_044142105.1. Taxonomy (NCBI): domain Bacteria; kingdom Pseudomonadati; phylum Pseudomonadota; class Alphaproteobacteria; order Rhodobacterales; family Paracoccaceae; genus Neotabrizicola; species Neotabrizicola paludis. The sequence goes on from NZ_JBGTYM010000006.1 coordinate 41,762, forward strand.
ACCCCGACAGCGGGCCTTCATCGACATGCAGCGTGATCTCGATCCCCTTGCCCAGGCACAGGGGGCCAGGCAGGTCGAGCCGTTCGATCACCTGCCGGCTGGTGACGCGGGCAAGCGCGCGGATATGGCGCGAAAGCGCCGGGTCGCCCCGGTCAGCGTAAAGTTCCAGAAGCGCGCGCAACGGTTCTGCCCCCCGGTTTTCCTCGGCCAGCGACAGGTGGTTCAGCGACAGTTGCGCCACCAGCCGCCAGGTCAGGTCATCCATCGCCGCCTCGCCCTCGCGCCCGACTTGCGGCAGGCTTGCCGCCAGCGAACCGCGCGGACGACGCAGCGAGGAGAGAAGCTCTACCCGCGCCACCGGATCGCCGGTTTCCAGCGTCAGGCGCGGTGCGTCGTCGAAGATCGGCAGGTCGCGGTTCGACACCAGCGCCCGGATGTCCAGCCGCCGCAGGGGCCTGTCCTGCTGCACGCTCGCAGGCCGCGCGACCGAGATGAACAGGTCGTCGCCGGTATAGGAGGTGCGCGTCTGACCCCGGCGCAATTCATCCGCGCCGGGGCGGCGGGGGCGGCGTTCAAACGTATAGACCAGGCCCGAGCCGGATTGCGCGGCGGGGGTGTAAAGCGGGTGCACTTCGGATTGCGGCCCATCCGTCTCGGCGTCGGTGACGCGCAGGAGGCGGTGGATCTCGAAATCCAGCGGGCGGGTGCGGTCGGCATGGACGACATGCGCCGTGGCGCGGGCGCCCATCTCGACGACATTGCATTCCTTTTCGAACAGGTTGACCACCGGGGCCGCGAACAGCCGGAAATCCTTGGCCGAGACATCGGCGATGCCCGGTGTCGCGCGGCCCATGGGCAGGATCACCTCCAGCCCGCGCAGGCCGCTGGCACGCACCGCCTTTTGCAGGCCGGTCAGGCGCAGCCCGTGGAAACGGTCGGGCATAAGGAAATATTCGCGCAACAGGCGATACCCTTCGAAACTGGGCCGCAGGCGCGGCAGCAGCGCCTCGTCATCGCGGATGCCGACCAGTTCGGGGGTGGGGCTTTCATGGAAGGGCGCGGCGGGTTCGCCATGCCGCGCAATGGTCGGAAGGGGGGCGGCGAAGACCGCGTCGAAGATCGCGGCCGAACGCGGGCCATGCGAGAAATCCAGATCCAGCCGGTCGAGCGACAGGTCCGAGATCAGACCCGCGCCCTGTCGCCGGAAGGTCAGCTTCAGCCCGGCCTCGGCCCCTTTCAGCCGCGCCTCGGGCACACCCGCCGCCGTCAGCGCGCCGCGATCCTGAAGATATTCGACCGAGACCAGCGCGATGGGCCACAGCGTCACATCCTGCGCGGTCGTATAGATGGCGCGGGTGGAAATCCCCTCGCGCAGCGCCGCCACCAGCCGCGTGCCGCGCCGCACAAGATGGCCGTCGGGCATGGTCTGCACCTGCGGACCGGGATGCAGCACCGCCATGCCCATGGCCGGCGCAGGACCGGCAAGATCGGGATAAAGCGCATCCAGCACGCCCCGCACCTGCCGCTGGCTTTCGGCATCAAGCTTGAGCCGCGTCCGCGCCGCCAGATAGGCCACGCCTTCCAGCAACCGCTCGACATAGGGGTCCGGGCAGGGCACCGCATCCAGCGACAGGTTGCGGGCAACCGTCGGATGCAAACCGGAAAACTCCAGCGCCAGCTCGCGGATATGCGCAAGCTCGGCCTCGTAATAGCCAAGGAAAGCCCTATCCATTGTCAGGCCTCCTCGATCCGGGTCGCGGCACGGCCATTGTCCAGGTCGATGGTCGTTGACAGCCGCAGCCGCTCTGGCACGGGAGACAACATCAAGACCGCCTCGATCTTGACCTTCAACCCCTCGCGCCCCGAAGTATCCACGCTGATCTTGATCGTGTCGCGCTTGAGGCGAGGCTCAAAGACCGCGACAACCTCTTTCAACTCGCGCGCCAGAACCTCGGGCTCGAAATCCTTGGCCCGGCGGCCGGAAAAGGATGGCACGCCGAAATTCAGCACCGAGCGCTGGACATGCGGAAAATCGGCCAGCACGTCGAGCAGATCTTCGGTTCCGCCGCGTTCGGCATCGGACCACAGGAACTGCGCCTGAAGCCGCTCCATCCCGAACAGTTCTTCCAGATCGCGCCGCACCGCTTCGCGCAGGATATCCGCCGTCACCACGATACCGCGTTCCTCAAGAAAGGCCCGCCGCTGCACAAGCTGCAGGAACTGCGCCAGCTCGCGCCGCCTGCTCTCATCCAGATCGCTGGCCTGCTCGATGGCGCGGGGGCCGGCGGCGATGATCGCCTCCAGCCGCTCCACGCCGATTTCGGCGCCGATCTCGCGGCGCCGAAGGTCGGTTTCACTGACGATACCGGGCAGGTCATCGACCAGCCGGTCCCAGAGGCTTGGCTGAACCGCCTCGCGCCGCGCCTGCAGCTGAACCGGCCCCTTGACCAAATGCGCCTCCTTCGTCTTCCGTCCGGCGCGCCCGCCTTACTTGGCCGCGACCAGATCGTATTCCACTTCGTGCTCGTCGCCCTTCGAATGATCGTCGGCCTGCACGACGTATTTGAAATTCACCTTCTCGTAGGAAATCCCGATCGTCTCGGAGACCAGCTCGTTCGAGCTTTCCTCGGGGGCGTTCTGAGTCATCTGGTAGGACGAGATGATGCAGTTCTCGAGCGTGATGATCAGATAGTCGAGATGCGCATCCCCGGAATCCTTGCGCGCGGTGAAAACGATTTCGGAGAAGGATTTGCCTTTGGCGCAGGCCAGCATCAGATAGGGCGACGCCGCGTCGAGCCACTTGTTGAAGGTGAAGTCCGACAGCGTCGCGCGGCCCCGGGTGCGCCCCGAGCCGACCGAGGACGAGGACATCTGCTTGGCCTCGAACTGAACGCCGAAGACGTCGATTTCCTTTTCGTGATCGGCGCGCTTGGATTCGCCCTCGATGCCTTCAATCTTGAGATAACCGGTAAAAGCCATGATCTTACCCTTTCAAAAGATGTGTCTTCTTGGAATGCGTGCCCCCCGCCCAGTACGGAGGGCCTTTCGACAAAAACCGCGCCCCCGGCCTCCGGGGAAAAACGGTCAGGCGCCCTTCACGGAAGGAAGTTCCGAGACCAGCCGCAAGCTCGCGTTGATGCCTTCCAACTGGTAATGCGGGCGCAGATAGAACCTTGCATTGTAGTAGCCCGGCCGCCCCTCGACGGAATCCACCTGCACTTCGGCCATGGCGAGGGGACGTTTCGCCTTGGCCTTGTCATCCGCCATGGCCGTATTCGCCAGCACATAGCGGTTGATCCACTCCGACAGCCAGACTTGCATGTCGTTGCGTTCCTTGAAGGTGCCGATCTTGTCGCGCGCGATGGCCTTGAGGTAATGCGCGAAACGGCAGACCGGGAGCAGGTAGGGCAGGTTCGCCGACAGGCGTTCATTCGCCTGGGCGTCCGGGTCGACCAGACGTCCGGCGCGGGCGTCGTCGTCCTGAAGGCTGTGGGCGCCGATGAAGGCCGCAAGGTCGGTGTTCTTGCGGTGCAGGATCGGCATCATGCCCAGCTTCGCCAGCTCCGCCTCGCGCCGGTCGTCGATGGCGATCTCGGTCGGGCATTTCATCGCGACAGAGCCGTCATCGGTGGGGAAGCTGTGCACCGGCAGGTTGGTGACCGTGCCGCCCGATTCCACCCCGCGGATCTGCGTGCCCCAGCCATAAAGCTTGTGGCTGCGGTTGATGTTCACGCCCATCGCGAAGGCCGCGTTCATCCAGGTGTAATGGTCGTGCTTGCCATCTATCTCTTCCTCGAAGGCAAAGCCCTTCACCGGAACAGTATTGGCGCCATAGGGCAGACGCGCCAGCACGCGCGGCATGGTCAGGCCGATATACCGCGCATCTTCCGACTCGCGCAGCGACTGCCACGAGGCATATTCCGGCGAGGAGGTGATCTGTTTCAGATCCTGCGGGTTCGGTAACTCCTGCCAGCTTTCCATGCGGAACAGCTGCGGCGCCGCCGCCGCGATGAAGGGCGTATGGGCCGAGGCACAGATGCCCGAGAGGTTCCGCAACAGCCCCACATCGCGCGGATGGTGGCTGAACTCATAGGCGCCGATCAGCGCGCCATAAGGCTCGCCGCCGAACATCGAATATTCTTCGCTGTACAGCTTCTTGAAGGCCGGGGACTGGTCCCACATCTGGCCTTCGAAATCCTCGAGCTGGTCGGCAAGCTGATCCTTGGTGATGTTCATCACCCGGATCTTCAGCTTGCTGTCGGTCTCGGTGTTGTTGACCAGGTAGTGCAATCCGCGCCAGGTGCCTTCCATTTGGCGCACTTCGGGGGCATGCAGGATCTCGTTCATCTGCACGGTCAGAAGCTGGTCGATCCCGGCGATCAGCGACTTGATCGACTTGACGGCATTGCCCGAAATCGTCGCCGTGCCCGATTTCTCCTGCGCGGCAAGGGCAAGGTTCTGCACCAGCTTCTTCAGCTTGGCCGAACCGTCATCCTTGACGCGAAAGTCCTTCTCAAGCAGGTCGTTGAATTCGCCCAGGTCGATCGCCTGCGCTTCGGCTGCGCCGGGGCTGCCTGCGGATTTTTCGGTTTCGGCCATTATTCAGTGCCTCCCTGATCCTTCATCGCCTCGGTCGCGACCTGTTGCAGCAGGGGTTCGTTCTGGAGAAGCTGGGCGATGCGCTTCTCGGCATTCACCTTGCCGTCCATATAGCTGAGCAATTCCTCAAGCTGCTTGCGCATGGCCAGAAGCTCGGCCAGCGCGGGCACCTGTTCGGCGATCTTGTCGGGGGTGAAATCACCCATGTTCTTGAACGAGAGATCGACGAACATCTCTTCATCCGCTGCCTCGGCTCCTTCCTTGGCTGGCAGCGTGTTCTTGACCCGCGCCTTCACCCGCGGCGACAGCGCCTCCATGAACTTATTGAAACGTCCCGCATCGACCTCGACAAAGCTGCGGTCGGCGGGGGCTTTCATCGCTTCCCTGGTTTCGGACTTGCCGGCCAAATCGGCCATCACGCCCATCACGAAGGGCAACTCGATCGTGGTCGGGCTGCCGTAATGCTCTACGTCATAGGCGATCTGCACGCGCGGAGCGCGGTTTCTCTCGATGACTTTCGCCTTGCTCTCGCTCATCAGTCTCTCCCGGATTTGGCCTTGTCGTCAAAGACACCGGCGATGCCGCGGAATTCCTTCAGCCCGCTCGGCGCAATCTCTTCCATCAATTGCAAGAAATTCATCGGAACCATCTTGCGCATCCGCCGCGCAAGATGCGGGATCGGGCTCGAAGGCTCGGTCCTTTCGTAAAAATCAATCACCAGATCGAGGCAACGTTCCACGTCGCGGCGGCTATTGATCTGGCCGGGGACATAGGCCCCGTTGGCCGCGCCGTTCACCGGCGCTGTGGGCGTGGTCATGGCTGGGCCTCCCGTCCCGGCGGAAGCGGCAGGCTGGTCCGCAGCAGGCGCGGCAGCCCCTGCCCCGGCCCCTACCGCGTCAAGCGTCTGGGCGATCCGGCCCAGCATCTTGCCCATGGCATCGAAGCGCACCGCCACATCGTTTTCCGTGACATGGGGGGCAAGGGCCGACTCAAGCTCGGCCAGCGCCGCACGTCCCGCCGCGATCCCTTCGCGCAGCGCCGCGAATTCCTCGGGCCGTTCCGCCGCCGTGGCGCGGCAGGCCGCCGTCACCCGGTTGAGCCGCTGCTCATGTTTGGCGATCAGCTCGGCCACTTCCTTTTCGCCCAGCCCGCTGGGCACTTCATTGGCAAAGACCGCCCGGCTGATCGCGCCCGCCGCCAGATCGCCCCCCGTCACCGGACCGATGCCGCGCGGGGCCATCAGCGTCACGAATTCCAGATCGCCCAGCACGCCGCCATCTGGATTTTCAATCTGATACAAGGCGTTGATCCGCCGCAGCGCCGCCTCGCGCTTGCCGCCGCCCGGACGCAGGGCCGGATGCAGACTGTCCCAATATTGCGTGATCGTGTCGGCCAGCAACTTGAAGCCCGGCGCCAGACCCTCGGCACGATCCTCATTCACCATCAGCCGCGCGACGATGACCAGAAGCCGCAGATCGCGCCCCGACTGGGCCAGCCCCCGCGCCTCTTGCGCGAGGTCCGACCAATCAAGCTCCACCTGTCCCGTGCCGCCTTCGCCGACAAGTTTTAGCCGCGCGGCGCGCGAGGCGGGTTGCAGACGGTTCTCAAGGGCATGAAAGCGGGCGTCGTTGCGCAGGTCTGTGCCCGACGGCGCAGCAGAATCCAAGGGCGCGAGGAACGCTTCAACTTCCATAAGTCATTGGCCAGTACTGAAAAGGTCGTCGGAATAAAGAAAGACTGTCAGACAAGGACGATTCTTGCAACGTAACTGTCGAAAGGATCAACCTCGGCTTGTGTTCCGTCAAGGTCGGGATTCCAGAATGCGGCTGGCATAGCCAAGGATGTTCCCCGGATGCTCGGTCTGGGCGAAATCCAGCGCCTCGGCGAAAGACACGATGGATTCGTCGCGCGGCCGCCGCGTGTCGAAGAGGTCGGATTTGGTGACGAAGGCCAGAAACTCGCTCTTGCCATAATCCGTCTTCTTGATCCGCATCGCCAGAAGCTTGGGATTGGCGCGCAGCTCGTCAAAGCTGAACAGAACCCGGACCCGGCGCATCCCGTCCTGCACCGTACCGAGCTTGGTCAGGTCGGTTTCGGCGAAATTCACGTTCGGCAGCAGGTTGTAGACCGTGCCCGTATTGTCGACCACCATCACCCACAGGCGCCCCTCGGTGATCGAGGCCGGGATCAGCACTTCGACCACGGGATTGTCGCCCTCGGTATAGATGCCGGTCAGGTTCGGCTCGCCCGTCTCGCCCTTGCCCAGCCAGATCGACACGGCGTTGTTGGGCAGGTCGGGCAGCACGTCGCGCACGGCGCAAAGGTCTTCGTTCAGCACCGCCAGATCGACCCGCACCTTGCGGTCGCCGATGCGCTCGCGCAGACCAAGCTGCACATCGGCCGCCAGATCGCCATCGGGGGCCGAGCCGGTAACGGCGATCGTATCGCCCAACGCATAGCCCGCGGCGGGCGGGTCGGTGAGCATCAGCTTGCCGCAGGTCGCCCGCTCGTCCAGCATTTTCTGCACATCGGCCAGGACCAGCACCTTCGGCCCGATCGACAGCGAGGTGGTCAGGACGAAATTCCCCTTCTGCGCCCAGGTCTCAAGCATCTGGCGCAGCGCCTTGCCCGCGGCCGCATCCGCCGCAAGGCCCGTGACCTTCACCGCCCGATCCGAGACTTCGACCTTCCAGTCCTCGACGCCTGACAGGATCGAAAACAGCTCGCTCACCGCCCCCACCCAGTCCGGCCCGGGCACGCCCTGGGCCAGAATCAGCGCCTCCGGCGCGGCATCGCTGCCCGCCAGCCCCGCGAAAGCCGCCCGCAGTGCCGCCGCTCCGGCCTCATCCGGCGCGTGACCAGCGAGGGTTGGCGGAGCCGGGCCATCGGCCGCCTTGGCCGTCAGCGTATAGGGCGAAGCCACCGGCAGGGCGGGCTTGAGCAAATCGTCAAACAGGCCCGCATACCAGGCCCCGCCCCCTACAGCGCCCAGCATCAGGACCAGCACCGCCACCAGAAACCCCGCGCCCGAGGACCGCTTGGCCGGGGCAACCCCGCGCTCGCTGCGCGGCAGGGCACGGGTGCCGCCCGCTGCGCGCGTGGTCGCGGCCTCCCCCCCCGCCCGCCCGCCCGGCGTGCCGCCCAGGGCCGCACCGACCTGCTCCACCACCGCCGCCGCCGAGGGCGCGCGCTGCGCCAGCGCCGGGGCCGAAAGCCAGTCAATCAGCCCTTTCAGCGGCTCCGGCACGCCCAGAGTGTCCAGGGGCTGCCCCTTGCGGCGGATCATCTCGCCGGGTGTCATTCCCGCAAAGGGGATCTGCCCCTTCCAGGCCGCCAGCAAAAGCGCGCCCAGCGCATAAAGGTCGCTGCGCGGCTCGGCCTTGCCCTCCATCTGCTCGGGCGCGGCATATTCATATTTCCCAGCAAAATCATTGCCGACGATGGTTCGCGCCCCGGCTCCCGTGTCCTTGGCGATCCCGAAATCGATGATCGTCGCCTTTTCGGGACTGCCGCCTTTCAGGATCACATTGTCCGGCGACAGGTCGCGATGGACGATCCCCTGCGAATGGGCCGCCACCAGCCCCTCGGCCACACGATGCGCAATGATCATCAACTCGCGCGGCTCCATCCGCCGACGCATCATCACATCGGCCATCGACGGGCCGTCGATGAAATCCATCACCAGAAAGACATGGCCCTGATCGGTGCGCGAACATTCGGTGTAGCGCACCACCGCATCGTCACGGATGTCGCGCATCTGCTCTTCGCGGCGCATCAGGGCGATATAGCCCTCCTGCCCCGAGAACTGCGCGTTCAACGCCTTGATCGCCACGATCCTGCCCGAGATCAGATTGCGCGCACGGTACACCTCGCCCGTGCCGCCGCGCCCCAGCACGCCCTCGATCTCGTAGGTATTGTTCAGGATCTGGCCGGCACGGAAAATGTCGCCAGGCAACGGTGCTATCATCGCCTCAAACCTCCGGGCAACCTGACCGTCACCCTGTTCTCAAATCTGTCGCGCAGTCACTCAATCTAGATTAGACTGAGTCTGCAGGATTTCCCCATTTATCTGCAAGTCCGTTAGACAGACCCCTTTTTTTGAAAGGCTTTGGCATGGCCCAGCGCGGTTCGCCCGAAACCGTCAAGCGCAAGGAGCTTGTCGGAAAACTCAACGAAACCTGCCTGCGGGCCTTCTCGGCTGCTGCGCAAAGCGCCAAGGCGCGCGGCAACCCCTATGTGGAACTAGCGCATTTCATCGAGGCGCTGTCGCGGACGGAACGCACCGATTTCGATATCATCTGCCAGTCGGCCGGCGTCGATGGCGCGCGGATGGAAGGCGATATCCAGCGCGCCCTGGACAAGCTGCCGCATGGCGCAAGCGCGGTCGAGGAATTCTCGGACCATATTTTCCACGCGATCCGCGAAGCCTGGACCTATGGCAAGGTCGAGAAGGATCAGGACAAGGTCCGCTCGGCCTATGTGCTGGTCGCGGCGATGAAGACGGCGGTGCTGGAAGGGCTGCTGCTGAAGATCAGCCTGGAATTCGACAAGATCGACCCGGAAACGCTGGAACCGGCGCTGGAGGGGCTGCTGGAGGCCTCGGTCGAAACCGATGCCCCTGCTGCTGCGGCCGAGCCCGGCGCACCCAAGCCCCAGGGCAAGTCGGCGCTGGGGCAATATGCGACGAACCTGACCCAGCGCGCCAAGGACGGCAAGATCGACCCGGTGATCGGTCGCGACATGGAAATCCGCCAGATCATCGACATCCTGATGCGGCGGCGGCAGAACAACCCGATCCTCACGGGCGAGGCCGGGGTGGGCAAAACCGCCGTGGTCGAGGGCTTCGCCCTGCGTCTGGCGCGCGGCGACGTGCCGCCGCAATTGCAGAATGTCGACCTGTGGATGCTGGACATCGGGCTGATGCAGGCCGGGGCATCTGTGAAGGGCGAATTCGAAAAGCGCCTGAAGGCGGTGATCGACGAGGTTCAGGGCAGCCCGAAACCCATCATCCTGTTCATCGACGAGGCGCATACCCTGATCGGGGCCGGGGGCGCTGCGGGCACGGGCGATGCCGCAAACCTGTTGAAACCGGCGCTGGCGCGCGGCGAGTTGCGCACCGTCGCCGCGACGACCTGGGCAGAGTACAAGGAACATATTGAAAAGGACCCCGCCCTGACCCGCCGCTTCCAGGTGGTCAAGGTCGAGGAACCTTCGGAAGATGCCGCCATCCGCATGCTGCGCGGCATCGCGGGCGTTCTGGAGAAGCACCACAAGGTCGAGATTCTGGACGAGGCAATCCAGAGCGCCGTCCGCCTGTCGCATCGCTATATTCCGGCGCGGCAATTGCCCGACAAGGCGATCTCGCTGCTCGACACCGTCTGCGCCCGCGTCGCCGTCAGCCAGCACGCCACCCCCGCCGAGGTGGAAGACATCGAACGCCGCTTGCAGGCGCTTGAGGTCGAGGCCGCGATCATCTCGCGCGAGGGCGCCGTCGGCATCGAGGTGGCCGAGCGCGAGGCCGATGTGAGTACCGCGCTGGAGACCGCGCGCGGTGAGCTGGAAGCTGCGAAGACCCGTTGGGATGGGGAAAAGGCCTTGGTGGATGAGGTCCTGGACCTGCGCGCCAAGCTGCGCGCCGAGGGTTTGCCGGTCGATGACAGCGGCGTCGCTCCGCCCTCCGGCGAAGCCCTTGCCGATCCCAGCGCCGCGCCGCCCGAGGAGGGCGAAACCGCAGGCGAAGCGCCCGATGCGGCAACTCCCAGAATGACCGCCGAAGAACGCGCGGCAACGCTGGACAGCCTCAAGACCAAGATGGCAGAGCTGGCGAAACTTCAGGGCGAACGCCCGCTGATCCTGCCCTCGGTCGACCGTATCGCCGTGGGCGGCGTGGTGCAGGACTGGACCGGCATCCCCGCCGGCCGGATGCTCGCCAGCCAGGCCGAACAGGCGCTGCAACTGGCGTCGATCCTTGCCCAGCGTGTCGTGGGCCAGGACCATGCGATGAAGATGATCGCCAACCGCATCCAGACCAGCCTTGCGGGCCTTGGCGCGCCGGAAAAACCCGTGGGCGTCTTCATGCTTGCGGGCCCCTCGGGCGTCGGCAAGACCGAGACCGCTCTGGCGTTGGCGGAAACCCTGTTCGGCGGCGAGCAGAACCTGATCTCCATCAACATGTCGGAATTCCAGGAAGCCCATACCGTCTCGACCCTGAAAGGCGCGCCGCCCGGCTATGTGGGCTATGGCAAGGGCGGCATCCTGACGGAAGCCGTCCGCCGCCGCCCCTATTCGGTCGTGCTGCTGGACGAGGTCGAAAAGGCCCATCCCGACGTCCATGAAATCTTCTTTCAGGTCTTCGACAAGGGGATGATGGATGACAGCGAAGGCCGCCGGATCGATTTCAAGAACTGCCTGATCCTCCTTACCACCAATGTCGGCAGCGAAGAGATCATGGCGATGACCGACGACGGCCGCGGCACCGCAGATCTTGAGGAACTGACCGGCTCGCTGCGCGCGCCGATGCTGAAAACCTTTCCCGCCGCCCTTCTGGGCCGGATCGTCACCATCCCCTATTACCCGCTGTCGGATGCGATGATCGAGGCCATCGCCGGACACAAGCTGCGCGGCATCGCCCGGCGGCTTGAAGCCGGGCATGATGCAGAACTGGTGATCGGTGAGGGCGTGATGGACCAGATCAAGGCCCGCTGCACGGAACTGGAATCGGGCGGCCGGATGATCGACGCGATCCTGACCAACACGCTTCTTCCCGAACTGTCGCGTCAGGTCCTGAACCGCAAGCTGGAAGGCGTGCCGCTGTCAAAGGTCACGGTCACCGGCACGCCCGAAGGCTTTGCCTACGCTTTCGAGTAGCGCGCGATGCGCATCTTAAGCAGCACCCGTTTCCTTGCCCAATCCACGCAGGGCACAGACATCGCCGGCAGGACCTACCTGTCGCTGGTGATCAAGGGGACATGGGATTTCCCCGAGCCCGGGCAGACGCCGCGCAAGGCCAAGCTGCAGCGTACGCTGGTGATGGCCGATGAATTCACCGGCCCGCCCGGCTTTTCCGCGCCGCTCTGGGAGACGGATTTCGCTTTCCGCAAACCCCATGCCGAAGTGATCGCCCAAGGCGCCGCCTATGCCCCCGGCGGCCAGCCGGTCGAGCGGGTCCGCGTCGGCCTTCGCGTCGGCGACTGGACCAAGCAGTTTGACGTGGTCGGGCCGCGGCAATGGCGCACGCTGGGCCCGACCATCACCGCCACTAAACCCTATCCCTTCACCCGCCTGCCTTTTTCCTATGACACGGCTTTTGGCGGCCCCGACCGCTCGCTCGGCGATGTGCCGAACCGGCCCGCCTATGCCGACAATCCCTTCGGCCTCGGCTTCGCCACCGTCCGCGCGGGCAGCCGGATCGACGGGCTGGACCTGCCCTTGACCGAGGCGCCGGACGATCCCGTCCTCTCGCCCTTTGGGGCACATCGCCCGATGGCGCTGGGTCCTCTGCCACGCATCATTCCCGCCCGCGCCCGCCTGGGCGGCACCTATGATGACAACTGGAAGGACAATATCTTTCCGTTCCTGCCGCCCGATTTCGACGAGCGCTACTATCAGGCCGCGCCGCAGGACCAGTGGATTTCCAGACCCGCGCCCGGAACGCCGGTGGTCATCGTCGGCATGACGCCACGCGGTCGCGAGGAATTCCGTCTTCCCGACACGACGCTGCCCGTCCGCCTGTTCCGCGGCCGCGAAGTGGCGCTTGACGCCACGCTTGTCGCCGACACGCTGACCTTCGACACCGAGGCACGGCAGTTCACGCTCGCCTGGCGCTGCGAGGCCCCGATCCGCCGCACCATCGGCGAGTTCACCGAGTCCTGGATCGGCCCGCCCTCGCCCGGGCTGCGCCGGGCCTATGCCTGGGGCAAGGAGTATCTCGTTCTGCCACCGGTTGTCCGCCCGGATGACCAGATCGCCGGGGCCGCTGCGCCATGAGCCGCCCGCTGCATATCACTGCCGCCGGAATGGTCACCTGCGTCGGGCTGGACGCTGCCGCCTCCTGCGCGGCGATGCGGGCGCGGCTGGACGGTTTCGCCGAGACGCGCTTTCTGGGCACCGAAGGCGCCTGGCTGATCGGCGGCGGCGTGCCCCTGCCCCGCAACTGGATCGGGATGAAACGGCAGGCCTATCTTGCCGCCGGGGCCTTGATGGACATCGAGCGCCAGCACCCGGGAACCCTTGCCGCGACGCCCCTTCTTCTCTGTCTGGCCGAAACCGACCGCCCCGGTCGCCCGGTCAACGACGCCGAGGCGTTCCTTCAGCAGCTCGCCCAGATCCTGGGCAGCCCCGCCTCCCCCCAAATCCAAGTCATCGCGCATGGCAGGCCTTCGGGCTTCGTCGCGCTCGATCTTGCGCGCAGAATGATCGCCGAAGGCGCGCGAGCGGTGCTGATTCTGGGTGTCGACAGCTATCTGACCGCGCAATCCGTCAGCCATTACCTGAACCACAGCCGCCTGCTCTGCCCCGGCAATGCCAATGGCTTCATCCCCGGCGAGGCCGCCGCCGCCATCCTCTGCACCGCCGCGCCGGGGCCGATCCGCATGACGGGGCTCGGTCTCGCCCGCGAGGTGGCGCATATCTACAATGCGGCGGACACGGGCGGGGCGGATCTGCCGCTGCGCGGCGATGGCATGACCCGCGCCTATGACCTTGCCATGACCGAGGCCAGTGTCGACCTGGCCCATGTCGAATACCGCATCTCGGATCTGATCGGAGAGCAGTATTTCTTCAAGCAGGCGGCGCTTGCCTCGCTGCGGCTCGAACGGGGGCGCATCCCGTTTCAGGACCTGTGGAGCCCGGCGGAATCGCTGGGCAATATCGGCGCCGCGGTGGTGCCGGTGATGGCCGGTCAGCTCATGATGGCCGAGCGCCGCGGCTATGCGCCGGGAAGCCCCGCGCTGATGGAAGGCTCGGGCGATGACGGTGCCTGTGGCGCTGCGGTCTTTCACGCCGTGCGGAGGGCCGCCTGATGCCCGACGTCTACGCCAATGGTCTGGAAATCTCGGGCAAGGCGGTGCAGGCCCAGACCATCGCCGCCTTTCCCGATGTCTGCTTCACCCCGCCCGAGAACCCGGCCACGCCCCCTGGCGTGCCGATCCCCTATCCCAGCTTCGGCATGGCCTCGGATACCGAGAACGGCACTGCGACTGTCTTCATCTCGGGCAAGACGGTCAACATCAAGAACAAGTCCGATGAATCCAAGACCAGCGGGACCGAAGCGGGCTGTGCCGCGAAGAAGGGTGTCATCACCTCGAAGAACACCGGCAAGAAGTATTTCAACAGCTGGTCTGCGGATGTGAAGTTCGAAGGCGAGCCGGTGATCCGCTTTACCGACCTTGCCACCCACAACCACGCCTCGCCCATCGGCAATACCGGCCCCTGGCCTGACATTTGCAAGGCCAATCCCGCCGTCACCGCCTGCGCCGCCACGCTGGCGAAGCACGGGATGCCGGTCCATACCCATGGCAAAAGCGATTGCACCACCCCGGCGGAAAAGGCGGCGGGCAAGAAGCCGATGAAGGAATCCGAGCATTTCTTCGAGAATCAGATGCTGCAAAAGGCGCGCGGCGGACCGAATTACAAGAATTTCCCCGGCTATGACGTCGATCAGGCCCCCTGCGTCTGCATGACCTCGCGCCATGACGATGGCACGGGATTCGGCAAGCGCGGCGGTGGCTCCAAGAAGGACACGCCGCACAATCTGAAGACCGCCGACATGCGGGAATTCCTGGCCGAGAACACGAACCCGCAACCGACCGTGGGCGAGGCCTGCGACGAGACGATGAAGGCCGTCGGCAAACATCACGAGGCGCTGGAGAAGAAGACAGACGCCGAGAAGAAAGAAGTTCTGGATTGCCTGACGCTGATCATCCTGTCCTATCTGGCGGCCTGTGCCAAACCGGTGCAGGACAGCCCGACCAGCAAACCGCGCCAGCCCACCATCGCCGAAATCCGCGGCGTGAAGGTAAGGACATGACACCATGGTAAAACGTCAGATGCCCGAAGAAGGCTGGGAGATCGACCGGCTCGCCCCCGATGAGGTCGATATCGAGGCGATGGAGGCCTTCCATCTGGGCGGCGACCGCTTCAGCGCCAGCTTCGAATTGTCGAACGACCGCAGCGAATTTGCCCGCTCCTTCCTGCTGGACGTGCGGTTCGGCACCTCGCTGACCTTCGACATCCGCTTGCGGGTCGAGGATTCGATCCTGTCCCATGCCAGCCTGGCGCCGGATCGGCATCTGGTGCTGGAATTGGGCGGGATCATCCACCATCTGCAACCCGGCGGCGACACCGAGGTCACGCTGAAACCCAGCCGCCTGCGCCGGATCTGGGCGCTGGATGACCGGCATCAATATCTGATCGGCGATCGCGGCATCTCGTTCCTGCGTGAAGGCGGCGACTGGCAGGCGATCGAACCCTATGGCGACAGCCTTTTCAAATCGGTCCATGGCCTCAGCCCCCAGACCATCCACGCCTGCGGCACGAGGGGAGAGGTTGTCCGTCTGGAAGGGCGGCGCTGGGTGCCGCTGGACGTGCCAGTCCAGACCGAATTCAAGGCGGTCCATCTGGGACAGGACGGGACCCTCCACCTCGCCGGAACCGAGGGCCAATGCTATGCCATCCGCGACAGCGAACTGATCCCGCTGGCCAATCAGGGCTGGAGCTACATGGGCATCGCCGAGTTCAAGGGCCAGCGCTACTGGAGCGACGCGAATTTCGGCCTGTCCATCCAGCGCGGCGACAGGATCGAGCCTTTCCGCGCGCTGGGTCAGGGCTTCACCATGCATGCCTCGTCCGACCTTCTGGCCATTGCCGGATGGAAAGAGGTCTTCCTTTTCGACGGCGAGAACTGGTCGGGCTTCGAGCTGGGCTATGACGGCACTCTTTTCCTCAGCCAGCTCGACATGACCCAGTTCGGCGGCTGAGGCCGGCGCCCTTAGGGGGGCAGCGTCTGGGCCAGATAGTCGCGCACCTTGGCAAGATCCAGATCGGCGACGCGCAGCCCGGCCGCGGCGGGCTGCAACATGCGGATCACGAACAGCTCTCCCGGCTCGGGATAGTCGGCATAGCGTTCCTGGGCCATGGCCTGTCCCGCCGCGCCGGCAAGGCGCAGACCGTCCAGATGCGCCTCGAGCCGTTCCAGCAGCCGCGCTATGCGCAGCTCGTCGAGTTCGGGGTTTTCCTCGGGAAACAGCCGCGCCCGGTCATAGACCGTCCAGAGAAAGGCCGCCTGTTCGGCATGCTGGCGCAGGATATGGGTAAGCTGCGGCACCGCAGGCTCGGGGAAGGACGGGGCATCCTGCATGCAGGACCTCAGTTCAGGTTGACCGACCCGCCGCGGATACGGTTTGACCGCGCGGCATGGCTGACAAGATCGGTGCCGCGTATGGTGATATGGCCATCGGCCTCCATCACGATGCTGGCCTTGCCGACGCGCAGTTCGATCTTCTCTTGCGCCGTCAGGCGCAGCATCTCGCCATCGGCCACCACCAGCGGCGCCTTCGCCACCCTTGCGGGTTCGATGATCCGCCCGACGATCAGCGGCCGGTCGCGGGCGCCATCCTCGAACAAAAGCGCGACTTCCGCCCCCACATCCGCCGAGGACAGCGGCGCCAGGCTGCGCGCGGCGATGGCATGATCCTTCTCATTGCCAGGGAACACGACCAGCGGCCTGTCCTCCTGGAAGCCCAGAAGAAGCCCGATCACAACGCCATCCACCTTCTGCCGGTCTGCAATCATCGCCTGAAATCCCTGGTTCAATACCGAAAGGATACACCCGTCCGGCCCTTGGGGCGACGAAAATCTGCGTGGGCCAAAGCGGCCCGATCCGAAAGGCTTGGCATCGCACAACCCGCCTTCTATGCTGCCGCGAAACCTGCACAAAAGGTGTTTTCAGTGCCGCGCTCCCTTCTGGCCTTCGCCCTTTCCCTGACCCTCGCCGCCCCCGCAATCGCCGCACCCTGCTCGGATACCGGCGGCAAATACGAAGACTGGAAGCCCGTCATGGCCAAAGAGGCCCGCGCCGAAGGCGTGGGCGAAAAAGGCATCGCCGCGCTGATGGGCACCAGCTATTCCAAAGCCACCATTTCCGCCGATCGCGGTCAGAAAAGCTTCAAATACTCGCTCGAGAAGTTCCTTCAGGTGCGCGGCGCCGACACGATTATTTCGCAGGGCCGGTCGAAGAAGAAGAAGAACGCCGATTTCTGGGCCGGGATCGAGCGGACCTATGGCGTGCCCGCCGGGGTGATCCTGGCGATTCACGGCATGGAAACCGGCTTCGGCAATTTCATGGGTGATACCAACGTGGTCTCGGCCATCGCGACGCTGACCTATGACTGCCGCCGCTCCGATTATTTCCGTCCGCATCTGATCGCGGCGCTGATGCTGGTCGATGAAGGCTCGATCAGTTCGAAATCGGTCGGCGCCAAGCATGGCGAATTGGGCCATACCCAGTTCCTGCCGGGCAATGCACTGAAATACGGCGTCGACGGTAATGGCGATGGCCGCGTCGACCTGACGAATTTCACCGATGCCATGGCCTCGACCGCCAATTACCTGCGCCAGAAGGGTTGGCAGGCCGGCAAGGGCTATCAGGAAGGCGAGCCCAATTTCGCCGTGATCAAGGAATGGAACGCCGCCAAGGTCTATCAGCAGGCCATCGCGCTGATGGGCAAGCGGATCGACGGCTGACCCGCCCTTCCCGTCCGCCCTGGGCGGCCCGTCACGCAAGGGCCGCCGGGCAGACGATGTAAGGGCGCAGGCGAAAGAGGACGCGCCCGTGCCAGAGCCGCAGCCCTTCGAGCTTGTCATTTTCGATTGCGACGGGGTGCTGATCGATTCCGAGATGATCTCGGCCCGGATGCTGGTGGCCGCCCTGGCCGAGCGCGGCGTCTCGATCGACCTGCCCTATGTCGCGCAGCATTTCCTGGGCCGCAGCTATCCGACCGTCATGGCGACAATCCGGCGCGACTTCGGCCTCGACCTGCCGCCCGCCTTTGAGGAAGACTATCGCGAACGTCTGCTGGAAGGGTTCCGCCGCGAGCTGCGCGTCATGCCGCATGTGGCGGAGGTGATGGATGCGCTTGGCCTGCCCTATTGCGTCGCCACCTCCTCGTCGCCGCGCCGGGTTGAGATTTCCCTTGTGCTGACAGGACTTTGGCCGCGCGTTCAGGGCCGCATCTTCACCGCGTCGGAAGTGGCGCGCGGCAAGCCTGCGCCCGATCTGTTCCTTCATGCCGCCGCGCGCATGGGGGTCGATCCGGCCCGCTGTCTGGTGATCGAGGACAGTCTGACCGGCATCGCCTCTGGCCTGGCCGCCGGCATGACCGTCTGGCGGTTCACCGGCGGCAGCCATATGGCGAATGGCTATGCGCCCGAGCCGCCCGAGGCCACACCGCAGATGCACTTTGCATCCTTCGCCGATTTCTTCCATCTTGCGCCCGACTTGAGGGGGGCCGGATGACGCCGAGACAGGAGCCAGAACCCACGCCGCTGGACGATGCCGCCCGCGCGGGCTGGTTGTCCTATGTCGGCGGGCTGACGCAGGACCAGATCGCCGCCGAGCTGGGCATCTCGCGCCAGCGGGCGCAGCGACTGGTCAGCCGCGCCATGGCGGAAGGGCTGATCCATGTCCGCCTGAATCATCGCATCGGCGCCTGCATGGATCTCGAGACCGGGCTTACCCAGCGCTTCGACCTGACCCGCTCCCGGGTCGTGCCTGGCCTTGGCCCCGGCGCCGATCCGGTGCGCGCGCTCGCGCCCGCCGCTGCGGCAGAGCTGGAGCGGTTCCTGCGCATGGCAGAGCCGCTGACCATCGCCCTTGGCACCGGCCGCGCGCTGCGCGGCATGGTCGACGCGGTCGAGGCGACCGAGGCGCCACAACACCGGCTGGTCTCGCTGATCGGCAATATCGCGCCCGACGGTTCGGCCAGCTTCTTCGATGTGGTGATGCGGCTGGCCGACAAGGTCATGGCACCGCATTACCCGATGCCCGTGCCGGTGATCTCGCCCACGGCCGAAGAACGGGCGGCTTTCCACGCCCTGCCGCCAGTCAAGCGCGTGGCCGACCTTGCGGCCTCGGCCGATGTGGTCTTCGTCGGCGTGGGCCAGATGTCCGATGATGCACCCCTGCTGAAGGACGGATTCGTCACCCGCGCCGAACTGGACGAGATGCAGGCCGCCGGGGCGACCGGGGAAGTTGCAGGCTGGGTCTTCGATTCCACCGGCGCCTATCTTGATTTTGGCACCAACCGCCGCACCGGCGGGGTGCGCGTCACGCCGGGCCTTGACCGGCCCTCGATCGGCATTGCTGCGGGCGCATCCAAGGCGCCCGCCATATTGGCCGCGCTGAAATCCCGTATCCTCAATGGCTTGGTGACTGACGAGCCAACGGCCCGCTGGCTGATCGCGCAGCGCTGACCTTCGCATCTGCGGCGGAAGTGGGGGCTTGACGACTCAGATCGTCGTGTGAGCATTTACTCATTCAGCGATGAATTGCTCATACGCTATCAGGGAGGAATACTGATGACCTATCCGCTCCGCGCCCTTCTGGGCGCGACGGCCTTTGCCGCCCTGTCGGGTGCCGCGCTGGCCGAAACCACCATCACCGTGGCCACCGTGAACAACGGCGACATGATCCGCATGCAAGGCCTGATGGACGACTTCAACGCCAAGCACCCCGACATCAAGGTCGAGTGGGTGACCCTGGAAGAGAACGTCCTGCGCCAGAATGTGACGACCGATATCGCCACGGGCGGCGGTCAGTATGACGTGATGACGATCGGCACCTATGAAGTTCCGATCTGGGGCAAGCAGGGCTGGTTGGTCAGCCTGAACGACCTGCCCGCCGAATACGATGTCGATGACCTTCTGCCCGCCATCCGCGGCGGCCTGACGGTCGATGGCAACCTCTTTGCCGCGCCCTTCTACGGCGAATCCTCGATGGTCATGTATCGCAAGGACCTGATGGAAGCCGCGGGCCTGACCATGCCCGACGCGCCGACCTGGGCCGATATCGAGAAGGCCGCCGCGGCCATGACCGACAAATCCAAGGAGCAATATGGCATCTGCCTGCGCGGCAAGGCCGGCTGGGGCGAGAACATGGCCTTCCTCACCGCCATGTCCAACTCTTTCGGCGCGCGCTGGTTCGATGAGACCTGGCACCCGCAATTCGACCAGCCCGAGTGGAAGGCGACACTCGACTTCTACCTGAACCTGATGAACAACTACGGCCCGCCCGGCGCCTCGAACAACGGCTTCAACGAGAACCTGACCCTGTTCCAGCAAGGCAAATGCGGCATGTGGATCGACGCCACCGTCGCGGCCTCCTTCGTGACCGGCAAGGATTCCACCGTGGCCGACAAGGTGGGCTTCGCCCTTGCGCCCGATAACGGCCTCGGCAAGCGCGGCAACTGGCTCTGGGCCTGGTCGTTGGCGATCCCTTCCTCGTCCAAGAACCAGGAAGCGGCCAAGACCTTCATCGATTGGGCGACCAACAAGGACTACCTCGCCCTTGTCGCGTCCAAGGAAGGCTGGGCCAACGTGCCTCCGGGCACCCGCACCTCGCTGTATGAGAACCCCGAATACCAAAAGGTTCCCTTCGCGAAGATGACGCTCGACTCGATCAATGCGGCCGACCCGAACGCGCCGACCGTCAAGCCGGTGCCCTATGTCGGCGTGCAATTCGTCGCAATCCCCGAATTCCAGGGGCTTGGCACCTCGGTGGGCGAGTTGTTCTCGGCCGCTCTGGCCGGTCAGAAATCGGCGGATGACGCGCTGGCCGAAGCCCAGAAGCTTGTGACCGATGAAATGACCGCTTCGGGCTACATTCAGTAATCCTCCTGACTTGGGGGCCGGAACCCTTCACCGGCCCCCCTTTTTCTTCCTTATCACCTCCGTCCCGGCATCCGCGCGCCCCGCCGCGCCCGCCCCCCGGCGCCCCTTTGCGCCATTCCCCGAGCGACCCGGAGACCTGTTCCCATGTCCACGCAATCGACCCGCGCCGCAGCCCGACTGATGGTCGCGCCTTCGGTCTTCGTCCTGTTCATATGGATGATCGTGCCGCTGGCGATGACGCTGTACTTCTCTTTCCGCTTCTACAGGCTGCTGACGCCCGACCGCACCGGCTGGGTCGGCCTTACGAATTACAAGTGGTTCCTGAACGCGCCCGATTTCTGGCTGGCGATCTTCAACACGCTGCTGCTGGTCGGCGGGGTGCTTTTCATCACCGTCGTTCTGGGCACGCTGATTGCGCTGCTGATCGACCAACCGGTCAAGGGTCAGGGCGCGCTGCGTATCCTGGTGATCGCGCCCTTCTTCGTCATGCCCCCCGTCGCCGCCTCGATCTGGGAAAACCTGTTCATGCATCCGCAGAACGGGCTGCTCGCCGCCCTTTCGCGCGGGCTGGGCTATGATCCGATCCTCTATCTTGAACAATATCCCATGGCCTCGGTCATCGGCATAACGGCCTGGGAATGGCTGCCCTTCGCCACGCTGATCCTGCTGACCGCGCTGCAATCTTTGTCTTCGGAACAGCTTGAAGCGGCGGAGATGGACGGGGCCTCCGCGCTTTCCCGCTTCCGCTACATCATCCTGCCGCACCTGACCCGGGCCATCACCGTGGTGATCCTGATCGAGACGATCTTCCTGCTGGGCATCTTCGGCGAGATCTTCACCACTACCCAGGGCGGCCCCGGCTCGGCCTCCACCACCCTTCCCTATATGATCTACAAGCAGGCGCTGGTGGCCAAGGATATCGGCCGCGCCGCCGCCGGTGGGATCATCGCCGTCATCCTTGCCAATATCGTTGCGGTCTTCCTGATGCGCGGCATCGGCAAGAACCTCGACGCATAGGAGAACCGACATGGCCCGTGCCGTCACCCCGCAACGCCAATGGATCGTCACCATCGCCGCCTGGTTCGTGGCCTTGCTGATCTTCTTTCCCGTCCTGTGGATGATCCTGACCAGCTTCAAGACCGAAGCCTCGGCCGTCGCCTCGCCGCCGCAGCTGTTCACCGCGGACTGGACGACCGAGAACTATGCCGAGGTCTGGGCGCGGTCGGATTATCCGCGCTTCTTCTGGAACTCGGTCGTCATCTCGGTTGGCTCCACGCTGCTGGGCCTGGCCATTGCCATCCCGGCGGCCTGGTCCATGGCTTTCGTGCCCGGCAAGCGCACCAAGGATCTGCTGATGTGGATGCTGTCGACCAAGATGATGCCGGCCGTGGGCGTTCTGATCCCGATGTATCTGCTGTTCCAGAAGATCGGGCTCTACGACACCAAGACCGGCCTGATCCTCGCCTTGATGCTGATGAACCTGCCGATCATCGTCTGGATGCTCTACACCTATTTCAAGGAAATCCCCGGCGAGATCCTTGAGGCTGCGCGGATGGACGGCGCCAGCCTGTGGAACGAGGTCGTCTATGTCCTGACCCCCATGGCCATTCCCGGCATCGCCTCGACCATGCTTCTCAACATCATCCTCGCCTGGAACGAGGCCTTCTGGACCATCACGCTGACCACGACCAAGGCGGCGCCGCTTTCGGCCTTCATCGCCAGCTTCTCGGCGCCGCAGGGCCTGTTCTACGCGAAACTCTCGGCAGCCTCGACCATGGCGATCCTGCCGATCCTGATCCTGGGCTGGTTCAGCCAGAAACAACTCGTGCGCGGCCTGACCTTCGGCGCGGTGAAGTGAGGAAGAAATGGGACAGATCACGCTCAAGCAAGTCCGCAAATCCTTTGGCGATGTGCATGTCATCCCCGGGGTCGACCTTGACATCCATGATGGCGAGTTTGTCGTCTTCGTCGGCCCCTCGGGCTGCGGCAAATCCACCCTTCTGCGCCTGATCGCGGGCCTGGAAGACACCACCTCCGGCACGATCGAGATCGATGGCAAGAACGCCACCAACCTGCCGCCCTCGAAGCGCGGCCTGGCGATGGTGTTCCAGAGCTATGCGCTTTACCCGCATATGACAGTGCGCAAGAATATTGCCTTCCCGCTGAAGATGGCGGGCATGACCGAGGCCGAGCAGGCCAAGCGGGTGGAACGCGCGGCCAAGGTGCTGAACCTTGGCAGCTATCTCGACCGCCGTCCCGGCCAGTTGTCGGGCGGCCAGCGCCAGCGCGTCGCCATCGGCCGCGCCATCGTGCGCGAACCGGCAGCCTTCCTGTTCGACGAACCGCTGTCAAACCTTGACGCCGCCCTGAGGGTGGGGATGCGGCAGGAAATCTCCGAACTGCATCAGTCGCTCAAGACCACCATGATCTATGTGACCCATGACCAGGTCGAAGCGATGACCATGGCCGACAAGATCGTGGTGCTGAACGCGGGCCGGATCGAACAGGTTGGCGCGCCGCTGGAACTGTACAGCACCCCGCGCAACCTGTTCGTCGCGGGCTTCATCGGCAGCCCGAAGATGAATTTCATCACCGGACCCGAGGCAGAGAAGCACGGCGCCCATACCATCGGCGTGCGCCCCGAACATATCCGCGTCGCCGATGACGGCATCTGGGACGGCGTCGTGGGCCTGTCGGAACATCTCGGCTCGGACAGTTTCATCAAGGTCGACGTGCCCGGCATCGGCGTCATCAACGTGCGCGGCCCAGGCGAATTGGGCGTGCATCACGGCGACCGCGTCCGGCTCGCGCCCGCGGGCAAGATCCACCGCTTCGACGCGCAGGGGCTGGCGCTGAAATGAGACTGGCAGGTAAGACAGCCCTGATCACCGGGGCGGCGCGCGGCATCGGCCTGGAATTTGCCCGCGCCTATATTGCCGAGGGCGCCCGCGTGGCGCTGGCGGATATCAACGAGGCGGCAGTGCGGGCGGCGGCAGAAGGTCTTGGCCCGCAAGCCGTGCCGGTGGTGCTGGACGTGACCCGGCAGGACAGTATCGACGCAGGCTTCGCCGCTGCGGTCGCGGCGCTGGGGCGGCTCGATATCCTGGTGAACAATGCCGCGCTCTTCACCGCGGCCCCCATCGTCGAGATCACCCGCGCCGATTACGACCGGCTCTTCGCGGTCAATGTCGCGGGCACGCTTTTCTGCCTGCAGGCCGCCGCCCGCCAGATGATCGCGCAAGGCGGTGGCGGCACCATCATCAACATGGCCTCGCAAGCGGGCCGCCGCGGCGAGAGCCTTGTCGGCGTCTATTGCGCCACCAAGGCCGCCGTCATCTCTCTCACCCAATCGGCGGGGCTGAACCTGATTTCCCATGGCATCAACGTCAACGCCATCGCCCCCGGCGTGGTCGATGGCGAGCATTGGGACGGCGTCGATGCCTTCTTCGCCAAATACGAAGGCAAGGTCCTTGGCCAGAAGAAGCGCGAGGTCGGCGATGCCGTCCCCTTCGGCCGCATGGGCACCGCCGCAGACCTGACCGGCATGGCGATCTTTCTCGCCACGCCGGAAGCGAAATACATCGTCGCCCAGTGCTTCGGCGTGGATGGCGGCAATTGGATGGCCTGAGACATGGACGCAACCCTTCCCGACTATGACCGCAAGACCCTCACCCCCGGCATCGTCCATATCGGCCTGGGGAATTTCCACCGCGCCCATATGGCGGTCTATCTCGATGACCTTTTCGCCACTGGCGAAAGCCGGGACTGGGCCATCCTTGGCGCGGGCGTCCGCGCGCCCGATGCCGCGATGCGCGCGGCGCTCAAGGCGCAGGATTGTCTTTCAACCATCATCACGCTCGACCCCGCCGGCAAATCCGCCCGCCGTGTCGGCGCGATGATCGACTTCCTTCCGGTCGAGGCCGACAACAAAAGCCTTATCGCCGCCATGGCGCGGCCAGAGATTCGCATCGTGTCGCTGACCGTCACGGAAGGCGGCTATTTCATCAACCCCGCCACCGGCCAGTTCGACCCGACCGACCCTGCCATCCTGGCCGATGCCAAGGACCCCAAGACCACCGCCTTCGGCGCGATCGTCGCCGCGCTCAAGGCGCGCCGTGCCGCCGATATCCCGCCCTTCACCGTGATGTCCTGCGACAACCTGCCCGGCAACGGCCATGTCACCCAGGCCGCCGTGGTGGGCCTTGCCCGGTTGTCGGACCCGGCCCTGGCCGACTGGATCGCCGCCCATGTCGCCTTCCCCAATGGCATGGTCGACCGCATCACCCCCGCCACCGGCCCGCGCGAACGCGCGCTGGCCGAGGTCTTCGGCCTGAACGATCCGGTTCCCGTCACCTGCGAGCCGTTCCGGCAATGGGTGCTGGAAGACAATTTCCCGCAGGGCCGCCCCGCATTGGAAAAGGTCGGCGTCACCTTCACCCCGCATGTCCATGCCTATGAGATGATGAAGATCCGCATCCTCAACGGCGGCCACGCGACCATCGCCTATCCCGGCGGGCTCATGGGGGTGGAATATGTCCATCAGGCCATGGCCCATCCGCTGATCCTGGGCTTTCTGAACAAGGTCGAGACCGAGGAGATCATCCCCTATGTCCCGCCCGTTCCGGACACGGTCATCCCCGATTACTACAAGCTGATCGTCCAGCGCTTTTCCAACCCCGAGATCGCCGATACCGAACGGCGGCTTTGCCTGGACGGGTCGAATCGCCAGCCCAAGTTCATCGTGCCCTCGATCCGCGATGCGCTGGCGGCAGGGGGTAGCATCACCGGTCTCGCGCTGGTCTCGGCCCTGTGGTGCCGCTATTGCGCGGGCACGCAGGATGACGGCACCGAGATCCCGCCCAACGATCCGAACTGGGACATGTTGCAGCCGATGGCCCTTTCGGCGCGGGTCAAACCGCAGCTCTGGCTGGACGGGCTCCGCACCGTTTATGGCGAGGTCGCCGATGATCCGCGTTTCAGCGCCTCCTTCGCCACCGCCCTGCGTCAGTTGTGGGATCAGGGCACGGCGGCGACGCTGACCGCCTATATCAACGGCTAGCGCTCGATGCGCGTGCCCATGACCCGGCCGCGCCCGCCCGCCTTGGCGGCGTAAAGCATGATGTCGGCCTCGGCCAGCGCGGTGGCGGGGTCGGGGCCAAGCCCGGCCTGCACGATGGCAAAGCCCATGCTCGCGGAAATCTCGCAACGCTCCTCCTGAAAGGGAATGGGGTGCGAAAGCTGGGCGATGATCTTTTCTCCCAGCGCAATCAGTCGGTTGGGTTCAACCAATCCCGGCAGCACCATCATGAATTCATCGCCGCCCACCCGCGCCACGCAATCCATCACCCGGGCCTGTGCGCTCAGCACCTTGGCCACATGTTTCAGCACATGATCGCCCGCCGCATGGCCCAGCCGGTCATTCACCTGCTTGAAGTAATCCAGGTCGATCTGCATCAGGCTGAACGGCGCGCGCTCCCGGCACAGCCGGGTCAGGAAACTGTCGCAGGCACGGCGGTTGCGCAACCCCGTCAGAGGATCGGTCTGGGCCTCTTCCTGCGCCTGCAACCGGGCGCCGACCAGACGGCGGCTGAGTTCCCGCATCTCGCCGCGCACGGCGGTATTGGCCTCGACCAGATACAGCAACTCCATCGCCAGGTCGGTCGGGGCGAAATCCATATCGGTCAGCTGCAACTGGCCCACGGCGCGCGCCACGTCGATGCCGAAGGACAGGTTGACCAGATGACCGCCCGTCCCAAGCGGGGCGAGGATGCCGCGCAG
The DNA here is from genome assembly GCF_044142105.1 of Neotabrizicola paludis. Lineage (NCBI taxonomy): Bacteria > Pseudomonadati > Pseudomonadota > Alphaproteobacteria > Rhodobacterales > Paracoccaceae > Neotabrizicola > Neotabrizicola paludis. Next base: position 68,024 of record NZ_JBGTYM010000006.1, read on the forward strand.
CCGCAACCCCGCGGCGGCCCCGCGCGGCGAGAGGTGCAGCTTCTGCCCGGCCCGCGCCAACAGCGCGCCCATATCGCCTATCCAGCCCGGCCCCCGTATTTCGAAAAGGCCAAGGAACGGCTTGCCCAGAATCTGCTCGCCGGGAAAGATCTTGGCCAAGGTCGGCCCGGCGCCCCGAAGGATGCCCTCGGATGACAGGATGGCGTGCAGAGGCATGATGCGCGCCAGATCACCGGGCGAAAGACCAAGGCCCTCGACGCGTTCTTGGGGCGGCGGTGGCGTCACCGTCGCAGCCCCGAACAGATCTGCCAGATGTGCCGCCATCGCCGCTACCCCGCCGCCGATAGATCAAAGGGCCGCCCGGCCGCGAAACCGGCATCCAGCAGTCGCAGCGTCAGGATCACCGCCTGATCGTCGGCCCGCTCGGCCTCGATCGTGACCAGCGCGCCGTAATCGTCGGCCATGGCGCGCAGAATGCCCAGCATCAGGAAGCCCAGCTCGCCGCAATCGGTAGAACAGATCAGTCGGAACTGCCCTTCCCCCAGATCGGTCAGATGCAGAAGGGGCAGCTCGGCATCCGGCAGGGCAAGCCGCAGGCGTTCCGGCAATTCCTCAAGCGAGAACAGAAACTCGCTGAAACTCGTGCCCCCGAAGCGCAGCAGGCGGCGGGTGGCGGAATGACCTTCGTCAGTGACGACGAACGTGCCCAGATCCTCGAGTATCGCCGTGGCCGGGCGTCCGAGTTCGGCGCAGACCTTGGCCAGAAACGCGCGCAACGTGTGGTGTTCGTAGCGCAGAAGCGGTTCGAACCCTTCGGGCGCACCGGCAGCCGCCAAAGCCCGCACCAGAGGCTCGGGCCCGAAGGTGACGCAGACATAGTTCTGAAGGGCACGTAGGAACAGCCCGTACATCCTGGCTCCGCGGTTGATTCCCGGCAAAGCCTAAGGTGGAAGCGTTAACAAGGCGCTGTACCCCGCCGTGCCGGACATGCCCTCCGGCCGGACCCTGGTGCGAAGGTTAAGAAACACTTACGCCAGAATCGTAAGTCATTGATTTTCCTTGGCCTACCCTCTGTCCCACCGTGGGACATCGGCGCATGGTCTAGAAATCGGTCGGAGCCCCGCCCTCTTGCTTGCGGCGCGCGACGAAGCGGGTCAGCTCCTCCAGCGCGCCGCCGTCGATGGCCGGGGCCTCGAATTCGGCCAGGATCTGCTTGTAGATCCGATGCGCCCGCTCCGCCGTCCAGACCGAGCCGTCCAGCGCCCAGGCCTCATAATTGCGCCAATCGCTCGCGAAGGGCTGGTAGAACGCGTGCTGGTAACGGTCTTGGGTATGCTGGACCCCGAAGTAATGCCCGTTCGGTCCGACCTCGCGGATCGTGTCGATGGCGATGTCCTCGACATCGGTCGCAAAGGTCGCCTGCTCGAAATAGCGCTGGATCATCTGAAGGACTTCGCAGTCCATGACGAATTTCTCGGGGCTGGCGATCAGCCCGCCTTCCAGCCAGCCCGCCGCGTGATAGACCATGTTGGTCTGGCTCATCACCGCCGACCACAGGCTGTTCGAGGTCTCCCACATCGACTGCCCGTCGGGGATATTCGCGGCGCAGACGCCCGAGGCCCGCATCGGCACGCCATAGAAGCGCACCAATTGCCCGGTCATCTGCGTCGCCCGCATATATTCCGGGGTGCCAAAGGCGGGCGCGCCGGATTTCATGTCGACATTCGAGGTGAAGGTGCCGATCGCCACCGGGCAGCCGGGGTTGATATATTGCAAGAGCGCCACCGCGGCGAGTGCCTCGACGATCGACAGCGTCACCGCCCCCGCCATGGTCACCGGCGCCATGGCCCCGGCCAAAGTGAAGGGCGTGACAACCACGGGCTGCCCGCGCCGCGCCAGCCGCATCGCCCCGTCGAGCATGGGAAAATCATGCTTCAATGGGCTGACCGAGTTGATATTGGTATACATCCGGGGCTTGGCGTCGAATTCGTCATGGCTCAGCCCGCCTGCTAGGCGCACCATCTCCATCACGTCCTCCACCCGTTCCGCCCCCAGCGAATAGGCGTGGCAGACCTTGTCGGTCAGGACGAGCTTTTCATAAAGACAGTCGAGGTGGCGGATCGAGGGGTGGATATCCACCGGCTCGACCGGATAGCCGCCCGCGACATGGATACAGTTGAAATACTGCGTCAGCTTGATGAATTCCTTGAAGGTCTCGAAGTCGCCCGAGCGCTTGCCGCGCTCCAGATCCCAGGCATTGGGCGGCGACGAGACGTTCACGAACACCATATGCTTGCCGCCGATGGTGATCTCGCGCGCGGGATTGCGCGGGGTGATGGTGAATTCGGATGGCGCGTGGGAGAGCATCTCCATCACGAAATCCTCGTCCATGCGCACATTGGTTCCGTTCACCACGCAGCCGGCTTTCTTGAGGATCTCGACCGCTTCGGGATTGAGGAACTCGATGCCGATATCCGACAGGATCCGCATCGCGCCCTTGTGGATGCGCTGCACGCCGTCTTCGTCCAGCGGTTCGGTCGGCCGATCGGGATTGACCGGGATTCTCCAGGGCATCTGGTCGATCGCGGCACCGCCCGCGCGCACCTTCATTCCTGCCCGCCCCCCCGCGCGGCGCTTGCGGCCCGGCTCGTCGGTCATGGTCGCCCCCATAGCTGCTCAGTCGCCAATCTGGCCGAACCCGCCAGCGCAAGCGCACCCGTTCTACGACGTGAATATGTCGTTTTTGATCGGCGCTCGCGAATTAACGGGCGGAAAGCCCATCAAGCCAGGCCGGAAGCGCACCGATATCCGGCAGGACGACATCGGCATGCGGGGCCAGATCGGCTTCGGTCGCGATGCCGGTCAGCACGGCGATGGTGCGCATCCCGGCGGCACGGCCGGCTTCCAGATCATGACGGCTGTCCCCCACCATGAGCACCCGGGCCGGATCAAGGCCCTGTGTATCGGCGAAGGCCCGGCACATTCCGGGGCCGGGCTTTGGGCCATAGCCGGAATCGTAGCCGGCGATATAGTCGAAGAGCTGCGTCAGCCCGTTCGCCGCAAGATGGGCACGGGCCGGGACTTCGCTGTCATTGGTCGCGACGCCCAGCCGCAATCCGCGCGCGCGGAGCGCCGTCAGCAAGGGCACCAGCGGCACCGCCTCGGCCATGGCCACACCGGCGGCGGCGGCGTCGATCGCCTCGGTCAGTTCCGCCTGTTCGCGGCCGGGCAGATGGGGCAGCAGGGCTGCAGCGATATCGGCGGCGGTTGCCGCGATCACCACGCTGTCGGGGCGGAAGCTGCGCGCCTGCGGCAAGTACCCGATGGCATCGGCAAGGGCCGCGAAATGGGCCGGATCGCGGGCCAGGCCCGAGAGGAACAGGTCAGCCCAGCGTCCCCAACTTGCGCGAAAGTCGAAAAGCGTGCCGTCCTTGTCGAAGACGATTCCGTCGATCATGCCTGCCCCCATGCGCTGCCGCCCGCAGTCTTGCCGGGAGCCCGCCCGAAAGTCCATCACGTCCAGTTGGGCAATTGTCCCCCGGGCAAAGCCGCCCGCGCTTCGACCACGGTCAGGGGCGGCAGACCTGCCTCAGCGGCAAAGCCGGTCACCAGCGCATCATCGCTGAGCAGGTGATCAAGCACCGCGGCCAGAAAGACAGGATCGCCCGCACCCGCGCGCAATTCGGCGCCGCCTGCCCCTGTCGCCGCAAGGAAGGATGACAACAGATCCTCGCGCGCCAGAATGTAGGCCAAGGCCTCAAGTGCCAGGGCCTCAGCGGATTCTTGCCCAACCATGCTTATCCTCAACTATGAATCGCCTATCCGCCAAGTTTCGCGACAATGTCTAGATAAGACAGGCGGTTTATGAAAAGGTGGAAAGACTTTCTTAACCTTCTGAGTAAGAAAATGCACAGCATGTGACGGTGGGAGTCACCAGATCTCGGGTTGCGATGCACGGACGTATCCTCATTGTTGATGCTGCAGCGACAAACCGTGTGATCCACAAGGTTAAGCTCGCCAAAGCATTCTACGAGCCGATCCTCGCGGCCGACGGGGCGTCGTGCCTTGACCTGGCGCGCAGCGAACAACCCGACCTGATCCTGCTTGACCTCGCGTTGGCCGATCTGTCCGGCACCGACCTTCTGGCTCTCTTGCGCGGCGACCCCCTGACCCGGGCGATTCCGGTGATCGCCTTCGCGCCTCCCGGCGATCCGGCGGCACGCCTTGGCGCGCTGCGCCATGGCGCTGATGCAGTGATGAGCAAACCCATCGCCGAAGCCGTTCTTCTGGCGCGGATTCGCAATCTGATGCGCGGCCGGACCGATGCGCGCCGCGTCTCTGAAATGTGGGGGGAAAGCGCATCCGGGATCTTGGGCCTTGCGGAACCGGCCAGCGGCTTCGACACGATCGGATCGATCGGCCTGATCGCGGCAAGGCCGGAAACCGCCAACAGCTGGCGCCTTGCGCTGCAACGGCGCATGCGCGACCGGCTGAGCGTGCTGACACGCGAACAGGCCATGGCGCTCCAGCCCGGCGCGGATGAAGCGATTCCCGAAGTCTTCGTCATCGAATGCGATCTGGACGGCGCGGGTCTCGGCTTGCGGCTGATGTCCGCGCTCAAGACCCATGCCGGAACGCGGCAAAGCGCCTTTTGCATGATGGCCGAACGTGAGGATGGATCGGCAGCGGAAATGGCCTATGACCTTGGTGCCGACGACGTGGTTTCCACCGCCGCCCCCGAAGGCGAGCTGGAATTGCGTCTGCGTACCCTTTTGCGGCGCAAACGGCAGACCGACCGCACCCGCGCCACCTTGGAAGACGGGTTGCGCCTTGCGATGATTGACCCGCTGACCAGCACCTATAATCGTCGCTATGCCATGCCACGGCTTGCGGGCATCGCCGCGCAGGCTGAATCGGAAAACCTGCCCTTTGCGGTGATGATCGTCGATCTCGATCGGTTCAAGGGCGTGAACGACAGGTATGGCCATGCGGCGGGCGATGCGGTGCTGGTCGAGGTGGCCCGGCGCCTGGCCGAAAACCTGCGCATCAGCGATCTTCTGGCCCGGATTGGCGGAGAGGAGTTTCTCGTCGTCCTGCCCCAGACCGGGCTTTGCGATGCCGAACGCGTCGCGGAACGCCTGCGCCAGATCGTGGGCGAACAGCCCATCCGCCTGCCTGCTGGCGAAAACATCATCGTCACCGTATCGATCGGGGTGGCCGTGGGCCGTTTGGGCCAGACCGGCGACGGGGACCCGGCCACCGTGGTCGACCGCGCCGACCGGGCGCTGCTCCTGTCAAAATCGGGCGGTCGCAACCTGGTGACCTTCAGCCAGAGCGCAGCGTAAGGCACGACTGCGCCCCGGCTCAGTTCCCGTCCTTTTCCCGGTCGTGGTCCTTGCCCTTCCGGTCGTCCCGGCTGAGCGAGGCCTGCAAACGGTCGGCAAAGGCCGACCGCGCCTCGGGCGAAAGACTCACCAGATAGTTCGAAAAAATATCGCGGATCGAAGCAAGACGCTCGCTGTTGCGATCGGCGATGACCAGGATCGCCGCATCGACCGCCGCCGGATCGAAAGGCTCGGCCCGCAGCGCGTCAATCAAAGCGGCGAAATCGGCCTGCAGGGCCGCGCGACCCGCCTTCAGCTCGGGGAAACGGGCGAGGAAAGCCTTGCGCAGCGCGCGCCGGTCGTCCCGGTTCAGCGCATCACCCATGGGGCCAAGGCCCAGGTCCCGCCCCTCCATCCGCGGGGGTGGACCGCCATTCTTGACAAAGGCCCCCACGGCCAGTCCGGCAACGCCCAGGTTGATCGCCAGCGACACAACCAGAAGCGTCCTGACCCAGCCCCGCGTGCGCGGCGGCGCCGGGGGCAGCGGCACTCCGGCACCGGGCTTCATCTCGGCATCACTCATGGGCTTACCCCTCGCTCAGAAAGAAATCGACGCCGGGCAGAAACTGCACGTCCGACACTGCGACCCCGCCCAAACCGCCGGTCAGCCAGGTCAGGGTCGACGGATCGGCATACCCCAGCACAAGCCCGAAACAGGCCGCGCCACCCAGACCGGCCAGCGCGCCGCGTCCGCCGAACCCGTCGGCCAGGGTCGCGCGCAGCCTGGCAAGAAGGCCTTGCCGCGCCGGGCGGGCAGCGACCATCTGCGCCGCGCTGCTGCCGGGGGCCGGTTGTTCCGCCAAGGCATCCGCCAAGATGCGCGCCATCAGATCCGTGCCGGGCTGCGCGGGGGTGGCGCGCGCGCGGTCGAGAAGCCGGTCAAGATCGTCCATGTCCATCCGCGTCATCTCCCCTCATAACCCAGCACATCGCGCTGGTCTTGCAGCGCCGCAGCCAGCGCCCGCTTGCCCCTTGCAGTCAGGCTTTCCACCGCTTCGACCCCCACGCCCAGAATGGCCGCGATCTCGGGGTTTCCAAGCCCTTCCAGATGGCGCAGCACCACCGCTTCGCGCTGGCGGTCCGGCAAAGCCGCGAGCGCCCGGCCCAGCGCATCCATGCGCTGACCGTCGATCATCTGGGCCAGCGCCCCCGGCGCGGCATCCTCGGGCTCGGGGCCGGCGTCGAGCGGAAGGTGCCCACCGCCGCGGCGTCCCCTTGCCCGCAGCCGGTCGGTGACCAGATTGGTCACCACCCGGTAGAGCCAGGTCGAGACCTTGGCCTCGCCGCTGCGCCAGCCCGGCGCCGCGCGCCACAGGCGCAACATCGCCTCCTGCGCCACATCCTCGGCCTCGGCCCGGTCGCCCGCCAGAAGACGGCTGGCATAGGCCAAGACGCGCGGCACCAAACGCTCGGTCAGAAGACGCGCGGCAGTACGATTCCCCTGCGCATAGAGCGCCAGAAGATCGTCGTCCGAGGCCTCGGCCTGCCTGTCGCGCGGCATGGTCATCCTTTGCATCTAGCCCCATCCCTGAGCGATGCGCAAAGGGGAGTTCAGTTTTCCGCGCCCTGCGCATCGCCCTGACCCCACCACCAGCCGGGACCGCCATGGCCCTTGCCACGATGCTTCTCCATCCTGCCGGCCAGCTTTGTCATGGCCGCTTCGGCCTCGGCCTTGCTGATAGCGCCGTCCTTGTCGGAATCGGCCCGCGCGAACAGCTGCGCGCCCATGCCTTCGCCCGGCATCTCGCTTGCCGAGAGCTTTCCGTCGCCATTGCCATCCATCCGGTCGAGCATCCTGGCCGCCTGGTTCCCGGCCCGCGCCTGCATCTCCTGCAAGCGCAGCGCGGCCAGCTCGTCCTTGTCGATCGCGCCATCCCCGTTCGTGTCCGCCGCAGCAAAACGCGCCGCCCGGAAGGCGTCGATCTCGGCTTGGGTGAGCTTCCCATCCTTGTCGGCATCCATCGCGTCGAAACGCTGCATCAGCAGCGCTGCCCCTTCGCCCCGGCCGGGGCCGCGGTCGGCCATCGCAGCCGTTCCCAGCGCAACAAGCGCCACGGCGCCCAAGGCAAGGGCCGCTGCCATGCGACGATCCATCTGTCCAAACATCTGTGTCATCCTTCTGCCAGGGTCGGCGCTGCTCCGCCGCCCATCTGCCCTTGCAAACGACAGGGCTGGCCCATTCCGTCGCTGCCGCCGCCCGAATTTTCAGCAGGGCTCTTGCGACATCGGGACACAGCGCCGCTGAGCCCCTGTCAATCGCCACGCTCAGCGCTTATGTTCGGCCGGTACCACGACAGGCCCGTAGGCAGAGTTCCCCATGCAGAACCAGCACACCACCGCCACGCCCTCGACCGATGAGCGCCCCCTTTGGCCCGCCGTCGCGCGCGGCTGGCGCCAGCGTTGCCCCAATTGCGGCGCGGGTCCGATGATGCGGGCCTATCTCAAAGTGCGTGATACCTGCCCGGTCTGCAGCCAGGACCTGCACCACCACCGCGCCGATGATGGCCCGGCCTATCTGACGATCCTGATTGTCGGCCACTTGATGGCTCCGGTCATGCTGTTCCTGTTCACCCATTGGGAGCCCGATCCGCTGGTGACCGCCTCGATCCTGTCGGTCGGCTGCGCGGCCCTGTCCTTGTACCTTTTGCCTCGGCTGAAAGGTGCGCTGGTCGCCGTGCAATGGTCAAAGCGGATGCATGGTTTTGGGCATGAAAGCTCTGGCCAGCCCATTCCGGCCCATGATCTTGCCTGACAGCGACGCCGCGATCCGCGCCGCAGCGACGGTGATCCTCGCCCGCAGCCTGCCCGCAGGCGGTTCCGCCGTACTGATGGGTCAGCGCGGCGCCCAGGCCGCGTTCATGCCGTCGAAATATGTCTTCCCTGGCGGTGCGGTCGATCCCGGCGACCATTGGGCCGGGCCATTGCCGCTGGCACCTCAGTGCCAGAGCCGACTGTCCCAATCTGATACCGCACCCGAGGCGCTGGTCGCCGCCGCGCTGCGCGAGCTTGAGGAAGAAACCGGCCTGACCCTGCGCCCTGACGCGGCGCCCCTGCGCTTTGTCTTCCGTGCCATAACCCCACCCGGTCGCAGCCGCCGCTTCGACGCACGCTTCTTCCTTGCCGATGCGGCAGGTCTTGCCTGCGACCCGGATGACCTGACCCGCGCCGATGCTGAACTGTCGCATCTGCACTGGATCGGGCTGGCCGAGGCACGGGCGCTGGATCTGCCCTTCATCACCGAGGTCGTGCTGGCCGAAGTGACGAACCTTCTGGCGGGCGGCACCCAGCCCGGCGTGCCCTTCTTTGACAATTCGGGGTCACGCCCGATGTTCCGCCGGATCGACTGAGCCTATTCCGCCGCGTCCTGCAAGGGCCGCTCTTCCCCGCGCTGCACCGGCCAGACCGGATGCGGCACCGGATCCTTGGCGCGGAACAGGTGCTTGCGGAAGATTTCCAGATAGTTGCGGTAGAGATAGCCCTCGTTGCGCCGCAGGTAATGGTCGCGGTTCTGGCGGTACAGGGCGGGCAGCCGGTGCCAGGGCACCGCTGGATGCATGTGATGCACGACGTGGAAATTGTTGTTCAGGAACAGCAGCGCCAAAGGGCCGCGATCCTCGATGATCACAGTGCGGGCGCGGAACAGCTCATGCGCGCGATGTTCCAGAAAGGTGCGTATCTTCAGGATCGCCCCGGCCAGATAGGCCGCCAGCAGCCAGGCCCAGACCGGCATTCCCGCCAGGGACAGCCAGCCAATCACCAGCGCCAGCCCCAGCAGATGCAGCGCCCAGGCCCGCGCCACCCCCGGCACGCCGCGCCGGATCAGCGCCGCCTCCGTGCCAAGGAAGAAGCCGAAGCCCAGCAGCGGACCCAGGATCATCCGTCCCGCCAGCGTGTTGTTCACCCGCAGAACCGCCCGCATCGGTGCGGAGAGCCGCACCCAGATGTCAGGGTCAAGGTAGTTCGATTCCGGGTCATCATAGGGATCGGTGAGGATCGGGTCGTGGTGATGGGCCAGATGCGTGTCCTGAAAGCGCAGATAGGGATAGAAGAAGCCCAGGGCCGGAAAGGCGAGCGCATGGTTCAAGTGGCGGTTGGTGAAGGGATGGCCATGCAGCATCTCGTGCTGGAGAGAGCAGAACTGCGCGGCGGCAACGGCGGTGACGAGGATGGAAAGGCCGGGCGAGACAGCCCAAAACCACGAGGTCGCCAAAGCGAATAGGCCATAGGTCGCCGCCAGAAGCGCGAGCGTTGGCGCCTCATCCGACCATGAACCTGCGAGCAACCTGTAACGCATTGTCTTTCCCAACGAATTATTACGCATATGATAAGCCTTGCCGTGGCGGCTGGGAATTCGGAAGATACGCACCATAAAGGCAACATCGTTGACTAAAGTAACCATATGCCGGATATGATGGACAAGCGGGATAGGGCGGGTCTGTTCCGGCTGCGGCTGGCGCAGGCGATGGCAGAAAAGGGCGTCACCCAGGCGGCGCTGTCACGGGCCTGCGCGGTCGACCGATCAACCGTCTCGGCGCTTTTGGCACCTGGCAAGCGCCTGCCCAATGCCCAGCTTGTCGCCGATTGCGCCCTGGCACTGGGCGTGTCCTGCGACTGGCTTCTGGGCCTCTCGGCCCGGCCCGAACCGGTATCGAACCTGCTTGCCGCGTCACTCACCATGACCGAGGCGCCGCGCGCCCTGATCGACGAGACGATCTTCGGCTGGCACCGCGAGGCGGCGGGCTACAAGATCCGCCATGTCCCGGCCACCCTGCCCGACATGCTGAAGACCCGCGCCATGGTGGAATGGGAATATGCGCCGCAACTGGGCCGCAGCCCGGAACAGGCGCTGCGCGCCTTCGAGGACCGTCTGGCCTGGATGCGCGGGGCGCGGTCGGATTACGAGATCGCCCTGCCCCTTCATGAGATCGACAATCTGGCGACCGGCACCGGCTATTATCGCGGCCTGCCGCCCGAAGTGCGGCTTGGCCAGATCGACCGCATGGCCGATCTTTGCGACCAACTGTATCCGACGCTGCGCCTGTGCCTTTTCGATGCCCGCCGGGTGTTTTCAGCCCCGGTCACGGTCTTCGGCCCGCATCTTGCCGTTGTCTATCTGGGCCGCCACTACATCGCCTTTCGCGATGATGCCCGGGTCGAAGCTGTGAGCGAGCATTTCGACTGGCTGGTGCGCGAGGCGGAAATCGGCGCCCGCGATGCTGCTCGTCATTTGCGGTCGCTGAAGCTGAAGATCTAAGGATCACGTTGCAGGTGGCTGATTTTTCATTGAAAAATCGACATGCGCCTCAATAGGCGAAAAGCCGTCCCTTGGCATAACCGTTGAAGTCGAAGATCTCGGCCGCGGCCTTGAGCCGGTCCCCACCAATCTTGCCACGGTCAAGAATGAAACCGAAACTTCCATCTGGCGTGCCCACGGCGAGGGTACGGTAATCGGCATCGACCCAGATCACCCACCAGTCCGACATGCCAGGCAGGGTCAGGCGGCCCGGGCCGCTGGGCCGCAGCACGCCCGCGATGCGCCTTGGCTGACCATTGAGGCACAATTGTCCCTGCACGGTCAGCCCCGCGCCAGAGCGCGCGAAATGCAAGCCCCCCGGCGCGCAGCCCGGCCCCTTGCCGGATGAAAAACTTGCGACCTGGGTCCAGCTTCCCTCGATCTTCGTCGGCAAGAAGGCGGCCGAAGACCAGATCGGCGCATCGGCGCGGCGGAAGCCCGCTATCTGCGGCGGGGGCGTACAGGCGGCAAGCGCCAGCACCAGTGCCAGGATCAATCGATGCACAGGGTGGTCCTTCGTCCCATATCGTCCAGTATCTCGTTGCAGCCGAACAGTGGTTTGATGGGCGCGCAGGTGCCCGAGCGCGCCAGGCATTCGCCCTCGCATTGCTTGGCGTTTCGGCATTCCTTGCCCGAATCCCGCGTCTTGCTGACACAGGCAAATCCGCCCTTGCCCGCCTTGGACCAGAGGCCCTTCTTGCGCTCGCAGGCAATCTGGGCAGGCGATTTCGCCGCCTCGGGCACGGCAGGCGCGGCGACGGGCGCTTCCGGCGCGGCAGACAGGGCAGCGGCGGGCCTGGGCTTCGGGCGCGTGTCCCCTGCCGCGGGGGCTTTCGCCGACGCGGCGGCCGGCGTCACAGCCGCTTGGGCCGTCGGGTCTTCTTCTGCCTTTGCCGTGGTGGCCGAAGGGACGGCGTCCAGAGGCGTCACTTCGATGTCGCCACCGGTCACCGGGTTGGGAGCCGCGGTTTTTCCACCGCCCCCAGGCAGCACGCATCCCCCAAGGGCCAGCACGCCCGCAAGCGCGAGATATCGCAAGCCTCTCAGCACCATCGGTCCCGCAACCCCACCCCTTATCCCGAGCTTCTGACTGATAGCGAGCACTCCTTCAAGCGCTAGTAGGGCCGCGGATGCGCGCGATGCGCCTCGTCAAGCTCGACCAGCACTTCGGACGGCAGGACCATTCCTGCCGCGCCCAGCGTGACTTTCAACTGCGCCACCGAGGTTGCGCCCACGATCGGGATCGTTGTGAAGGGGCGCGAACGGCAAAAGGCGATGGCCATCTGACAGGGGTCAAGCCCATGCCGCGCGGCCACGCCCAGATAGGCCGCGACCGCCGGAAAGACCCGGGCTGTGATCCGGCCGCCCAGATTGGGCGTGAAACTACGCCTTGTGCCCTCGGGAGTCACATCACCCGCGTATTTTCCCGACAGAAGACCCGCCGCCAAGGGCGAGAAGGCCAGAAGCGGCATCTCCTCGATCATCGAGAATTCCGCCCAGTCGGTGTCGAACTGGCGGCAGAGCAGCGAATATTCGTTCTGTATCGAGGCCATGCGCGGCAGGCCCAGCGTATCGGCCAGATGCAGCCAGCGCGCCGCGCCCCAGACACTTTCGTTCGACAGACCGATGGCGCGGATCTTGCCTTCGTCCACCAGGGCGCGGGCCGTGGTCAGGATGTCGGTCATATGCGCCGTCTCGGCAGCCTTGTCGACGCCATGCGGGGCATAGGCCCAGGCCTGGCGAAAATGATAGCTGCCCCGGTTCGGCCAATGGAGCTGGTAGAGATCGACATAATCCGTGCCCAGCCGCCGCAGCGATCCTTCCAGCGCTGCGCGCAAAGTGCGCCCGGTGATCGGTTCGCCGCCGCGCACCACCTGCCCCTTGCCGGTCACTTTGGTCGCGATCACCAGCCGCGACCGTCCGCCCCGCGCTGCGAGCCATGAGCCGATGATCTCTTCGGTCCGGCCCACCGTCTCGGCCCGCACCGGATTGGTCGGGTACATCTCGGCCGTGTCCCAGAAGGTCACGCCCCGATCCAGCGCCAGATCGGCCTGCGCATGGCCCTCGGCTTCGGTGTTCTGGCTGCCCCAGGTCATGGTGCCCAGGCAAAGCTCGGACACGGTCAGGCCCGATTTTCCCAGCGGAATCATTTTCATCCTGCACCCCCTGCTTGACCACAGGCTAGCGCGCCCGGCGCAACAGGCAAGCGATGCGCATCCACGCACACGTTCCGGTGATGTCCATTGGCGCCCGCGACGGCGGCCCTGGCCCGTGCTAATCTGGCCGGACAGATGGAGATCGCGATGCGCTGGATTGCCCCTGCTGCGCTGATCCTTGGCCTGTCGCCCGCCGCCTTCGCGGCGCCGGTCGCCTATGATCTTCAGGCCGACCGCTCGACCGTGACCTATGAGACGGATTTCGGCACACAGGTCATTTCCGGCCATATCCCCATTGCCAGCGCCGATCTGGTTCTAGACCTCGACCGGCTGGCGAATTGCACCGTTGCGGTAGTGCTGAACGCCACCGGGGCCGATGCGAGCTTTCCCTTCGCCGCCGAGGCGATGAAGGGAAAGACCGTGCTGGATGCGAGTGACTTTCCGACCATCAGCTTCCACTCCAGCGCCGTGACCGCGGCAGGCGATGGCGCGTTGATTTCGGGCGCACTGACGATCCGGGGCGTGACGCGCAAGGTCACGCTGGATGCCGCAATCTTCCGGCAGCAAGGCACGCAGGCGGGCGATCTCTCTCATCTAACGGTGCGGCTGACGGGCAAGGTGAAGCGGTCGGATTTCGGCGCAACGGGCTTTGGCCAGCAGGTTGGCGACGAGGTGCGCATCATCATCACCGCCCGGATCGCCCGGCGCGAGTGAATCTGCGCGGACATCTGGTCCTCGCCACCGCTTTGCGCTATCCCGCCTCGGGCAATTCCGACAACTGCGGGCAAGACATGGCACGGATCCTGATCACCTCGGCCATTCCCTATATCAATGGCATCAAGCATCTGGGCAATCTGGTGGGCAGCCAGCTTCCAGCCGACCTTTTCGCACGCTACAAGCGGGCGCGGGGCGACGAGGTGATGTTCATCTGCGCGACCGACGAACATGGCACGCCAGCCGAGCTGGCGGCGGCCAAGGCTGGCAAGCCCGTGGCCGAATATTGCGCCGAGATGCATGAGGTCCAGTCCGAGTTGGCGCGCGGCTTCCGGCTGTCTTTCGACCATTTCGGCCGGTCCTCCAGCCTGCGCAACCACCGGCTGACCCAGCATTTCGCCGGGCGTCTGGACGAAGCCGGGCTGATCCGCGAAGTCAGCGAGAAGATGGTCTTTTCCATCGATGACAACCGATTCCTGCCCGACCGCTATATCGAGGGCACCTGCCCCAATTGCGGCTATGACTCGGCGCGCGGCGACCAATGCGACAATTGCACCAAGCAGCTGGACCCGACCGACCTGATCAACCCGCATTCCACCATTTCCGGCTCGACGAATCTGGAAGTGCGCGAGACCAAGCATCTGTACCTGATGCAGCGGTCGCTCAAGGACAAGCTGGAAGCCTGGATCGACAGCAAGACCGACTGGCCGGTCCTGACGACATCGATCGCGAAGAAATGGCTGAATGACGGGGACGGATTGCAGGATCGCGGCATCACCCGCGATCTGCATTGGGGCATCCCGGTGAAAAAGGGCGATCAGCCCTGGCCTGGGATGGAAGGCAAGGTCTTTTACGTCTGGTTCGATGCGCCGATCGAATATATCGCGGGCACCGCCGAATGGGCCGACGCCAATGGCCGCCCGGATGCCGATTGGGAACGCTGGTGGCGCACCGACAAGGGCGCGTCCGACGTCACCTATTTCCAGTTCATGGGCAAGGACAACGTCCCCTTCCACACCCTGTCGTTCCCGGCGACGATCCTTGGGTCGGGCGAGCCCTGGAAGCTGGTCGATTACCTCAAATCCTTCAACTACCTGAACTATGACGGCGGCCAGTTCTCGACCTCGCGCGGGCGCGGCGTGTTCATGGATCAGGCTCTGTCGATCCTGCCCGCCGATTACTGGCGCTGGTGGCTTCTGTCCCATGCGCCCGAAAGCGCCGACAGCGAGTTTACCTGGGAGAATTTCCAGGCCTCGGTGAACAAGGATCTGGCAGATGTCCTTGGCAATCTCGTCAGCCGCGTCACCAAATTCGCCCGGTCGAAATTCGGCGAGACGGTTCCGGCGGGCGGGGAATACGGTCCGATGGAACATGCGCTGATTGCCGATCTGGGCGCACGCATCCGCGAATATGAGCGGTTGATGGACGCGATCGAAGTGCGCAAGGCCGCGGCCGAGCTGCGCGCGATCTGGGTGGCGGGCAATGAATACCTGCAAGCCGCCGCCCCCTGGAGCGTGGTCAAGACCGATCCGGAACAGGCGCAGGCGATGGTGCGGCTGGGGCTGAACCTGATCCGGCTCTACGCCGTCCTGTCGCGGCCTTTCATCCCCGATGCCTCTGAGGCGATGATGGCGGCGATGGGCTGCACCGACTGGTCCTGGCCTGCGGATGTGCCTGCCGCCCTACGCCAGCTGGCCCCCGGCGCGGGCTTCTCTGTCCCCGAGAATCTGTTCCGCAAGATCACCGATGAGGAACGCGCCGAATGGCAGGCGCGCTTCGCCGGCATTCGCACCTGAGGCTTTCCGCCACGCTTTTGCGCGGCTCGACAACCCGAGATTGCGCCGAGGCCATGCAGGTGGGGATTTCCCCACCGCGTCGGCCGTCATGACGAGGTTTTTCATTTGAAAGCGGCATGGCACAAAGGCACATTGTGTTCACATCCGACCCATCAGCGATCACAGTTGTGCGATCAGGGGACGGGCGAAACATTAGATCCGGGAGAATCATATGAAACACTTTCTGACTGCTCTGACCCTTTCCGTCGCCATGCTGTCCGCCCCTGCGACCATGGCCGAGACCAAGGCCCCGAACGCCGCCGAACAGGCCGAGGCCCGCGCCACCCTGCAAACCGCCAATGCCGTGATCAATTATGGCCGCGCCAAGGGCGATGCTCTGGCCATGGTCACCGGCGTCGAGATGATGCTCTCGGCCGCCGAGGGCACCACCATCGAGGAAAAAGGCCAGACGCTTGATCTGGGCAAGATTCTCGACGAAGCGGCCGAACTGGGCAAGGACGATCCGATGATCGTCGCCAAGGTCGAAGAGCTGCGCGATGCCGCCGAAACCAAGACCCGGGGCGCCTGCTATTGGGAATACTGGTGCGACTGGTACGGCTACTGCGAATACTGGTACGTCTGCTACTGATCCCAGCAGGATCATGTGACGAAAGGGCCGGCCTGGACAACCAGGCCGGCCTTTTTCATTTCCGCCGCAACGCCCGATTGCTGCGGCGGCAGGATAATCTTCTTCGCAGCTGCAGAATACTCTCGGTTCATTGGCGCAAATCCGCCGAAACCACGGCGCGATGGGAAAATATTCCAGATACACGCAGAAGATGAGAAACCCGGTCACGACTTTGGGTGTTACGCTCTCGCCATCGGCACCGACTGACCCGAAGCTGCACAAGGGAGAGACTGATGTCCGACACCTACAGCCAGAGGCGCGCGCCGCGCCCCATGCTTGCAATCGTGCTGTTCATGGCCGTCTACGCGGCCGCTTTGGTGATCATGATAGCCCCGAAAGACATGCTTGGCACCGAGCCGGGCAGCAGCGTGGCGCTACAGGGCCCATAGGCCCTGGCTGAAAAGCCGAAGAGGGGATCGAAAAGAAAAGGGGCGGGCGCCACAGGCGCCCGCCCCTCTCCTTTCAGAAGCCTCTGATCAGGCGATCAGGTCGAAGCGGTCGGCATTCATGACCTTGGTCCAGGCGGCGATAAAATCGGCCAGGAATTTCTCGGTCGCATCATCTGCCGCATAGACCTCGGCATAGGCGCGCAGGATCGCGTTCGAACCGAAGACCAGGTCCATCCGCGTGGCGGTATACTTCACCGCGCCGGTCTTGCGGTTACGGATCTGGTAGCTGCCATCGCCCGCCGGGGCCCAAGTGTAGGCCATGTCGGTCAAGGTCACGAAGAAATCGGTCGTCAGCGCGCCCGGACGGTCGGTGAAGACGCCGTGCTTGGTGCCGCTATGATTGGTGGCCATGGCGCGCATGCCACCGACCAGAACCACCATCTCCGGCGCCGTCAGGCCCATGAGCTGGGTGCGGTCGAGCATCAGCTCTTCCGGGCTGACCACGTAATCCGCCTTGAGCCAGTTGCGATAGCCATCGGCCAGCGGCTCCAGCACGTCGAACGAGGCCGCGTCGGTCTGCGCATCGGTCGCATCGCCCCGGCCCGGCGCGAAAGGCACCGTCACCGCATGGCCCGCGGCCTTGGCTGCCATCTCGATCCCGACGCCGCCCGCCAGCACGATCACATCGGCCAGGCTTGCGCCTGCGGCCTTGGCGATCGGCTCCAGCACCGCCAAAACTTTGGCCAGACGGGCGGGCTCATTGCCTTCCCAGTCCTTCTGGGGCGCCAGACGGATGCGCGCGCCATTGGCCCCGCCCCGCATGTCGGACCCGCGATAGGTGCGGGCCGAATCCCAGGCGGTCGAGACCAGCTCGGCCACAGACAGGCCCGAAGCCGCGATCTTGGCCTTGACCGAGGCGACATCCCAGCCCGTCGCGCCCACGGGCACCGGGTCCTGCCAGACCAGATCCTCCGCCGGCACTTCCGGCCCGATGTAGCGGCATTTCGGCCCCATGTCGCGATGGGTCAGCTTGAACCAGGCGCGGGCGAAGGTTTCCTTGAAATAGGCCGGGTCCGCCATGAACTTCTGGCAGATCGCGTTGTAGACCGGGTCCATGCGCATCGCCATGTCGGCATCGGTCATCATCGGATTGCGGCGCTTGGTCGGGTCGCTCGCATCGCGCGGCTTGTCTTCTTCCCTGATGCTCACCGGCTCCCACTGGGTCGCGCCCGCGGGAGATTTGCGCAATTCCCATTCGTGGCCAAAGAGCATTTCGAAGAAGCCCATGTCGAACACGGTCGGGTTGGCGGTCCAGGCGCCTTCGATGCCCGAAGTCACCGCATTCGCGGCCTTGCCCTGTTGGTTGGGGTTGGCCCAGCCCATGCCCTGCGCCTCGACGCCAGCCGATTCCGGGTCGGCGCCCAGCGCCTTGGCGTCGCCATTGCCATGCGCCTTGCCGACGGTATGCCCGCCCGCCGTCAACGCGACGGTTTCCTCGTCGTCCATCGCCATGCGGGCAAAGGTCTCGCGGATCATCGCGGCGGTCTTGAGCGGGTCAGACTTGCCGTTCACCCCTTCCGGGTTCACATAGATCAGGCCCATCTGCACGGCGGCGAGCGGGTTTTCCAGCGTTGCGGGCTGGGCCACATCGCCATAGCGGCCGTCGGACGGCGCCAGCCACTCTTTCTCGGCGCCCCAATAGGTGTCTTTCTCGGGATGCCAGATGTCCTCGCGACCGAAACCGAAGCCAAAGGTCTTCAGGCCCATGGATTCATAGGCGACATTGCCCGCCAGGATGATCAGGTCGGCCCAGCTCAGCTTCGAGCCATATTTCTTCTTGATCGGCCACAGCAGACGACGCGCCTTGTCCAGCGAAACATTGTCCGGCCAGGAGTTCAGCGGCGCGAAGCGGATGTTGCCCGAACCGCCGCCGCCACGGCCATCGGCCAGACGGTAGCTGCCCGCCGAATGCCAGGCCATGCGGATCATCAGCCCGCCGTAATGGCCCCAATCGGCCGGCCACCAGTCCTGGCTGTCGGTCATCAGCGCGGTCAGGTCGGCCTTCACGGCGGCGTAGTCCAGGCCCTTCACCGCGTCGCGATAGCTGAACCCCTGAAGCGGGTTGGTCTTGCCATCATGCTGATGCAGGATGTCGAGGTTGAGCGCATTCGGCCACCAGTCGGTATTCGACTTCGAGGTCACCGTCAGCGCCCCATGCATCACCGGGCATTTGCCCCCACCGTTTCCGTCCATCTCGCTCTCCTGCATTGAAGGTTCGAACCGCGCCGGGCCGCTTGGGCCCGCTGCGATTCCCCATAGTCTGGAATGGTTCTAACAGGCGCGTATCATTGGATGAAGTCGCATTTCCTGATTGGTTCGATAAGTATTCCTGATCGAAAAAACCGCAGGTGTCAGAGCAGCAAAAAGGCCGTCACCCCGGGGCGGGCGACGGCCTCAGGGCCGGGTTGACCTTCTTCCGCACCTATCCGCGGCTGCAACCGGCGCGGGTCAACATATCCCGGACGATCAGCGGCGTCGCAGCGGTCTGGCTCGCCTGCGGTTCTTCGGTCGCGGTGGAAATCGCCTTGCGCACCTGCCGCGCCGTCAAGGCGAGGGGCCGCTTGCAGGGCGCGCCGCCAGCATCGACGACGGCCCCCACGGTTTCACCAACAACCGCAAGATAAGCGGTGAGCACCTGCTGCGCGGCTGTATCTGTGGATGCCTGATCCAGCATCTGGGCAAGCTGCGCGACCGAAATAGCGCCAGCATCCGTCGAAGCCTGTGCATTGGCAGCGGCGACCAGAACGAAGCACGACGCCCATCCGGCGATCGCGACGGGAAGGGTTCTAATAAGTGACATATGGCCTCCTGTTGATGATGTTTGATCGTCACATGAAAATCTATTATTGTAAAACGATAATTTCTTGGATAGATTCTGGCTGGAAGAGGAGATTTCGGAATGGTCACATCCGGCATGAGCGGAATTTCAGAACGCAACAGCCCCCGCGCGATCCGCCTTGATCGCGTTCGCCGCCTCAGCGGGGCAATGGCGACGGCCAGTGCTGCGGTGGCAACCCTGCTTGGGGGGGCGATGCTGCTCTACTGGTGCTTGACGCCCGCAGATACGCTGTTTCGCCATGCAGGCCTCGTCACTCCGCCGCCGACGGAGATCGGGCTTCCGCTGCGGCTGGCCGGTTTCGCCATCGCCATGATTCCGCTTGGTGCGCTGATTGCCGGATTGATGAGCGCCCGCCGCTGTTTCGGCCATTTCTCGGCTGGCCGGATATTCTCGGCTGACGCCGCCCGCAGCCTGCGTGGCTTCGCCTTTGGCGTCGGCGCATCGGCCCTACTCAAGCCCGCTGCCGGGGCTGCGGTCAGCGTGCTGCTGAGTGCGCTCTCCCCAGCTCAGACACGCAACCTCGTGCTGGACATTGGTTCGGACTTGCTGCTGTCGCTGCTGTTCGCAGCGATGGTTGCGGTCATCGCGGGCGTTCTGGTCGAAGGCGCCGACATCGCGGCCGAAAACGACCAGTTCGTCTAGGGAGAGCTGACCATGCCGATTCAGGTCCGGCTCGCCGTCATGCTGGCCGAGCGCAACGTCAAATCCAAGGAGCTCGCCGAATATGTCGGGATCACCGAAGCAAACCTTTCGCTGCTTAAGAAGGGCCATGTGAAGGGCGTGCGCTTCGAAACGCTGGAACGGATCTGCGACTTCCTCGACTGCCAGCCCGGCGATCTGCTGCGCTACCAGCGCGCCGATGGAGAAGACGGAAATGAGATGCCCCAGGTTTCCTAGGCAGGGGCTGGGTTGGGTTTGCGCTGACTGATCTTGCAGTCGATGGGCGACGGCCTGCCCCTGGCCCTGCGCCTTGTCACTCTTCCCCGGTCGGCGTGGCCCTCTGCCCGCCGCCTGTGGAAAGAAAGTGATAAGGAACGCCGATCCTGCGCGAACCGGCTTATCGTTGAGGCAAGGTGTCACACATTGGCTTCGCTGCCGACGATGCAACCGGCACTGTAGCCGGTTCGCACGGATGGACTGTCTGAACAGTCCTTATCTAGCGGCAGTCAACAGGATAAGGCGGTCATGGTGGAGCAGAGGGGGATCGAACCCCTGACCTTATCATTGCGAACGATACGCTCTCCCAACTGAGCTACTGCCCCAATGACCGTGGCGGTTATCTGGCGCAGCCGCTCGGGGATGTCAAGGCCCGGCCATGGTCTGTCAGCCCAGGCTCTGGCGGACAAAGGCCGCGATCTCGGCCGCCGGGCGGGCGCCGGCCAGGCGGGCCAGTTCGCGGCCATTGCGATAGAGGATCAACGCCGGGATGCCGCGGATGCCTGCGCGTTGCGAGATGGCGGGATGGTCCTCGGTGTTCAGCTTCATAAGCCGCGCCTGCGGGGCCAGCATCTTCGCCGCCTTGGCGAATTCCGGCGCCATGGCCCGGCAGGGGCCGCACCAGGGCGCCCAGTAGTCAACCAGAACCGGCAAACCGTCGCCGCGGGACACCTTGTCATGGGTGGCGGCGTCCAGTTCGGCCACCTTGCCGTCCAGCAGCGGATCGCCGCAAGAGCCGCATTTCGGTCCCTCGGCCAGCCGCGCCCGTGGCACGCGGTTTGCCTGTCCGCAGGTCGCGCAGACCAATTTCACGCCATCCATCGTCTCGGCCATCATCGCCTCACATTCCCGTTCAGGAATATATCTGCATCGCGCTGCCCGGGTGCAAGGGGATCAGAGCAGATCCTCTTCCTCGCCGGTGACATCCACGCCCAGCGCCTCGAGCCCGGCTTCCAGGTTTTCCGACAGATGGGGCATGCCCATCAGGTAATCGGCGGTGGGGACCGTCGCCTCGGCATAGGCGGTGGCCACCGCCTCGCGGAAATCCTCGGGTTCGAAAGCGCCCCGACCGACCCAGGCGATGGCGGTCAGATGCGCTTTTTCCTCGGCGTTGAAATTGTCGATGAAGGCGTGAAGTTCGGCGGCACCCGCCTGTTCCTCGCGCGCGAGGAAGATCACCTGCACCACCTTGCTGGGACTGATCTCGATCATCTTGGGTCTCCTTGCACGCAGGTTCGCGCTTTGGCGGCGCGGGCGCAAGGGAAAGCCGCGTATCAGCCCAGCGCTGCGAAGGCCAGCCCATAGGCCAGCGCACCGCAGAGCGTTGCCGCCACGACCGAACGGCGCGGCAGGAAGGCGAGGATTGTCGCGGTCACGCCGGCCGCGAGGGGCACAAGGTCCTTGGGTGCGGGGTAAAGCTGCGGCAGAATCGAGGCGGCAAACAGCGTGGCGATGGCGGCGGGGCCGGTCGCGGCAAGAAAGCGCGACAGGATGCCGCCGGGCTGCGGCTCGCGTCGCAGCAGGATCGTCGGCAGGGCGCGGAAGGCCCAGTTCGCCGCGCCGACCATCAGCGCCAGAAGGACGAGATCACGGCTCATCGGCGCAGGACCCCGGTCAGCGCGCCCGCGATCATGCCCAGAAGGATGCCCGCCGTGCCGGACCAGAAGACCGTGCCCAGGACGCAGGCGAGGATCGCCGCCGCGACCACGGGCAGCAGGGCGCGGCTGAGGATGGAAAGAAGAAGCGCCAGGAACAGCGCGGCCAGCATGAAGCCCAGGCCCGCCTGCACCGCCGGATAATCCTGAAGGGCGCCACCGCCCGCGACGGCGCCGAAGCCGGTGCCGATGACCCAGGACGCATAGGCGGCCAGGCCCAGGCCGAACATATAGGGTTCCGAAAACCGCCGCCCCCGCGCCAGCGCGCCCAGGGCCTGACCGAAGACCTCATCCGTCAGGCCCAAGGCCCAGGCCCAGGCATGGCGGCGGCTCGCTGTGGCGCCGGCCTGTTTCATCAGCGCCGGGCCGTAGAGGACATGGCGCAGGTTCATGGCGATCAGGGTGAAAGCCGCGACCAGGAGGGGCGCGCCCGAGGTGACCAGCGCCAGCGCGAGGAATTGCGAGGCCCCGGCATAGATGACCAGCGACAGCATGACCGCCTCGGCCGGGGTCAGGCCGGATTGAGTGGCGGCAACGCCGAAGGAAAAGGCGATGGGCAGGTAGCCCAGCACGATGGGCAGGGCGGCGCGCAGCCCCTGGGCAAAGCCGGGGCCCTGAGCCCCTGCCCCGTCGGAAATCGCTGTCATCCTGCCCCCCGCAATCGCGCCCGTCCCGCGCAGCCGCACAGGCCTAGCCCGGCGCGGGCCTACTGTCAAAGGCCCGGGGACAGCGAAAGGCGGCCTGTCCCACGCAGGGACGGGCCGCCAAGCCATTGAAAAACCTAAATTCCTCGAAAAATATTAGATCTTTTTTAACTCCTGACTATTCCGCCGCCTCGGCATAGCTTTCGACCGGTGGGCAGGTGCAGATCAGGTTGCGGTCGCCGAAGACATTGTCGACCCGGCCCACGGGCGGCCAGTATTTGTCGACCCGGAAGGCGCCCGGTGGGAAACAGCCGGCCTCGCGCGAGTATTTGCGGTTCCAGTCGCCCACCAGTGCCGCGACAGTATGCGGGGCGTGGCGAAGCGGGCTGTCCTCGGCGGTGATCTCGCCCGCCTCGACCGCGCGGATTTCCTGACGGATCGCCAGAAGCGCGGTGATGAAACGGTCGATCTCGGCCTTGGTTTCGGATTCCGTCGGTTCGACCATCAGGGTTCCGGCCACCGGCCAGCTCATGGTGGGCGCGTGGAAGCCGTTGTCGATCAGACGCTTGGCGATATCGTCCACCGTCACGCCATGATCGGCGAAGGGCCGCGTGTCGAGGATGCATTCGTGCGCCACGCGCCCCTTGTTGCCCATGAACAGGATCGGATAGCTGCCCGACAGGCGGCTGGCGATGTAATTGGCGTTCAGGATCGCCACCCGCGTTGCCTGGGTCAGCCCCGGCCCGCCCATCATCAGGCAATAGGCCCAGGAAATCAGCAGGATCGAGGCAGAGCCACTGGGCGCCGCCGAGACCGGCCCCTCGGCGCCGCCCGTTTCCGGGTGACCGGGCAGATAGGGGGCAAGATGCGCCCGCACGCCGATCGGCCCCATACCAGGCCCGCCACCGCCATGCGGGATCGCAAAGGTCTTGTGCAGGTTCAGGTGGCTGACGTCGCCGCCGATCTCGCCCGGTTTCACGAGGCCGACCAGAGCGTTCATGTTCGCGCCGTCGATATAGACCTGGCCGCCATGGTCATGGGTGATCTGGCAGACCTCTTTCACCGTCTCTTCGAACACGCCATGCGTGCTTGGATAGGTGATCATGCAGGCGGCCAGACGGTTGCCCGCCGCCGCCGCCTTGTCGCGGAAATCGTCGAGATCGACGTCGCCATTGGGGGCGGCCTTGACCACCACCACCTGCATACCGGCCATCTGGGCCGAAGCCGGGTTGGTGCCATGGGCGGAAACCGGGATCAGGCAGATCTTGCGGTCATGGTCGCCCCGGGCGCGGTGATAGGCGAGGATGGTCAGCAAGCCCGCATATTCGCCCTGCGCGCCGGAATTGGGCTGCATGGAAAAGGCGTCATAGCCGGTGATCTCGCAGAGCTTCTGGGTCAGATCGTCGATCGCTTCGGCATAGCCCAGGGCCTGATCCGGTGGCACGAAGGGGTGAAGCGAGCCAAACTCGGGCCAGGTGATCGGCATCATCTCGGCTGCGGCGTTCAGCTTCATCGTGCAGGAGCCAAGCGGGATCATGGCCCGGTCCAGCGCCAGGTCGCGGTCCGACAGGCGGCGCATATAGCGCATCATCTCGGATTCAGCGCGGTTCATGTGAAAAACCGGATGGGTCAGATATTCGGTTTCGCGCAGCATCGCCTCGGGGAAGCCCAGGGCCGCGCGGTGCGGCGGCACGCCATGGATGCCGAAGGCGCGCAGGACGCGCAGCAGCACCTGTTCGTCCGAGGTTTCGTCCAGCGAAATGCCGATCCGGTCATTGCCGATCTTGCGGAAGTTCAGCCCCTCGGCCCGGGCGGCGGCCAGGATACCCGCCTGCCCGACGCCGACCTCGACCGTGATCGTGTCGAAAAAGGCCTTGGGCGAGACCTTCGCCCCCGCCGCCTTGAGCGCGCGGGCCAGACGCTGGGTCAGGAAATGCACCCGCTCGGCAATCGCGCGCAAGCCCTTCGGGCCGTGGAAGACCGCGTACATCGAGGCCATGACCGCCAGCAGCGCCTGCGCGGTGCAGACGTTGGAGGTGGCCTTCTCGCGCCGGATATGCTGTTCGCGGGTTTGCAGCGACAGGCGATAGGCCTTGCCGCCCTGCGCGTCGATCGAGACGCCGACGATGCGGCCCGGCATCTGCCGCTTATGCGCATCCTTGACCGCCATGAAGGCGGCATGGGGGCCGCCATAGCCCAGCGGCACGCCAAAGCGCTGCGACGAGCCGATGGCGATATCGGCCCCCATCGCGCCCGGTTCCTTCAGAAGACACAGGGCGAGAAGATCGGTCGCCACCACCGCCACCGCGCCCGCAGCGTGAAGAGCGGCGATCTGGTCGGTGTAATCGGTGACATGGCCGTAGCTGCCGGGATATTGGAAGATCGCGCCGAAGACCTTGGACGGGTCCAGTTTCTCGGCCATGTCCTCGATGATCTCGATGCCCAGCGGCAGGGCGCGGGTCTTGATCACCTCGATGGTCTGGGGATGGCAGAAGCGGTCGACGAAGAAGGCGCGGGCCTTCGATTTCGCCACCCGTTCGGCCATGGTCATGGCCTCGGCCGCCGCCGTGGCCTCGTCCAGAAGCGAGGCATTGGCCACATCAAGCCCGGTCAGGTCGCAGACCATGGTCTGGTAATTCAGCAGCGCCTCGAGCCGTCCTTGGGCGATTTCGGGCTGGTAGGGCGTATAGGCGGTGTACCAGGCCGGGTTTTCCAGGATGTTGCGCTGGATCGCGGGCGGGGTCACGGTGCCGTAATAGCCCTGCCCGATCAGGCTGGTCATCACGCGGTTCTTCTTGGCCACGGCTTCCATCTTGGCCAGCAATTCATGCTCGGCCAGGGGGGCCCAGGAGAGCGGCTTTTTCTGGCGGATCGCCTTGGGCACCGTCTCTTCGATCAGCGCGTCGAGCGAGGTGACGCCCACCGCCTTCAGCATCTCGTCCATTTCCGAGGGCGAGGGGCCGATATGGCGGCGGTTGGCGAAATCGTAGGGGTTATAGTCGGTCGGGGTAAAAGCCATGGCTTTATGGTCCTTCGCTATTCGACAAGGGCGGCAAGGTTCGCCAGAGAGGCGCCCATTCCTGCCGCGTGATCTTCGGCCGATATGCCCGGCGGCACATTGGCCGCGATGATGCGGACGCGGGTGGCCGCGCCCACGGGATCGAAATGCCAGTCCATCCGCATCTCGCCCTGGAAGGCGGGATCGTCGCTGGCGAAACGGCTGATGAAGGCGAGATGGTGCGGCGGATCGACAGTGACGAATTCACCCGCCACCACATCCTCGCCGCCACCCGACTTGCCGTCGATGGCGTCGTCTTCGTAGCGCAGCACCAGCCGGAAGGGCCGGCCGGGGCGCGGGTCAAGATGGTCGACCCGCGCCGCCATGCCGCGCGGCGGCAGCCAATGGACCAGCAGGGCCGGATCGGTCCAGCAGGCGAAAAGCCGTGCGGGCGGCGCGGCGATCAGCCTCTCGGCACGGTCGGTCCGGCCCGGCATGGTTCAATCTCCGATCAGTTCCTTGTACTCGTCCTCGTCCATGAACTGGTCGAGAACGGACAGGTCATCGAGCTTCATCTTGAAGAACCAGGCGGCGCCGGTGGCGTCTTCGTTCACCAGGCCGGGATTGTCGACCAGCTTGGCGTTGACCGCCACGATCTCGCCGTCGACGGGGGCCAGGATGTCCGAGGCCGCTTTGACGCTTTCGATCACCACGACCTCGTCGCCCTCGCTGACCATGGTTTCGGTCTCGGGCAGTTCGATGAAGACCACATCGCCCAGCGCCTCGGCGGCGTGTTCGGTGATGCCGACGACAACCACGTCACCCTCGACGCGCAGCCATTCATGTTCCTTGGTGAATTTCATCTCGCGATCCTCAGCGTTTGTAGGATGTGGGGTGGAAAGGCATGTCGCAGACGGTGACAGGCAGGCGGCGCCCGCGCACATCGCCCTCGAGAGCCGTGCCTGTCTTGGCCAGGGCGGTCGGCAGATAGGCCATGGCGATCGGGGCCTCGACCGAGGGGCCGAAGCCGCCCGAGCAGATCACGCCCGCCTGATTGTCGCCGCTGAACAGCAGCGTGCCCTCGCGCATCGGTGCGCGGCCTTCGGGACGCAGGCCGACGCGCTGCCGCGACGGGCCTTCGGTCAATTCGCGCAGGATACGCGCCGCGCCCGGGAAGCCGCCTTCGCGCGCGCCGCCTGTGCGGCGGACCTTCTGGATCGCCCAGGTCAGACCGGCCTCGACCGGGCTGG
This sequence comes from Neotabrizicola paludis, assembly GCF_044142105.1. NCBI lineage: Bacteria > Pseudomonadati > Pseudomonadota > Alphaproteobacteria > Rhodobacterales > Paracoccaceae > Neotabrizicola > Neotabrizicola paludis. Next base: position 94,805 of record NZ_JBGTYM010000006.1, read on the forward strand.
TCGACTGGTCAAGGTCGTGGCCGTAAAGGCAAAGCCCGGCCTCGAGCCGCAGGCTGTCGCGGGCACCCAGGCCGATGGGCAGGACGCCCGGCTGCGCCAGCAGATCGCGGGCGAAGCCTTCCGCCGCCGCCTCGGGCACGGAAATCTCATAGCCATCCTCGCCGGTATAGCCGGAGCGGCTGATCCACAGATCGCCGAAGACACCGACATCCATGAAGCGCATTGCCGCCACGCCAGGCACCAGCGCCTCGAGCGCCGCCTCGGCCCCCGGCCCCTGCAGGGCCAGCAGGCAACGGTCGGTCACCGGCAGCACCTCGGCCACCGGGGTCAATGCCTTGCGCATCAACTCGATGTCCTGCGCCTTGCAGGCCGCGTTCACCACGACGACGAGATGATCGCCCCGATTGGCGAACATGAGGTCATCCAGCACGCCGCCATCGTCCGTGGTGAACAGGCCATAGCGCTGCCGCCCTTCGGCCAGCCCCGCCACATCGACCGGCATCATCGCCTCGAAGGCCGCGACCAGCGCCGCCATGTCGCCGCGCGGGCGCAGGATCACCTGGCCCATATGGCTGACATCGAACAGCCCCGCAGCGGCCCTTGTGTGAAGATGTTCCTTCATCACACCGGCCGGATATTGCACCGGCATTTCATAGCCCGCAAAGGGCACCATGCGCCCGCCCAGTTCCACATGCAGGTCATGCAATGGAAGGCGCTGAAGATCGGTCACACCGCTTCTCCCCGTTTCGGCCGGCAAACAGCCCGGCACCGTACACGGCAGTTCCCCTGCCGCTCGGTGCCCCCTCTGTCCTTGCGCCTTTCGGCACGCCTGAGATCGTTATCCCTTCGGCGGGCGCCTGCGCGCCTCTCTCCAGAGTCCGTGTATCAGAACGGTCCTTGCGCCTGAGAGTTTACCGGGGCGGTTGCTCCTTCGGCACCGGGGACGGACCCCGGATTCTCCCGATCTGACGCATCCTGACTAGCCCAAGCGGCCTGATCCGGGCAAGAGGAAAAGGAATGCGACGGTATGCAATGCGTTTACGACGCGCAGCGCTTGCACCGAAAAAAGGAAAAGGGCGCAGCCAATGCCGCGCCCTTCATCTTGGTCCAAGAACTCCGGGCTCCGGGGCAGAGCCACGGAGTTCACCATTCGCTAAGGCCGGTACCGAAGTCCTTCAAAGCGCCCGGCACCTTTTGCAAAAGCGGCATCACATCGGCCATCTCGGGGCCGGCATCGCGCCCGGTCAGCGCCCGGCGCAGCGGGCGGAACAGGTCCTTGCCCTTGCGGCCCGTGGCGGCCTTGACCGCGGCGGTCCATTCGCCCCAGGTCGCCTTTGTCCAGGGCTGGGCGGGCAACATCGCCAGCGCCTGCGCCACGAAATCGCGGTCGGCGTCGTCGACCAGCGGCTCGGCCCCGTCGCGGAACAGCGCCCACCAGCCCTCAAGATCGGCGAGAACAGTGATGTTGCCCTTGGCCACGGCCCAGAATTCCTGAGCCTTGTCTGCCGGAACGCCCAGCGCCGCGATCCGCGCCTGCACCGTGGCGAAGGGCAGGCCCTGCACATATTGACGGGTCAGCGGGAACAGGTTCTCGGCATCGAATTCGGTGGGCGCGGTGCCGAAACTGCCGACATCGAAACCCTCGGCCAATTCGTCCAGCGAACCCGCCAGTTCCACCGGCCTGGAAGATCCCAGCCGCGCCATCAGCGACAGAAGCGCCATCGGCTCTACCCCCTGCGCGCGCAGGTCGCGCAGGCTCAAGGCGCCAAGCCGCTTGGACAGTTTCTCGCCGCCCGGGCCGGACAGCAGCGAATGGTGGGCAAAGCTGGGCGGCGTGCCGCCCAGGGCTTCCATGATCTGGATCTGCGTCGCGGTATTGGTCACGTGGTCGGCGCCGCGCACGATATGGGTGACGCCCATCTCGACGTCATCGACGGAGGAGGCGAAGGTGTAGAGCACCTGGCCATCGGCGCGGATCAGCACCGGGTCAGAGACCGAGGCGGCGTCGATCGAGATCGGGCCGATGATGCCATCGTCCCATTCGATGCGGTTCTGGTGCAGCAGGAAACGCCAATAGCCCTCGGCCCCTTCGGCGCGGGCCTTGGCCTTCTGCTCTTCGCTTAGGCCCAGGGCCGCGCGGTCATAGACCGGCGGGCGGCCCATGTTCAGCTGCTTCTTGCGCTTGAGGTCCAGCTCGGTCGGCGTTTCGAAACATTCGTAGAACCGGCCATCGGCGCGCAGCTTGTCCGCGGCCTCGCGGTAGCGGTCATAGCGCAGCGACTGCCGCTCCAGCCGGTCCCAATGCAGGCCCAGCCAGTCGAGATCCTGCATCAGACCGTCGATATATTCCTGCTTGCTGCGTTCCTGGTCGGTGTCGTCGAGCCGCAGGATGAACGTGCCGCCGGATTTGCGGGCGATCAGATAGTTCATCAGCGCGGTGCGCAGGTTGCCGACATGGATATAGCCGGTCGGCGAGGGGGCGAAGCGGGTGGTGACGGGAGAAGACATTGGCGGCTCCTTCGGAACCCGCACCCTCTGTCACAGGGTCGGGGCTTTGTCCAGTTGCCGGGGGGTTTTGCAGCCGTCGCGCCCGCGGCCAGCCCCTTCCCCCCGACGCCCTGCCCCGCTAGCCTGCGGCCATGACAAATCCCGCCCCCGACGCCATCGCCCCCTCGCTCGACTATATCGCCCAGCTTGCGCATGACGCGGTGGCGAACCTGCCGGAACCCTGGCGCACGCCCGCGACCCAGGTCGTGCTGCGGATCGAGGATTTCGCGCCGGACGAGATGCTTGAGGCAATGGACCTGCATGATCCCTTTGAATTGACGGGGCTTTATGAAGGCGTGCCGATGACGCAGAAATCCGTCTCGGACCCGGCGCCGCACCCGGATATCGTCTGGCTGTTCCGCCGCGCCATCCTGGACGAATGGGCCGAGCGCGGCGATGTCTCGATCGCCGATCTGGTGACGCATGTGACCATCCACGAATTCGCCCATCATTTCGGCTGGTCGGATGACGATATCGCCGCCATCGACCCCTGGTGGGAGTAGCGGGCAGGTGCGGGACCGGACCTCCCGCCGGGTCGCGACGACAAGTTAGCGCTAACCCTTGCCGGGACGGGGGTTGCGGGGGTAGAGGAAAGACCTGCCCGCGCGAGGTGTTCCATGACCGACCAGGCCCCGATCCTGACGCTTACGCTCAATCCGGCGCTGGATATGGCGACGGATGTCGCCGAGATCCTTCCAGGCCAGAAGCTGCGATGTTCGGAACCTTTGCTGGACCCGGGCGGCGGGGGGCTGAATGTTTCCCGCGCGATCAAGGCCTTGGGCGGCGACAGCCTGGCGCTGGTGGCGATTGGCGGGCTGACGGGCGACCGTCTGGCGGGGCTGATCCGGCAGGCAGAGGTGACTTTCCTGGCGATCCTGGGGCCGGGAGAAACCCGCCAATCCCTTACAATCACTGAGGAAATTACCGGCAAGCAGTATCGGTTCATGCTGCCGGGGCCGGTCTGGGGCGGGGCGGAGCGGGAGCGGGTGTTCACGCTGTTGCGCGCGACGGCGCGGCCGGGGGGGATTTCGGTCATTTCGGGCAGCCAGCCGCCGGGGGTGCCGGTGGATTTTCCCGCGCAACTGGCCGAATCGATGCCGGGCAGCCGGGTGGTGCTAGACACATCGGGCGCGCCCCTGACCGAGGCGGTGCGCCATCCGATCCCGGGGCTTGAGGTCCTGCGCATGGATGGGGAGGAGGCCGAGGGTCTGGTGGGCCACGCGCTGGAAAGCCGCGAGCAAACTGCTGATTTCGCACAAAAACTCGTCCGCGACGGCGTGGCGAAACGCGTGGTGGTGGCGCGCGGGGCCGATGGCAACGTGCTGGCCACTGCCGAGCGGCGGATTTTCGTCAAGGCCCCGAAAGTAAAGGTGAAATCGACGGTCGGCGCGGGCGACAGCTTTGTTGCCGCGCTGGTCCTGTCGATGGCGCGCGGCCAGGGCGATGACGAGGCGCTGGCGCTGGGGGCCGCAGCGGCGGCGGCCGCAGTGATGACCGACGCCACCAACCTGTGCCGCCCGCAAGACGTGATGCGGCTTCTGCCGGAATGCCAGGTTACCGAAGTGTGAATCCCCGGGCCGCGAGGGCGGCGGGGAGGGGGTCAAGACGTTGAAACGAGGGGATTTGCGGGGTCTTCCGAACGTCTTCCTTGCGTCTTCCGAAGGTCTTCCGAGTTGAGGAGGATTTCGATGGGTTTTGACTCGTCTAAGGCAGCCCAGAACTACCGCGATGTGCGGACATCTGACGATTGTGGCGCTCCGATGGGTTCGCTGTACAACATAAAAGAGACTAGCCTGCAAAGGGCGGAGATTGCCGAAAGTGGTAGGGTCAAGGGGATGCTAAAGCTCTAAACTTGGTCTTTGCAATTTGGCTTAACTCAACCATTGGGCAACCTTGACGGCACAGTAAAGAGCGATTCAGGAAGAAATAAGATAATGGATGGCGCGACCAGCGTTGACATTTTACGCATAGCACTGTCAACTCTATAGGCTGTTTCTTGTGGGGCTGAACATGGTCAAGCGCGTCGTATTAGATGCAATGATAAAGCGTGCAGATTTTGCGCATCAGTCTGAGTCAGTTTCCGTCGAATTGAGCAACTCTTTGAAGCTATCTGACATCGCCGGGTCCAGCCCTATGTCTAAACTTCTTAGAAAGCCTGACTTCCAACGCGAAACGAACCACTGGTCCCCCGCACAGGTTGTCAGCCTGATAAAAAGTTTCGTCTCCGGGGAACTTATACCAGCAATAATTCTCTGGAAATCCGAGTCTTTCATCTTCGTTATCGATGGGGGGCATAGACTTAGTGCGCTAAGAGCTTGGGCAGAAAACGATTATGGAGATGGGTCGGTTTCCTATGGATTCTATGATCGAAATATACCGCAAGATCAAAAAGACTTAGCAAAAGCTACACGGAGGGCAGTTGAGTCTGAAGTTGGCAGATATAGTGATTTCTATTCCTTGTCAGAGGAACAACTCGCTGAAGATGCTGTAAAAGCAAAGCAGCATTCTACGATATTTTCCAGATCACTCCACGTTCAGTGGATTCAAGGAAATCAAGAGGTGGCCGAAAGCTCATTTTTCAAAATAAACTCACAAGGGACAGCGCTCGACCAGACCGAAGAACTATTGCTAAGAAACCGGCGGAAATCTTATGCAGTTGCCGCTCGCTCAATAGTCCGTGCTGGCACAGGTCACAAATATTGGTCTACTTTTTCCCCTGAAATACAATCTCAAATTGAGAATTATGCCCAGAGGCAGAATGACATTTTCTTCCAGCCTGACGCCACGGAGCCAATCAAAACTCTCGATCTCCCTCTAGGAGGAACGAGTTCCCCTATTGATGCGCTCAAAACACTGGTGGACATCTTTGGCTTGGTCGATCAGGCTTCCGACATTAAAAAAAGAATGAATGATCTCGCGGACGATATAGACGGCACAGAAACTGTCTCACTTCTTCGGCGCAGCCTTAAAGTTGCCTCTCGGATGTCCGGGAATGATCCGGGCAGTTTAGGCCTTCATCCAGCAGTTTACTTCTACACAGAGAGAGGCAAACATAGCCGTTTCTTGTTCTTGGGCGTTGTCAAGTCCATCGCAAATGCAATTGCCAATAACAATAAGGAATGGTTTAGATCATTTACCAAAGCTCGAGCGCGCATAGAGAGCACACTAATCGATAGAAAATCTCTAATTAATCAGGGTCTTGCCAATGTAAACAGCAGCCAGAGGGTTGACCGTATCTCGGACCTCATGAACTATTTGATACAGCAGCTGCAGGACAAAGAAAGAGTATCTGATGTCGATATTCTAAGATCTCTGGGCTTGGAAGGAGCTGCTGGAGATTTAAGGATCATCGATGCTCCTGAAGGCTTTTCAGTAGACGTCAAATCAGCTGTTTTCCTCCAATCAGCAATAGTGACCGCACCTCGCTGCGAAGTTTGCGGCGGACTTCTCCATGTCATCAAATCTGCATCTTATGACCATAAGGAGCCGGTGCATGCAGGAGGAAAAGGAACTTTGGTAAACGCTCAGATCCTGCATCCATACTGCAACACTGGAATCAAGGGAGGATTAGAGGGCGCCAATGATGATCCTAGCCATACTTAGGTCTTGGTGTAGTGGACATCTGAACGTCGGGTTTTTTCCGCATAGCTACCATCGTGGCCGCAAGGTTGCCGCTGTGCAAGTCGAACGTCAACTTCCCGGATTGGGCCACGACAAATCGGTCTAGGCTCATCGGCGGCTAGTGCCGCCCTACGGCCCGCCCCCCTCCGCCGGCGCCGCCCCGTCCGCCGGGGCCTCCGGCGCGCCCTCGGGCGGGGCGGTCAGGATGCCGTCTTGCCACACCCCCTCGGCCACCACGCCATTGGCATAGGTCATCTTGCCCGGACCGTGGCGCTTGCCCGCCTTGAAGCCTCCTTCGTAGATGTCGCCGGTGGCGTAGGTGGCCTTGCCCTGCCCCTCGATCACGCCGGCGACCCAGTCGCCGGTATAGAGGAAGCCGTCCTTCATGGTCAGCTCGCCCTTGCCGTCGCGCAAACCGTTCCTGAAGCTGCCCTTGTAAACGGTGCCATCGGCATAGGTCGCGGTGCCGACGCCGTCGCGGCTGCCGGCCTTCCAGTCGCCGTCATAGGTGTAGCCGTCGGGATAGGTCATCTTGCCGCGGCCCTCGGGCTCGGCGGCGACGAAATCGCCTTCGTAGACGAGGCCGGTGGCATAGGTGGCGCGACCCTTGCCCTGGATGACGCCGCCGACCCAGGTGCCAGTATAGGTGGAGCCGTCGGGATAGGTGATGGCGCCCTGCCCCTCGGCCTGGTCGGCCTTCATCGCGCCGACATAGACCGAGCCGTCCGGGTAGGTGACGGTGCCGGTGCCTTCCATGCGGCCCTCGACCCAGGAGCCTTCGTATTTGAACCCGTCCTTGGCGGTGAAGCTGCCCTGGCCATGGCGGCGGTCGGCCTTATAGTCGCCCTGGTAGACGTCGCCCGAGGCATGGGTGGTGCGGCCCTTGCCTTCGCGCGTGCCGTTGACGAAGGCGCCTTCATAGACATCGCCATTGGGCTGGGTGAGGGTGCCGGTGCCGTTGATCTGGCCGTCGGCCCAGCTGCCGACATAGGTGGTGCCGTTGGGCAGGATGAGGGTGCCGGTGCCGGCGCGGTCATCGGCCTGCATGTCGCCGTCATAGGTGGCGCCATCGGCATAGGTGATCTTGCCCTTGCCCTGTTTCTTGCCGGCCACCCAGTCGCCGTCATAGCGGTAGCCGCCGGGATTCTCGAGGACGCCCTTGCCGTCATGCTGGCCGTTGGTGAAGGCGCCGGTGTAGGTGGCGCCGTTCGGATAGGTGGCCACGCCCTGGCCGGTCATCTTGCCCATGACCCAGTCGCCGTCATAGCTGCCGCCATCGGCGAAGGTGATCTTGCCCTTGCCGTTCGGCTGGCCCTTGTCGAAGGCGCCGGTAAAGGTGGAGCCGTTGGGGTATTTGGCGGTGCCCTGGCCCTTGATCTCGCCATCCACCCAGTCGCCGGAATAGGAATAGCCGCTGGGCAGGGTGTAGGTGCCGGTGCCGTGCTGGCGGCCGTTGCGGAAGGTGCCCTCATAGACCGAGCCGTCGTCATATTGCTTGGTGATGACGTCGGACGTGTCCTGGGCGGCGGCGGCTCCGGCGAGGGTCAGCGACAGGAGGGCGGCGGGAAGAAGGCGCATCGGGGGGCTCCGGGGACGATTCCGCGCAAAGGGTAAGCGGCGCGGGTTATGGCTGTCCAGTCAGGCCGCGGGCGGTCTTCCGCCCGGGCGGGGATGCGGGTAAGGCTTTGCTCCAGGCGGACAGGAGAGCGTGATGGGCGAGATTTTCCGGCTGACCCTGGTGCAGGCCAATCCGGTGGTGGGCGACATTGCCGGGAATGCGGCCCGGGCGAAGGGCTATTGGGAGGCGGGCCGGGCGGCGGGGGCCGATCTGGTGGCACTGACCGAGATGTGGATCACCGGTTACCAGACGCAGGACCTGATCCTGAAGCCCGCCTTTCACAAGGCCGCGATCGCGGCGATCGAGGCTTTGGCGGCGGATTGCGCCGATGGTCCGGCGCTGGGGATCGGCGGGCCGGGGCTGAAGGACGGCAAGCTGTACAATGCCTGGTATGTGCTGCGGGGCGGCAAGATCCATGCCCGCGTCCTGAAGCACCATCTGCCGAATGATGCGGTCTTCGATGAAAAGCGCGTCTTCGCCTCGGCCGATGTGACCGGACCCTATGTGGTGAATGGCATCCGCATCGGCACGCCGATCTGCGAGGATGCCTGGCACCCGGATGTGGCCGAGACGCTGGAAGAGACCGGGGCCGAGATCCTGCTGGTGCCGAATGGCAGCCCCTATCATCGCGGCAAGCCGAACCTGCGGCTGAACCTGATGGTGTCGCGGGTCATCGAGACCGGGCTGCCCTTGGTCTATCTGAACATGATCGGCGGGCAGGATGATCAGGTCTTCGACGGATCCAGCATGGTGCTGAATCCGGGGGGCCAGTTGGCGGTGCAGATGCCGCAATTCGACGAGAGCGTGACCCATGTGACCTTCCGCAAGGGCGATCAGGGGTGGCGGGCCGACCCGGGCGAGATCGCCCCGATCCCGCCGATCGGCGAGGCGGATTACCGGGCCTGCGTGCTGTCCCTGGCCGATTACATGGCGAAATGCGGGTTCAAGAAAGCGGTGCTGGGCCTGTCGGGCGGGATCGACAGCGCCATCGTGGCCGCGATTGCCAGCGACGCCCTGGGGCCGGAAAATGTGCGTTGCGTGATGCTGCCGTCGGAGTTTACCAGCGCCCATTCGCTGGAGGATGCGGCGCTTTGCGCGCAACGGCTGGGCTGCCGGCTGGACACGATCCCGATTTCCGGGGCGCAGGCGGCGGTGGGGGCGGCGCTGGCCCCCCTGTTCGAAGGGACCGAGCCGGGGATCACCGAAGAGAATATCCAGAGCCGGTTGCGCGGGCTGTTGCTGATGGGCCTGTCGAACAAGTTCGGCGAGATGCTGCTGACCACCGGCAACAAGAGCGAGATGGCGGTCGGCTATTGCACGATCTATGGCGACATGAACGGCGGCTACAATCCGGTCAAGGACATGTACAAGACCCGCATGTTCCTGACCGCGCGCTGGCGGAACGAGAACCACCGGCCCTGGATGAAGGGGCCGGCGGGCGAGGTCATTCCGCAGCGGATCATCGACAAGCCGCCCAGCGCCGAATTGCGCGCCAACCAAACCGACCAGGACAGCCTGCCGCCCTATGAGGTGCTGGACGCGATCCTGGAGGGGCTGGTGGAGAAGGATCTGTCGGTGGCCGAGATCGTGGCGCAGGGCCATGACCGCGCCCTGGTGAAGAAGGTCGAGCATCTGCTCTATCTGGCGGAGTACAAGCGCTTCCAATCGGCGCCGGGGACGCGGCTGACGCAGAAGGCCTTCTGGCTGGACAGGCGCTATCCGATCGCGATGCGCTGGCGCGATCCGTCCTGAGCGGATGGTGCGTGCGAGCACGCGCCCTACGGATCGGCACAAGGGACCCCTGAAAGGAAGCGGCGGGTGGCGGGACGCCGCCTTTCCGCATCCGCATGGGCGCCATGCGCCTGTCGCATGGCTGGCGACAAGATCGGCTTTGCGCGGCGCGGCAGGCGACGTTATCGCTAATGCTGCATCTGCGAAATCGAGTTTTCCCGCCATGTCCGCCGCCGCCTCTGCCGCAGCCCCTGCCCTCAAGACGCAATCGCCGAACCTGCTGATCGCCATTCTGGCCCTGGCGCTGGGGGCCTTTGCCATTGGCACCTCGGAATTCGCGGCGATGGGGCTTTTGCCGATCTTCGCTGCCGATCTGGGGGTGAGCGAGCCGCAGGCGGGCCATGTCATCAGTGCCTATGCGCTGGGGGTGGTGGTGGGGGCGCCCGTGACGACGATCCTGGGGGCAAGACTGCCGCGCCGGCGCTATGTCGCGGGGCTGATCGCGCTTTATGGCGTGCTGAACCTGCTGGCGGCGGTCTTGCCGGGCTTCTCGACGCTGGTCGCGGCGCGCTTTGCCGCCGGGCTGCCGCATGGCGGCTATCTGGGCGTCGCCATGCTGATGGCCGCCGACGCGCTGCCGCGCGACCAGAGGGCCAAGGGCGTGACGCAGGTTCTGCTGGGCCTGACGGTGGCGAATATCGTCGGCGTGCCGCTGGCGGGGGCGCTGGGGCAGGCCTTCGGCTGGCGCTTCGGCTTTGCCCTGCCGGGGCTGCTGGCGCTGGTGGCGGGGCTGCTGATCCTGAAATTCGCGCCACGCCAGGGGGTGGACCCCGAAGCGCGGCCGATGCGGGAACTGGCGGCGCTGGCCGATCCGGCGGTGATCATCACGCTTCTGGTGGGCGTTGTCGGCTCGGGCGGGATGTTCGCGGTCTATGCCTATCTGTCGGCGGCCCTCCTGGCCACGACCGCGCCGCCGGTCTGGGCGGTGGCGGCGCTGCTGTCCTGCTTCGGGATCGGCAGCACTTTGGGCAGCCTTCTGGCCGCGCGGGTGACGATCCGCCTGGGCGCCTTGCGCGCGGCGGCGGTGATGATCGTCTCGGCCATGCTGGCGCAGGGCTTCGCCGCCTGGGCGGTGGGGGATTGGCGGCTGATGCTGTTGTCGTCCTTCCTGCTCGGGCTGGGATCGAACCTCTTCGTCGCCTTGCAGACCCGGCTGATGGAAGTGGGCGGCAAGGGGCAGAGCATGGCAGCGGCGATGAACCATGCCGCCTTCAATGCGGCCAATGCGCTGGGGCCCTGGCTCGCCGGTCTGGCGCTGGCGGCGGGCTGGGGCTGGTCCTCCTCGGGTCTGGTCGGCATCGCGCTGTCGGCGGCGGGGATGGTGGTGCTGGGCCTGGCCGCGCTGCAGGGACGGGCCGCGCGGGCGAGGCAAGGGGCGCTGGACGCGCGCTGACAAGCGGCAGAAAATCGGCTTCTGCCGCGCTTCCCCCCTTTTCAACCGGTGATTCCTTCGTATAGTCCGGCGCCATGACCAAGGGTTTCGCCACGTCCATCCGCCATGCCGACGGCTTTGCCGTCGCACTGCCCCTTGGTCAGCTTCTGCTTCTTAGCCGCCTCTGAGCGTGCCCCCGGGGCGCGACCGCTCAGAGGTGACCAGCGCCCGCCGAAGAGAAGCACCAGGCTAGGATGAAGGATCCCAAGACATGGCCACCGAGACCCAAACGCAACCCCGCGTCCTGATTTTCGATACCACCCTGCGCGATGGCGAACAGTCGCCCGGCGCGACCATGACCCATGAAGAGAAGCTGGAGATCGCCGGTCTTCTGGACGAGATGGGCGTGGATATCATCGAGGCGGGCTTTCCGATTGCCAGCGAGGGCGATTTCGCCGCGGTGAGCGAAATCGCGAAACGGGCGCGGAATTCGACGATCTGCGGGCTGGCGCGGGCGAATTTCAAGGATATCGACCGCTGCTGGGAGGCGGTGAAACACGCGAAAAGCCCGCGCATCCATACGTTCATCGGCACGTCGCCGCTGCATCGGGCGATCCCGAACCTGACCATGGACGAGATGGCCGCGCGCATCCATGACACGGTGACGCATGCCCGCAACCTGTGCGACAATGTGCAATGGTCGCCGATGGATGCGACAAGGACCGAGCATGACTATCTGTGCCGGGTGGTGGAAATCGCGATCAAGGCCGGCGCCACCACGATCAACATTCCCGATACGGTGGGCTATACCTATCCGTTCGAGAGCGCGAAGATCATCGCCATGCTGAAAGAGCGGGTGCCGGGCGCCGACGAGATCATCTTCGCCACCCATTGCCACAATGATCTGGGCATGGCGACGGCCAACAGCCTGGCCGCGGTGGAAGCGGGCGCGCGGCAGATCGAATGCACGATCAACGGCCTGGGCGAACGGGCCGGGAATACCGCTTTGGAAGAGGTGGTGATGGCGATGAAGGTCAGGAATGACATCCTGCCCTATCGCACCGGCATCGACACCACGAAGATCATGCATCTGTCGCGCCGCGTCTCGACCGTGTCGGGCTTTGTCGTCCAGCCCAACAAGGCCATCGTCGGCAAGAACGCCTTCCTGCATGAAAGCGGCATCCATCAGGATGGCGTGCTGAAGAATGTCGAGACCTTCGAGATCATGCGCCCCGAGGATATCGGGCTGACGCAAAAGAACATTGCGATGGGCAAGCATTCGGGCCGGGCGGCGCTGCGCTCGAAGCTGAAGGAACTGGGGGTCGAGCTGGCCGACAACCAGCTGAACGATGTCTTCGTGCGGTTCAAGGCTTTGGCCGATCGCAAGAAGGAGGTCTATGACGAGGACCTGATCGCGCTGGTGTCGGACGAGCAGACCAATGACGCCTATGAATATCTGCAGTTGAAGAAGCTGCGGGTGATCTGTGGCACCGAAGGCCCGCAGGAGGCCGAGATGGTGCTGGCGATCGACGGGGTCGAGCACACAATCGACGCCACCGGCGACGGGCCTGTGGATGCGGCCTTCATGTGCGTGAAGATGCTTTATCCGCACAAGGCGCGGCTGCAGGTCTATCAGGTCCATGCCGTGACCGAAGGCACCGATGCCCAGGCGACCGTCAGCGTGCGGCTGGAAGAGGATGGCCGCATCGCCACCGGCAGTTCGGCCGATACCGATACGATCGTCGCCTCGGTCAAGGCCTATATCAACGGGCTGAACCGGCTGATCGTGCGGCGTCAGAAGACCGCGCCGAATGACGACGTGAAGACGGTGACTTATCACGGGGAATAGGCCGGGCTTGCTGATTGCCTTTGGCGTCTCATCGCTGTGCGCGCTGTGCGGCGATGAGGCCCGAAGCCGCGACAAGGGGCCCCGTCAACGCAGCCAGGCCGAAAGGTCACGGCCGATCAGGGTTTCGGTGCGCCGGATGTCGTCGCGGTACAGCGCGCGCAGATAGGCGATGTCCGCCGGATCGGGCGGGGCCAGGCCCGGGTCGCTGCGGAAATGGCCGCTTTCAGTCCGGGGCACCGGGCTGGAGGGCGGCCGCGCCCCCAGAAACCCGCACAGCTCGGCCAGGCTGCCGAGCGGATCGCGCGCCAGATCCTCGTTCAGCAGGAAGTGCATCTGGCCTTGCGGAAAGCGCCGGATCATCTGGTCGATCTGGGCAGCATAGAAGCCGCGCTCGACATAGCTGAAATTGCGGAGATTGCGCGCGATGCGCTGCCGTCCCTCGCGGATGGCCCGGTTGAAGGGCAAGTCCTCGGCCCCGCGCGTGACCTGCATGCGCCATTGCGAATAGGCCCGCGCCGCCGGGTCGCGCAGGATGGCGATCAGTCGCATGGCGGGATTGTAGGCCCGGATGCGGTCAAGACAATCTGGGCGGAACATGTAGTAGGGCGTCGCCTCGCCGCAGATCTGACGCGGCGCCGCTGGGGCGAAGGCGGCCTCATAGCCGGCATAGTCGGGACGGACCCAATCCACCCCCGTCTCGTCATCGAAGAAATGCAACTCCTTGCGGTCGGGCAGACAGAGATCGTCACATCGGCGCAGATGCGCGTAGAGTGCGGTCGTCCCCGCCTTCTGCGCGCCAACGATCAGGAAGGCGACCCGGGGCGAGCGCGGATCAGACATAGTCGAAGGCGCGCAGACCCGGCAGGGCCGCCGCCTGCACCGCGGGGGCAGAATCGGGCGGCAAGGCAGTGTGACGCTGCGGCACCGGCGCACCGGGCGGCATGTCGGCGCAGGCCGCGGCGAATTGCGGCAGATCAAGGGACCGGAACAGCGCCGCCGCGCAGCCCGCCGGATCGCGCGCCACATCTTCGTAGCGCAGCCGCAGATAGCACGGGCCGAGCCGATCCGTCGCGAAGCTGGCCACGGCCAGATTGCTGTCAGACCAGAATTGCGCCCTGGCGACCGGGCTGTCCTCGCCCTGGGGGCGGTGCAGGCGATACTGGCGCTGGTTGGTCGACAGCGCCATGTCGCGGCCGTCGCGCACGACATGGATCACCCGCAGCGCCGGACAAAGCCGCAGGGACAGCGGCAGAAGGAACATTGAGCGGGGGTTTTGCCAGCCCCAGACAGCGCCTTCGGGACGGCCGGTCAGATGGCGAGACAGGGCCTCGCGCCAGAGCGCGAGCGCCGGGGGCGGCGGCTCGGTCCCGGGGTCGCGGATCAGCGCCGCCTCGCCATCGAGGGCGAGGAGGCCGATCGTATCGACAAGATCGAGCGAATCCTCGGCCCCGTTGCGGTTGCCCCCCAGAAACACCCCGGCGCGCCGGAGGATCTGGCCCAGGATGCGTGTTCCCGATCCGCCCGAGACGCAGACACAGATCACGGGCATGGCGAACGGGTCGGGCGGGACGGAGAACGGTTCGGCAAGGTCAGACATGGCCGCCAGTTGTTCTGCGCCGTGGCGGAGGGTCAAGGGGCGGCGAGTCACATGCGACGAAGACGGCCGTTCATCCCTTCATCTCTTGCAGCGTATTGCCGCCATCGACCACGAGCGTGGTTCCCGTGACATAGCTGGCCTCGTCCGAGGCCAGGAACAGCGCGCAGGCCGCCACTTCATCGGGCGTGCCGGGGCGGCCTGCGGGGGTCTTGGCCCCGGCGCGTATCTCTTTCGGACTGGAGCTGGCAGTGGCGATCCATCCCGGCAGGACGGCGTTGCAGGTGATGCCGTGGCGTCCGTATTCCAGAGCGATGGAGCGGGTCATGCCGGTGATGCCGGCCTTGGCGGTGGCATAGGCGGAGGAGCCGTCGATGGCAACCATCGGGCCGGTGACCGAGGCGATGTTGACGATGCGGCCATAACCGCGTTCGGCCATGCCCGGCAGAGCGGCGCGGCAGCAATGGAAGGTCGTGTTGATGTTCAGGGCCATGTGATGCGCCCAGGCTTGATCGGACCATCCGGCAAGGCTTTGGCGCGCGACCCGCTTGCCGGTCTGCACCATGCCTGCGTTGTTCACCAGAAGCTCGACCGGGCCAAGCTGCGTCGCGACTTCGGCGAAAAGTGCCGCGACCTGCGCGGGGTCGGTCAGGTCGGCCACATGGCCCATGCAGCCCAGCGCCCGCGCGCGATCCTGCACATGCGGCCCGGTCGCGGTCACGCAGACCCGCGCCCCTGCGGCGAGCAAGGCGCGGGCGATGGCATAGCCGATTCCCCCCTCAGACCCTGCGCCGGTCACCAGCGCGACCCGATCCTTAACTCCGGCCATGCGGCCCCCCTTTCCGCCTTGCGCGGCAGATGTTGCAAAAGGTCAATTCTTGCACTGTTCTACGCCAGATCCGGCCTTCGAATATTGAGTTTTTTCAGTCGCGCAGAATTGCGCAGGGTGGTTTTTGCCCGGCCTTTCCCTCGGGCAGGCGAATGCGTATAGGAAGGCGCCCTCTGCACTTGGCCGAGTCTTTCACGACCGAGTCGTCGGGCCTCATCGCCGCCCCGCTTCCTCTCGCAAAGGACCGCCCCGCATGTCCATCCTTTCAGGCCTTTTTTCCTCCGACATGGCCATCGACCTGGGGACGGCGAATACGCTGGTCTATATCCGCGGCAAGGGGATCGTGCTGAACGAGCCTTCGGTGGTGGCCTATCACGTCAAGGACGGCAAGAAGGTGGTGCTGGCCGTGGGCGAGGATGCCAAGCTGATGCTGGGCCGCACGCCGGGCAGCATCGAGGCGATCCGGCCGATGCGCGACGGGGTGATCGCGGATTTCGACTCTGCCGAACAGATGATCAAGCATTTCATCCGCAAGGTGCAGAACCGCCGGGTCTTCGGGAACCTGAAGGTCATCGTCTGCGTGCCGCATGGCGCGACGCCGGTGGAAAAGCGGGCGATCCGCAATTCGGTGCTGCAGGCGGGCGCACGGCGGGCGGGGTTGATCGCGGAACCGATTGCGGCGGCAATTGGCGCGGGGATGCCGATCACCGAGCCGACCGGGAACATGGTCGTGGATATCGGCGGCGGGACCACGGAAGTGGCGGTCCTGTCGCTGGGCGACATCGTCTATGCCCGCTCGGTGCGCGTGGGCGGCGACCGGATGGACGATTCGATCATCAGCTATCTGCGGCGTCATCAGAACCTTCTGATCGGCGAGTCGACGGCCGAGCGGATCAAGACCTCGATCGGCACGGCCCGGATGCCCGATGACGGGCGCGGGGCGAGCATGCAGATCCGCGGCCGCGACCTGTTGAACGGCGTGCCGAAGGAGACCGAGATCAACCAGGCCCAGGTGGCCGAGGCGCTGGCCGAACCCGTGCAGCAGATTTGCGATGCGGTGATGCAGGCGCTGGAAGCGACCCCGCCCGATCTGGCCGCCGATATCGTCGATCGCGGCGTGATGCTGACCGGGGGCGGGGCGCTCTTGGGCGATCTGGACCTGGCGCTGCGAGAACAGACCGGCCTTTCGATCTCGGTCGCCAACGAGTCACTGAATTGTGTTGCCCTGGGCACCGGCAAGGCGCTGGAATACGAGAAACAGCTGCGGCATGTGATCGATTACGACAGCTGAGGAACCCGGCCCTGCCCGTTCCCGGCTGACAGCCCAGAGAGGCGCCCTTGTCGAAGACCCGCATCGGACCGGAAGACTATGCGCGCCCCCTGCGCCGCCTGCTGGTGGGGGTGCTTGTGCTGCTGCTTCTGGTGCTGTTCCTGGTCTGGCGGATCGACAGCCCGCGGGTGGAGCGGTTTCGCGCGGCCCTGGTCGACGCTTTGGTGCCGAACCTGGAATGGGCGCTGGTGCCGGTGGCCAAGGTCGCCGACATGGTCGACGATTTCCAAAGCTACACGCGGATTTACGAGCAGAACCAGGAGCTGAAGCGCGAGCTTCAGAAGATGAAGGCCTGGAAGGAAGCGGCCGAGCAGCTGGAGCAGAAGAATGCCCGGCTTCTGGACCTGAACCATGTCCGGCTGGACCCTAAGCTGACGCATATCACCGGGGTGGTCATGGCCGACAGCGGCAGCCCGTTCCGGCAATCGGTGCTGTTGAACGTGGGCGCGCGCGACGGGATTCGCGATGGCTGGGCGACCATGGACGGGATCGGATTCGTGGGCCGCATCTCGGGCCTGGGCGAACGGACCTCACGCGTGATCCTGGTGACCGATTCGAACAGCCGCATCCCGGTGACGGTGCAGCCTTCGGGGCAGAAGGCGCTGTTGTCGGGCGACAACTCGCCCCTGCCGCTTCTGGATTTCATCGAGGATGCCGATGAGGTGCGACCGGGCGACCGGGTGGTGACCTCGGGCGATGGCGAGGTGCTGCCGGCGGGCCTGCTGGTCGGCCAGGTGGTGCGCGGCACCGACAACCGGCTGCGCGTGGCGCTGTCGGCCGACTACCAGCGGCTTGAATTCCTGCGCGTGCTGCGCAGCCATGACATAGAGCCGATTTCCGATCCGGGCGGGCTGATCGCACCGCCCCTGCTGCCTTCGGACCCCGCCCCGGTGGTGGATGGCGAGGGTGACGCGGCGGCCCCGCCGGTGCAGGGCGGCGGCGATGTGGGCGAGACCGGCTCGGGCGACACCGAGGGCGGCGCCTCGGGCAGCGGGTCCCTGCCATGAACCGGCTGCTGCAGACCGATCCCTGGGGTTATCGCGGGCTGTTCCTGGCGCTGGCACTGTTGCTTCTTTTCCTGCGGCTTTTGCCGCTGGGCAATACGGCGGGCGCCCTGCCCGGCCCCGATCTCATGCTGTGCCTGACGCTGGCCTGGATGATGCGGCGGCCCGATTTCCTGCCGGTCTGGATGCTGGTGGTGGTCTTCCTGGCCGAGGATCTGATCCTGATGCGCCCGCCGGGCCTGTGGACGGCGCTGGTGCTGGTGGCGACCGAGTTCCTGCGCGCCCGCACCGCGCTGACGCGCGAACTGAACTTTCTGGTCGAATGGCTCCTGGCCTCGGGGTTGATGCTGGCGATGCTGCTGGTCTATCGCACGGTCTTCGTTGTCACGCTTCTGCCGCAGCCGCCCTTTGGCTTTGCCGCGGTTCAGGTGGCCTGGTCGGCGCTGGCCTATCCGGTGGTCGTTGGCCTGTCGCGGCTGGTCTTCGACCTGCGCAAACCCGCAACGGGCGAGATCGACGATCAAGGGAGGCGCCTGTGAATGCGTAAGTCCCCGTGAGGCGCACCCAGAAGGACACCGAGAAAAGCGCCCGCACCATCACAAGGCGTGGGCTGATGCTGGGCGGGGCGATGACCGCCATGGTGACCGCGCTTGGCGTGCGGATGCGCTATCTCCAGATCGACCAGGCCGAGGAGTTCAAGCTTCTGGCCGAGGAGAATCGCGTCAATATCCGGCTGATCCCGCCCGTGCGCGGCATGATCTATGACCGCAATGGCAAGATCCTGGCCCAGAACGAGCAGAATTACCGCATCTCGATCACCCGCGAGGATGCCGGCGATGTCGATGTGGTGATGCGGCGGCTGGCGACGCTGATCCCGATGACGGCGGAAGAGCTGGAGCAGACGATTTCCGACGTCAAGAAGCACTCGGCCTTCGTGCCGGTCGTGGTGAAGGACCGGCTGAGCTGGGACGAGTTCTCCAAGGTCGCGATCAACGCCCCCGCCCTGCCCGGCGTGGTGCCAGAAGTGGGCCTGTCGCGCCTTTACCCGCGCGATTTCGATTTCGCCCATGTGGTGGGCTATGTCGGCCCGGTCTCGGACAAGGATCTGGCCGGGCTGGAAGATCCCGACCCCGTGCTGCGCCTGCCCAAGTTCCAGATCGGCAAGATCGGCGCCGAGCGCTGGCTTGAGCCGATGCTGCGCGGCACGGCTGGCACGAAGAAGATCGAGGTCAACCATGTCGGCCGCGTGATGCGCGAGCTGGAGCGCAAGGAAGGCCAGAAGGGATCCGACATCCTTCTGACCATCGACGCCAACCTGCAAAACTTTACGCAGGCAAGATTGGGCGAGGAAAGCGCTGCTGTGGTGGTGATGGATGTCACCAATGGCGATGTGCTGGCTTGCGTCTCCTCGCCCAGTTTCGACCCCAACCTTTTCGTGCGCGGCATCAGCCATGCCGATTACTCGGCCCTGACCGAGCATGACCACCGGCCTCTGGCCAACAAGTCGGTCTCGGGCGCCTATCCGCCCGGCTCGACCTTCAAGATGGTGACGGCGCTGGCAGCGCTGCATTCCGGCTCGATCGGCGTGGGCCATTCGGTGCGCTGCCCCGGCTATCTGGAATATGGCGGCCGCAAGTTCCATTGCTGGAGCCGCGGCGGCCATGGCGCGGTCGGGCTGACACGGTCCTTCGAGCAAAGCTGCGACGTGTTCTATTACGACGTGGCGCAGAAGGTTGGCATTGACAAGATTGCCGAGATGGGCCGGATGCTGGGCCTGGGCCTGCGCCATGACCTGCCGATGTCGGCGATCACCGAAGGCATCATGCCGACCAAGGCCTGGAAGCAGGAGCGCTACAAGCAGGACTGGCGGATCGGCGACACGATCAACGCCTCGATCGGCCAGGGATATGTGCTGGCCTCGCCGCTGCAACTGGCGGTGATGACAGCGCGGATCGCAAGCGGGCGCGCGGTGGAGCCGCGGCTGGTGCATGTGGTCGATGGCAAGGAAATGCCCGTGGCCGAGGCACCCCTTCTCGACATCGCGCCGGAATTCCTGACGGCCGTGCGCAAGGGCATGCATGACGTGGTGAACGGCGCGCATGGCACGGCGAAAGGCAGCCGGGTGGTCGAACCGACCATGGTCTTCGCGGGCAAGACCGGCACCAGCCAGGTGCGCAACATCACCGCCGCCGAACGGGCGCGGGGCGTGGTGTCGAATGATCAGCTGCCCTGGAACCGCCGCGACCACGCGCTGTTCGTGGGCTACGCGCCCTATGACAATCCGCGCTATGCCGTCTCGGTGGTGGTGGAACACGGCTCGGGCGGATCGACCACCGCCGCGCCCATCGCGCGCGACGTGATCCTGGCCGCGTTGAACAAGGGCCTGCCGCCGCTGGAGGCCTATCCCGCCTCGCAGCGCGGCCGGATCGAGACCATGCTCAAGGAGCTGCCGTTGCGTGATCCGGCGACCGGCATCGCCCCCAAGGCGGAAAGGGCCTGAGCCATGGCCTATCTGGAAAACCGGCTCAAACATGTGCCGACCGGGCTGCGCAAGGTCCTGTACATCAACTGGCCGCTGGTCGTGCTGGTTACCGCCGTTTCGCTGGTCGGGATATTGATGCTCTATTCCATCGCGGGCGGCGATTTCGATGTCTGGGCGCGGCGGCAGGCCCAGGTCTTCGTCGCCGGCATGGTGCTGATGTTCATCGTGGCCTTCGTGCCGATCTGGGTCTGGCGGTCGATGGCGGGGGCAGCCTATATCGTCTCTTTCGCGCTGCTGATCTTTGTCGAGTTCATGGGCCGGATCGGCATGGGGGCGCAAAGGTGGATCGAGCTGGGGCCGATCAACCTGCAACCGTCCGAGATGATGAAATTCGCCCTCGTGATGCTGCTGGCGGCCTATTACGACTGGCTGGACCTGAAGAAAGTCTCGCGGCCCTTCTGGGTGCTGGTGCCGGTGCTTCTGACCGTGGCGCCCACGGTGCTGGTTCTGATGCAGCCGAACCTTGGCACTTCGGTCATGCTGCTGGCGGCGGGGGCGACCGTGATGTTCGTGGGCGGCGTATCCCTGTGGTATTTCGGCGCGGTGATCGCAGTGGTCGCCGGCGCGGTCGCCTCGGTCTTCCTGTCGCGCGGCACGCCCTGGCAATTGCTGCATGACTATCAATATCGCCGGATCGACACCTTCCTTGACCCTTCGGCCGATCCTTTGGGCGCGGGCTACAATATCATCCAGGCCAAGATCGCGCTGGGGTCGGGCGGTTGGAGCGGCAAGGGCTTCATGCAGGGCACGCAATCGCGGCTGAACTTCCTGCCGGAGAAGCAAACCGACTTCATCTTCACCACGCTGGCCGAGGAATTCGGCTTTGTCGGCGCCTTCTCGCTTCTGGCGATCTATGCGCTGATCATCGGCTTCTGCCTTTATGCCGCCTTGCAGAACAAGGACCGCTTCTCCTCGCTGCTGATCATCGGGGTCGCAGCGAATTTCTTCTTCTACATCGCGGTGAACCTGTCGATGGTCATGGGCATGGCCCCGGTCGTGGGCGTGCCGCTGCCGCTGCTGTCCTATGGCGGTTCGGCGATGCTGGTGATCCTGGTCGGCTTCGGGCTGGTACAAAGCGCCTATGTCCACCGCCCGCGCTGAGGCGGATTCTCTCTTGTCTTTCCTTGGCTTGCCGCTTCATCTTGGTGTGAAACGCTCCGGGGGTCCGGCGGCTGGTCCCCGGGGCCTTGCCGCCAACGCCGCCGCCTTGTCCTGAAAGGCCCTGCCCATGCTGACTCTGCTCTTCGCCTCTCCTGCCAATTGGGACGAATATCGCGAAGTTCTGCCCGGCGCGCTGGAGGCGGCGGGGATCAGGGCGCAAATCTTTACACTGGAAAATCAACCGGCACCGGACCAGGTCGACTATCTCATCTACGCGCCTTCCTCACCCTTGCAGGATTTCACCCCCTTCACGCGTGCCAAGGCGGTGCTGTCGCTCTGGGCGGGAGTGGAGCGGATCGTGGGCAATACCACGCTCACCCAGCCGCTCTGCCGCATGGTCGATCCCTGGCTGACCGAGGGGATGGTGGAATGGGTGGTGGGCCACACGCTGCGCCACCACCTGGGCATGGACAGGCATATCGTCAACCCGGACCATGTCTGGGACCCCGCCAGCCCACCCCTGGCGCGCGACCGGCGGGTGGCGGTGCTGGGCCTGGGCGCCCTGGGCCTGGCCTGCGCCCGGGCGTTGCAGGGTTTGAACTTTGCCGTGTCAGGATGGAGCCGGACCGCGAAGGACATCGCCGGCCTGCCCACCGCCCATGGTGCCGATGGCCTGCGCGCCACGCTGGCCGCGGCAGAGATCGTGATCCTGCTGCTGCCCAAGACGCCAGAGACAGAGAACACGCTGGATGCCGCCGCGCTGGCGGCGATGCCCAAGGGCGCGGTGATCCTGAACCCGGGCCGCGGCGCGCTGATCGACGATGCGGCGCTGCTGGCCGCGCTGGATGCGGGCCAGATCGGCCATGCCACGCTGGACGTATTCCGCGTCGAACCCTTGCCCAAGGATCATCCGTTCTGGTCCCATCCGGGGGTAACCGTCACCCCGCATATCGCTGCCGATACGCGGCCCGCCTCGGCGGCGCGGGTGCTGGTCGAGAACATCCGCCGGGGCGAAGCGGGGGAACCGCTGCTGAACCTCGTGGATCGCGCGCGGGGCTATTGAGCGCGGCGCCCCGGGTCAGGGCTTGCCGACCTTGGGGGCGCGGAACACTTTGGTGCGGGCAAACAGATCCTCAAGCTGGTTGAGCCGGTCCTGCACCGCATCGGCCAGCCGGCCCTGAACCTGGGCCAAGAGCGCCTCGACCACGACAAGGATCGCGGCGGTGGAATCCCAGGCGGCGGGGACCTCGATCTGGCAGGCCAAAGTGTGCCGGGCATGGGCCACGGCGGGCGAGAGCCAGCGATCGGTGATCAGCACCACCTCGGCGCCCTGCGCCGCCGCCAGTTCGGCGAATTGCCCGGCATTGCCCTCGTATCGGCGGATGTCGAAGATCACCGCGACATCGCCCGCCCGCAGGTCGAGCAGCGCCTGCTGCCAGTCGGTCAGGTGATCGGCCAGGAAGGAAACCTCGGGCCGGATCACCCGCAGAAGCGTGGCCATGTAGTCGGCATGGGCATGGGTCAGCCGCCCGCCCATCACCACCACCCGCCGGTTGATGTCGGACAGAAGCTCGGCCGCGCCCAGGAAATCGGCGGGGCGGATCTGGGCCAGCGTCGCGTCGATATTGGCGACGACCTGCGCGGCGAAACCCTGCAAGGGATGGGCAGGCGCGCCTTCGGTCAGCGACAAAGGCGCGACCAGAAGATGCTCGACCTCGCGCCGCAGGACCTGCTGGTAATCGGAATAGCCCTTGAAGCCCAGTTTCTGCACCAGCCGCACCACCGTGGGCGATGACACATCCGCCGCCCGCGCCAGCGTGGTGATGGACCCCAGCGCCGACATCGGGAAATGCGACAGGATATGGGTCGCGGCCTGGCGCTCGGCCCGTGTCAGATCGGCCAGCGCCGCGCGCATCCTGTCTTCGATCCGGGCCGGTTCAGCCATTTCGCCCCCAATGTCGAAAGAAACGATTGTAACAGAGATTCGCACGCCGGAATATTCTTGACAGAAATCGCGCGGGCGGGAACCCTTGATCAAAACGGGGAGATGACTCGCAGATGACAATGGGGGCAACCACGCCGGGAGCGGCGCGGGCGGCGGCTTGGCCGCGCCTTATGGGGCGCTGACCGATGCCGCGCAGCGCGATCATCTTCGTGCGCCTGATCGAGGCGCTTAATTACCGCATCGGCCGGATGGCGATGTATCTGCTGTTCGTCCTTGCCGGTGTCTTGCTGTGGTCGATCATTGCCAAGGCCTTTGGCCGCCCGCCGCTCTGGACGCAGGAAATGGCGCAATTCGCCATGGTGTCCTATTTCGTGCTGGGCGGGGCCTATTCGCTGCAATTGGGCGCCAATGTGCGGATGGATCTGATCTACGGCCGCTGGTCGCCACGGCGGCAGGCGGCAGTGGATGCGGTCACGGTCTTCGCGATGATCTTCTTCCTGGGCGTCGTGCTGTATGGCGGCATCGACAGCACGATCTATGCCTTTGAAATCGGCGAGAGGTCGCGCACGGTCTGGCGGCCCTATATGGCCCCGATCAAGATGATCATCTGTTTTGGGGTCTTCCTGATGATCCTCCAATCCCTGGCCTTCCTGATCCGTGACATCGCGCGGCTGCGCGGGGAAGAAATCTGATGCCGAACGAATATATCGCCCTCGTGATGTTCGGCGGCATGGTGATCATGCTTTTGACCGGCCAGCGGGTCTTTGCCGTCATCGGTTTCGTCGGCGCGGTTGCGGCCCTTGCGCTCTGGGGCACCGGCGGCTCGGCCATCCCCTTCACCAGCGGCATCAAGCTGATGAACTGGTATCCGATGCTGACCCTGCCGATGTTCGTCTGGATGGGCTATGTCATGTCGGAAACCCGCATGGCGGACGATCTGTACAAGATGTTCCATGTCTGGTTCGGCGCCATTCCGGGCGGGCTGGCGATCGGGACGATCTTCCTGATGGTGCTGATTTCCGCCATGAACGGCCTGTCGGTGGCGGGTCTGGCGATCGGCGCCACCATTGCTTTGCCCGAGATGCTGAAGCGCGGCTATGACAAGGTGATGATCACCGGGGTCATTCAGGGCGGGTCGAGCCTTGGCATCCTGATCCCGCCATCGGTCGTGCTGGTGCTCTATGCGATGATCGCGCGCCAGCCGGTCGGGCAATTGTGGCTTGCCGGGGTGTTTCCGGGCCTGCTGATGGCCGGGGTCTTCCTGATTTACATCATCATCCGCTGCGCGCGGAACCCCGCGCTTGGCCCGCCGCTGAGCGCCGAGGAACGCGCGGCAAGCCAGGGGGAGAAATACCGGCTGCTGCGCGCGGGCATCCTGCCCTTCGCGATCTTCGCAGCGATGATGGGGCCGTTCCTATATGGCTGGGCCAGCCTGGTCGAAGCCTCGGTGATCGGCGCCACCATCGCGACGCTGGTGGCCGTGGTGCGCGGCCGGATGACCCGCAAGGTCTTTGACAGCTGCATGGTCCAGACCCTGGGCGTCAGCTGCATGTTCATGTGGATCATCTTGGCCGCCCTGGCCTTCGGCGCGGTTTTCGACGGGCTGGGCGCGGTCAAGGCGATCGAGACGCTGTTCCTGCAGGATATGGGTCTGTCGCCCTGGACGATCCTGATCCTGATGCAGGTGTCCTTCCTGATCATGGGCATGTTCCTGGACGACACCGCGATGCTGGTGATCGTGGCGCCGCTCTACATACCGCTGGTCGCCAAGCTGGACCTTGGCATGCCGCCGCAGGATGTGCTGATCTGGTATGGCGTTCTCTACACCATCACTTGCCAGATCGCCTATATCACCCCGCCCTTCGGCTATAACCTGTTCCTGATGCGCGCCATGGCGCCCGACCATGTGTCGCTGGCCGATATCTACCGATCCATCGTGCCGATCGTCGGGCTGATGATCCTGACGCTGGTGATCGTGATGCTGTTCCCGGACATCGCGCTCTGGCTGCCGCATCTTGTCTACGGCGCGCCTTGAGGCCCCGAACCGAAAACCGGGCAGAGACCCGCGAGACCAGAAGATCAACCCAACGGAGGTAACAATGACGACGACCAGACGGAAATTCCTCAGCACCGGCGCGCTGGCCGGGGCCGCCGCTCTTGCCGCCCCCGCCGTTCAGGC
Organism: Neotabrizicola paludis; assembly: GCF_044142105.1. Classification (NCBI taxonomy): domain Bacteria; kingdom Pseudomonadati; phylum Pseudomonadota; class Alphaproteobacteria; order Rhodobacterales; family Paracoccaceae; genus Neotabrizicola; species Neotabrizicola paludis. The sequence continues at coordinate 120,127 of NZ_JBGTYM010000006.1, forward strand.
GCAGGCCGCGCCGATCAAGTGGCGGATGCAGACCTATGCCGGCGCCGCCTTGGGCGAGCATGTGGTGAAACCCGCCATCGACGCGTTCAACAAGATCGCCGCCGGGCAGATGGAGATCGAGCTTTACTACGCCGATCAGCTGGTGCCGACGTCGGAACTGTTCCGCGCCATGCAGTCGGGCACGATCGATGCGGTGCAGTCGGATGACGATTCGATGCAGTCGCCCACCGAAGTGACGGTGTTCGGCGGATATTTCCCGCTGGCGCTGCGCTATTCGCTGGACGTGCCGGTGCTGTTCAACCAGTACGGGCTCGACCAGATCTGGAAGGAAGAATATGGCAAGGTGGGCGTGCAGCACATCTCGGCCGGATCCTGGGATCCCTGCCATTTCGCCACCAAGGACCCGATCAACAGCCTGAAGGATCTGGAAGGCAAGCGCGTCTTCACCTTCCCGACCGCAGGCCGGTTCCTGGCGCAATTCGGCGTGGTGCCGATGCAGCTGCCCTGGGAGGACATTCAGGTCGCGCTGCAAACGGGCGAGCTGGACGGGATCGCCTGGTCGGGCATCACCGAGGATTACACGGTTGGCTGGGCCGATGTGACCAAGTATTTCCTGACCAACAACATCTCGGGCGCCTGGATCGGCCATTTCTTCGCCAATCAGGACCGCTGGAACGAAGTGCCGGAGCATCTGCAAGAGCTGATGAAGGTCTGCTTCGAGCAGTCGCATTATTACCGCCAGTGGTGGTATTGGGGCGGCGAGGCCGATCTGCGGGTCAACGGGCCGAAGCTCCAGCTGACCTCGATCCCCGATTCCGAATGGGCGACCGTGGAACAGGCCGCCGCCACCTTCTGGGACGAGATCGCGGCGGAGTCCGAGGTCAAGGCCAAGGTCGTCGAAGTCATCAAGAAATACAATGACGTGATGAGCAAGGCCGGGCGGCCCTACCGCTACGGCTGATCCCGACACGGCGGGCCGGCGCGCCTTGCGCCCCGGCCCGTCCTTCGGGACCCTGAAAGGCAAGAAGATGACCCCTTCCGTCGCGGCGGATTGCTGGCCCAGAAAACCCGAATTCGGAGGGGCCGGGGCAGTGGCGTGACCCCTGCCCTGCTGCGCCCCTTGGGGCGCTGTCCGAAACCTATGAATTTATGAGGCCGAAATGCCCGGAACCCTGACCCTTGACGCCCTGAAGAAGCTTGTCGCCTCGGGCGAGATCGACACTGTCCTTGTGGCCGCCCCCGACATGCAAGGCCGCCTGATGGGCAAGCGTTTCCACGCCGCCTTCTTCGTGAATGGCGGCTATGAAGAGACCCATTGCTGCGACTATCTTCTGGCCGTCGACATGGAGATGACCACCGTCCCCGGCTACAAGACCAGCAGCTGGGAAAAGGGCTATGGCGATTATGTCATGAAGCCCGATCTGGCGACGCTGCGGGCACTGCCCTGGCTGCCGGGCACGGCCCTGTGCCTGGCCGACCTTCTGGATCACCACACGCATGAGGAAGTTTCGGTTTCGCCCCGCGCGATTCTGAAACGCCAGGTCGCACGGGCCCGGGCGATGGGCTTCGAGCCGATGATGGCGACCGAGCTGGAATTCTACATCTTCGAGAACAGCTATGAAGGGCTGCGTGATGGCGGCCTGTCGGCGCTGAAGCCGATCAGCGCCTATAACGAGGATTACCACATCTTCCAGACCACCAAGGAAGAGGGGCTGATGCGGGCGGTGCGCAATGGCCTCTATGGTGCGGGCATCCCCGTCGAAAACACCAAGGGCGAGGCCGATGCCGGCCAGCATGAGGTGAACTACAAATATTCCGACGCGCTGGACACGGCCGACAACCATGTGATCGTCAAGCAGGCGGTCAAGGAGATCGCCCATGCGGCGGGCAAGTCGGTGACCTTCATGGCCAAATATGACCACCGCAAGGCCGGATCGTCGAGCCATGTCCACCAAAGCCTGTGGACCAAGGACGGCAAGCCGGTTTTCGCCGACAAGGCCGATGCGCATGGCATGTCGGCGACCATGAAGCATTTCCTGGCGGGTCAGCTGGCCCATGCCACCGAGATCACCGCCTTCCTTGCGCCCTATGTGAACAGCTACAAGCGCTTCTGCATCGGGCTTTTCGCGCCGACCAAGGCGGTCTGGAGCGCCGACAACCGCACGGCGGGCTTCCGCATCTGCGGGCTGCATTCCAAGGCGATCCGGGTGGAATGCCGCATCCCCGGCAGCGACGTGAACCCCTATCTCGCCTGTGCGGCCCTGCTGGCCGCTGGTCTGGCGGGGATCGAGGGCAAGCTGGAGCTGGAGCCCGAGATGAAGGGCGACATGTACAGCGCCCAGGGCATCCGCGAGATCCCGCACAACCTGCGCGACGCCTCGGCCGCGCTTCTGGGCAGCACGATGCTGCGCCAGGCCTTCGGCGACGATGTGGTCGAGCATTACCACCATGCGGCGGAATGGGAGATCCTCGAGACCGACCGCGTGGTGACGGATTTCGAACTGCAAAGGCTCTTGGAGCGGGTGTAAGAGCGCCCGCCACCGCAGGGAATTGCACGACAGGGCGGGGAAACCCCGCCCCAAGACACAAGGGGGACGGCCCCCGCAAAGGTGAGACGATGAAACCCATCCAGTTGATTTCCCCGGTCGATGGCCGGGCCTATGTCGAAAGGCAGCCCCTGTCGCCCGAGGCGGCCGAGGCCGCCGTTGCCCGCGCACGGGCGGCGCAGAAACCCTGGGCGGCGCGGCCCTTGGACGAGCGGATTGCCCTGGTCAAGGCCGGCGTCGCCGCCCTGACCGCGATGAAAGAGGACATCGCCGAGGAACTGGCGCGGCAGATGGGCCGGCCGATCCGCTTTGGCCAGGGCGAGATGGGCGGCGTGAATGCCCGCACCGACTATATGGCCGGCATCGCCGCCGAGACGCTGGCGCCGCATATGATCGAGGATTCCAACGCCTTCCGCCGCTATATTGCGCGCGAGGCCCTGGGCGTGGTCTTCGTCATCGCGCCCTGGAACTACCCGTTCCTGACCGCGATCAACACCATCGTCCCGTCGCTGATCGCCGGCAACACCGTGATCCTGAAACACGCCAGCCAGACCCTGCTGGCGGGCGAGCGGCTGGCCCAGGCCTTCCATGCGGCAGGTGTGCCAGAAGATGTGTTCCAGAATGTCGTCCTGGACCACGCCACGACCGAGGCACTGATCAAGGCCCGCGCTTTCGACTTCGTGAACTTCACCGGCTCGGTCGCGGGCGGCCAGGCGATCGAACGGGCGGCCGCGGGCACCTTTACCCCGCTGGGTCTGGAACTGGGCGGCAAGGATCCGGGCTATGTCCGGGCTGACGCCAATCTGGACGCGGCGGTCGATACGCTGATGGACGGGGCGATGTTCAACTCGGGGCAATGCTGCTGCGGGATCGAGCGGATCTATGTCCATGAAAGCCTGTACGACGCTTTCGTCGAGAAAGCCGTGGCCTGGGTGAACGGGTTGAAGCTGGGCAGCCCTCTGGACCCGGAAACCACGCTGGGGCCGATGGCCAATGTGCGTTTCGCCAAGGTCGTGCGCGAGCAGGTGGCCGAGGCCATCGCGGCGGGCGCGAAGCCGCTGATCGACGCCAAGGCATTCGCGGCAGATGATGGCGGCGCCTACCTTGCGCCGCAGGTGCTGGTGAATGTCGACCACACGATGCGGGTGATGACCGAAGAGTCCTTCGGCCCGGTCGTGGGCATCATGAAGGTCAAGGACGATGCCGAGGCGCTGGCGCTTATGAACGACTCGCCCTACGGGCTGACCGCCTCGGTCTGGACCGACGATTACGAAACCGCGGCGGCAATCGGCGCGCAGATCGAGACCGGTACAGTCTTCATGAACCGCGCCGATTACCTCGACCCCGCCCTGTGCTGGACCGGCTGCAAGGATACCGGCCGCGGCGGTTCGCTCTCTTATCTGGGTTTCCATTCGGTGACCCGTCCGAAATCCTATCACTTGAAGAAGGTGTGACATGTCTCACGGCGTTCCGAACCGGAACTGGTCCTACCCCACTGCCATCAAATTCGGCGTGGGACGCATTGCCGAACTGGCCGAACACGCGGCCTCGGCCGGGCTGAAGAAGCCCCTGCTGGTGACTGACAAGGCGCTGGCCTATCTGCCGATCACCTCGGCGGCGCTGGATGTGATGGACAAGGCCGGTCTGGGCCGGGCGATGTTTTCCGACGTCGACCCGAACCCGAACGAGAAGAACATGGCTGACGGCATCGACGTCTATGTCAAGGGCGGCCATGACGGGGTGATCTGCTTCGGTGGCGGCTCGGCGCTGGATCTGGGCAAGATGATCGCGCTGATGGCGGGGCAGAAGGCCAGCCTCTCGGTCTGGGATCTGGAAGATGTCGATGACTGGTGGACCCGTGCCGATGCCTCGAAGATCGCGCCGATCATCGCCGTGCCGACCACGGCTGGAACTGGATCGGAAGTCGGCCGGGCGGGCGTGCTGACCAACAGCGCCACCCATAAGAAGAAGATCATCTTCCATCCGGCGCTGATGCCCAAGGTCACGATCTGCGACCCGGCCCTGACCGTGGGCATGCCCAAGTTCATCACTGCCGGCACCGGCATGGATGCGCTGGCCCATTGCCTTGAGGCCTATTGCAGCCCGTTCTACCACCCGATGAGCCAGGGCATCGCACTGGAAGGGATGCGGCTGGTGTTCGAGAACCTGCCCAAAGTCTATGCCAGTCCCAACGACCTGATGGCCCGCGGCCATATGATGTCCGCCGCCGCCATGGGCGCGGTGGCCTTCCAGAAGGGTTTGGGCGCGATCCATTCGCTGTCGCATCCGATCGGCGCGGTCTATGGCACCCATCACGGCACGACGAATGCCGTCGTGATGCCGATGGTGCTGGATTTCAACCGCCCGGCCATCGAGGACCGGATCAGGGCAGCGGCGGCCTATCTGGGCATTGAAGGCGGCTTTGACGGCTTCCGCGCGGCGGTGATGCGCCTGCGCGAGACGCTGGCCATTCCGCCGACGCTGACCGCTCTGGGGGTGAAGGACCCCGATCTGGCCATGCTGACCGAAATGGCGCTGGAAGACCCGTCCTGCGGCGGCAACCCCATCGAGATGACGGCGGCGAACACCCGCGCCCTTTACGAGGCCTGCCTGTAACAGGCAGCCTTGATCAGCGCCTTCGGTTTGTCCTCGCCGCCCGCGACGAGACGCCGAAGGCGAACAAGGAGCAGGCGATGGTGCGGCGGCTTGAAACTGAAATCGCGGTGATCGGCGCAGGGGTGATCGGCCTTGCCGTGGCCGAACGCCTGCTGGCTGAAGGGCGCGATGTCCTGCTGATCGACCCCGGTGCGCCCGGCATGGGGGCGAGCTATGGCAATGCCGGCACCATCGCCGATTATGCCGTGGCCCCGGTCGGCACGCCGGATGTGCTGAAGAACCTGCCCTCGCTTCTGTTCAACAAATCCTCGCCGCTGGCGATCCGCCCCGGCGGGTTTCCGGCGCTTCTGCCCTGGCTGTTGCGGTTTGCTCGCCAGTCTCTGCCCGGCCCCGCCGCGCGCAACGCCCAGGCGATCGCGGCGCTGCTGAAGGGCGCAGGTCCGCTGTGGCAGGAGCTTGCGGCGCGGATTGGTGCCGCCGACATCCTGCAACCGCGCGGCTGCCTGTATCTCTACGGCAGCGCCGCCGAAGCCGCGGCAGCCGAGGCCGAAATGGCCCGGCGGCGCGATCTTGGCGTCTCGGTCAGGGTGATCGCGGGTGCCGAACTGGCGGCGCTGGAACCGGGCCTGCCCCCGATGGCGGGGGCGGCTTTCTTTCCCGATGCGATCTTCCTGAACGACCCGGGCAAGATGATGCAGGCGCTGGCCGCCCGCGTCACCGAAGGCGCCGAACATCTGATGGCCCCCGCCACGCTTCTTGCGCGCGAAGGCAAGGGCGTGCGACTTGAGGGGCCGGGCTTTGCCGTGACCGCGCGCCATGCGGTGCTGGCCGCAGGCGCACATTCCCGCCCGCTGGCCGCCATGGCCGGTGACCGGGTGCCATTGGACACCGAACGCGGCTATCACGTCGAATGGGACATGCCCAAGGCGCGGCTGACCCGCCCCTCCTGCGTGATGGCGCGTGGGTTCTACCTGTGCCCCATGGCGGGACGTTTGCGGGCGGTCGGCACGGTGGAACTGGGCGGGCTGACCGCGCCGCCGTCGCCCCATCGCATCGCCAAGCTGGTCGAAGGCGCACGCAGCGTCTTTCCGGACCTGCCCGGAACGCCGGACCGGACATGGATGGGCTTCCGCCCCTCGATGCCCGACAGCCTGCCGGTGATCGGGCCGTCCCACGCGGGACCCGAGATCCTGCATGCCTATGGCCATGGCCATCTGGGTGTGACGCTGGCCCCGGTCACCGCCGGGATCATCGCAGATCTTGTGGCCGGGCGACCCGCCACACGCGCCCTGCCCGCCATCAGCCCCGCCCGGTTCTGAGCCGCGAGAGGCCCGCGCCTGCGAGGCACCGCGGCGGAATGGAAAACGCCCGCCCCTTTGCAGGGACGGGCGTTCCAATCTTGCGCGGCGCGGTCAGGGTGCCGGGGTCGGCGCGGGTGTGGTCGAGGCGCCGGTCGGCTCGGGCGCGGTGGTGGCCCCGCCCGGCAGTTCGGTCGCGGGCGCGGGTTCCGAGGATTCCGCCGCGGGCGGCGTCGGCCGGCCATAGATGATTTCCTTGCCGCCGTCGTAGATCATCTTCAGCGAGACATAGAGGATAAGCGCAAGGCCGACATAGGCGATCCAGCGGTGCTTGTTCAGCAGCTTGGCCACGAAGGTCGCGGCAAAGCCCATCAGCGCCACCGAAAGCACAAGCCCGATGATCAGCACGGTCGGGTGGCCATGGGCGGCACCGGCCACGGCCAGCACGTTGTCGAGCGACATGGACACGTCGGCGACAACGATCTGGGTTGCCGCCTGGGCGAAGGTCTTCTGCTTGCCGACGGGGGCGATCTGACCATCCTTGTTCAGGTCTTCGCCGGTGACGGCCTCGGCCGCAGCATGTTCCGCCTCATGCCCGCCCTCGCGCAGCTCGCGCCACATTTTCCAGCAGACCCAGAGCAGCAGGATGCCGCCGGCCAGAAGCAGGCCGATAATGGCAAGAAGCTGGGTGGTAAGAAGCGCGAAACCGATCCGCATGATCGTTGCCGCGATGATGCCGACGAGGATCGCCTTGCCCCGCAGTTCCTTGGGCAGCCCGGCCGCCGCCAGACCGATCACGACGGCATTGTCGCCCGCTAACACAAGGTCAATGCCGATGACCTGAAGAAGGGCCATGAAGCCCGCGTAGGTGAAGATTTCCATTCTGTCCCCATGTTGGCATGCGCCCCGCCAAGGACGCGATTTCTGGGCTAACTAGGGTCTGTCCCTCTGGATCACAAGAGCGTGGGTTAAAATTGACCTTGCAGCGCGCAGGGGCCGGAGCCACAACCCGGTTTGCGGCGTTGGGGCTTTGCAGACGCGGAAAGCCTGCGTCCCTGCTCGTTTTGCCATGGTTGCTGATGGTGCCCGACCTCGTTCAGACCCTTCTGAAGAACCCTCTTTTCGACCATCTTCTGGTCGTGGCGGGTGTATTGCTGATCGCCCTGTCGATCCTTCTTGTGCTTCAGGTGCGAAGCACGCCGCAATCTGCGGTCGCCTGGATCCTGTTCATCATCCTGCTGCCCTATATCGGCGTGCCGATCTTTCTGGCGCTTGGCTTTCGCAAGCAGCGCCGGGGGGTCTCTCCTCGGCGCTTCACCGATGGGCCACGGGAACTTTCCGCCGATCTGGCGGCCCGCCTGCCCGACGGCGCGGCGGATGCGGCGCGGCTGTTCCGGTCAACCGGCGCTGCCCCGGTGACGACCGGCAATGCGCTGGAGATCCATCGCGATGATGCCCATGCCCTGGCCGAACTGAACCGGATGATCGACGGCGCGACGCACGACATCGACGCTCTGTTCTATATTCTGCGCAACGATGCGGCGGGGCGCGCCTTTGTCGAGCGGCTGACGGCGCGGGCGCAAGCCGGGGTGACGGTGCGTCTGGGTCTGGACCGGCTGGGCACGCTGAAACGCCCGCGCAAGGAATTGGCGGCGCTGGTCGCTGCGGGGGGCGAGGTGCGCTATGTTTCGCCCTTCCTGCATCTGCGCAATGCGGGCAACCTGAACCTGCGCAACCATCGCAAGCTGGTGTTGACCGACGCTTTCTGCGCGCCGGGCCGGTCCGCAACGCTGTGGACGGGCGGACGCAATATTGGCAATTCCTACCTCTTGCAGCCACCGGGCGGGCGGGTGGACCTGTCCTTCACCGCCACGGGACCGATCGCCGCCGCCTTTGGCGAGGTCTTCGCCTCGGACTGGCTGGTGGCCGGCGGCAAGGACCTGCGTGCGGCAGCCGCCCTGGCGGTGACGGTGGCGGAAGCCGAACAGGGCAAGGTGGCGGAAGCGGCGCCGCCGCCGCCCGCCACCGGTTCTGGGGACGGCCCCGCCTTGCAGCTCGTCAGCGCCGGCCCGGATGAGCCGAAGGACGGGCTGCACGATGGCCTTGTCGCGGCCATTCACCGCGCCCGAGACAGGGTCTGGATCGCGACGCCCTATTTCATTCCGACCGAACCGCTGGCCCTGGCGCTTGCCAATGCTGCGCGGTCGGGCCGCGATGTCCGCATCTTCGTGCCGGGCCGGTCGGACCAATGGACCGCCGATTTCGCCCGCGGCACCTTTCTGCGCGAGGTCGAGCGGGCGGGCGCGCGCATCCTGCGCCACGACCGCGGCATGATGCATGCGAAACTGGTGCTGATCGACGGCTGGAGCCTCACCGGCTCGGCGAATTTCGATATCCGCTCGATGCGACTTAACTTTGAATGCATGGTGGCGGTTTATGATTCCGCCACCTCGACGGCGCTTGAGGCCTGGTTCCTTGCAGCCAGCGAGGGGGCGGCCGAACCGCTGCCGCCCTCGCGCCTGCACCGGCGCATCCTTGAACGCCTGTTCCGGCTGGGAGCGCCGATGCTGTGACCAAGACGAAAGACGAGACCCACGAAACCGGCACCCTGCGCGTGGTGACCTGGAACATCCGCAAGGCCATGGGGACCGACCGCAAGCGGGACCCCGAGCGGGTGATGCAGATCATCGCCGGGATGAAGGCCGACCTCGTCCTGATTCAAGAGGCCGATTTCCGCCTGCCGCCGCGCCCGCCCGTGCTGGCGCCCGCCCGGATCGAGGCGGCGACGGGACTGAAGCCCGCCGTCTTTCCGCATGGCCGCGAGTCTTTGGGCTGGCATGGCAATGCGCTTCTCTTCGGTCCGCGATTGACCATCGATAGCCTGAACCATCATGATCTGCCCGGGGTCGAGCCGCGCGGCTGCGTCGAGGCGGTGCTGGTCAGGGGGGAGGCGCGGCTGCGTGTGCTGGGCGTGCATCTCGGCTTGTTGCGGGCCTCGCGCCGGACGCAGCTGTCCGCGATCCTGGCGATCCTTGAGGCCGGGCCGGAGTTGCCGACGCTGATCGCTGGTGATTTCAACGAACGCTCGCTGACGGTCGGGCTGGGGCGGCTGTCGCGCCGCTTCCGCATCCTGTCGGGCGGGCCGACCTGGCATTCCCGCCATCCGGTCTTCGCGCTGGACCGCATCGCCGTGACGAAGGAATTCGCAGATGCCTCGGCCAGCGCGCTGCGCAACGCGCTGACGGCGCAGGCCTCAGACCATCTGCCGCTTGTCGCGGACCTGACCCTGGGCTGAGACGCCGTTCTTAAAGCATCCCCGGCACCACCTGATCCGGCGGGCGGTGGCCATCGGCGAAGGTCTTGATATTGATGATGACCTTCTCGCCCATCTCGATCCGGCCCTCGATCGTGGCCGATCCCATATGCGGCAGCAGCACGACATTCGGGACCTCGCGCAGGCGTGGGTTCACTTCGGCGCCCCGCTCATAGACATCGAGCCCCGCCCCGGCGAGTTCGCCTGACCGCAGGGCCCGCGTCAGCGCGTTCTCGTCGATCACCTCGCCGCGCGAGGCGTTCACGATCACCGCCGTGGGTTTCATCAGCTTGAGCCTGCGGGCATTGACCAGATGGAAGGTCGAGGGCGTATGGGGGCAATTGATCGAGACGACATCCATCCGCGCCATCATCTGGTCCAGGCTTTCCCACCAGGTCGCCTCAAGCTCGGCCTCGATCTCGGGGCGGACACGATGGCGGTTGTGGTAATGGACCTGGCAGCCAAAGGCGCGGGCGCGGCGGGCGACGGCCTGGCCGATCCGGCCCATGCCAAGGATGCCCAGCCGCTTGCCGGCAAGGCGCGTGCCCAAAAGCGCCATGGGCGACCAGCCATCCCATTTCCCGGCCTGCATCTGCGCCAGACCTTCGGGGATGCGGCGCGTCACCGCCATGATCAGCGCCATGACCATGTCGGCCGTGTCCTCGGTCACCACGCCGGGCGTGTTCGTCACCAGGATGCCGCGCTGCCGTGCCGTCGCCACGTCAATGTGATCGACACCGGCGCCGTAATTCGCGATCAGCCGCAGCTTCTGACCCGCCTGGGCGATCACGCCCGCATCAATCTGGTCGGTGATCGTCGGGACCAGCACATCGGCCCGTGCCACGGCGGCGACCAGTTCCTCGCGGCTCATCGGTCGGTCGGGCTCGCGCAGCTCGACATCGAACAATTCCTTCATCCGCGTCTCGACCACCTCGGGCAAGCGTCGCGTCACGACAACAGTCAGGCGCTGGGATGGCATGGTGTCTTCCTATGGGCTTTCATTGCGCGCAGTCCTGCGGCATGGTGGAAAAAAGCGGGGCGGATCACAAGCCCCGACGGCATTCGAGGCAAAGGACGGCCCCGCGACAGCGGGCCGCGAGGCGGGCAAAGATGCGATTGCGGGTGATCGCAGGGCTTGGCGCCCTGATGCTGGTATTGGCGGCGACCGAGGTCATTGCTCCGCTGGTGGCGCAGGAACTTGAGGGCGAGACCACGCCCGCCGCCGCCTCTTCGGCCGAGGCCATCGCGGCGATTCCGCCCACGCCCGAAGCCAAGCCCGAAGTGAAGAAGGAACCCGTCTGCCGCCCCGGCTTCGGCTGTGTCACCAGCCTGCCGCTGCCCCGTTTCGTCAGCCTCAAGGGCGATGAGGGCAATGCGCGGCGCGGTCCCGGCCTGACCCATCGCATCGACTGGGTCTTCACCCGCCCCGGAATGCCGCTGATGATCACCGCCGAGTACGAGCATTGGCGCCGGGTCGAGGATCAGGATGGTGCGGGCGGCTGGGTGCATTACGCGCTTTTGTCAGGTGTTCGCACCGTGCTGGTGATCACCGATATGGCCGAATTCCATACCAGCCCCGACCGCAATTCCGAAGTGGTGGCCCAAGCGGAATATGGCGTGATCGGCAAGGTCCAGGAATGCAATCCGGGCTGGTGCCGCATCACATCGGGCGGCGAGAAGGGCTGGATCGAGAAATCCGCCCTTTGGGGTGTGGGGGCCGACGAGGTCATCGAATAGGCGTTCCCGGCCCCGCCTTTATCCTGGCCTGACAGCCTCCCGGCGCAGCTGCGGGCAGAGGGGCTAGCCCTTGTTTCACCTGCCAAAAATGCGCCGTTTCCGGCCCTGCGGCTGTCGTTTCCGACCGCGCGCCCTGCCCGCGCCACCGCTAGAACGGGCGCCAGAACAGGAGCCGTCCATGCCTTTCCTTCCGACCCTGCGCGCGGCGCGGCCCGCGGTGGCGGCCTTTGCCGCCATGGGCGTCGTCTGGGGCTCTTTCGCGGCCGAATTGCCGGACATCAAGGCCATGCTGGGCGTCGACGAGGCGCGGCTGGGCTTTCTTCTGTTCTTCACGCCCATCGCCGCAGTGACCGCGATGCTGCTGGCGCCACGGATCGGCACCGCGCTTGGCCGCGTTGCACTGCCGGTTTCAGCCTTGCTCATGGTCCTGGCTTTCGTCTTGCCGGGTCAGGTGGCGCAGGCGGCGCTGTTCCCGGTCGCCATGATGGCGCTTGGGGCAGGCACCGGGCTGACCGATGTCTTGATGAATGCCCGCACCGCCCAGATCGAGAACGAGCGGGGCCTGCATCTGATGAATCTGGCCCATGCCGCCTATTCCTTCGGCTATGCCGGGGGCGCGCTGGCGACAGGGGCCCTGCGCGCGACGGGCTGGACGCCGCCCGGTGTGATGATGGCGATGGCGGCGGTTGCGCTGTTTTGCGCCCTTTTCACCCTGGAGCGTGACGGGCGCATCCATGGCTTGACCCGGCCCGCAGGCGGCGGCGGGGCTGGCCTTGGCCTGCTGCCGCTTCTGGGCGGCGCGATCGTGCTGATCGCCTTCCTGACCGAGAATGCCGCCGAAAGCTGGTCGGCGCTGCATATCGAGAAGACGCTGGGCGGCAGCCCCTCGGAAGGGGCGATGGGCCCCGCGATCCTGGCGCTGACCATGGGCTTCGCGCGGCTGGGCGGTCAGGGGCTGGTCAGCCGGATGGATCCGTTCACGCTGTTGAAGGGCGGCGCGGTGGTGGCGGCGCTTGGGGCGCTGGTGGCCTCGCAGGCGGTGACGCCCGCGATGGCCCATGGCGGCTTCATCGTCATGGGCATCGGCGCGGCGCTGATCTCGCCCACCGCGTTTTCGCTGGTGGGACGCCTTGGCCCGCCCGAGGCCCGGGCGCGGGCCGTGGCGCGGGCCACGATGTTTGGCTATTGCGGCTATTTCTTCGGCCCGCCGACCCTGGGCTTCATTGCCGGCGCCTTTGGGCTGCGCGCCGCCTTCGTTTTCACTGCTTTGGTCCTGCTGACCATCCTGCTTCTGGCGCCGCTGATGGCGCGGGTCGCGCGACCCATGCGGAATGCCAAGGCCTGACGACTTGCCGCAGGCTCAGGGCGCCTGCACCTCGATCAGCCTTGGGCCATTGCGCGGGGCAGACAGTGCCTTGGCCAACTCGGCGGGATCGACCGTGATGCGCTGGAACGGCAGGCCGCAGGCGGCAGCGAAATGCCCCATATCCAGCGGCGAGGGCGAACAGCCGATCACCTTGATCTGCGAGCCGGTCATCGCCTCGGCGATCTCGCGGAAGGCGGCGTTGTTCCAGACCAGGAAGGTGACATCCAGCCCCTCGTCCAGCGCGCAGCGCAATTCGGCGGGCGAGAAGCCCAGGCCGCCATCGCCGATCAGGCAGATCACCGGCACTTGCGGATCGGCCACCGCCGCGCCGATGGCCGCGCCGGGGCCAAAGCCAAGCGCACCAAAGCCGGTGGCGGCGTTGAACCAGGCGCGCGGAAACGGCGCGTCGTAGAACAGGTTCGCGGCATAGACCGGCTGGGTGCTGTCGCCCACGATGCGGGCGGCGGGCATGGCGGCGCGCGCCGCCTCGACCATCGCGAGCATTCCGGGCATCGAGGGATGAAGGGATGCCAGTTCCGCCCGTGCCGCCTTGCGCGCGGCTTCGGCCCGGGCCGCGCCATCGCCCTGGCGTGCCGAAAGACGCGCGGCCAGTGCTGCCGCGAAAGCCCCGGCCTCGGCCCGGATCGGCAGCACGGCGTTGTGCCGCGCAAGCTGCTCGGCGCAGAGATCGACACGGATCATGCCTGAAAGATCCGGCAGGCGGCCATTCACATACATGTCGTAGTCGGTCATGCCCAGTTCGGTGCCCAGGGCCAGGATCTGGTCGGCCGCGGCCAGAAGGTCGCGCGGGGCATCGAGGCTGGGCGAGGCCGGCACGCAAAGCGGATGGCTGTGCAGCAGGCCACGGCCATTGGTCGTCAGGATCACCGGCGCATCCAGCACCTCGGCCAGCCGGCGCAGGGACGCTTCGGCAAAGCGTGCGCCGCCCCCGGCCAGGATCACCGGGCGTTTGGCCTTGTCCAACAGCGCCACGGCGCGATCCAGCTCCGCCGCGCTGGCCTGCGGCGCGGCAGGCAACCCGGCGGGCGGCGCCAGCGGCGGGCAGGCCAGCGGCATCACATCGGTCGGGATCTCGATATGGGCCGGGCCGGGACGCGCGCCCAGCATGGCAGCGAAGGCGCGGTCCAGCGCCGGGCCAAGCTCGGCCGGATCGGTCAGCGTTTCCGTGTGGCAGAGCGGGCGGATCATCGCCGCCTGATCGGGCAGCTCATGCAGAAGCCCCAGCCCCTTGCCCAGCGCGGCGCGGCGGTTGACGCCCGAGATCACCAGGATCGGGATCGAATCCTCGCGCGCCTGCCCCATGGCGGTCAGCGTATTGGTCAGGCCCGGCCCGCTGATCACGAAGGCGACGCCGGGCTTGCCGGTGACGCGGGCATAGCCATCGGCCATGAAGCCCGCGCCCTGTTCATGGCGCGGCGTCACATGGCGGATGACGCCGCTTTCCAGCCCGCGATACAGCTCGATCGTATGGACGCCCGGAATGCCGAACACCACCTCGACCCCGCGCGCGGCAAGGCCCTCGACCAGCCTCTCCCCAACCGTCGTCATGCCGCGTTCCCCATCAAACCCTGGGCATGAAGCGCGATGCGTCGGATCGCCTCGGTGGTGCGGGCATCATCCTGCGTCAGCGACAGGCGCAGCCAGCCCGCCATTCCCGCACCGAAGCTTTCCCCCGGCATGACCGCCACGCCCTGCGCATCGAGCAGATCCAGGGCGAATTGTTCGCCCGAAAGGCCGGTGGCGCGGATATCGACCATGGTGAACATGCCCGCCTCGGGGCTGTGGACCCGCAGCCCCGCCACGCCTTCCAACCCGCGCGCGATCATGGCGGCGCGGTTGGCAAAACGCGCGGCCATCCCCCCCGCCACCGGCGAAGGTTCGGAAACTGCAAGGGCCATCATATCCGCAAGGAAGGGCTGGCTGCCAAAAAGCATGGTTTCTGAAAGCGGCAGCAGGCGGCGGGCGAATTCGGTAGGGCCGATCACCCAGCCCGAACGAAAGCCGGGTGCCGCATGGGATTTGGAAATCGAGCAGGCAATGACCGTGCGATCGGCCAGATCGGGCTGATCCATCGGCGAGGCGAAGGTCACGCCGGGAAAGACCAGTTCCTCATAGACCTCGTCCGAGACGATCCACAGATCATGGGCGCGGGCAACCTCGCCCAGCGCCGCGATGTCCGAGGGGCGCAAAACCGCCCCCGAAGGATTGTGCGGCGTATTGAGGAACAGAACCCGCGTGCGCGGCGTGACGGCGGCGGCGACATCCTCGGCCCGCAGGCGGAAGCCATCTTCGGGGCGCAGCCGCACCGGCACCATCGTGGCGCCGGTCTGGGCGATCAGCCCCTCATAGGTCGCGTACATCGGATCGCCGACGATCACCTCATCTCCGGCCTGAACCAAGGTGCGGAAGATGCCGTAAAGCGCGGTCTGGGTGCCGGGCAGGCAGATCACCTGATCCGCGCCCACCGGCCTGCCCCTCCGCGCCGAATAGCGCTGCGCCAGCGCGGCCACCGTCTTCGGCTCGCCCCGCCCGTTGGAATAGCCGGTGCGCCCCGCCCTCATTGCCGCCGACGCCGCCTCGATCAAGGCCTGCGGGGTTGGCACATCCGGTTCACCGATCGTCAGTTCGATGATCTCGCGCCCGGCGGCGGCCATGGCGCGGGCGCGGACATGCAATTCCCATTTGGCCGAGCCGAGATGGGCAAGGCGGTCGGTCACGGAAGCATATCTCATGGCGCGGTCTTTCGGTCCTGGTCGGTGAGTTCGGGAATGAATGTGGCATAGAGGGTCAGATCGAGGCCCAGAATGGCGCCGACCGAGGCCAGCCCGATGCGCACCAGCTCGCCCCCGGCAAAGCCATGCGGCAGGATAGAGCCTTCCAGCCACAGCCCGTCGATCACCGCATTGCAGGCGATGGCCTCGCGCCGCAGACGGTCCTGCCCCTTGTCGCCCCGGTCCAGCGCGGCGATCAGGTCCTGCAACTGGTCGCGATAGCGCAGGTAGCTGCGTTCGTGCTGGGCAAGCAGCCCTTCATCGGCCTGGACCCGGTGCAGATAGCCGGCCCAAAGGCCGACGGCTCGGGCATCGACCACGGGCGGGCGCAGCGAGGCCGCGACAAAGGCCGCCAGACGTTCGCCCGGATCGGCCGAAACCCCCGCCAGGGCATCGGCGCCCTTGTCGGTCATGCCATCCACAAGCGCGGTATAGGCAGCGCGGGTCAGTTCATCCTTCGAGCCGAAATAGTGGCGGATCAGTCCCGGCGTCACCCCAGCCCGGGCGGCGATGGCGCGCACGGTCGCAGCCTGTGGCCCGCCCTCGGCGACAAGCGCCTGGGTGGCCGCGATCAGCGCCTCACGGCGGTTCTCCTCGCTGTCGCGAATATAGGGGCGTCGTTCGGTTTGCATCTGGCGGGCCGATGTCTGTTATACAGATGCATAATTAGCGAATGCCTCGCCGGAGGCAAGCCCGTTTGCGGCGCTTCAGGTGCCCGGGTGACCGCCGGGCACCGCGGCGACATCCTTGTGGATGATCACATCGGCCCCCGGAAACTCGGCCAGAAGCGCGCGGCGCAGGGCGGCGCCGATGTCATGTGCCTGCCGCAGCGTCTGCGTTCCGTCCAGTTCAATATGCAGATAGACGAAAAGTCGGCTCCCCGAGGTCCGGGTCTTGAGGTCATGGTATCCGTGCACCCCGGGCCAGGCTGCCGCAATCTCGCCAATGCGGGCGATGGTGGCCGGATCAGCCTGGCGGTCCATCAGCGCGTGCCAGGCGCCGCGCCCGATCTGCAGGGCGCCGAAAGCCATGATCCCCGACGCCCCGAGGGCGACGATCGCATCGATCCTGGTGATGCCGAAGCGCGACGAGGCCCAGAGCGCCACAAGGGCCCCCAGCGAGGGGATAAGATCGCCCAGATAATGCAACCGGTCCGCCGCCACGACCTTGTTGCCGGTGCGCGCGGCCACGCGGCCCTGCCACCAGACCAGCACCAGCGTCAGCGCCATCGAGATCAGGATGACAACCATCCCTGCCGCTTCGCCTTCGATCACCGGCGCGACCGGAGACATCAGCCGTCCGACCGCCCCCCAGGAAATCGCCGCCGCAGAACCCAGGATGAACAGCGCCTGCGCCAGCGCGGCAAGGTCTTCGGCCGAGTTATGGCCGAAGGCATGGTCGTCATCGGCTGGCCGCGCCGCGTAGAGGATCGCCACTGCCGCCGCCAGCGACATCATCAGATCCATGGCACTGTCAGCCAGCGAGGCCGCGATGGAAAGCGCGCCGGTATGCCACAGCGCCCAAAGCTTCAGTGCGACAAGCGTGCCCGCCACGGCGACCGAGGCGGCACCGGCGGAAAGTGAAAGGCGAAGGTCGGGTTGCGCGGACATGTTTTCCGATTAGGCGGCCGCGCGGCAGGTTTCAATCTGCTGAAAGGCGCAAATTCCCGCTTTGGCGCAAAATTCGACGCCACCTGCAAATGCGTCTCATCTCAAGGGCTTCGCGGCACATTTGACGGCTGGCGACGCCCCGAAAGCCCGCCCTTCCGGTGCCGGATATGCGCTTGGCAGACGATGTGCGACGTCCGGCGGCGCGGCGCGGGATCGGGTCCGCCGGCCCTTGCCCCCCCTTCCTCTGGGCGGTAAATGCCCTCGCCGGAGGCTCCGGCCAGGGCAAGCGGGCGCATCTGGTCCAATCGCTCCACCCGGCCAGTTTCCGCTTTCCCTTTCCGCGATTCCCCGCTATAGGCCCGCGGTCTGCCATGCACCCTTGGAGGATGGCAGCTTAACCTATGGAGAGAACCTATGGCTCGCGAGATCCCCGATCTTCAGGCCGTGGTACGGACGGGGACAGGCAAGGGGGCCGCCCGTCAAGCCCGTCGTGAAGGCAACGTACCCGGCATCATCTATGGCGACGGCAAAGAGCCGATCGCGATCAGCCTGAATTACAACTATCTGCTCAAGCGTCTGAAGCAGGGCCGTTTCCTGCAAACGCTGTTCAACCTCAAGGTTGAAGGGCAGAAGGATCAGCATGTCATCTGCCGCAGCGTGCAGCGCGACGTGGTCAAGGACCTGCCGACCCATGTCGACTTCATGCGCATCCATGATGAATCGCGCATCAACCTGTTCATCCATGTCGATTTCGTGAACCACGACGCGGCGCCGGGCCTCAAGCGCGGCGGCACGCTGACCATCGTGCGTCACGAAGTGGAACTGGAAGTCGTCGCCGGCGACATCCCGGACCACATCACCGTGGACCTGACCGGCAAGCAGATCGGTGATGTGATCCACATCAACGACATCGAACTGCCCAAGGGCGCCAAGCCGACCGTGGCGCGCAACTTCGCCGTTGCCAACATTGCCGCGCCTTCGGGCCTGGCGGCCAGCGACAATGCCGAGGAAGCCGCCGCCTGATCCGCAAGGCTCAGGACCGGAACCAAGGGGGCCGCAAGGCCCCCTTTTTCTTTGCCCCATCGGGGACTGCTTTCGAAGACCACGGTGGCGCCCGCGCGCTAACCCGTGCCCATCGGCCCGTAGATCGCCGGGTGGATGCCCATCCCGATCAGCAGAAGCGTGCCGCCGCCTGCGGCCCCCACAACCGCATCAGCCCCCAGACCCTCCGCCATGCAGCGCCGGCATATCCAGAGTGACGCCGCGCAGGCAGGAGCGGGGCGTGGAGAGCGGCCTTTGGTTGAGCCGCGGCGGCAGGGCCGCTATATGAAAAAGCCTAGGGAGGCCGCGCCGCGGCGTCCAGCGGACGAAAGGGCGCAAGCGGTGAAACTCTGGGTCGGTCTGGGCAATCCCGGCGCGAAATATGCCGGTAACCGGCACAATATCGGCTTCATGGCACTGGATCGCATCGCCGCCGACCATGGCTTCGGCCCCTGGAAGAAGGTGCATCAGGGGCAGGTCAGCGAAGGGCGGCTGGGGGCGGAGAAGGTCGTCTTGCTGAAGCCCGAGACCTTCATGAACCTGTCGGGCCAATCGGTGCGTTCGGCGGTGGACTTCTGGAAGCTCACTGCCGCAGATGTGACCGTCTTCCATGACGAGCTGGACCTCGCCCCCGGCAAATGCCGGGTGAAACAGGGCGGCGGCCATGCCGGGCATAACGGCTTGCGCTCGATCCATGGCCATCTGGGCGAGGCCTATGGCCGCGTCCGCCTTGGCATCGGCCATCCCG
Organism: Neotabrizicola paludis; assembly: GCF_044142105.1. NCBI lineage: Bacteria > Pseudomonadati > Pseudomonadota > Alphaproteobacteria > Rhodobacterales > Paracoccaceae > Neotabrizicola > Neotabrizicola paludis. The sequence continues at coordinate 139,194 of NZ_JBGTYM010000006.1, forward strand.
GTCACAAGGATGCCGTGGCTGCTTACGTGCTGCACGATTTCGCCAAGGCCGATCAGGACTGGCTGGACGATCTGCTGCGCGGGATTTCCGATGGCGCCGTGGCGCTGGCCGAAGGCGATGGCACGCGGTTCCTGAACGCGGTCTCGCTGCGGGTGGCGCCGCCCCGGTCCTCGACCAGCCCGGCGGCAAAGACCGAAAAGCCCGTCGTGGCAGAGCCTGCGCCCGACACGCGCAGCGCGATGCAGAAGCTGATGGACAAGTTCCGCTGAGGCGCGAGGTCCGCAATATTCTTCGAAGAGGGTGGCCAATTTCCTTCGAAGGAAATTGACCGGAGCTTTCGCCCCCCAGCGCCCTAGCCGCGCGGCACCAGCCCCGTCAGCGCCCGGCTGACCAGCCCCGAGACCCCCGGCCGCTCCACCGCGACGAAGGGTAAAGGTCGGCACAGCTCGATCGCCGCCACGCCGACACGGGCAGTCAGCGCGCCATTGACCACGCCCTCGCCAAAGCGCCGCGACAGTTTCGACAAGACGCCCCCCCCCGCCACCGATCCCATCAGATCATCTGTCAGGGCCACCGCCCCCGTGGCAATCAGCGAGGTGAAGACCCGGCGCAGCAGGCCCAGACTGCCGAAGGTGCCCGACCGCCCGCCATAGATCTCGGCCAGCCGCCTGATCATGCGCAGGTTGGAAAACAGCGCTGCCGCCACATCGGCCAGGGCCAGGGGCACCAGCGCCGTCACCAGCGCCACGCGCCGCGCCGCCTCTTCCACTTCGGCCTTGGCACGGGCGTCGAGCGGGGCGAGCAGTTCATGCTCGGCCAGCGCCAGTAGGGCATCGGCATCCATCACCTCGGCTTCGCGCTCGGCCAGACGCGCCCGGCCCCAGGCCGTGTCGGGCCTCGTGGCATAGAGCCGGGTCAGATTGCCGGTGACACGGCGGGCAAGCGCAATATCGGCCTTGGCCCGCGCCTCTCGCGCATGATCGCGGAAGGAGTCGAGCCGGTGCAGGCGCGCATAGGCCGCGTATTCGCGCAGGCCAAGCAGCAGGGCGAAGCCCACGGCCACCACGATCAGCACGCCTGCCAGCCAGCCAAGAAAGGCGTTGCGCGCCAGAAGGGAGGTCACGAAATCCCAGGCCGCGACCGACAGGACGAAGCTGAACAACAGACCAAAGGCGGCCCCGGCCCAGGACCACAGCCCGCCCGCCTTCGCCGTTACCACCGCAGCCGCCGCCTGCATCGCCGCCCCTTCCGGCAGCGCCTCGGGCACATCCGGGGCAAGGCCCGGATCGGCCTCGTCGCCCTCATGGATCACGAAGGGCCGCGACGGCGGCCTAGGGTCATCGGTCACAGCTGGTCTCCGATCAGGAATTCCACCGCCCGGTCCAGGCGGATATGCGGCGGCCCCTCGCCCGGTTTCAGCGTGATCCGCGCGGGCGCAAAGCCCATAAGCCCGAATTCGGCATCAAGCCAGCGCTCCGCCCCCTCGCGCGCGGGCGAGAGGATGCGTGCCGGATCGCCCGGCAGGGCGCCGGGATACATTACCGCCGTCTTGCCGGTCGAGAGAAGTCGCCCCCGCACCGCCGGCAGGCTTTGCCCGTCGCGCTCGACCCGTTCTTCCACCGTCGCGCGCAGCCCGGCCAGCGACATGGCCGCCGTCTCGGCCCCCGCGAAATCGGCGCGCGCCTTGGCCTCGGCCAGCAGCTCCTGGGTGATCGCGGTCAGCGCGGGGTGCTGTTCATGATGCAGATGATCGGCCTTGGTGGCGGCGAAGAGGATCTTCTCCACCTTCCGCGCGCCCAGTAGCGCAGACAGCCAGCCCGTGCGGCCGATGCGGAAGGCGGCCAGAACTTCGGCCATGGTGCGGCGCAGATCCTCGACCGCCCGCGGCCCCTGATGGATCGCGCCCAGCACATCCAGCAGAACCACCTGCCGGTCGAGCCGGGCGAAATGGTCGCGGAAGAAGGGGGTGACGACGCGGGACTTGTAAGCCTCATAGCGGCGGTCCATCTCGCGCCAAAGGCTGCCGCGCGGCGATTGGGCCGGTCTGGGCAGGGGCGCGAAGGTCAAGACGGGCGAGCCCGCCAGATCGCCGGGCAGCAGGAAGCGGCCGGGCGTGCAATCCGACCAGCCGACGGCCCGGGCGGCCTGAAGATAGGCAGTGAAGGCCCCGGCCAGCAGCTGGGCCCGCGCCTCGTCCAGGCGCAGCGCGCCATCCTCGGCCCGCGCCAGGGCCAGGAATTCCGCCGCTTCGGGGCGTTTCGCGATCCGGGCCAAAGTGGTTTCGGACCATTCGGCATAGGACTTGTCCATCAAGGCGAGGTCCAGAAGCCATTCGCCGGGATAATCGACAATGTCGAGATGCAGCACCTGCGGCCCGCGCAGCCCGGCGAACCAGCCGCCGGGGCGGTAGCGCAGCGACAGGCGCAATTCGGAAATCGCCCGTGTCGATTGCGGCCAGCGCGGATCGTCACCGGTCAGCGCCGCCAGGTGCCCCTCGTAATCGAAACGCGGCAGGGTGTCGTCGGGCTGGGGTTGCAGATAGGCGGCCTCGATCCGCCCGTCGCGCGCGGCGCTGAATTGCGGCATCCGGCCCCGGTTCAAGAGATTGGCGATCAGCCCGGTAATGAACACGGTCTTGCCGGCGCGCGACAGGCCGGTGACGCCCAGCCGCAGAGAGGGCTCGAACAAAGCCTCGCGTGTGGCGGCCTGCACCCCCTCGACCGAGCGCGCGATCCTGTCCGTCATGCCGAAAAGCGCCACGCTGCTCGTCCTTTGCCTCTTGCGCCCAAGATAGGCAGGCCCTGCCTGCTTGGAAAGATGGACAGCGCTCGGGCTTCGGGCTAAGGCGCGGCCATGCCGCGTTTCGCCCTGAAGATCGACTATGACGGAGGCCCGTTCTGCGGCTGGCAGCGCCAAGCTGGCGGCTTGCCTTCGGTGCAGCAAGCGGTGGAAGAGGCCTTGGCGCGGCTGGAGCCCGGCGAGCATCGCATCGCCGCTGCGGGGCGCACCGATACCGGCGTGCATGCGACCGGCCAGGTCGCCCATGCCGATCTGCACAAGGATTGGGACCCATTCCGGCTGTCCGAGGCGCTGAACTGGCATCTGAAACCCGCCCCCGTGGCCGTGATCGCCTGCGCCCGCGTCGCGGATGAATTCCACGCCCGCTTCTCGGCGGTGGAGCGGCGCTATCTGTTCCGCATCGTCGCCCGCCGTGCGCCCTTGACGCAGGAACGCGGCCAGGCCTGGCATGTCCTGAAACCGCTCGACCTGGACGCCCTGCGCGAAGGCGCCCGGCGGCTGGAGGGGCAGCATGATTTCACCACTTTCCGCTCGACGCTCTGCCAGGCGAAAAGCCCCGAGAAAACGCTGGACGAAGCGCGGGTCAGCGAACACCCCTATCCGGGGGGCATCGAATACCGCCTGACCTTCCGCGCCCGCAGCTTCCTGCACAATCAGGTGCGCTCGATGGTGGGCACGCTGGAACGCGTCGGCGCGGGGGCCTGGGCACCGCAGGATGTGACCGCGGCGCTCGAGGCGCGCGACCGCGCGGCCTGCGGGCCGGTCGCCCCGCCGCAAGGCCTTTATCTTACCGGCGTCGGCTATCCTGAGGACCCGTTCACCGCCTGACCCGCCGGCCGATCTTTCGGCGAAATCGCCTCAGATCTGCCCGTCCAAGAGGCGGCGAACCTCATCGCGCAGGGCTTTCAGCTCGAAAGGCTTGGTGATGAACCCGTCCGCCCCGATCGCCAGCCCCTTGCGCTTCTCGATCGAGGATCCCCTTGCCGTCATCATCAGGATCTTCACGTCCTTCAGGGCCGGGTCCAGCCGCACATCCTGACAAATCTCATAGCCCGAAGCCCCGGGCAGCATCACGTCCAGAAGCACCAGATCGGGCTGGATCGCCTTGATCCTGGGCAGGGCATCCGCGCCATCGGCAACGCGGTCATGGGCATAGCCTTCGCGCTCCATAAGGAATTCCAGCGCCAGCGCGATATTGTCCTCGTCCTCGACCACCAGCACATGGTGACGACGCCGTTCAGCCATGGCCCGCCCCTTGCAATCTGCCGCCCGCCCCCCGATGAAGACGGCAGGAGGACCCCAAGATGGACGCATTCACCGCACTTTTGCAGCAGGCGCTGCTTGACCCGTTCCGCATCGTGCTGCTGGTCGGGCTCGTGATCACCCAGATCCGCACCCAAGCCGTGACCGGCATGGTCCTGCCGCTTCTCGCCGGGGTGGTTTTCGTGGCGGTGATCCTGCCGGTAACGATGGGCTTCGGCGCGGCCGAGGGTCTGCCTCTGGCGATCGCGGCGGGGATCGTGGCGAATATCCTCTGGCTCGTGCCCATTCTTCTTGTCGCCCGTCTGATCATGCGCCGGGGGCGCTGAGCCTTCTCCGGCGAGGGGCGCGGCGCAGGCCCTGCGCCCCCGGCGGGAAAAGGGGACAGGGCGCGCCACCATGGCGGCGCGCCCCTTTGGGGAAGGCACCCCTATTTGGTATCGGCGAAGATGTCCTTCTTGTGGGTCCCGTTCGGCACGAAGAGCGTCCCGATCACCACGGTCATCGTTGCCACGACGATCGCATACCAGAGGCCGGCATAGATGTTGCCGCTCTGGGCCGAGATCGCGAAGGCGGTCGCGGGCAGAAGTCCACCGAACCAGCCGTTGCCGATGTGATAGGGCAGCGACAGGCCGGAATAGCGGATGCGGGTCGGGTAGAGTTCGACCAGCATGGCCGCGATCGGACCATAGACCATCGTCACCAGGATGATCAGATAGGTCAGGGTCAGGATGATCATGATCTTCTGGCCGGTGAAGATGTCGAAGAAGTGGTTGGCCTTGGCCACGGTGGTATTGTCGGCCGCGACGATCGGATAGCCGGCCGCGGTCAGCGCCGCATTCAGCTCGCCATCGAAACGCTTCTTCTCATCCGCCGCATTCTCGGCAGCGCCCGAATAGCCGTTGATCACCGTCTCGCCCACCTTCACCGTGGCGATGGTCCCTGCCGGGGCCTCGACGGTTTCGGAATTGGCCGAGCGCGAGGTCAGAGCCGCCTTGGCGATGTCGCAGGAATTGGTGAACTTGGCCGTCCCGACCGGGTTGAACTGGAACGAGCAGTCATTCGGATCGGCGGTCACGACGATCGGGGTCTGATGCGCATTGTAGAGCATCGGGTTCGCGGTCTGGGTCAGGAAGTGGAAGACCGGGAAGTAGGTGAGCGCCGCGATCAGACAGCCGCCCAGGATGATCGGTTTGCGGCCGATGCGGTCCGAGAGGCGACCGAAGAAGATGAAGCCATAGGTGCCCAGGATCAGCGACCAGGCGACGAAGACGTTGGCCGAGAAACTGTCGACCTTGATCACGTTCTGGACGAAGAACAGCGCGTAGAACTGGCCCGAATACCAGACCACGGCCTGGCCTGCGGTCAGACCCAAAAGCGCGATCAGGGCGATCTTGCCATTGCGCCAGTTGCCGAAAGCCTCGCGCAGCGGCGCCTTCGAAGCCGAACCTTCTTCCTTCATCTTCTTGAAGGCAGGGGATTCGTTCATCTGGAGGCGGATATAGAGCGAGATCAGCAGCAGGAAGATCGAGCCAAGGAACGGAATCCGCCAACCCCAGGCGTTGAAAGCCTTGATCATCTGCGGCGTGCCATCGGCATTCATCACCGCCGCGCCAGCGGCATCAAGGACCGGCTGGTCGGGGTAATTGCCGTTCACATAGCCCTGCACCATCAGGATCACGATGAGCGAGAGCAGAAGCCCGAGCGTCGCCGTGGTCTGGATGAAGGAGGTGAAATAGCCACGCTGGTTCTGCGGGGCGTGCTCGGCGACATAGACCGCCGCGCCGCCATATTCACCGCCCAGTGCAAGACCCTGCAACATGCGCAGCGCGATCAGGATGATGGGCGCAGCCACGCCCCAGGAATAGTAGCTGGGCAGAAGGCCGACGAGGAAGGTCGACGAGCCCATGATCAGGATCGTCATCAGGAAAGTGTATTTCCGGCCGATCATGTCGCCCAGCATCCCGAAGACCAGCGCGCCGAAGGGGCGCACGATGAAACCCGCCGCAAAGGCCAGAAGCGCAAAGACGTTGCGCGTGGCTTCCGGGAAGGGCGTGAAGAACTGCGCCCCGATGATCGCGGCCAGCGAGCCGTAGAGATAGAAGTCGTACCATTCGAAGATCGTGCCGGCGGAAGAGGCCAGGATAACCTTCTTCTCTTCGCCGGTCATGGGACGCGAGCGGTCGCGCACGTCCGTGGCAGACATAGCCATGTGTTTCCCTCCTTGATACCCCGACTCGCGGTCAGGGCTGTTCCCGTTCGCATTCGGCCTCTGCGCCCGCCCGGTCAGGTCGGGCCGGGCCCCTTGCCCCCGGCCTTGCGGCCCGGGGCCGGGCGAGATGGAAATCGCCGCATCTGGCGACCCGCCTCCCTCCGGTCTTGCCTTCCGCCCCCCGGTGCCCTCTTCACCGGCGGACGGGCCGTCATGCCGCCACTTGCCCGACGATCGACGACAGCGCCTGCCGCACCTCGGCGATGGGTCCCATCGCGTCGATGCGGGCCAGAACACCCTTGCCCTCGTAATAGGCGATCAGCGGAGCCGTCTGGGCGTGATAGGCCTTAAGCCGTTCGCGCACCGTCTCGGCATTGTCGTCGGCCCGGCGTTTGAACGCCGCGCCGCCGCATTTGTCGCAGGTCCCCGCATGGGCGGGCTGCTTGAATTGGTCGTGGTAGCCCTCGCCGCAGGACCCGCAGGCGTAGCGGCCCGAAACGCGGCCGACCATGGCCTCGTCATCGACCTCAAGGCTGACCGCCGCCGTCACCTTCTGGCCATTGGCCGCCAGAAGCGCATCCAGCGCCGCCGCCTGGCCATCGGTGCGCGGGAAGCCGTCAAGGATGATACCGCGCGCCATATCGGGCTGCGCCATGCGGTCCTTGAGGATCGCGAGCACGATCTCGTCGCTGACAAGCTGGCCCGCCTCCATCACCGATTTGGCGCGGCGCCCGGCTTCGGTCCCGGCCGCGACGGCCGCGCGCAGCATGTCGCCCGTCGAAAGCTGCACCAGACCGAAATCCTCTTCCAGCATCCGGGCCTGGGTGCCCTTGCCGGCCCCCGGGGGGCCGAGAAGGATCAATACGGGGGCGTTGGACATGCGCGCCTTATCCCTTGTTCATGCGGTTTGCGATGAGGTCGTCGACGACCGAGGGATCGGCCAGCGTCGAGGTATCGCCCAGCGCGCCGAAATCGTTCTCGGCGATCTTGCGCAGGATGCGGCGCATGATCTTGCCCGAGCGGGTCTTGGGCAGGCCGGGCGCCCATTGGATCAGGTCGGGCTTGGCGATCGGGCCGATTTCCTGGCGGACGAAGGCCTCAAGCTCCTTGCGCAGCTCGGGCGTCGGCTCGACGCCCTTCATCAGGGTGACATAGGCGTAGATGCCCTGGCCCTTGATGTCATGCGGGTAACCCACGACCGCAGCCTCGGCGACCTTCTCATGCGCCACAAGCGCGCTTTCGACCTCGGCCGTGCCCATGCGGTGGCCCGAGACGTTGATCACGTCATCGACCCGGCCGGTGATCCAGTAATAGCCATCGGCATCGCGGCGGCAGCCGTCGCCGGTGAAGTAATAGCCGCGATACTGGGCGAAATAGGCTTCCTGGAAGCGCTCATGGTCGCCCCAGAGCGTGCGCATCTGGCCGGGCCAGGAGTCGGCGATGCAAAGGACGCCTTCGGTCTCCGTCTCTTCCATCACCTTTGCGGTGCTTGCATCCAGCACCACCGGCTTCACCCCGAAGAAAGGCTTGGTCGCGCTGCCGGGCTTGGCCGGGATCGCGCCGGGCAAGGGCGTCAGCATATGGCCGCCGGTCTCGGTCTGCCAGAACGTGTCGACGATCGGGCATTTGCCCTTGCCGACATGGGTGTTGTACCAGTTCCAGGCCTCGGGGTTGATCGGCTCGCCCACCGAGCCCAACAGCTTCAGCGACGACAGGTCGTGCTTCTCCACCCATTCCGGCCCCAGGCCCATCAGGCTGCGGATCGCGGTCGGCGCGGTGTAGAACTGGTTGACCTTGTGCTTGGCGCACACCTCCCAGAACCGGCCCGCATCGGGATAGGTCGGCACGCCCTCGAACATCAGCGTCGTCGCGCCATTCGCAAGCGGCCCATAGATGATGTAGCTGTGACCGGTGACCCAACCCACATCGGCCGTGCACCAAAAGACGTCGCCGTCATGGTAATCGAAGGTCATCTGGTGGGTCAGCGAGGCATAGACCAGATATCCGCCGGTGGTATGGACGACGCCCTTCGGCTTGCCGGTCGAACCCGAGGTGTAAAGGATGAACAGCGGGTCTTCCGCGCCCATCTCGGCATAGGCGCAGTAGGTCTTGGCCGCCGCCATCTCGGCGGTCAGGTCGAAATCGCGGCCATGGACCAGATGTGCCTCGTCGCCGGTATGGCGGACCATCAGGCACTTCACCTTGTCCGAGCAGTGCAGGAGCGCCTTGTCGGCATTGTCCTTGAGCGGGGTCTTCTTGCCGCCACGCGGGGCGTAATCGGCGGTGATCAGGATCTTGGCTTCGGAATCGTTGATCCGGTTGGCCAGGGCATCGGGCGAGAAGCCCGCGAAGACGATGGAATGGATCGCGCCGATCCGTGCGCAGGCCAGCATCGCATAGGCCGCCTCGGGGATCATCGGCAGATACAGGACGACCCGGTCGCCCTTCTTCACACCATGCGCCTTGAGCACATTGGCCAGCCGCGAGGTCTGTTCCAGCAATTCGCGATAGGTGATGTGGCGTGCCGGGGTCTTCGGGTCATCCGGCTCCCAGATGATCGCGGTCTGGTCGGCACGCGTGATCATGTGGCGGTCGATGCAATTGGCGCTGACGTTCAGCGTGCCGTCCTCGAACCATTTGATGTCGATCTTGCCATAGTCGAACGAGGTGTTCTTGACCTTGGTGAAGGGGCGGATCCAGTCGATGCGCTGCGCCTCCCCTGCCCAGAACGCATTCGGGTCGGCCACCGAGGCCTGATACATGTCGTCGTATTTCGCAGCGTCGACATGCGCCTTGGCAACGAACTCTTCCGAAGCCGGATAGATGTCGCCCGCGACCGGATGATCCTTCATGGCGTCCTCCCCTCAAATCTGCTGCGCACCGCGCCTCAGGCCCGCAGCCCCATCCTCGCGCCGCAACGGCTCGAAGACTTTTCCCATCCCGACAGTAACGCAGCGTCAAAGTTTGCGTAACCCCTTTTAACGCAAACATAATTCTGTAAATTTCTTCACTGCTTTGGTGTGAATAAAGAAAAATTGATGAAAACAGCGGCGGGTTTGATATGGATTTTCAACGCCCTGCGCCTTCACAGAGTCGCGAGATGCCCGGAAAGTTGCGCGGGGTTTGCAGGTTTTCGGTCTGGGACAGGCTGTCGCAGGGTCAATGCCGTCTGGCGCAAGCCGCGGTTGATTCGCCCCTCATCCGGCGGGATTCAGTTCTGAAACCGCAGCCAGGTATCGCACCTCGGGAGGGTGCAGCCCCTCTTGCGCCAGCAGGACACGCCGAACCTCGGGGCGCGCGCCGGCAATCGCCAGCCTGCCGCCCTTGCGCCCGATCCGCCGCGCCAGAAGTGCGAAACTGCGCGCACCGGAACTGTCGATCAGCGGCACATCGGTGAAGTCGACCACGAATTCGGCAGGGCGATCGGCGATGCGGTCCAGCACCGCACCCACCTGCGCCGCCGAGCCGAAGAAAAAGGGACCATGCAGGCGATAGACCATCGCATCGCCCTTGCGGCCGGTCTCCAGCTCTGGCCCGTCATGGCTCTCGGGCTGATCCAGCACCGTTGCATCCGACATGCGCTTGATGAACACGAGCCCGGCCAAAGCAAAGCCGATGACGATCCCTTCGGTCAGATCGCGGAACACCACAAGCAGGAATGTCGTCGCCACGATCAGCATGTCGCCCCAGGACGATCGCAGCAGCGCCACCAATTCGGCCTTCTCGATCATCCCCCAGCTCACCACCGCCAGCACCCCTGCCAGCGCGGCCAAGGGCACATAGGCGGCAAGCGGCGCCGCCACGAGAAGGAAGATCAGCAGGAATAGCGCATGAAGCATTCCCGAGACCGGCCCGCGGCTGCCCGCCCGTACATTGGTTGCGGTGCGCGCAATCGTGCCGGTGACGCAGAAGCCCCCGAACAGCGCCGAACCAATATTCGCCACGCCCTGCCCCACCAGTTCGGCGTTCGAGCGATGGCGCGCGCCGCTCATCCCATCTGCCACCACAGCGGACAAGAGCGATTCAATCGCGCCCAGAAGGGCAAAGGACATGGCAAAAGGCAGGGCCGCGACCAGATGATCCCGGTCCAGCGGCGGCAGGGCGGGCAGAGGCGGCAGGTTGGGCAACGCGCCAAAGCGGCTGCCGATGGTGGCAACCGGCAGATGCGCCGCCGCCGCCAGGGCCGAACACAGGACGACGGCGATCAGCATCCCCGGCGCTTTCGGCGCCACCCGCCGCAACCCCAGGATCACCGCCACCGTCAGCGCCGCCACGGCGACGGCCGCCCAGGTTACGGTCCCGCGCGCCGCCCACAAAGCCGCGACCTTGCCGATGATCTCACCCGGCTCGGCCCCGGGCAGGGTCAGGCCGAACAGCTCTTTCACCTGGCTGGCAAAGATGATCACCCCGATCCCGGCGGTAAAGGCTACCGTCACCGGATAGGGGATATATCGGATATAGGTGCCCAGCCGCAGCGCCCCTGCCGCGATCAGAACAAAGCCCGAAAGAAACGTGGCCGTGATCAGCCCCTCGACGCCGGTCTGCATCACGCAGGCCGAAACGAGCACGATGAACGCCCCCGCTGGCCCCCCGATCTGGAACCGGCTGCCGCCCAGCGCCGAGACGAGGAAGCCCCCGACAATGGCCGTGTATAGCCCGCGCTCCGGCCCCACCCCGCTGGCAATAGCGATCGCCATCGACAGCGGCAGCGCCACGATGGCGACCGTCAACCCGGCCAGAAGATCGGCCCGCAAGGGCGCCGCGCCATAGCCCTCGCGCCAGACCGTCACGATCTTGGGCAGAAATTCTAGCCGATCCTTGTGGGGGGCGGGGCTGTCGGTCATGGTGCGGTCCAGCAAGGCCAGTCGCCAGGGAAGCTGGCATGTCAGTTCATTCGCTGCCAGATGACCGCCCCGCCAGACCATTTGTCAACCATGCCGAAGGCCCTGCGATGAAACGCCCCGATCCCGTTGCCCCCTCTGACGACGCCTCGCGTGCGCTCGCCTGGCAGCTTCTCTCCGAAGCGACCCATGCCGCGCTGTCCTGGACCGACCCGGAAACCCTGACCCCCGGCATCAGCCGCGTGGCCTTCGCGCTGGATCCCGAGGCCGGGCCGCTGACCCTGATCTCGGGCCTCGCCCCCCATACCACCGCCTTGCGCGCGCAACCGGCCTGCGCCCTGATGGTGGGAGAGGTCGGAGACAAGGGCGATCCAATGACCCACCCGCGCCTGATGCTGCGCGCACTCGCCGCGTTCGTCCCCGCCGATGATCCGCGCCGCGCAACCCTTCGCGCGCGCTGGCTGGCCCGCAACCCAAAGGCCACAGTCTATATCGACCTGCCCGATTTCTCTTTCGTCCGCCTGGTGCCGCAATCGGCGCTGCTCAATGGCGGCTTTGCCCGCGCCTTCCGGCTGTCCGCCGCCGATTTCGAGGCCTGACCCCGCGCGCAAGGACCGCCCCGGCGCGTCCTGTGCTAAGGGGAGAGTGCCTTCATCAGGAAAGGACAGACCATGCCCAGCCCGAAGAACACGATCTGCCTCTGGTATGACAAGGAGGCCGAGGAGGCTGCCAATTTTTACGCCTCTATCTTCCCCGACAGCAAAGTCACCGCCGTCCACCACGCCCCCGGCGATTATCCGTCGGGCAAGAAGGGCGATGTCCTGACCGTCGAATTCACCGTCTTCGGCATTCCCTGCATCGGCCTCAACGGCGGCCCGGTCTTTGCCCAATCCGAGGCCTTTTCCTTCCAGATCGCCACCGATGACCAGGACGAGACCGACCGCTACTGGAATGCCATCGTCGGCAATGGCGGCAAGGAAAGTGACTGCGGCTGGTGCAAGGACCGCTGGGGCCTGTCCTGGCAGATCACGCCCCGCACCTTGACCCAGGCCTTTGCCGCAGGCGGGGCCGAGGCCCAGCGCGCCTTTGCCGCGATGATGACGATGCAGAAGATCGACGTCGCCGCGATCGACAAGGCGCGGCGCGGCTAGGCCGCAGTCACACCGGCACGTCCATGCGGATGCGCGCGACGACCGTTCCTTTCACCGCCTCGCCCCAGCGCAACGAGGCGATATTGCCCCCCGCGCCCTGCCCCGCCAGCGCATTGGGCTGCACATAGCGCACCGCGTTCGCGGCATTGGTGATATTGCCCTGCGGCAATGCGGTTTCGACCATACGGATGCGACCGCCAAAGGGGATATAGGCCGAGGCGTCGATGTTCCAGGTCGTGGCCTCGGTGTTCTGATCATGCGTCGCGGTGATCGGATTGGCGATGCGCTGGCTCACCTGGTTGAAGGTATTCCCTTCGACCAGCACATCGCGCGAGCGGGTGAAATCCAGCGTCGCAAAGGTCGTATCCAGCGCCTCGACCCGGTCCACCGTGGCATTGAACGCCCGGAACGTGTTGTTCACCAGGCTGAATCCGTTGAGGAAATGCCCCGATCCATAGGGTTTCACCACCAGCCAGCGGAAGGCCGAAGAGACATCCGACGCGATGAAGATATTGCCCACGATGTTCAGCCCGCCAAACGAGAGCTCGTTGCTGAAGCCGGGTTCGGGGTCATGCTCATTCCCCCATTCGATGAAGCAATTGTCGACGTAATTGCCCTGCACCACCGTCGCCACATTGGTCTGGGTGAAGACCAGCCCCGCCACCCGCAGCCCGGCCGTAGCATCATCGCCCTGGAAGAAATGGTTGTTGCAGATCATGTGCGAGGTGCCGTTCATCACCGCGAAATGGCGGAAGCGCACGATCCGGTTGTTGCGGATCTTCGTGTCATTCGCCTGCACGTTCAGCGAGATGGTGGTGCGGTTCTGCGCGTCCAGCGCCTGCTCGTTCGACAGGAACTGGCAATAATCCAGAAGCATCCCCTGACAGCCCGTCCCGGTCGAGGTGATGCCGCGATCCAGCGGCTTGTTGAAGGTGCAGCTGTCGAAACGGTTCACCGACCCGGCCAGGGGCATCATCACGCCCGACGAAATCCCCAGGCAGTTGAACTCGATCTGGTGCATCTCGAAATTCGACAGGGTCGAGAAGCCCGCGAAATCCAGCAGATATTTGAACCGCTTGAACGTATAGGTCCGCGTCCCTGCCGCCCCATACAGGGGCTGTGACAGCTCTATCGTCCCCGCGCCAAGATTCTTCGACTTCACATAGACTTCGCGCCCGCCCCCCGTGACCTGCACCAGCGCACCCAACGGCACATTCGCCACATTCGCCACCGCCGTCAGCGTGGTCGGGGAGGAGGCCGAATAGGTCGCCACCGAGGTGACGGTCGTGGTGTTCCAGTTGGTCGAGGCGACTGCATTCAGCGTGCCATTGCGCAGGATGCGCTTGGTGGCGAAACTGCTCAGCCCCGAGACCGCCGCCACATCGACCGGCGCGGTCAGGTCGACCCGGCGTCCCGACATGTCAAAGGCGACATGATCGCTGAAATAGAACAGCGCCTGCAACGCGCGGCGGAACCCTTCCTGGTCGCCGCCAAAGGCCGCGGCATAGGTATCGAGATCGAAATTCCGCGTCAGCACCAGCCGGTTCGCCGCTGGCATGGTGACCGTGCCGTTGAAGCGGATCGGCGCAGTGACGGTCAGATTGCCGGAAATCAGATAGGTGCCGGGCGAGACGAGGATCGTCCGTCCCGCCGCCGCCGCATCCGCCGCCTGGAAGGCCGCAAAATCATTGGCCACGCCATTGCCGATGGCACCATAGTCGCGCACGTCCACCACATCCGTCAGATTGCGCAGGAAGACCGACGTGACATCCTCGACCACAATGTCGTCGATGCGCACCACGCCGCCCGTGGGCCCGGTCAGGTCCAGTCCGACATGGGCAAAGATCGGCTCAAGCCCCCAGACCATGTTCACGCCCGTCCGGTTGCCCGCGCCGATGATCGCCTGAACCGTCACCACCTCGCCATAAGTGGTCAATTGCGTCGACGGCCCGATCTGCGGCGCCGAAGTCACATTGGTGCCGCCGACATTCCCCGCCCAGGCCGCGATGCGCACAGCGGGCAGATTCCCCGAGACGGCCTTCACCCGCGCGGTGATGCGAATATACATGTCCGGGCGCAGCGGCGTTTCGGCGAAGGCGCGCAGCTTTTGCGTCGAGGCCGTCTTCTGCAGTTCAAGACAGCCTGCGAAGTCCTGGTCATTCGTGACCAAGGCGGCATTGGGCGCGCCCGCATAGCTCGCATCGCCCAGCAGGCCGTTCGCGCTGGACCACTGGGTCAGCCCGGCCGAAAAGGGCGGCGGCATCAGCACGAGCCCATCGGTAATCGCCTTGTTCATCTGAATGCCCCTCTGCCCGATCGCTGAAGCGCAGCCACGGCCCGCCGGGACCCGCGCCTTGGGGCAAGGGAAGTATCAACAGGCCGTTAACGCGGCCTCAGCCGCCCGCGCGGCAGCGGCCGCCGCAATGCAACGACAAGACAAGATCGATCAGCCTCAGACCCCCAGACCCTCGGCCCGCAGCACATCAACCGCATTGATCTTCCAACCCTCGGGCGTGTTCACCATCTGATAATCCAGCACATGCGGCCTGCCCTGTGCATCGGTAACCTCGACCCGTTGCCACAGCACGCCACCTTCGTCATGCATCTCGCCCATGGTCACCTCTCTCGGGCGATGCACCATCGGATAACCCTGCGTCACCATGCGGGCGAAATTCTCGGGATTGCCGAAGACCGCGCGGATATTCGGGCTGGCATAGGTGAAGGCGGTCACGAAATCATCGGCCAGAAAGGCGTCAATCTGGCTGCGGATCGTGTTCTGGATCTCGGCTTCCTGCGCCAGAGCCGCACGCGGCGGGGCGATCAGCAGAAGCGCAAAGGCAAGACATAGGGACAGACGGCGCATGGCGCGGCCCTTTCGATCAGGACTGTCCCCGAGACGAAGGATAGGCGCAAGACGCCCCCTGTCAATGCCCGGCCCGTCACGGGGCCGGGCCAGCCTCAGCCCGCCAGCTCGCCCGCCAGCGCGCGGTCGATCAGCGCGACCGTCTCCTTGATACCGTAAAGCGCAATGAACCCGCCAAAGCGCGGCCCTTCGCTGGCACCCAGAAGCACCTCATACAGCGCCTTGAACCAGTCGCGCAGCGGCTCGAAAGCGTGTTCCTTGCCAACGGCATAGCAGATGTTCTGCAAGGTCTCGTCCTCGACCGGACCCGCATGGGCCACAAGCCGCGCCCGCAGTTCCTCGATCGCCGCGCGCTCCTTGTCTGTCGGCACGCGGAACACCCGCGACGGCGCGATCTTGTCAGTGTAATAGCGCAGCGCGAAAGCCGCTGCCGCGTCAAGATCGGGGTTCTTCTCCGGGCTCGCCTCAGGCGCATATTTGCGGATGAAGCCCCAAAGCCCCGCCGCATCCTTGGCCCCCGCCACCGAAGCCAGGTTCAGCAGCATCGCGAAAGGCACCACCATCTTCGATTCCGGCGGCTTGCCGTTGTGGATGTGCCAGACCGGGTTGTTGACCTGCTGTTCCACCGTCTGATCCGGGAAGGCGCGCAGCTGCTGGTGATATTCATCCACCGCCTTGGGGATCACATCCCACCACAGCCGCTTCGCCGTCTTCGGCTTCTGATACATGAAATAGGACAGGCTCTCGCTGGCCGCATAGGTCAGCCATTCGTCGATCGTCAGCCCGTTGCCCTTGGACTTGCTGATCTTCTGGCCCTCGAAATCCAGGAACAGCTCATAGGTGAAATGGTTGGGCTTGCGCCCGCCCAGAACCTCGCAGATCCCGTCATAGATCGGCGTGTTGGTGGAATGGTCCTTGCCATACATCTCGAAATCGACATCCAGCGCCGCCCAGCGCGCGCCGAAATCGGGCTTCCATTGCAGCTTCACATGGCCGTCCGTCACCGGCAGCGTCCACTCCCGCCCGTCCTCGTCGTCAAAGGTGATCGTGCCATCCGTGGCATTCACCTCCTTCATCGGCACGTACAGAACCCGCCCCGTCTCGGGATGGATCGGCAGGAAGCAGCTATAGGTCTGCTGCCGCTCCTCGCGCAGGCTGGCCAGCATAATCGCCATGATCGCGTCATAGCGTTCCGCCGCCAGGCGCAGCGTGTCGTTGAACCGGCCCGACTTGTAGAAATCCGTCGCCGAGATGAACTCATACTCAAAGCCGAACGTGTCGAGGAACCGCCGCAGCATCGCGTTGTTGTGGTGGCCAAAGCTCTCATATTCCCCGAACGGATCGGGGACCGAGGTCAGCGGCTTCTGGATATTCGCCTTCAAGAGCGCCTGGTTCGGCACGTTCTCCGGCACCTTGCGCATCCCGTCCACATCGTCGGAAAAGCAGATCAGCCGGGTCGGGATGTCCGAGATGATCTCGAAGGCGCGGCGGATCATCGTCGTGCGCGCCACCTCGCCGAAAGTGCCGATATGCGGCAGGCCCGAGGGGCCATAGCCGGTCTCGAACAGGACATAGCCCTTTTCGGGGTCCTTCTTCTCATAGCGTTTCAGAACCGCGCGGGCCTCCTCGAACGGCCAGGCCTTCGATTGCATCGCCGCATCCCGCAAGCTCGTCATCGCACGCATCCCTTCCCGCCGGGGCCCCTTGCCGCAGCCCTGTGTCCTCTATTGCCGCCGCCCCGCCCCGTCAATAATCTCCGCCCCATGCCCCCCCTGCAAGAGACCGCCATGAACGACACCCCCGCCCTTTCCGCCCAGGACGCGCTGATCGCGGTGATGATCGCCTGTTCGGCCTCGGACCAGGACATGCGCACGGCCGAGCTGGTGGCGATCACCCGCATGGTCAACCACATGCCGGTCTTCGCGACCTACGATGCCGACCGCATCCGCCGCGTCGCCCGCATGGTCTTTGACCTCTTCGAAGAGGAAGACGGGCTCGACGCCCTGTTCGGCCTGATCCGCGAGGCCCTGCCGGAGCGGCTGAACGAAACCGCCTATGCGCTCGCTTGCGACGTCGTCACCTCGGACGGCCGCCATTCCCAGACCGAGCTGCGGATGCTGCAGGAGGTCTGCGAAGAGCTGAAGATCGACCGCCTGCACGCGGCGGCGATCGAATGGGGGGCGAGGGTAAGGCATATGGGGGTGTGAGGGCGGACCCTACTCGTCTAGTAGAATCGTACAGAACGCTTGGTTTCTCTTCTTCGCAGTTTCCACCAAAGTATCGTAACCGTAGACTTGGATCAGCACTTGCTCCTGATCTCGATACCGATACCAAATCTTCGGATTGTAGTTGTTCTTGAAATCATGCCGCCTGAGAACCGGTATCAAACTCGACGTGATGTCCGCGACAATGAATGCCTGCCTCCGCGTAACTCCAGCGAAGGAAATGTGTGTTCCGTCAACCTTGCTGATCCCGCCAGATGCCAGAGCTTTTTCGAGCGTATCTATGACCTGAGTTACCGGGTCAGTTTTTGCATCACCAAACTTATAGTCGTTTCGACTCGGCTTCTTGAACTCAACAATAGCGAGTGAAGTGCCGTCCTCATCACCCAACACCATTGAGTCATCGAAGAACAAGAGGTCTGTGACCTTATCGCCCTGCTGGCGTCTTTTCCCGTGCATCGTACGGTCACTCGAAACGTACGGGACGAAAGCAAGAGCATCGTCAATAAGCCAAAGATTATGCTCAAAATATTCGACATTCGTCGAATCACTGAATCGCCTAAAGATCAG
This sequence comes from Neotabrizicola paludis, assembly GCF_044142105.1. Classification (NCBI taxonomy): domain Bacteria; kingdom Pseudomonadati; phylum Pseudomonadota; class Alphaproteobacteria; order Rhodobacterales; family Paracoccaceae; genus Neotabrizicola; species Neotabrizicola paludis. The sequence goes on from NZ_JBGTYM010000006.1 coordinate 157,112, forward strand.
AGAGTGGACCTCATCCTCACTGCCCCGCTTATCTGACGCATTGAAACGTCGAGACGCATCCAATAGATCGATAATGCTTTTGCGGTGCAGAACATACTCAGCTAGCGCCTCCTTCTTTCCAGCATCAATCTTTCCCGCGAGTTCGTGGATTTTCTCAATGTACGATTCTTGATTGTTGGATGCTTCGGCAATCTGCTTGAGCAGATCACCTGTTGCACGAAATCGCGAGAGAGCCAAATCCTGTACGAACTCCTCCGGCCCCCAATTATTTGGCTTCCTAGAAACATACTCGTCTAGCGTCTGCCCTTTGAGCCCCAGTCTCAAAATAGGATTCTCTTGCAACGTCAGAGTCAGCTGTCGGCTCTGACCTTCCTTAATCTTCTCAACCTGAACCTGCTCTTTTTCTTGGATAGCAGAACAGACGCTTCCCACTATCGATTCAATAGCTTTTGCAGGAAGGTCGATGCTAGTACGCGAGTCATTTAGGCGCGTCTCGAATGCGTCACCCCGAACCACTGCAACAATAATATATTTCTCGTCGCTCCTGTCGGTAAAGTGCGCTGCCCCAAGTTTATTTGAAAGATCGCGAGGGTGCCCGACGATCCGATCAGCCGCCGCCACCAACAGGGAGTGACTCTTGAACTGACGAGTCTTAGGTATTTTTGTCAGAGCGTAGTTGAGACGACAGGTAACTCCGTCGATTTCACAGTCAAACTCGCCAGTGTCATGAGGCACAAATAGGGACTTAAAGTAGTAAGTGATATTTTCAGGCTCACCTTCACCAAATTGGAGTGAAATCTGCGGCAGCCCTCGCGAAAGAAAATAGGGAAGAAAATGCGATCCAATCTCTCCCTTAATATCGTCAGTTGTCAGCTCACTGATCAGATTTCGCCACTCATTCTTTACGTCGTCAAGCTCCAGGCAGACACCGAAATCTTCAAAATCCGGCTCCCCCTCGTGGAAGACGATCTCCTCGTCCCTTTCAATGTCAAAGCGAAACGTCCGAACAGACTCTGAAACCCCAGACAAAAATCGACTAGAGTAGTGAATGCGCGAGAATACTTTGAAAGCTATGAATCTTCCAAAACCTCGTCCGCGCTTACTCAGCTTGAACCCGCTAAACGGCGTTCTGAACGAAGTATAGTTATCGTCATTCAGACCTATACCGTTATCCGAAATTGAGACAAAAAAGTTATCTGGGTCACCAACATTATCAAACCGAAGGTGAATTCTCCCCTTCCTAGTGGCATCTTCGCCGAATCTTTGCTCGATCCCATCGAATGAATTGGAAAGTGCCTCAAAGATGGGAAGCATAAAGCCGTGCGAGCTGACGCTCAAATGAGTTCGGGCAAGGACCGCTCGCATATCCGGCTTGATCAATGCGTCGGTTCGGCCAGCAGTGGCGACAAGACCTTCCATTAAGCGTCGCACTCCCGGCTGACTCGTTCAAACATTCACGGCACACTAGCAGAGACCGTTCGTCTCTGTCTCCTAGACTTGTTGAGCCTGTACTAAGAACTACCGCTTGGCAGCCCCTTAGCCTGATCTACCCCCAAACCCCCGCCCACCGGCTGATCAACTGCCCCTGCAGCCGCCGGGACCGTTTGATCCAGGCCTCCACCCCCTCGGGGTGTTCCCTTGCGGCCACCGGCACGGCGTCGCGCCGGGCCGGGTCGCCGGTGAAGATGGCGAAGATCATCTCGCGCCCACCGGGGGGGCTGATATGCCCCGCCAGCGCCGAGACGAAATTCAGCGTGCCCGACTTGGCCACCACCTTCACCGGATGGCCCTTGATCACCGCGCCCTTGTCGTCCTTCATGCCGACATCGCGCAGGATCGGCTTCAGCCCGCGCCCCTGGCGATGCGCCGCCAGCAGGATCGCCGCCATGTCCTGCGCCGAAATCCGCGAGGCGCCGCCGAGGCCGGAATGGTCGACGAAGCGCGCCGTGACGCCGAAGGTCCGGTCCACCCAGTCGGTCATCGCAGCGCCCGAGGCCGCCAGACTGTCGGCCCCGCTGGCCGCCAACCCGTTGCATTCGGCGGTGATGTTGGTCGAGAATTTCAGCATCTCGCGCAGCACTTCGGGCAGGGCGTCGCTTTCGACCCTTCCGATCTCGGTGCCCGCAGGCGCGGCCGCCACCATTTCCGGTGCGGGCAGGGCAATGCCCTGCGCCCGGGCGAGCGTCTGGAAGACCTCTGCCGTGTAAAGCCCCGGCTGGCGCACCGGCAACCAGCGGCTGCCGCCCTTGCCCAAGGCACCCGAGGCGACCGTCCAGTCCTCATGGTCGCGGTTGCGCTTGTAGGTGAACAAGGGCGTCTCGCGCCGCACCACCTGCATCCGCGCCAGATCGACGGCGGGGACGAAGCGTTCGCCCCGCGCATCCATGCTGACCGCCCAGTCGCCGCCCGCCTTCTTCCACTCGAAATAGACCCGGTTGAAATTCAGGTTCAGCCCGCAAAGCGCCGGGTTGTAGCCCACCTGCACCGGCTGATCCTCGGCGATGGCCTCCATCCGGGGCAAGGCGCCATCGGCGGCCAGAAAGCGGCCCTCGACCCGCTTCAGCCCCGCCTTGGCCAGCCGCGCCACCAGATCGCCCAGCTGGTCGGTCTGCAAGGTCGGATCGCCGCCGCCCAAGAGCACCAGATCGCCGCGCAGCGTGCCGGCCTCGACCGGCCCGGTCGCCAGCACGCGGGTCGCATAGCGATGCCCGGCCCCCAGCCGCTCCAGCGCGAAAAGCGAGGTGACGGTCTTGGCGACCGAGGCGGGCGGCAGCGCCTTTGCAGCATCGCGCGCCTCGAGCACCGCCCCCGTCGCGGCATCCAGAACGATGAAGCCGACCGATCCGCCCAGTTTCGCCGCCGCGACCAGCGCCTCGGCGTCCTTGACCGCGCCGCCCGCCGATGCCGCGGCGCCCTTGCCCCCGGCCGGGCGCGGCATCGGCCGGGGCGAGCGGTCGATCCCCTCGGCCCAGACGGGCAATGCCGCCCCCGCCAGAAGCCCCGCCATCATCCCGCGCCGTGTGATCACTCTGGCACCTCCCGCTGACCTTTCCTGCCCCTGATACTCGATTCGCCGCCGCAAGCCATGCGCGAAGCCGTGATCTACCGCCGCCACTCGCCACGCGCCCGGATCGCGCTCGACGAGGCATCGTTCATCGGCACATTGACGAAAACCCAGGCCGGCGGATGTTTCAGCGCGATGCTCTCGCCCCGCCGCAGCCGATAGCCGCGGAACACCTGCGCCGCCACCGACAGCCGTGCCCGCAGCCCCGAACCCGGCCGCGCCAGCACCCCCACCGGCACTTCGGCCATGATCTGCCGCCAGCGCGCCCAGCGGTGGAACTGCACCAGATTGTCTGCCCCCATCAGCCAGACAAAGGTCACCCCGGGATACAGCGCCTTGAGCTTCTTCACCGTCTCGGCGGTCAGATTGGTCCCCAGCTCGGCCTCCAGCGCCGTGATCTCCACCCGCGGATGCCGCATGATCGCGCGGGCATGGGCCAGCCGGTCGGCCAAAGGCGCGGGCGGGCGCGGCTTCAAGGGGTTGCCCGGCGTCACCAACCACCACACCCGATCCAGCCCCATCCGCTTCAGCGCCTCGTGGGTGATCAGGACATGGCCTTCATGCGCCGGATCGAAGGATCCGCCCAAAAGACCCACCACCATCCCCCGCCGCGCCAAAGGAAAGCCCTGCCGCATAAGTGTTTCTCGCCCTCCCGGTCCTTTGCGCCTTGGTCCTTGCGTGCCAGGGGAAAGTCAAGCCATCCCGCTTGACGCAGGCCCGGCCTTCTGCACCATCTCCACCATGGACACGGCCACGACCTTCCACGATGCCGACCCCGACGATCCGCCTGCGCAGGCCTGCCTTGCGGCCTATTTCAACCTGCTTGCCCAGGTGATCCCCGGCCTCGCCCCGCCCGGCCTGCCCCTTTACGATGCCGCCGATTACCGCCCGCCCTCGGGCGTTTTCCGGCTGGCGCGGCAGGGCGGCCAGACGCTGGGCTGCGTGTCGCTGCGCGCCCATGCGCCGGGCATAGCCGAGGTGAAGCGGCTCTGGATCGCGCCCGAAGCCCGGGGGCAGGGCCTTGCCCGCCGCCTCATGCAGGATATCGAGACCCGCGCCCGCGCCATTGGCTACACAAGGCTGGTCCTCGACACCAACGCCGCCCTGCCCGCCGCCATCGCGCTTTACCAAGGTTCGGGCTGGGCCGCGATCCCGGCCTATACCGGCTTCCCTGCGACGCATTGGTTTGGCAAAGACCTTTGAATCCGCCGCCGCAGCAGTTGCAGCTTTGGTCCCGGCCCGCTAGATCAGCGCCAACCCGCGACAGGAGCACCAGATGGCCAGCTATCAATATGTCTATCACATGGACGGCGTGACCAAGACCTATCCCGGCGGCAAGAAGGTATTCGAGAACATCCGCCTGAACTTCCTGCCCGGCGTGAAGATCGGCGTCGTCGGCGTGAATGGCGCCGGTAAATCCACCCTGCTGCGCGTCATGGCCGGCTGGGACAAGGATTATCAGGGCGAGGCCTGGGCCGCCAAGGGCGCGACCGTGGGCTATCTGCCGCAGGAACCGCAGCTGGACGAACAGTTGAATGTGCGAGGCAATGTCATGGAAGGGGTCAAGTCCAAGACCGCCAAGCTTGACCGCTATAACGAGCTGGCGATGAACTATTCCGACGAGACCGCCGAGGAAATGGCCCGTCTCCAGGATGAAATCGACGCCCAGAACCTCTGGGATCTCGACAGCCAGGTCGATATCGCGATGGAGGCCCTGCGCTGCCCGCCCGATGATGCCGATGTCGCGACCCTGTCGGGCGGCGAACGCCGCCGCGTCGCGCTGTGCAAGCTTCTGCTCGAAGAGCCGGACATGCTCCTGCTCGACGAACCGACTAACCACCTGGACGCCGAGACGATCGCCTGGCTGCAAAAGCACCTGATCGACTACAAGGGAACGATCCTGACCGTCACCCATGACCGCTATTTCCTGGATGACATCACCACCTGGATCCTTGAGCTGGAGCGTGGCCGCGGCCTGCCGCATGAGGGCAACTATTCCTCGTGGCTGGACGCCAAGGCCAAGCGGCTGGAACAGGAAGCCCGCGAAGACAAGGCCAAGCAGAAGGTTCTGGAAAAGGAACTGGAATGGATCCGTGCGGGCGCCAAGGCCCGTCAGGCCAAGTCCAAGGCCCGGATCAGCGCCTATGAGAAACTGGCCGATGAATCGGTCAAAGAGCTGGTCGGCAAGGCCCAGATCATCATCCCGCACGGGCCGCGCCTTGGCTCCAAGGTCATCGAGTTCGAGGGCGTCTCGAAGGCGATGGGCGACAAGCAGTTGATCGAGAACCTGTCCTTCATGCTGCCCCCGGGCGGCATCATCGGCGTGATCGGCCCGAACGGCGCCGGCAAATCGACGCTGATGAAGATGATCACCGGCGCCGAAAAGCCCGATACCGGCACGATCACCCTGGGCGAGACGGTTCAGCTTTCCTATGTCGACCAGTCGCGCGATGCGCTCGACCCGAACAAGAATGTCTGGCAGGAAATCTCGGACGAGCTGGACATCGTCGTTCTGGGCGATGCCGAGGTGAACAGCCGGGCCTATTGCTCGTCCTTCAATTTCAAGGGCTCGGACCAGCAGAAGAAGGTCGGCATCCTGTCGGGCGGCGAACGCAACCGCGTTCATATGGCCAAGCTCTTGAAATCCGGCGGCAACGTCCTGCTGCTTGACGAACCGACCAACGATCTGGACGTGGAAACCCTTCAGGCGCTGGAAGCCGCGATCGAGGCCTTCGCCGGTTGCGCGGTGATCATCTCGCACGACCGCTTCTTCCTTGACCGACTTTGCACCCATATCCTTGCGTTTGAGGGCGACGCCCATGTCGAGTTCTTCGAGGGCAATTTCGACGCCTATGAACAGGACAAGATCCGCCGTCTGGGGCCGGATTCGGTAGAGCCGAAGCGGGTGAAGTACAAGAAGTTCACGCGTTGACCCGATAGCTTGCCGTCTCCGCCGCGCTTTCGGGCCCGGCGGAGACGGCACCGGCGCGAGAATCCGATGTGAATCTTAAGAATGGGTTAATTCTTCTCCATTAACTCATTGAATTTATTTAATCCCGCCTCTGTCCCACCGTGGGACATCGCCGCCCTTCCCCCGCCCCCGCGATCCAGGCAGGATGCGGCCATGATCGCGATTCCCCTGATCCGGCAAGGCAAGGGCCTGGCGCTTGTGGCCGCCCTGGCAGCCTGCGCGCCCGCGCCTCAGGCCCCTGCCCCCTCGCCCCTCCACATCCTGACCCCGGCCCCCGTTGCCCAGCCGGAGAGCCTGACCTTCCTTCTGCCCGGCGCGCTGACGACCTCGGCCGTCTTCGGCCCGGCCCGCGACTGGGGCGATGCCAGGAACCCGGTGATCGAATACCGCCTGCCCGGGATGCTGGGCCAGCCGGTTCATCCGCGCCTGACCATCGAAGGCGCCGCCGCCTGGATCGCGGCGCAGGCCAACCTGCATCCCGGCGCTCGGATAAACCTTCTGGCCTATTCCACCGGCGCCGCCATCGCCTTCGAGGCGGCACCGCTGATCGACACCCCCAGCCGCGTCACCATCGCCGCCGTCTCTCCCGCGACACCCTTTCCCGGCGCGGCGCTCGCGGCCCTGCGTGGCGGCCTTCAGGTGGTCGGATCGGCCCTCGCGACCGGCAGTCTCGGCTGGCAGCCGATCTGGGAGGATTACTTCAAGACCCTGTGGTTCGGCAAAGGCTGGCGCGCCTCGCCCGAGAAACGCGCCCAGGCCGAAGACCTTGTCCGCCGCCTCCGCGACCAAATCGAGACTCCCGGCGGCGGCAGGGGCAAGGCGCAATCCGGCGCGCTTCTGCTGTGGACCCTCTCCGATGCGGCCCGAACCAGCGGCGCCCGGATCGCCATCTTCCATGGCGAGCTGGACCCGGTCTTCCCGCTGCACCAGGTCCGCGCTCTGACAGAGGCGCTTGGGGCCGAACTCTGCGTGCTTCAGGAAGGGGGCCATCTGCTGCTGCAATCGCGGCCAGAGCTTATAGATCGAATCAGGGATTATCTCCTCGACCCGGAAACGCCGCCCCGCTGCCCGTGAAACGCCGGGAACCGGCGCCAGAGGCAGCCGCACGGTGCGCCCCGCCCCTGTCGGACGTGCTGATTTCGGCGCGACTTTTCAGCATCGCGACGCAAGAGGGCCAGGGCCGTGCCGATCTCCTGGCGCTTTGTCAGGCGCATCCTGCCGCCGCCCGGCACGATCGGCCGAAAATGCCACATTTGCGCCGCATTGCTGCGGCGGGGGGCGCGACAGTCCTTGCGCTTGCGCTCCCCCTCGTGCCGGCCTTCCTGACGCGCAAATTCAGGCTGACCGGCGTCGACAGCGATCCCGGCAAAACCGCCTTCCGCCCCCTTCTGGCGGCCATCATCCCTGGCCATGAGACCACAATGCGCCGCTGCCGAGCGACGCGCGAAGCCGCCCTCCTGCTGCGGAAATCGGCCATGACGAGCTGCGCAAGGCCCGGCACGTGCGGCGATACAGCTATCTGATATTGCCGGATAATGCCTGCGGGATAGCCGCTCTGCGGTATCTCTCGCAGCCCCGCAGCCGCAGCGCGGAACCGGTCGCCCTCCTGATGCGTTTGCCAGGCAAGCAAAGCAATTCTGGAGCGACACAATGAAAGGCATTCTCGCCTGGGTCATCGGTATCCCGATCCCGATCATCATCCTTCTCTACCTGACCGACGTCTTCTGACCGGTCGTCCCAAAAGGGTGAGCGTCGGCGGGCTGGCTGGCGTTAACCACTCACCATGCTTCCCTTGTTCCGCCACAGTTCCGCCACCTCATGCCGCGCAAAATCGTGCCATCAGGAGGTTCGATCATGGCTTGCGTTCTTGTGATCCTGGGAAGTGTCTGCGGCTTGGCCTTGTCTGTCGCCGCATTGGTGTCTGGCACGGGGCCGCTTCTCGCCCTTGCCATCTGGTCCGGCAGCGGCGTCCTTGCGCTGGCCATCGGCGTTGCGATCGCGATGGTGGGCAGCCCCCTTCAACCGGGCGAGGCGACTGTCGATCCGGTTTCGGCCTGATCAGGTAAGCTATCCGCGTCCCGACCCCGGGCCGTGGAATGAAATGCCGCTCGGCCCGCGACCGGCGACAAGCGGTTTGCTTTTACAGGCGCCTTCACCGCCGCTTCCTTGCCAAGACTTGATTTTTCACTGACTTCCAGCAATATCTGCGCTGCGACGTTATCTCTTTCGACCTGTCTCCGATTTTCGGCACAGCATCGACCACAGCTGACTGCGCCGGGCCGCCGCACTTCCGCGGGTGGCATATAAAGGAGAATCACGATGGCCAAGGGCACCGTGAAATGGTTCAACGAAACGAAGGGCTATGGTTTCATCGCCCCGGAAGGCGGCAAGAAGGACGTGTTCGTCCACATCACCGCGCTGGAGCGTGCCGGTCTGCGCAGCCTGAAGGACGGCCAGGCCGTGACCTTCGACATCGAAGCTGGCCGTGACGGCCGCGAGTCGGCGACCAACCTCGCTCTCGCCTGAGCTTCACTTCGGCCTAACGAAAGGGGCGCAGCCGCAGGGCCGCGCCCCTTTTCAATTTCGACGGCGTCAGGCCGCGCGCCAGGCCAGCCGGTCGCGCAGGGCGTGTTCGAAGCCGACCTTCAGGCTGACCGTCGAAACCGGGGTGCGCAGGGTCACCGGCGCGTTGCGCTCTTGCGGGAAATCATGGCGCTCATGCTCGGCGCAAAGCAGGATCATCGGCACCCGCGACTGGACCGCTGCCAGGGTCCGGCGGGCCAGGGCCCCGGCCTCGCCCCCGCCGAAAGCATCGCAATCCATCACGAAAAGCCCGTAACCGCCCGGATCGTCGATCATCGCTGCCAGCGCGGCGTAAAGTTCGGTCTCCACCTCGACCGGGCCACCCAGGGCCGCCACCCGCGACACCAGCGGCGCAGCCTCGCTTTCCGCCAGAACGAGGACGCGCACGCCCCAGCCTACAGGCAGCGCCTGTTCGGTGTCGAAGTCACGGGTGAACTGCATCTTGTGTCTCCTTGGCCCGGCTTTGGGGCTGGACAGATCTTGCAGGTCGAGTTGGTTAATATTGAGGGAGAATTCGGGAATTGCTGGTGCGATGCCGCCTTATTTCCGCCCTCCTTCCCGGCCCCGTTGCCCGACCCTGCGAAAGAGCGCAGAGTGAGAGGGCCGCCCAGCCTGAGACCACGATGACAGAACCCGATTACCAAGCCCTTATCGACGCCCCGACTTGGGCCTTCATCCGCGCCACGGATGACGCCTATCCGCCCGACACCGCCACGCTGACCGTGGCCGACCAGCGCCGCATCTATGACCACATGTGCCGGGCTTTCTTTCGCGGCTATCCTGCGGGCGTGACGGCTGTTGATGAGACGCTCGCGGGCGTGGCCTGCCGCCGCTATCCGGGCGCAGGATCGGCCACGGTGATCTACTGCCATGGCGGTGGCTTTGTCGTGGGTGGGTTGCACAGCCATGACGATGTCTGCGCCGAAATCCGCGGCACGACCGGGCTGACCGTGATCTCGGTCGATTACCGGCTTGCGCCGGAACATCCCCATCCGGCCAGTTTTGACGATGTGGTCGCGGTGATCCGCGCTGTGCCGGGACCTCTGGTGCTGGCGGGCGACAGCGCGGGCGGAAATCTCTGCGCCGCCGCCGCCCATGCCCTGCGCGATCCGCGCATTCTGGGGCAGGTCTTGATCTATCCGGGCCTTGGCGGAGACAGGACCAAGGGCAGCTATGCGAACCACGCCCATGCGCCGATGCTGACCAAGGATGACCTTGAGTTCTATGCCGGAATTCGCCACGGCGGCGTCGCGCCGGCGCCGGGCGATCCGACAGTCTCTCCTTTGCAGGACCGCGATTTCAACCGGCTGCCGATGACCCTTGCCATCGGTGCGGAATGCGACCCGCTGCATGACGACGCGCCCGCCTATGCCGCCGCGATCCAGAAAGCCGGGGGCCGCGCCCATGCCGTCACCGCGACCGGCCTTGTCCACGGCTATCTGCGCGCCCGCGCCACCGTACCGCGCGCGGCAGAAAGCTTTGCGCTGATCACCGACACCATCGCCGCCTTCGCGCGCGACACTTGGCCCTTTGGAGCAACCCCATGAACCAGCACGCAAATCTCACCCATTGGGCCGAGAGGGTAGACCTTTCCGCCGCCTTCCGCTGGACCGTGCGGCTGAACATGCATGAAGCGGTGGCAAACCATTTCTCGATGGCGGTGAACCCGGAAGGCACGCGGTTCCTGATCAACCCGAACGGGCGGCATTTCAACCGGATCACCGCTTCGTCGCTTCTGGAGCTGGATGCCGACGATCCCGAGACGATGAACCGTCCCGACGCGCCCGACCCGACCGCCTGGGGGCTGCATGGCAGTATCCACCGCGCCTGCGCGCATGCGCGCTGCGTGATGCATGTCCATTCGATCCATGCGACCGTGCTGGCAAGCCTTGCCGACAGCCGCCTTCCGGCCATCGACCAGAACACGGCGATGTTCCACAACCGGCATGTCGTCGATGATCATTACGGCGGCATGGCCTTTGGCGACGAGGGTGCGCGCTGCGCGGAAATGCTGAAAGATCCGAAGGTTACCACCATGGTCATGGGCAACCATGGCGTGCTGGTGATTGGCCGCACGGTGGCCGAGACCTTCAACCGGCTTTACTATTTCGAGCGCGCCGCCGAGACCTATATCCGCGCGCTGCAGACAGGGCAGAATCTGCGTTACCTGTCGGAAGAAGTTGCGGAAAAGACCGCGCGCGAATGGGAAGATTACCCCGGCGTGGCCGATATGCATCTGCTCGAGATCAAGGCGATGCTGGACAAGGATGCCCCGGACTACGCGCATTGACAGGCAAAGCCCCGAACTTTCGATGAAAATTCGGGGCGTGTTTCAGGCGGACATAAAGGGTTTGGCCGTCATCGTATCGGGGACGGGCACGCCCATGCGGGTCAGGATCGAGGGGGCGAGGGCCAGCTGGTCCAGCACCACATCGGACGCGGGCATCGGGGAATCCCCGAAGTAGTAGAAGGCGAAATCGCGCTGGTCCTCGGTCGTGCCGCCATGGTGGCCACGCGAATCCTGGCCGTGATCGGCGGTGACAATCACCTCGAATCCGCTTTTGCGCCAACGGTTTAGGAAGGGCGCGAGGGTGGCGTCCATCTTGAAGCAAGCATCGTCCATCTCTTCGCAATCGTGATAGAAGCGATGACCCATGCTGTCGAGCGTGCAGGTGTGGAGAATGCCGTAATCGATGCCCTTGACCTCGGCCAGACGGGTCAGGGTGCCGAACAGGTCGTAGTCGGACGGCGTCATCTGGTTCACATGGCCATAGCCATGCATGGTGTGAAAGCGGCCATGGGTGATCGGGCCTTCGGGTTCGTCATATTCGATGTCACGCACCACATCGAAAGGCGCACGATTGAAGAATTCCGACCAATAAGAATGGGTTACGGCCCCGGTTTTCTTGCCCGACCTGGACAATTCCGAGAAAACGTCGGGAAATTCCAGCCGCCGGATATCGGCATTGTCCCAAATGCCATGCACCTGCGGCGGCACGCCGGTGTGGATTGAGGCATAGCAGCAGGCCGAGGTCGAGGGCAGGACGGCGCGCATCTTCCAGACCCGCGCATCGCCATGCGCGACCCAGCCTTCAAGATTGCCGAAAAGGCGGCGCCAATTGGCGTAGGGCACGCCGTCGAGGATGATGAGCAGCAGTTTTGTCATGTCTTGCAAGCGTCTTCCCAATGTCTTCCGAACGTCTTCCGCAACGCGCGCCCACGACAGGGCGAGCGCAACAGATTTCGGCGGCGCAAGCTCGGGCCTAATTGCCCGCGCTTTCCATCTTGCGATGTGCGATGGTCCGTTCCAGCCAGCCAATCTCCATCTCGGGCACCGAAGACAGGAGGAGGTCGGTGTAATCGTCGAAGGGCGGGGTCAGAACATCGCTTTTCTGGCCGTAGCGAACGACCGATCCCTTGTACATGACCGCGATCTTGTCGGCGATGGCGCGCACCGTGGCGAGGTCATGGGTGATGAAGAGATAGGCCACCTGCGCCTCGGCCTGCAAAGCCATCAAGAGTTTGAGGATGCCATCGGCGACCAGCGGGTCGAGGGCGGAAGTCACCTCGTCGCAGATGATCAGCCTGGGATTTGCCGCCAGCGCCCGGGCGATGCAGACGCGCTGCTTCTGGCCGCCCGAAAGCTCGGCCGGGTAGCGGTCTGCAAAGCCCTTGCCCATCTCGATCTGGTCGAGCAGTTCCTGCACCCGCGTATCGCGCGCCTTGCCGCGCAGGCCGAAATAGAATTCCAGCGGCCGCCCGATGATCGTGCCGACGGTCTGGCGCGGGTTCATCGCCGTGTCGGCCATCTGGTAGATCATCTGGATCTCGCGCAGGTCGTCCTTGGAACGGCCCTTCAACTCGCGTGACAATTGCCGCCCGGCAAAGCTGATGCGACCCTGCGTGGGGGGCAGAAGGCCGGTGATGGCGCGGGCCAGCGTGGATTTGCCCGAGCCGCTTTCCCCCACCACGGCCAGGGTCTGGCCGGGCGCAAGATCGACATTGATGTTCTTCAACACGTCGAAAGTGGTGCCGCGATAGCGCGCGGTCACATTTTCGACCCGGAGCACCGGCGGCGCGGGCGGCTTTTCCTCATGCTCGAGCGAGCGCACCGAGACCAGGGCCTTGGTGTAATCCTGCCGGGGTTCGTGGATGACCTGCGCGGTGGGGCCGTATTCGACCATGCGGCCATGGCGCAGCACCATGATGTCATCGGCGACCTGCGCCACCACGGCAAGGTCATGGGTGATGTACAGAGCGGCGACGCGGGTGTCGCGGATTGCCTCTTTGATCGCGGCGAGAACGTCGATCTGGGTCGTCACGTCCAGCGCGGTGGTCGGCTCGTCGAAGATCACAAGATCGGGCTTGGGGCACAGCGCCATGGCGGTCATGGCGCGCTGCAACTGCCCGCCTGACACCTGATGCGGATAGCGGTTGCCGAAGGTTTCGGGGTTGGGCAGGCCCAGCTTTCGGAACAGCATGACGGCGCGGGCCTCGGCCTCGGACTTCGTCATCACGCCATGCGAGAGCGAGGTCTCGATCACCTGTTCCATCAACTTCTTGGCCGGGTTGAAGGCCGCCGCCGCCGATTGGGCGACATAGGTCACTTCCTTGCCGCGCAGGGTGCGCAGGTCGCGCGGCCCGGCTTCGCGGATCTCGCGCCCGTTCAGGTGTATCGTGCCCTTGGTCAACCGCACCCCGCCACGGCCGTAGGACATGGCGGAAAGGCCGATGGTCGATTTGCCCGCACCGGATTCGCCGATCAGGCCCAGCACCTTGCCGCGCTGAAGTTTCAGGTCGACCCCATGGACCAGCGTCACCTCTTTCGGCGCCTCGCCGGGCGGGTAGGACGTGGCCTCGATCACGAGGCCCTTGATGTCGAGAAGCGTGTCGTCAGCCACCGCGGCCTCCTTTCAGGCTTGAGGTGCGGGTCAGCACCCAATCGGCCACGAGGTTGACGGAAATCGCCAGCGCGGCGATGGCGAAGGCGGGGACCAGCGCCGCCGACTTGCCATAGACCAGGCCGTCCTTGTTTTCCTTGACCATGCCGCCCCAGTCGGCCAGCGGCGGCTGCACGCCAAGGCCCAGGAAGGACAGGGTCGAGATGAAGAGAACGGCGAAGATGAAGCGCAGGCCGAATTCGGCGACCAGGGGCGACAGCGCGTTGGGCAGGATTTCGCGGAAGATGACCCAGCGCCCGCCCTCGCCCCGCAGCTTGGCGGCCTCGACATAATCCATCACCGCGATGTCGACCGCGACGGCGCGCGACAGGCGGAAGACGCGGGTGCTGTCGAGCACCCCGATCACCAGGATGAGGACGGTCAGGTTCAGCGGCAGGACCGAGAGCATGACGAGCGCCACGATCAGCGAGGGGATGGCCATCATCAGATCGACGATGCGCGACAGGGTCTGGTCGATCCAGCCGCCATTCACCGCCGCGAAGAAGCCGAAGAAGGCGCCCAGCGAGAAGGACAGCGCCGATGAGGCCAGCGCGACGAAGATGGTGATCTGGCCGCCATAGATCAGGCGCGACAGGATATCGCGGCCGATCGTGTCGGTGCCAAGCCAGTATTTGTCACTCGGCCCCTCCCACACGCCGCCGACGGCAAGGTCGATCGGATAGGGGGCGATCCATTGCGCGAAGATGGCGCAGAACAGGAACAGCCCGGTGAGGGTGAGGCCGATGAAGGCCGAAACGGGAAGGCGGGTCTGGGTGAAGGGAAGTCTCATTTCGGATGCCTCAGCCGCGGGTTGGCGAGGATGCCGATCACATCGGCCAGCATATTCAGCCCGATATAGACGGCGGCGAAGATCAGGCCGACGGCCTGCACCACCGGCAGGTCACGCTTGGTGACGTGATCGACCAGATATTGGCCCAGGGCGTTGTAGCCGAAGACCACCTCGACCACGACCACGCCCACCACGAGATAGGCGAGGTTGAGCATGACGACCGAGACGACCGGCGCGATGGCATTGGGGAAGGCATGGCGCCAGATCACGGTCATGGGCGAAAGGCCCTTCAGCTCGGCCGTCTCGATATAGGCCGATTGCATGACGTTCAGGATCGCAGCGCGGGTCATGCGCATCATATGCGCCAGGACGACCAGCACGAGCACGATCACCGGCAGGATGACGGCGTTCAGCCTTTCCCAGAACCCCATGCCGGGGAAGACCATGGCGACGGGCAGAAGGCGGCCCGAGCCGCCGGTGAGCCAGCCGATGCCCTGGGTCAGCCAATTGTCCTGGGTGAGAAGGAAGATCACGAAATAGCCGGCGACGAATTCGGGCAGGCTGATCGTGGTCAGCGTGATGCCCGAAATCAGCTTGTCCTGCCATTTGCCGGCATGGCGGGCGGCGATCAGGCCAAGGATGATGGCCAGAGGCACCGAGATCGCGGCGGCGCAGGCGGCCAGGAACAGCGTGTTGCCCAGCCTCTGGCCGATGGAGGTGGCGATATCGGCGCCATTGGTCAGCGCCGTGCCCAGATCGCCGGTCAGTACCCCGCCGAGCCATTGGAAATACCGCGTCAGTGGCGGCTGATCGAGCCCCATCTTCATCCGCAGGTTTTCCAGCGCCTGCGGGGTGGCCGACTGGCCGAGGATGGCCTGGGCGGTGTCTCCCGGCAGCGCCTCGACGCCCAGAAAGATCACCGCCGAACAGGCGAGAAGCAGGATCAGGCCCAGCGCAAGGCGCTGGACCACCAGTTGCAGGACGGGGTGCATGGGTCTGGCCCTCTCAGGCCAGCCAGCACTTGACCTGGGAGCGGCCGTTCATCAGCTCGCCATTCGGATCGTCGACCCAGCCGCCGATCGTGTCGGACACGCCCGAGACGAAATCGTTGAACATCGGCAGGATCAGCCCGCCCTCGTCGCGCAGGATATGGGCCATCTCGCTGTATTCGCCCTTGCGCTTCTCGGCATCCAACTCGCCCCGCGCGGCGAGCAGCAACTCGTCGAACTTGGCATTCTTGAACTTGGTGTCGTTCCAGTCGGCGGTCGAGAGATAGGCGGTCGAATACATCTGGTCCTGCACCGGACGGCCGCCCCAGTAGGAGGCGCAGAAGGGTTCGACATTCCAGACATTCGACCAGTAGCCGTCATCGGGTTCCAGCTTGACCTGAAGCGGGATGCCTGCCGCATTGGCCGAGGCGGCGAAGAGGTTGGCCGCATCCACCGCGCCCGGGAAGGCGCCCGGCGCCGTGCGCAGGATGATCGGGCTGCCGTCATGGCCGGCCTTGTCGTAATATTCCTTGGCCTTGGCGGCGTCATAGTCGCGCTGCTCGATCGTGTCGTCGAACAGCGGATAGGCGGCGTTGATCGGGAAGTCATTCCCGCGCGAGCCGAGGCCGCCCAGGATCTTGTCCACCATTTCCTGACGGTTGATCGCGTATTTCAGCGCCATCCGCATGTCATTGTTGTCGAAGGGCGCCTTGTCGCAATGCATGATGAAGACGTAATGGCCGCGGCCCGCGACGGCCTTGATCGACACGCCGGGAACGCCTTTCAGCAGTTCCACGATCTTGGGATCGACCCGGTTGATCATATGGACCTGGCCCGATTGCAGGGCCGCGGTACGAGCGGTGTTGTCGTTGATGACCAGAATCTCGACCTCGTCGGCATGGCCGATCGAGCTGTCGAAGTAATTGGCGTGCTTCTGGAAGGTGTGGCGGACGCCCGGCTCGTTCACGACGACCTTGTAGGGACCGGCGCCGATGCCCGCAGCCGGATTGTCGACCCCGCCGCCGGGCTGGATGATCAGGTGATAGTCGCCCATCAGATAGGGCAGGTCGGCGCTGGCCGAGGCGAGTTTCAGCGTCACCATATCGCCTTCCTGGCTGATCTCGCTGATACCCTGCACGATGCCCAAGGCGCCCGATTGCGACTTTTCATCGGTATGGCGCTTGAGCGTGGCCACCACGTCCTCGGCCGTGACGGTGCTTCCGTCATGGTATTCCACGCCCTTGCGGATCTTGAACTTCCATTCGGTCGCGTCGGGGGAAGAAGAGATTTCCTCGGCGATGCGATAGTCGATCTGACCGTCCGGCGTCACATCGACCAGCATCTCGCCCCAGGTCATGTTGACCTGGAACGGCACTTCCGAGGCGGCCAGCGCCGGGTCGAGCGAGTTGGTCGATTCGCCGCCCTGCATGCCAACCTTGATCGTGCCGCCCTTCTTGGCTTCCTGCGCCAAGGCGGCCTTGCCAAAGAGCGCCCCTGCGAGGCCCGCCGAGACGCCCAGCGCCGTCGAGCGGCCCAGGAACTCGCGACGGCTCATCGCGCCTTTGCGGACGCGAGCAATGAGCCAGTCCAACTGGTTGTGCTTGTCGTTCATATCCGTCTCCCTGTGGTCTTTCCCCCGGGCGTTGCCGTGGGATTCTTTTGTTGATTGTGCACTCAATAAACCGCGATCTTGACCGCGCGGCAACGGTTTTTACCCGGTTCGTCACACAAAGCTGCGTTCCACCTCTTCGTCCCAGCTCCGTTCGAAAACCAGGGTCTCGCCTTCCCAGGCCCTGAGGTGGGCTTTGAGGCGAAGATGGCTGAGCGTGCCGGTCATTTCCGCCTCGACCCTTGTGCGCACGGACCAGCCGCCGCGCGACAGGCGCTGCTCCCAGCTGTGGAGGGCCTTTGCGCTGAGCGGATCGTCAGGGGCGATTTCCCAGCGCTCCGACATGGTCTCGCCCGAGATGAGGCCGTGGCCCAGGTTTTCGGTGTCGCCCAGGTCATCCTCGACCACCAGCGCTCTTGTGCCTGCGATGAGATCTTCCTCGATGAAGCGACGGGTCTTGCCGGGGCGGATCACCCGATGGGCGAAGGGGCGCGCATGTTCGGCGGGCGGCGGGGTCCATTCCGGGGCATCGGCGCCGCGATGGGCCGGTAGGGTCAGGCTTCCGCCGGTCAGGGTCAGGCTGCCCGCTTCGGGCGAGGGCCAGACGAAGGGCCAGTAGCTGTTCGACAGCGCCAGCCGCAGCCGGTGGCCCGCCTTGAGCCGGTAGCCGGTGAGGTCAAGCTTGAACGCCACATCCATCGCCTGCCCCGGCACCATGGGCGCGGGCCGGTCCATGCCGTCGCGATGGCAGAGGTTCAGCATGCCATGGCAGATGCGGACCGAGGCCCCGTCAGGCCCGACATCGCAAAGCCGCGCCACCACGAAACCAAGCGGCCTGTCGGAAGACAGCGACAGGCGCAACTCGGCCTGGCCCAGAAGCTGGAAGTCCGCCGCCAGGGGCGCCATGTCGAAACAGACCGACAAAGCATCGTCGCCCGCCTGATCGCCCGGCATCTCGGCATTCAGGCCCATCGGGAAGAATTCGCCCGTATGCATGCCCAGATGCTGCGGGGTGGCGATGTCGACGGCAAAGGCCTTTTGCGTTTCTTCTGTTCGCAAATATCCCACGGGGGTCCGGGGGTGTGAAACCCCCGGGGCGTCAAGATGCACCACCATCGGCGTTCCGCGGGCCGATGGCCAGGCGGCTTCGGCCACCCAATGTCCGGCACGGTGCTTGGCGCTGGCATCCGGCGGTTCGGAATGCAGGATATAGGCGCGCAGGGCCGGGTCGTCCTCGGCCCCGTTGTCGATGCCTTTCAGCCAGCGGTCCCACCAGCGGATCGCGCATTGCAGGAAGCCCACCTGCGGCCCCGGCACGGCGGTGTGGGGGTATTGGTGAACCCAGGGGCCGATGACGCCCTTGACCGGCCCCGGCGCATGTTCGGCCAGAAGCCCGACCGTGTTCATGTAATTGTCCGCCCAGCCGCCCCAGATCATCGCGGGCACGGTCATCCGCGTCCAATCCTCGCAGACCGACCCATGCGCCCAATAGGCGTCGCGGGCCTGATGGCGCGCCCAGACCGGCGCGAGCCAGGGTTCGGCATTCAGGCGGGCGAGCCAGTCGCCGCGCCAATCGTTGCGCAAAAGCGGATCGGCCGGGCGCGAGGAATAGGACAGCATCACCGCGCCCCAGCCGAAATTCTCGCCCAGGAGGCAGCCGCCCTTGAAATGGATGTCATCGGCAAAGCGGTCGGTGGTCGAGCAGACCGAGATCACCGCCTTGAGCGCGGGCGGGCCGTTGAAGGCGGCCTGCAGGCAATTGAACCCGCCCCAGCTCTTGCCCATCATGCCCACGCTGCCGTTGCACCAGGGCTGCGCCGCAAGCCAGCCGATCACCGCCTCGGCATCGTCCATTTCCTGACGGGTATATTCGTCGGCCATCAACCCCTGGCTGTCGCCATTGCCGCGCATGTCGACGCGGATGCAGGCATAGCCATGGCCGGCGACATAGGGATGCATCATCTCGTCGCGCGGGGTGGTGCCGTCGCGCTTGCGATAGGGGATATATTCCAGCACCGCCGGGACCGGACGGGTTTCCGCATCGACCGGCATCCAGACCCGGGCCGAAAGGCGGGTGCCGTCGGCCATGGGGATGGACATGTCCTCGGTCTCGGCGATGGCATGGGGTAAGTCGGTGCGGATGGTCATGGCGGCTCCTTAGAGGCTGGATCAGACCAGCGCGGGGGGCGAGAAATTGCCGGATCGCGGCATCTGACCTGACATTTCCGACATTGCGGGTCGCGCGGGCGAAAGGCTAGGCTGTCGCAGGAGGCACCGCGCATGACCGAGCTTTCCTGCCGCTGCGGCCGGTGCCGACTGGCGGTCACCGGCCCGGCCCGACGGCGTTATGACCGCGAAGAACCAGTCGCCCGGATTGATCGCGGCGCTGCTGAAGGCCCGGGCGGCCCTGGCGCGCCGGGCACCGGAACCCGACATGACGGAGGTGGCGGATGACTGATCGCAAGAAGCCTGACAGTGACAAGATCGAAGTGCGCAACGTCGCCTCGCCCGGCCACATCGCTCGCGTCGATGCTGCAAAATATGCCGCCATGCGTCTGGCGCTGTTGAAAATCCTGCCCGACAGCCCGCCCGGCCTGACTGTCGCAGCGGCGAAAGAGGCGCTGTTGCCGCATCTTGACGGCGGGCTGTTTCCGGGGGGCGAGAAGGCGGGCTGGTGGCTGAAATGCGTGCAGCTGGATCTGGAGTTCAAGGGCGTGATCGCGCGGGCGAAGGGCGCGCCGGTGCGGCTTTTCCGCAAGGCGGATGTCGCCTGACGTGGGCGGGGCGGCGCATCCCCGCTATCGCGGCGCGATGGCTGCGCCTAACCTTTCGCCAGACCCCGCGCCGGAGCCCCCGATGAGCCGCCCCAATATCCTGATCCTGATGGCCGACCAGTTGAACGGGACCTTCTTTCCCGATGGCCCGGCGCCCTTCCTTCATGCGCCGAACCTCAAGGCGCTGGCCGCGCACTCGACACGGTTTGCACAGGCCTATACCGGATCGCCGCTTTGCGCGCCGGGGCGCGCCAGCTTCATGTCGGGCCAATTGCCGCGCCGCACCCGGGTCTATGACAATGCCGCGGAATTCGCCTCGGACATCCCGACCTATGCCCATCACCTGCGCCGGGCGGGGTATCAGACCGCGCTGTCGGGCAAGATGCATTTCGTCGGCCCCGACCAGTTGCACGGCTTCGAGCAGCGCCTGACCACCGACATCTACCCCGCCGATTTCGGCTGGACCCCGGATTACCGAAAGCCGGGCGAAAGGATCGACTGGTGGTATCACAACCTCGGTTCGGTCACCGGCGCGGGCGTGGCCGAGATCACCAACCAGTATGAATATGACGACGATGTCGCCTTTCAGGCGAGCCAGAAGCTCTATGACCTGTCGCGCGGCCAGGACAATCGCCCCTGGTGCCTGACCGTCAGCTTCACCCATCCGCATGACCCCTATGTCGCGCGGCGCAAATACTGGGATCTGTACGACGGCGCGGCGGAACTGGAACCGCCGCAGGCTATTCCCTATGACAAGATGGACCCCCATTCGCAGCGCCTGATGGATGCCTGCGACTGGCGCGGGCTGGAGGTCACGCCCGATCATATCCGCCGGGCGCGCCAGGGCTATTTCGCCAATATCTCTTATATCGACGACAAGATCGGCGAGATCCTTGCGGTGCTGGAGGCGACGCGGCAAGAGGCGGTTGTCGTCTTCGTCTCGGACCATGGCGACATGCTGGGCGAGCGCGGATTGTGGTTCAAGATGAACTTCTTCGAAGGCGCGGCGCGGGTGCCCTTGATGGTCGCGGCGCCGGGCATGGCGGCGGAGCGCATCGACACGCCGGTCTCGTCGATCGACCTGCTGCCGACGCTCTGCGATCTGGCCGGGGTGGACATGTCCGAGATCCTGCCCTGGACCGATGGGGTCAGCCTCGTGCCGGTCGCGGGCGGCGCGGCGCGCGGCGCGGTGCCGATGGAATATACCGCCGAAGGCTCGATCACGCCCTTGGTGGGGCTGCGCGAGGGCGCGTGGAAATACATTGCCTGCCCCGCCGATCCCGAGCAGCTTTACGACCTCGCCTCGGACCCGGGCGAACGGGTGAATCTGGCGGGCGATCCACGCGCGGCCGAAGTGCTGGCGCATTTCCGCAAGGCGGCGGCGGCGCGCTGGGATCTGCCCGCCTATGATGCCGAAGTCCGGCAAAGCCAGGCGCGGCGCTGGGTGGTCTATGAGGCGCTGCGCAATGGCAGCTATTTCCCCTGGGATTACCAGCCGCTGCGCGCGGCCAGCGAACGCTATATGCGCAACCACATGGACCTGAACGTGCTGGAAGAGCAGAAGCGCTTTCCCCGGGGGGAGTAGCCTCGCGCGACGGTTGCAGGGGGCTCTGCCCCCTCGGCGCTACGCGCCTCACCCCCGGGATATTTGGAAACAGAAGAAAGACCAGGGATCGCTTCGGCCCTTCTTATCCCGCCAAATATCCCGGTGGCCGCTGCCGGGCGCGCCCGCAGGAAGCTCAGCGCGCGTCATGCAGGATCATCTCGGCCCCCTTCCAGCCGACCATCATCGCGGGCGCATTGGTGTTGCCGGCGATGAGATTGGGGAAGCTTGACGCATCGACCACGCGCAGGCCGCCGATGCCATGGACGCGCAGACGGGTGTCGAGCACGCTTTCGGTCGGGTCGGGCCCCATTCGGCAGGTGCAGGACGGATGATAGACCGTGCCGGAGCGGTTGCGGAAATCCTCGATCAGCTCGGCATCCGACTGAATCTGCGGACCGGGGCGCAATTCCTCATCGACCCAGCGGGCCATGCTGGGTTGCGCCATGATCCGGCGCAGGAATTTCACCGCCGCCAGCATCTCGGTCACGTCGTCCTGGGTTGCATAGGCATTGGCGGTGATGGCCGGATGGGCCAGCGGGTCGGGCGAGGTGATGCGGACATGGCCGCGCGAGCTGGGGCGGCAGTTCGACAGGCCGACCGAGAGGCCGGGGAACGGGTCGGGGGTCAGGAGCGGGCGTTCGCCGGCGCGGGGCAGCAGGGTCGAGAAAGCCTGGAAATAGAGCTGCATATTGGGGCGGTCATGGCCCTCATGCGTGCGGAAGAAGCCGCCGCCATGATTGATCGATTTCGCGAGCGGGCCGCCGCCCAGGGCGAGATACCACAGACCCATCAGGGCCTTGCCCCACCAGGGCCGCAGGATGTTGTTATAGGTCGAGACCTTCATCTTCCAGGTGTAGTTCAGGCCGTGATGGTCGGACATATGGTCGCCGACATTGGCGTTTTCGTGCCGGACCGGGATGCCGTGAGACTGGAGCAGGCTGCCCGGGCCGATACCGGAGAGTTGCAGAAGCTGGGGCGAGTTGATGGCGCCGCCCGCCAGAATGACCTCGGCCTTGGCCCGGAGGGTCTGACGCGCGCCGCCCCGGATGTATTCGACGCCGGTGGCGCGGCCGTTTTCGATCAGGACGCGGGTGACCTGGGCCTGGGTGATGACGCGCAGATTCTTGCGGCGCATCGCGGGGTGCAGGAAGGCGCGGGCGGCCGAGTTGCGGCGGCGGCCCTTGATCGTCATCTGATAGGTGCCGGTGCCTTCTTGGGTGGCGCCGTTGAAATCGGCATTGTAGGGCAGGCCCGCCTCGGTGCAGGCGGCGATGTAATCCTCGACCAGCCAATGCAGGCCGCGGCGGTTGTTCGAGACGTAAAGCGGCCCGCCCTGGCCGCGGAAGTCGTTGGCCCCGGCCTCGTTATGTTCCATGGCCTTATAGGCCGCGAGCACCTGATCCCAGCCCCAGCCGGGGCCGGCCGCCGCCTGCCAGTCGTCGAAATCCCGCTTCTGTCCGCGGATATAGACCATGGCATTGATTGAGGACGATCCGCCCAGGATGCGGCCGCGCGGGATATGGTCGCGCTGGCCGTTGAGACCGGGATCGGGTTCGGCGGCATAGAGCCAGTTGACGGCGGGATCGTAGAACAGCTTGCCATAGCCGAGCGGCATCTGGACGAAGAAGCGGCGGTCATCGCCGCCAGCTTCCAGAAGCGTCACGCGATGGCGGCCATTCTCGCTGAGCCGGTTGGCCAGAACGCAGCCCGCGCTGCCCGCGCCCACGATGATATAATCACTCTCGTCCATATCCGTCCCCTTCGGCGGCACCCTAGGCCACCGCGCCCGCGTGACTTGGCGGTTTGCGACAGGGGGGTGTCGGGTTTCAAGGCTTGCCGTCGGGGCCTTGCGCTTCGGAGGCTTTGCGTTCCACCGGACCGCCCGCCGCGACCCAGCCGGTGAAGCCCTCGGCCACATGGGCGGCGGGAAAGCCCATGTCCTGCAAAAGCGCGACCGAGAGGGCCGAGCGCCAGCCGGAGGCGCAATGGAAGACGAAGCGCTTCGCCTCGCCGAAGATCGGCTTAAAATAGGGGCTGTCGGGATCGACCCAGAATTCCAGCATGCCGCGCGGGCAATGGAAGGCGCCGGGGATCGCCCCCATGCGGTCGCGCTCGCGCGGGTCGCGCAGGTCGACAAAGACGGTATCGGGATCGCCATGCAGCCTGACCGCCTCGGCCGCCGGGATTTCCGTGATCCTTGCGCGCGCCGCCGCGACCATCTGCGCCGCCGTGGTGTTCAGTGCCATATGCGCCCCCTGCTCTGGGCCGCAGTTCAGCGCGGACGGGTCAGAAGGGCAAGGGTCTTGTCGCAGCGCGTGCCGTCAAAGAAGGCGCGCAGGATATCGGCGAAGATGCGGTCCTGCGGGGCGAGGGCTTCGAAAAGCGTCATCGAGGAGCGCAGCTTCTGCGCATCGACCGGGCCAAGCACCTCGGCCGCGGGCTTGGCGCGATGGGCCAGCATGACGCGGCTGATCTCGACCAGGCGGGGGCCGAGGAGAGGATGGGCGCGATAGGCCAGCCCCTCGTCGCGCCCGGCGATGCCATAGGTCTGGGCCATGGCCGAAAGGCCAAGACCGCGCAGTTGCGGCCAGATGAACCACATCCAGTGGCTTTCCTTGCGCCCGGCGCGGATCTCGGCCAGCGCCTGCGGCCAAATCGGGGCCTGAGCCGCGACGAAGCGGTCCAGCCCCTCGAGCTCTACCACCATGGCGCGCAGCGCCCTCATTTCCCCTTCCAGACCGGATCGCGCTTTTCGGCAAAGGCACGGGCGCCTTCAAGCTGGTCTTCCGAGGAATAAAGCTTGTCGACCGTGGCGAACTGGCGCTTGCCGATGCGGGACATGGCATCCTGAAAGCGCAGGTTCTCGGCCTCGCGCACGACTTCCTTGATCGCGGCATAGACGAGGGGCGGGCCGGATTCCAGGAGGCGGGCCAGATCCCAGGCCTTGGACAGCAGGTCCCCGGGCGTGCAGATTTCCTTGATCAGGCCCCAGCGGAACGCTTCCTCGGCATCGAACCAGCGCCCGGTGAGAAGAAGGTCCATGGCGACATGATAGGGGATGCGCTTGGGCAGCTTGATCGAGGCCGCATCGGCCACGGTGCCCGAGCGGATTTCCGGCAGGGCGAAGGTCGCGGTGGTCGAGCAGAGGATCAGGTCGGCCGACAGCGCCAGCTCCAGCCCGCCGCCGCAGCAGATGCCCTGGACGGCAGCGATCACCGGCTTGTTGAGGTTCGGCAATTCCTGCAAGCCGCCAAAGCCGCCGACGCCGTAGTCGCCATCGACGGCATCGCCCTCGGCCGCGGCCTTGAGGTCCCAGCCGGGGCAGAAGAATTTCTCTCCCGCCGCGCGCAGGATGCAGACGCGCAGGCTGTCATCGTCGCGGAAGTCGCGGAAGACATGGCCCATGGCGCGGCTCGTTTTCAGGCTGATCGCATTGGCCTTGGGCGCATCCAGCGTCACCTCAAGGATCGCGCCTTCGCGGCGGGTCTTGACCGGGCTTTCGGTCCGCATTTCCATGGCCATCTCATGCTCTCCTGATCAGCGCATCCACCGCGACCGCGCCCTGCGGGCGCAGGAGGATGGGGTTGATTTCAATCTCTTCCAGTCTCGGATCTTCCAGCATCAGGCCGCCCAGCCGCAGCGCCACATCGGCCAGGGCGGCGGTATCGGCCCTTGGCCGGCCGCGATAGCCGTCGAGGAGCGGCCAGAGCCGCAGGCGGCGCAGCGCATCAAGGATCTGCACCTGCGTAGCGGGCAGGATCAGGGTGACCGTATCGGCAAGTACTTCCGCCGTGACCCCGCCCATGCCAAGCGTCAGCGTCACGCCATAGACCGGGTCGCGGCGCAGGCCGAGCAGGATTTCGGCCACCGTGCCGGTGACCATTTCCTCGACCAGATAGCCCGCAGCGCCCGGCATCTCGGCCTGGCCGTCCAGCGAGGCGAGGCCCAGCCGCACGGCCCCGGCCTCGGTCTTGTGGGCGAAGCCCAGGCCCTTCAGCGCGAGGGGCGGGATCAGGCCCGCCGCACCCTGGGCCAGATCGGCCAGCGTCGGCGCGGTGAAGGAGCGTGGCACCGCAACCCCGGCTTCGGCCAGAAGCGCCTTGCCCTCGGCTTCGGACAAGAGCCTGGTCTCGCGCGCCGGCAGCGCCGGGGCGGGCCGCCAGCCCTGCGGGCCCGGCGCGGTCTGCGCGGCCCTGACCGCGGCCAGCGCGGTTTCAAGGCCCAGAAGCGTGCAGACCCCCTGCCCCATCAGCTCGGCCACGCGCGCCTCGCCGAAATTCTCGGGCAGCGAGGCCACCGGCAGCGCCACCTTGCCGGTGGCCTTCTGCGCCGCGACGATCGCGTCCAGGGCGGGCTGGTAGCCGGACGGATCGCAACGATCGGCGCGTGGCGGGTCGATGATGTAGAGGCCCGCATCATAGGCCTCGAGCATGGCGGTGAAGACCTCGGTCGTCTTCGGCCCGTCGCCCCAGATGAACGTGTGGTAATCCAAGGGGTTCGAGATGGTGGGGATCTCGCCCAGCACGGCGAAGAGCCGGTCATGCGTCGCTTGCGGCACCGGCGGGAAGTCAAGGCCATGGGGGGCGGCCAGATCGGCCACCAGACCGGCCTCGCCGCCCGAACAGGAGAGCGAGCAGATCCGCGTGCCGATGCGCGGGCCGTGGACATGGAAGATCTTCAGCGTCTCGATCAGCTCGGCCGGCGTATTGACCTCGGCCACGCCGATCTGGCGCAGAAAGGCGCTGGAGGCCGCGCCCCCGCCCGCCAGCGAGGCGGTGTGCGAGGCGGCGGCGCTGCGCGACAACTCGGTCTTGCCCGATTTGATCGCGACCACGCCCTTGCCCATCGCCCGCGCCTTCTCGGCCAGGGCGGCGAAGGCCGGGGCATCGTCGATCCCCTCGATGTAAAGCCCGACCGCGGTGACGCGCGGATCGTCCAGAAGCGCCCCGGTCAATTCGGCCAGGCCGACGACAGCGGCATTGCCCAGACAGGCGACATAGGCGACGGGCAGGCCGCGCTGCTGCATGCCAAGGTTGATGACGATGTTCGAGGACTGGCTGACCAGCGCCACCCCCTTTTCGACCCGGACCCCGCCATGCTGATCGGGCCAGAGAAGCGCGCCGTCGAGGTAATTGATCACGCCATAGCAATTGGGGCCAAGGATCGGCATGTCGCCCGCCGCGGCGATGAGCTTTTCCTGCAGCTCCGGCGCCCCGGCCTCGGTCCAGCCCGAGGCGAAACAGATCGCCCCCCCGGCGCCCATGGCGGCCAGTTCGGCCACGACATCCAGCGTGGCATGGCGGTTGACGCCGATGAAACTGGCATCGGGCGGCGCGGGCAGGTCGGCCAGGCTGGCATAGGCCCTGAGCCCGCCGATCTCGGATTTCGTGGGATGGACCGGCCAGACCGGACCGTCAAAGCCCATCTTGCGGCATTGCTCGATGACATTCAGCGCCCAGCCGGCGCCGAGAACGGCGATATGGCGGGGGCGGAGCAGGCGGTCGAGGCGCGTCATCTGCGGGCCTCGCGCTTGTGGCCATTCCCGGGGGCTCTGCCCCCGGACCCCCGGGATATTTTTGAACAGAAGAAAGCGAGACCGGTGGGCGCCGAAATGCCTCGCCCGAGAGATCCGAGCGAGGCGCCTTCTCCCGTTACGGTCATCGGCGTCCCCGCCTGTACCGTGCTGCAAGACTGGCGAATCGAGGTTAACATTCGGTTTCTTCTTCTGTTCAAAAATATCCCGGGGGTCCGGGGGCGGCGCCCCCGGGGCGGATGCGGCAAGACCGGGCCCTACGCCCCGAGGGGCCGCAAGAGCTCGCGGCTGATGATGTGGCGCTGGATTTCCGAGGTGCCTTCCCAGATCCGCTCGACCCGGGCATCGCGCCAGATCCGCTCCAGCGGCAGCTCGTCCATCAGCCCCATGCCGCCATGGATCTGGATCGCCTCATCCGCAATTTTCGCCAGAACCTCGGTCGCCTTCAGCTTGGCCATGGCCATATCGGCCTCGGTCACGGTGCCCTGATCGTATTTCCAGGCCGCCTCGCGGGTCAGCAGTTCCGCCGCCTTCAGCTCCATCGCCATATCGGCAAGCTTGAAGCTGATGCCCTGGAATTTGGCGATCTGCTGGCCGAACTGCTTGCGGTCCGCCGCCCAGGACAGCGCGTGCCCCATGGCGCGTTCGGCACGTCCGAGACAGGTGGAGGCGACTTGCAGCCTTGTGGCGCCCAGCCACTTGCCCGCGACCTCGAAGCCCTTGTGGACCTCGCCCAGAATCTGCGCCCTGGGCAGGCGGCAATTGTCGAATTCGAGGATCATATTGTTGTAGCCGCGATGGCTGACATTGCGATAGCCGTCGCGCACGGTGAAACCGGGGGTGCCCTTGTCGACCAGGAAAGCGGTGATCAGCTTCTTCCTGCCGCGCGGCGTGTCCTCTTCGCCGGTCGCCATCCAGACAATGGCAAAATCGGCGAGATCGGCGTGGCTGATGAAATGCTTGGTGCCGTTCAGGACGAAATCATCGCCGTCCTGGTGGGCGAAGGATTTCATGCCGCGCAGGTCGGAACCGGCACCCGGTTCGGTCATCGCCTGGCAATCATGCTTCTCGCCGCGGATGCAGGGGAAGAGGTACTTGTCGCGCTGCTCGCCCTCGCAGGCGAGAAGGATGTTCGAGGGGCGTGAGACGCAGGTCCAGTGCAGGGCGTAATTGGCCTTGCCCAATTCCTTTTCATAGAGGAGCCAGGTCAGGGTATCGAGACCGGCCCCGCCGACCTCGACCGGCATATTGGCAGCGTAAAGACCCGCGTCGATGGCCTTTTGCGCCAGTTCCTTGCGCAGCTCTTCCCGCAGCACGCCCGTGCGTTCGACCTCGGCCTCATGCGGGTAAAGCTCCGTCTCGACGAAGGCCCGCGTCGTGTCGACGATCATCTGCTGTTCTTCGGTCAGGCCGAAATCCATAATCTTACCTCACGGGTCCACATTGTAGGTCATGCCATCGACCGACAGCGCCTGGCCCGAGACCATGCGCGCCGCGTCCGAGGCGAGGAAAAGCGCCATATCGGCGACGTCTTCCGGGTTGGTCAGTTGTTTCAGCGCCGTGCCGGAGGCATAGCCCTGGCGAACGGCATCGGGTGTCATGCCCTTGGCGCGGGCTTCCGCCTCGATCACCTGGTCGATGCGGGGACCGTTCACCGAGCCTGGGCAGATCGCATTGGCGCGGATACCATGGGGGCCAAGTTCCATCGCCACGGTCTTCATCAAACCAATCACGCCCCATTTCGCCGCCACATAGGGCGCGCGGAAGGGGGTGCCATAAAGGCCGGAGGTCGAGGAGAGAAAGACCATCGCCCCCTTGCCGGCCGTTTTCATCAGCCGCGCCGCACCGCGCGCCGCAAGCATGGCGCCGTCAAGATTGACGCCAAGACATTGGTGCCAGCCTTCCAGCGGCATGTCCTCGATCGCCGCCGTGGGACCCTTGATCCCGGCATTGGCGACCAGCACGTCCAGCCCGCCCCACTCCGCCGTGAGTTCGGCAAAGAGCAGATCCATCGCGGGTTCCGAGGCCGCATCGCAGAGCGTGCCGCGGATGCCCGGCGGCAGGGCCGCAATCATGGCAGCGTCAACATCCGTCACCCAGACCTGATCGCCATGGGCGGCAAAGGCCCGGGCCATCACCAGCCCGATGCCATTCGCCCCTGCGGTGATCAGGATCCGGCGGATCACTTCTTCTGCCCCACGGCGCGGCCGGCGCCTTCAGGAAGGGGCAGGCCCGCCTGGGCCTCGGCGATCGCCTTGAGCTTGGCCCAGACCTGCGGCGCGGCCGGGGCCGACTTGCCCGCCGCCATATCGACATGGAGGCAAAGTTGCTCAACTGTGGCAACCACTTCCTTGCCTTTCTTCACCTGCACAAAAGAGCGGAAGCGCTTCTCGTCGGCAGAGAGGATCTGCAGAGTGCAGGTCAGACGGTCGCCCAGTTTCGCTTCGCCCAGATGGCGGATATGGGTTTCGGCCGAATAGAAGGAATGGCCGCCGGCGACATAGTCCATACCCGCCCCGATCAGGCGCAGGAAATTGTCGACCGCTTCGGAATTGGCGAAGTAGTAGCGGCTTTCGGTCATGTGGCCGTTATAGTCGATCCAGCCCGGCAGGACCTGCAGCTGGGCCATGACCAGCGGTTCGGCTTTCGGCCCGCTGTCAAGATCGCCCAGGAAGGTGGCGGCGCGGCGTTCGTCATGTTCGCGCAGCACCTTGCCGGCACCCCAGTTCCGCTCCTTCAGCGCACGCAGGAAGCCCACCAGGTTCTGATCGCGGATCCGTTCCAGCTCGCGGATGCCATACATGCCCGATTGCGCGTCGGACTGGTTCGCCACCAGATCGACCAGCTCGTCGTTGAATTCGGGCACGTCCATCAGCTTGGTCCAGGGCCATTTCAAGGCCGGGCCGAATTGCGCCATGAAATGCCGCATGCCCGCCTCGCCGCCGGCGATGCGATAGGTCTCGAACAGGCCCATCTGGCCCCAGCGCAGGCCAAAGCCCATGCGGATCGCCTCGTCGATTTCCTCGGTCGTGGCGATGCCGTCCTTGAGCATCCACAGCGCCTCGCGCCAGACGGCTTCGAGGAAGCGGTTGCCGATGAAGGCGTCGATCTCATGCCGGATCACCAGGGGGAACATCCCGATGTCCTTCATGATCTGCACCGTCTTTTCAACGGTTTCCGGGGTGTTCTTCGGGCTGCCCGAGACCTCGGAAAGCGGCAGCAGGTAGACCGGGTTGAACGGATGCGCGACGATGATGTTTTCCGGCGCAGGGCTGCCCTGTTGCAAGTCGCTGGCCTTGAAGCCCGAGGTGGATGAGCCGATCAGCACGCCGGGATTGGCCTGTTGCAGCTGGGCATAGACCTTGTGCTTCAGCTCGATCCGTTCGCTGACGCTTTCCTGCACATATTCCGCACCCTCGACCGCCTCGCCGATCGTGCCGTGGAAGGTCAGTTTCCCTTCGGGCGGCATCGGCACATCCGACAGCGCCGGCAGCGCCAGCCGCGCGTTGGACATGACGGCGGCGATCTTGCGTTCCGCCTCGGGATCGGGATCGAAGACGCCGACATCCCAGCCATTCAGCAGGAACCGCGCGGCCCAGCCGCCGCCGATCACCCCACCCCCGATAATTGCAACCTTGCGCGCCATTTCGGCCTGTCCTCGCATGAAGAATATTCGATTAGGTAAAGCGGCGCCGGGCTACTTCGCCATCGGCGCCCGCTTTTCCAGCTTCAGCCGCGCCCGCACCTCGGCCGGGGTGATCACCCGCGCGCCCAGGTTCTCGATGATCGTGGCGGCGCGTTCCACCAGTTGCGCGTTGGTGGCCAGCACGCCCTTGTCCAGCCAGAGATTGTCTTCCAGCCCCACCCGCACATTGCCGCCCGCCAGCACCGAGGCCGCGACATAGGGCATCTGGTGGCGGCCCAGCGCGAAGGCCGACCAGTGCCAGTGCTTGGGCACGTTGTTGACCATGGCCATGAAGGTGTTCAGGTCATCCGGCGCCCCCCATGGCACGCCCATGCACAGCTGCACCAGCACCGGGTCGGGGATGACGCCCTCGTCGGCCAGGGCCTTGGCCAGCCAGAGATGGCCGGTGTCAAAAGCCTCGATCTCGATCCGGGTGCCGCTGGCCACCATGCGTTTCGCCATGTCGCGCAGCATGCCGGGGGTGTTGACCATCACGTAATCGGCTTCGTTGAAATTCATCGTGCCGCAGTCGAGCGTGCAGATCTCGGGCCGGCAGTCGACGACATGGGCGACGCGTTCCTCGGCCCCGGCCATGTCGGACTTGGCGCCCATGCGGTTCATCGCTTCGGTGCCGTCGAACAGCAGGTCGCCGCCCATGCCGGCGGTCAGGTTCAGCACCACGTCGGTGTCGCTGTCGCGGATACGCTCGGTGACTTCGCGATAGAGCGCCGGGTCGCGGGCGGGCTTGCCGGTTTCGGGATCGCGGACGTGGCAATGCACCA
The DNA here is from genome assembly GCF_044142105.1 of Neotabrizicola paludis. Classification (NCBI taxonomy): domain Bacteria; kingdom Pseudomonadati; phylum Pseudomonadota; class Alphaproteobacteria; order Rhodobacterales; family Paracoccaceae; genus Neotabrizicola; species Neotabrizicola paludis. Next base: position 188,438 of record NZ_JBGTYM010000006.1, read on the forward strand.
CCGCCGCGCCCGCCTTGGCCGCCGCGATGGCGCTTTCGGCGATCTGCTGGGGCGAGCGGGGAACGTGGGGCGAGCGGTCCTGCGTGCCGCCCGAGCCGGTCACGGCACAGGTGATGAAGACTTCGCGATTCATGGTCAGCGGCATGGGGCCCTCCTGTCTTGGGCGGCAGATTAGCCCCCTTGTGCGGCGATGTTTTGCGATTTACGAAATTACCATGACGGAAAACGCGATCTTCACGGCGGCGACAGGGCCGCTGACCATGGCGCTTCTGGTACTGCCGCAAGCCTCGATCCTTGAGGTCGCCTCGGCGCTGGACCCGTTGCGCAACGCGAACCGGCAACTGGGGCATGAGGCCTATCGCTGGCGCGTGGTGACGCCGGATGGCGCGCCGGCGCCGCTGACCTGCGGGTTATCGTTGCCGTCCTCGGGGCCTTTGTCGGCGGCGGTGGGGGCCGAGGCGCTGATCGTGATCGCGGGCTACCGGCTGCAAGAAGCGGTGACGCGACCCCTGATCCGAGACCTGGCCCGCATCGCGCCGCGTTTCGCGCTGGTGGGGGGCGTGGATGCGGGGCCCTGGGTGATGGCGCGGGCGGGGCTGCTGAACGGCTATCGCGCCACGGTGCATTGGGAGGATCTGGAGGATCTGGCCGCGAGCTATCCGGAGGTCGAGGTCGTGCCCGACCGCTATGTGATCGACCGCAACCGCGCCTGCATCGGCGGCGCGGCCCCGGCGCAGGATTTCATGCTGCATCTGATCCGGGCGCGGCATGGCGCGGCGCTGGCACGGCAGGTGGCGAATTCCTTCCTGACCCGCGCCCGGCCCGGGGCCGAACCGCAGATCGCGCCGCCCGCGCTGGACCCGGTTCTGGATCCGCGCGTCGCGGCGGCGCTGGCGCGGATGGAGGCGCGGATCGACGCCCCTGAAACGGTGGCCGAGACGGCGGCGGCGGTCGGCCTGTCGCCCCGGCGGCTGGAGGCGCTGTTCCGCGCCGCCCTGGGCATGCCCCCCGGCGCGCATATGCTGGGGTTGCGGCTCCAGGTGGCGCGGCGCATGCTGACCGAGACCCCCCATCCCTTGGCCGAAGTGGCGCTGCGCACGGGGTTTTCCAGCCCGGCCACCCTGAGCCGGGCCTTTCGTGGCGCTTTCGGCCATGCACCCGGGGGATTGCGCAAGCCAAAGGCCCGGAAGACCTGACGGTCAGGCCGGTTCCAGAAGGCCCCTGCCCTTCAGCAGCGCCTCGACGCCGGGCATGCGGCCGCGGAATTGCAGGTAAAGGGCTTCGGCCTCTTCGCTGCCACCCGCCGAGAGGATGAATTTCTCCAGCTTCTGCGCGGTCTGCGGATCGAAGGGATCGCCCACCTCTTCGAAGGCGGCGAAGGCATCGGCATCCATCACCTCGGACCACATGTAGCTGTAATAGCCCGAGGAATAGCCGTCCCCCGAGAAGACATGGGCGAAATGCGGCGTGGCATGGCGCATGCGGATGGCGTGGGGCAGGCCCAGGGATTCCAGCACTTCCGCCTGTTTCTGCATCGGATCGGCGGGGGGCGGGCCGCTGTGAAACTCAAGATCGACCATGGCGGAAGAGACAAACTCCACCGTGGCGAAGCCCTGGTCATAGGTGCCGGCCTCGAGAAGACGCTTGAGCAGGTCGGCCGGCATGGGTTCGCCGGTCTGAAAGTGTTTCGCGTGTTCTTCCAGGACCGAAGGAACCTCAAGCCAGTGTTCGTAAAGCTGGCTGGGCAATTCGACGAAATCGCGCGCGACGGAAGTGCCCGAGATGAAGCCATAGGTCACGTCGGAAAGCATCTGATGCAGCGCATGGCCGAATTCGTGGAACAGCGTGCGGGCATCGTCATAGGACAGAAGGCAGGGATCGCCCTTGGCGAAGTTGCAGACATTGACCACGATGGGGCGCTGATCGCCGCCCAGCTTCTTCTGGCTGCGCATGGCGGAACACCAGGCACCGGAACGTTTCGAGCCGCGGGCGAAATAATCGCCCAGAAAGACCGCGATATGCGCGCCGTTGCGTGTGACCTCCCAGCCGCGGACGTCGGGGTGGTAGAAGGGGCCGGGGATCTCGTGGAATCCGAGCCCGAACAGCCGATGGGCGCAGTCGAACATCGCGCCCAGCATCGCATCCAGCGACAGATAGGGTTTCAGCGCCGCCTCATCCAGATCATGTTCGGCCTTGCGGCGCTTTTCCGAATAATAGCGCCAGTCCCAGGGTTCCAGCGGGCCGGAGATGCCATCGGCCTGCAGCATCGCCTCGAGCACGGCGCCATCAGCCAGCGCCTTGGCGCGGGCGGGTTGCCAGACCCGCATCAAGAGATCGCGCACGGCCTGCGGCGTCTTGGCCATTTCGGGTTCCAGTTTGAACTGTGCGAAATCCGCATAACCCAGAAGCTGCGCCCGCTCGTGACGCAGCGCGAGGATTTCCGCTGCGATGCCGCGATTGTCGGTGCTCCCGCCATTCGCGCCGCGCGCGACCCAGGCCGCATAGGCCTTTTCGCGCAGCGCGCGCCGGGGTGAGAATTGCAGGAAGGGCACGATGAGCGAGCGGTTGAGCGTCACGACCGGGCCGCCCAGGCCCCGCTCCTGCCCCGCTGCCCGCGCCGCTTGCACCACGAAATCGGGCAGGCCTTCCAGATCGGCTTCGGCCAGATCCATGTACCAGCTGCGCTCATCGGCCAGAAGGTTCTGGCTGAACTGCGTGCCCAGCACGGCAAGCCGCGCCTTGACGGCGGTCAACCGCTCGGCCTTCTCCCCTTCAAGCGCCGCGCCCGAGCGGACGAACATGCGGCGGTAAAGGTCGAGCACGCGGCGCTGTTCCGGCATCAGGTCGAGCGTTTCGCGCACCTGCCACAATGCCTCGATCTTGGCGAAAAGCGGCTTGTTGTTGGTCACTTCGCTGGAAAAGGCGCTGAGCTTCGGCGCCAGGACGCGCTGCAATTCCTCGCGCGCCTCGTTGGAATCCGCACCGGCGAGATTGTAGAAGACGCCCGAAACCCGGTCGAGATCGGTTTCGGCCAGTTCCAGCGCCTCGATCACTTCTGCAAAGCTTTGGCCCGGCCCCTCGGCAATCGCCGCAATCGCCGCGCGCGCCCGGGCCAGCGCCTCGTCAAAGGCGGGCAGGAAGTCCGCGTCCTTGATCTCGGCAAAGGGCGGCAGGCCAAAGGGCGTGTCCCAGTTCTGCAAAAGCACGTTCATCGCCCTCTCCTTCGCCATTTCATCTTGGCAAGAAATACTCGGGGGGTCCGGGGGCAAGGCCCCCGGGGCTTCACATCAGCGCGACCGCATCCTGGCCTCGACCCGCCGCAGCAACAAGGACAGGCCGATCGTCATCATGAGATAGAGCAGCGCCGCGACGTTATAGGTCTCGAAATAGCGGAAATTGCCCGCCGCCGTCACCTTGGCCAGCTGGGTGATGTCGGCCACGCCCAGAACCGAGACCAGCGAGGAATCCTTCACCATGGCGACGAAATCATTGCCAAGAGGCGGCAGGATCAGGCGGAAGGCCTGCGGCAGGGTGATGTGGCGGAACCGTTGCCAACCCGACAGGCCCAGCGCCTGCGCCGCCTCGATCTGGCCCACAGGCACGGCCTGAAGCCCGGCTCGGAAGATCTCGGCCAGAAAGGCGGAATAGGCCAGCATCAGCGCGATCACCGCGCGGGCGATCAGGGGAAAGTCGCGCGGGCGCCAGACCTCTTCGCCCGCCAGCGCGTTGACCCCGGCGACCAGAGCGGGCGCCAGCGCGAAAGCGACATAGAGGAGAAGCACGATGATCGGCACGCCGCGCATCACCTCGATGTACAACCGGGCGATCTGGCGCAGGATCAGGTGGCGCGAGAGCGACATCACCGCCAGGCCAAGCCCGATCAGGCAGGCGCCAAGATAGGCGATGACCGCGACGGCAACGGTCACGCCGATGCCCTTGGCCAGCGTCTGCAAGACGGCGGTGTAATAGTCGCGCGAGAGGACTTCCCAAAACAGCCAGAGGCTGGTGAACACAAGGATCACCAGCCACCAGGGGAAATCTTCGTCCCTTTTGCCTTGCGGGCCCAGCATCGGCCCCCTGCCCCGTCTTGCGCCCGGATCAGTTGCCCATGGCGTAGTCGAGGAACCACTTCTTGTTCAGCGCCTCGAAGGTGCCATCGGCCTTGAGGCTGGCGATGGCGGCATTGATCGGGGCCACAAACTCGGATCCCTTGGGGAAGATGAAGCCGAATTCCTCGGTGCCAAGCGGCGCGCCCACGATCTTCAGCGCCCCGTTCGAAGCGGCGACATAGCCCGCGCCGGCGGTGCCGTCGGTCAGGACCAGATCGACATCGCCCGCTTTCAGCGCCTCGACCGAAGCGCCGAAGGTTTCAAAAAGCTTGATGCGCGGGTTTTGCTCATTGCCGTCCAGCACGGAATAGACGGCGGTGTAGAAGGGCGTGGTGCCCGCCTGCGCGCCGATCAGCAGGTCGGCATTGGCACCGAAGCTGGTGGCATCGGTGAAGCGGGTCTCGTCACCGCGCACCAGCATGACCGATTCCGAGGTCATGTAGCTGTCCGAGAAATCGACCTGCTCTTTGCGCTCATCGGTGATGGTGATGCCGGTCATGCCCATGTCATACTGGCCTTCGGCCACGGCGGGGATCATCGCCTCCCAGGAAGTGTTCTGATAGGTGACCTTGAGGTTCAAGCGCTTGGCGATCTCGGCCATGGCGTCATATTCCCAACCCACCGCCGCACCGCTGCCATCGACGAATTGCAGGGGCGGATAGGCGTTCTCGGTGACGACGACGATTTCCTTGCCGGACAGGTCGGGCAGGTCCTGGGCAAAAGCCGCGGCAGCGGCAAGAGACAGCGCGACGGCGCCGAAGGCGGCGGAGAGTTTCATGGGTCAGGCTCCCGTTTGGTTTCACCCAGTTAGCCCGGCCCGCCGGGCGCTTGCAAGCGGGTGCGGACGGCCGGCGACAATCGCAATGCGGTCAAGGACTGCCGCAGACCGGGCAATCGGGGCGTTTCTTGACGGTGATGGTGCGAGTCTCGGCATAAAGCGCGTCATGGATCATCAGGCGGCCCGTCAATGTTTCGCCCGCACCGGTCAGGTGCTTGACCGCCTCCATCGCCATCATCGCGCCGATCACGCCCGGCAAGGGCGAGGCGACACCCGCCTCGGCGCAGGTCGGCACCATGCCGGGGGCCGGGCGCACCGGGAAGACACATGCATAGCAGGGCCCGCCCGACGCCGGATGCCAGAGCGAGAGCTGGCCTTCCCATTGCGTGATGGCGCCCGCGATCAGCGGCTTGCCCAGCGCGGCGCAGATGCGGTTGACCAGATAGCGGGTGTCGAAATTGTCTGTGCCGTCCAGCACCAGATCGTAGTCGGCGATCAGTTCTTTGGCGGTCTTCTCGTCCAGCCAGCGGTGGTAGGGCAGGATTTCGATGAAGGGGTTCAGCGCCTGCAGGGCCTGTTGCGCCGAAAAGACCTTGGGCATCCCGACCCGGTCTTCGCTGTGGATGACCTGGCGTTGCAGGTTCGACGACTCGACAACATCGGGGTCGATCACCCCGATCCGGCCTACGCCGCTGGCGGCGAGGTAGAGAAGCGCAGGCGCGCCAAGACCGCCGGCGCCGACCACCAGAACCTTCGCCCCTTTCAGCGCCTTTTGCCCCGGTCCGCCGATTTCGCGCAGCAGGATGTGACGGGCGTAGCGGTCGAGTTCCGCGGGCGAGAAGCTGCCAGAGGCGGCGGGGGCTTTGGCGGGCGCGGCGCGGGCCTTGAGGCGGCTCAGAAGCGCCAGATAGCCCGCGACCAGCACGGCGAGGGCGCCAAGCAGCACCCAGAGCCGGAAATCGCCGCCCAGCGTGGCGGCAAGGCCGGGCGCGCCGATGTGCGGGGCAGTGGCAAGCACAAGGAACGCCCACCAGAGGGCAATGAGGCCAAGCGCCAGCGCGCGCGGCCAGCCGAACCAGCGCGACAGGCCCCAGATCGCAGCAAAGCCAAGAAGGCCGATCATCTGTCGCCCATCATCGTTTTCCGGTGGAGCCGAAGCCGCCCTCGCCCCGATCGGTCGCCTCAAGGGCTTCGACCAGCACATAGGCGGCCCGGATCACCGGCGCGATCACCGCCTGCGCCACCCGGTCGCCGTGGCGGATCGTGTAATCCTCAGCGCCAAGATTGATCAGCGCCACGCCCAGGGGGCCGCGATAATCACTGTCGATCGTGCCGGGCGTGTTCGGCAGGGTGATGCCATGTTTGGTGGCCAAGCCCGAGCGCGGGCGGATCTGCATCTCGTAGCCGTCAGGAATGGCGACGCGCAGGCCCGTGGGGCAGATCAGGCGCTGCATCGGCGCAAGGGTCACGCCCTGCGACCGGATTTCGGGCGGCAGGTTGGCGACAATATCAGCCCCGGCGGCGCCTGCGGTCTGGTATTCCGGCAGCGGCAGGTCGGGATCGGCCCAGCTTTCGCGCAGGATCTGGACGGTGACGCTCATGCCAGAGCCTCTGCGATGCGTTCGGCCAACCGGCGGGCGACCATGGCTTTCGGCATCCGCTCCCAGGTCTCGGCGCCCGCTGCGCTGATCAGCGTCACCGCATTCTCGGCCCCGCCCATGATCCCGGTCGCCGGGCTGACATCATTGGCGACGATCCAGTCGCAGCCTTTGCGCAGCCGTTTGGCGCTGGCGTGATCCACCACCTTCTCGGTTTCGGCAGCGAAGCCGACCACCAGCCTTGGCCGCTGCGCGCCTTTCGATACGGTGGCGAGAATGTCGGGGTTCTCGGCAAATTCCAGCGCGGGCGCGCGGCCAGAGCCGTCCTTCTTCATCTTCTGCGCGCCCTGATTGGCGACACGCCAGTCGGCCACCGCCGCCGCCATCACCGCCGCATCGGCGGGCAGCGCCGCCTGCACGGCGTCCAGCATCTCGCGCGCGGTTTCCACGCTGACGACCGCCACGCCCTGCGGCGGCGGCACTGTGGCGGGGCCGGTGATGAAGGTCACGCGCGCCCCAAGATCGCGCAGCGCGGCCGCCAGAGCCGTGCCCTGCGCCCCGGACGAGCGGTTGGCGATGTAGCGCACCGGATCAATCGGCTCATGCGTGGGGCCGGAGGTGACAAGGACATGCCGCCCCGCCAGCGGTCCGCCGCCCAGGGCCGCCTCGGCAGCGGCAACGATGTCCAGCGGTTCGGCCATGCGGCCTTCGCCCGCCTCGCCCGCCTCGGCCATCTCGCCCCGCGCCGGGCCGATGAACAGCACGCCATCCGCCGCCAGCGTGGCGCGGTTGCGCAGCGTGGCCGGACGAGACCACATGCGCGGGTTCATTGCCGGGGCGATCAGCACCGTCTTGTCGGTGGCAAGAAGAATGGCGCTGGCAAGATCGTTCGCCAGCCCATTGGCAAGTTTCGCCATGAGGTCGGCCGTGGCGGGCGCGACGACGATCAGATCTGCCTCGCGCGCCAGGCGGATATGGCCGACATCCTGCTCGTCCTGCCGGTCGAAAAGATCAGTGAAGACATGGTCCGCCGTCAGCGCACCAACCGACAGGGGCGTGATGAATTGCTGGGCGGCCTGGGTCATCACGGCGCGCACGCGCGCGCCCCTTTCCCGCAAGCGGCGGATCAGGTCGAGCGCCTTATAGGCCGCGATGCCGCCGCCGATGATCAGAAGAATGCGCTTGTCCGCCAGCATATGCCACCTTTCGTTGCGCCGACCCTAGGCCCGCGCCGGGGCAAACTCAACCGTCCGAAGGGGGTGCAAAGGCGGCGCAGGGGTCCGGGCGCGGCGCGGGCGCGGTGACGAGCCAAAGGTCGAAGGGGGCGCCGACACCGGGGTCTTCCTCGGCCTGGCCGATCGCCAGCACGCGCAGCCCCGGCGCGGCAAGGGCAAGGGCGGCCGGAACGCCGCGATCCTTGCGGGCATGTTCAGTGCCGGTGATCACGGCGACCGGGCCGCCGGTCTCCTGCATGGCCTGCAGAACGGCACGTGCAAGGGTGGCATCGCGCAGGCGCTGCGCCTCGACCATGCCATCCATCATCTCCATCGGCATGGCACCGCAATGGGCGCTGAACTGTTCCTCCGCCCGGGCTGCGGCCTCGGCTTCGGGCAGCGGCTGGTCAAGGCCGTATAGGGCGGCATCGGCACCGAAGACCGCTGACGCACCCTGCGAGACGGCAAGCCGCGCCTGATCGCGCTCGACCTCGCCGCCATAGATCCGCGCGGCAGGCGCGGCGAGGAAGATCGGATGATAGAGCGCGAAATCGGGCCAGCCGGAGCCTTCCCAGCCGAATGCCGCCGCCAGCGCCTTGGGATCGTTGCGGTCGGCGGGGGCGCGGGCGGCCTCGGCTTGTGTCAACATCTCGAAGACCAGCGCCCTGGGCTGCAAGGCCGCCACGGCGCGGGCCTGATTGGCATGATGTTCGGGATTGTCATGCACCTCGCCCAGCACCACCACATCGGCGGCGGGCAGATGGTCGAGGGCCGCGGGATCGATCCGTTCGGCCAGGGCCGGGGTTGCGCAGAGAAGAAGCAGGGACAAAAGACGCATGCCCCCTGATGCACAATGCGCAGCGCGGCGGCAAGACGAAGGGCTCTGGTCGCGCGCGAAGGCGGCGGATAGGGTCCGGCCATGCAGATCGACCTTCCCCAACTGACCCTTGTGACCGGCGGCGCCCGTTCGGGCAAATCACGCCATGCCGAGATCCTGGCCCGCGCCACCGGCCTGCCCCGCCGCTATATCGCCACGGCCCAGGCGCTGGACGATGAAATGGCCGACCGCATCGCCCAGCACCGCGCGGATCGCGGCGGCGACTGGGAGACCTTCGAGGCACCGCTGGACCTTGGCCCGGCGCTTGCCGTTGCGCCGCCGCATAGCGTCACGCTGGTCGATTGCGCGACGCTGTGGCTGACCAACCACCTTCTGGCCGGGCATGACCTGCCCGCCGCCATGGCCGATCTGCGCGCGGCGATCGCGGCCTGTGCGGGCCGGGTGATCGTGGTGACGAATGAGGTCGGCTGGGGCATCGTGCCCGGCGATGCGCTGTCGCGGCAGTTCCGCGACGAACAGGGACGGCTGAACCAGCGGCTGGCGCAGGATGCCGGGCTGGTGGTGGCGGTGATGGCGGGCCTGCCTTTGGCGCTCAAGGGCCAGTTGCCCGCCCTGCCCCCGGATCTGGCATGAGCCGCTTCTGGCTGGTCCGCCATGGCCCGACCCATGCGAAAGGCATGGTGGGCTGGACCGATCTGCCCGCCGACCTGTCGGATCATGCCGCGTTGGCACGGCTGAACGCTCATTTGCCGGCGGTGCCGGTGATCTCTTCCGATCTTTCGCGCGCCGTGGCCACCGCCGACGCCCTGGCCCCCCGCCCGCGCTTGGCCCATGACCCGGCCCTGCGGGAAATGCATTTCGGCCGGTGGGAGATGCGCGGCTGGACCGAGGTCGAGGCCGAAGACCCGGTGCTGGCCCGCGCCTTCTGGGAGCGGCCGGGCACGGTTTGTGCCCCCGGCGGCGAATGCTGGGATGCGCTGACCGCGCGGGTGGAAGGCGCCCTGATCCGGCTGGCGCAGGAGACCGATGAGCTGATCGTCGTCGCCCATTTCGGCATGATCGTCGCGGCCGTGCAACTGGCCGAAGGCCTGTCGCCCGAAGCGGCACTGGCGCATCGGATCGACAATCTGTCGGTCACAAGGGTCGAGTTCGGACCGGGCACCCGGCGGGCGGGGCCGATCAATCACATTCCGTGATGGACGGCGCCACAATTCGTCGTTTCCCGAGGTTTGTCTGCGCGCCTATCCTGCCGCCAGTGATGGAGATGTGGCATGACCTATGACCTTGTGATCGGCGACCGCGGCTATTCCAGCTGGTCCTTGCGTGGCTGGCTTCTGTTCGATGCTTTCGACATTCCGGTCCGCACCCATTCCGCCCGTCTTTACACCGACGAATTGCCGAAACTCTTGCAGGACTATCGCCCCGCCCGCACCGCGCCCACCATGCGCACGCCGGAAGGCGCGGTGGTGCCCGAGACCATCGCCATCGCCGAGGAGCTGGCCACCCGCCATCCCGAGGCCGGGCTCTGGCCCGAAGCGCCGGTGGCGCGGGCCACGGCCCGCGTGCTGGCCGCCGAGATGCATGCGGGCTTCGTCGCCCTGCGCAGCCATTGCCCTATGAATCTGCGGGTGAGCTATGAGGACTGCGCCCCGACGCCCGAGGTTCTGGCCGATCTGGCCCGGCTGGAGGAGATCTGGGCCTGGGCGCGCGACGCGACGGGCGCGCGCGGCCCCTGGCTGTGCGGCGAGTATTCGGCGGCCGATGCCTTTTTCGCCCCGGTCGCGGGGCGGATCGCGGGATACAATCTGCCGGTCGGCCCGGCCGCCATGGCCTATGTGAATGCCCATCTTGCGCATCCCTCGTTCCGGCGCTGGCGGGCCATGGGGTTGGTGGACGGAGCCGATCAGGCCTTCTACCGCCGCGACTACAAGCGGCGCGACTGGCCCGGTCCGGTGCCGCTGCCCGCCCGCGCGGTGGCGGGGACCCAGGCCGAGAATGCCGCCTGCCCCTATTCCGGCAAGCCGATCACCCATGTGCTTGAGGTTCAGGGCCGCCGCTTCGGTTTTTGCAACGCCTTCTGCCGCGACAAGACCGTCGCCGATCCGGAAGCCTGGCCGAAGTTCCGCACCCTTCTGGCGGGCGAGCTGGCCTGAACGCCAGGGGTGCGATTTTTCGACGAAAAATCGGCCTTGGCGGGCGGATCTTTACCTTCCGCTAACCATTGACCGACTACCGATTAACCAAGGTTAAACGGAGTCGGGTATGGTGGCGCGGGCCTATACGGTGGCCTTCGAGGGGATCGAGGCCCGCATGGTCGAGGTGCAATGCGCCGTCACCACCGGGCCGCCGACCTTCGCGCTGGTCGGACTGCCCGACAAGGCGGTTTCGGAGGCGCGCGAAAGGGTGCGGGCGGCGCTGCAATCGCTATCGATCGCACTGCCATCGAAGAAGATCACCGTGAATCTCTCGCCCGCCGACCTGCCGAAAGAGGGCAGCCATTTCGATCTGCCCATCGCGCTGGCGCTGCTGGCGGCGATCGAGATCATCCCGAAGGACGAGATCGAACATACCGTCGCCTTGGGGGAATTGTCGCTGGACGGGCGGTTGATGCCCGTTCTGGGCGCCCTGCCCGCCGCGATGGCCGCAGCGGAAGAGGATCGCGCGCTTCTCTGCCCGCGCGCCTCGGGGGCGGAGGCCGCCTGGGTGGGGGCCGCCGAAGTGCTGGCGGCGGGGTCTCTGGACGAGGTGGTGCGACACTATACCGGCCAGGCGCCCCTGCCGCCGGCCCGGGCGGGCGAGGTGGTGCCGGGGCCCTCTGGGCGCGACCTGCGCGATGTGAAAGGCCAGGAACGCGCCCGCCGCGCGCTGGAGATTGCCGCGGCGGGGCGGCATCACCTGATGATGATCGGCACGCCCGGTTCGGGCAAATCCATGCTGGCGGCGCGTCTGCCGGGCATCCTGCCGCCCCTGACCCCGTCCGAGGCGCTGGAGACCTCGATGATCCATTCCCTGGCGGGGTTGCTGAACGAGGGCGGCATCTCACGGCAAAGGCCGTTCCGCGAGCCGCATCACACCGCGTCGATGGCGGCCATCGTCGGCGGCGGCAAGGGGGCGAAACCCGGCGAGATCAGCCTGGCGCATAATGGTGTGCTGTTTCTGGACGAGTTCCCGGAATTTCCGCGCGCCGTGCTGGAAACCCTGCGCCAGCCGATCGAGACCGGCGAAGTCATGGTGGCGCGGGCCAATGCCCATGCGCGCTATCCCTGCCGCTTCCTGCTGATCGCGGCGGCGAATCCGTGCAAATGTGGCTATCTGAGCGATCCGTCCCGCGCCTGCGGAAGGGCGCCGCTTTGTGGCGAGGATTACCTCGGCCGCATCTCGGGGCCTCTGATGGACCGTTTCGACCTGCGCGTCGAAGTGCCGCCTGTGGCCTATTCCGATCTCGACCTGCCCGCGACAGGCGAGACTTCTGCCAAGGTCGCGGCACGGGTGGCACAGGCGCGGGCGGTGCAGGCCGACCGCTTCGGTCCGGGCAGCGGGTTGCGGGTGAATGCCGATCTGGAAGGCGAGATGCTGGAACACCATGCCGCGCCCGATGCCGAGGGCCGGGCGCTGATCTCGCAAGTGGCGGAACGGATCGGGCTTTCGGCGCGCAGCTATCACCGGGTCTTGCGGGTCGCGCGCACCATCGCCGATCTCGACGGGGAAGAGGCGGTGCGGAAACGCCATATCGCCGAGGCGGTCTCGTTCCGGCTGGTCAGCGCGAAAGGGGTTTGAAAGCGGACTCGTCGAGAGGAAGACAGGCCGCAGGCCCCGGAGAAGACCGCTCAGCCCGCCCGTTTCGCCTCGATCGCCTCCCAGATCTTCGCGGCCGTGTTCGTGCCGTCGAACCGCTCCAGTTCCTGAATGCCGGTGGGCGAAGTCACGTTGATCTCGGTCAGCCAGTCGCCGATCACGTCAATGCCAACGAAGATCTGCCCCTTCTCGCGCAACACGGGGCCGATGGTGCGACAGATCTCCAAATCGCGCTCGGTCAGGCCCACCTTCTCGGGCCGCCCGCCGACATGCATGTTCGAGCGCGTCTCACCCGCCTGCGGCACCCGGTTGATTGCGCCGACCGCTTCACCATCGACCAGGATCACGCGCTTGTCGCCCTTCGCCACGGCAGGCAGGAATTTCTGCACGATCAGCGGCTCGCGCGAGAAGCCGGTGAAAAGCTCGTAAAGCGACGAGAGGTTGCGGTCATTCTCGTCCAGCCGGAACACCCCCGCCCCGCCATTGCCGTAAAGCGGCTTGAGGATGATGTCGCCATGCCGTGCCTTGAACGCGCGGATCGTGGCCAGATCGCGGGCTATGGCGGTGGGCGGCGTCAATTTCGGGAACCGCAGGACCAGAAGCTTCTCGGGAGAATTGCGCACCCAGAACGGGTCGTTCACCACCAGCGTCTTGGGATGGATCATGTCCAAGAGATGGGTCGAGGTGATATAGGCCATGTCGAAGGGCGGATCCTGGCGCAGCCAAACCACGTCGAAATCACCAAGATCGACCTCTGTCTCTGCGCCATAGCTCACATGGTTGCCGATCTCGCGGCGCAGCTCGATCGGGAAGCCGCGCGCCATGACGCGACCTTCGACAAAGGCCAGCTTGTCCGGCGTGTAGAAGAACAGCGCGTGGCCACGCGCCTGCGCTTCGAGCGCGATGCGAAAGGTCGAATCGGCGTTGATGTTGACCGACCCGATCGGGTCCATTTGCAGGGCGACTTTCAGGGCCATGGCGCGCTCCGTTCTCGGCTCGCGCCTTTCTGGCGCATTGTCGCGCCCGATGCAAACCGCCGGCGGGACGATCAGGGCAGGAAGAAATCTTCGCGGATCGCGACCTGCCCCGTGCCGTCGACCGTCGCCAGATGATACTGGCGGTCGATGAAGGGCTGGCCCAGCACCTGATCGACATATTCCTCGACCGCAAGGCAGATGCGGCCTCGTTGCGCCGCATCGAGCCGTTCTGCGGCAAGATCATGTGTTTGGGCACATTTGACCTCGACGAAGATCAGACCTTCGGGGCCGTCGAACACAAGGTCGATCTCGCCCGAGAGCCCGCGCCAGCGCCGCGCAAGCACCTTCTGGCCAAGCTGAAGGTAATGGCGTTCGACGCCCGCTTCGGCGGCAAGGCCGGACAGGTAGGCCCGCTTTCCGCGCAAGCGACGGGTTTCGGCAAGGTCGGGCGCAAAGTCGAAGGGCATCTGGTTTTCCCGGGTTCAGGCCTTGGCCAGCGCCAGCGCGGCCTGATAGACCTCGCGGCGCGGCGCCCCGGTAGTTTGCGCGACAAAAGTTGCGGCATCCTTTACGGACATAGTTTGTAGCGCGACCCGCAGGGCGGCTTCGATCGTCTCGGCCCCGGCCGCCTGTGGGGCGGCGCGATCAAGGCAAAGCACGATCTCGCCTTTCGGATCGCTCTCGCCCAAGGCGGCCAGAATCTCGTCCAGCGTGCCGCGGATCACCTCTTCATGCTTCTTGGTCAGTTCCCGGCACAGGGCCGCGCGGCGGGTGCCGCCCAGCGACGCCGACAGCTCGGCCAGCAAGCGCCGCACCCGGCGCGGCGATTCGTAAAGGACCAGCGTCGCGGGCACCGCGGCCATCTCGGACAGAAAGCGCGCCCTTTCGCCCGCGGCTGTCGGCGGGAAACCCGCGAACAGGAAGCGGTCGCTGGGCAGACCCGCTACGGTCAAAGCCGCCAGAACCGCCGAAGCGCCGGGGGCGGCGATGACCTTCTGCCCGGCCTCGGCCGTCGCGCGCGCCAGGATGAAGCCCGGGTCGGATACCAGCGGCGTGCCCGCTTCTGAGGCATAGGCGACCGATTTCCCGGCGGAGAGCGCGCCCAGGATGCGCGGCAGGACCTCGGCCTCATTATGGTCGTGGCAGGCGATCAGCGGGCGGCCCGCCAGCGCGATGCCGTGAATTTCCATCAGATGCCGCAGAGTTCGGGTATCCTCGGCCGCGAGGATGTCGGCCCCGGCCAGCACGTCCAGCGCGGTCAGGGTGATGTCGCGCGCCGCCCCGATCGGCGTGGCCACCAGATGCAGCCCGGGCGCCACCGGCCGCGCGCTTCCGCCCGTCCATCCCGACCTTTCCGCCGAGGTGCCGGAACCCGCCGTGCCGCTCATGGGTGACCCCGGCGCAAGTTTACTTCCCCTTCGGAACGCTTTAGCTTGCCCATGGTCATCGCGCCTGTCCTGTCGAGGGGGGAATCCCATGTTGTTCGCAATCCATCTGGCCCGCAAGTCCTTGGGCCGGTTCGCTCTTGTCCTTCTCGCCCCGGTCATGGCCCTGGTCCTGTCGGCCTGTGTGCCCGCAGGCGAGGGCGGCGCCCCCGCCCCCAAGGGCGGCAAGGTCACCGTGGCGCTGCTGGTGCCCGGCGGATCGGGCAATGCCTCGGACCAGATCATGGCCGACAGCCTGGCCAATGCCGCCCGGATGGCGGTGGCCGATCTTGGCGGCGGCGCGCAGATCGACCTCAAGGTCTACCAAACCGGTGGCAGCCCGGCCATGGCGGCCTCGCTGGCCACCCAGGCCGCCGATGAAGGCGCGCAGATCATCCTTGGCCCGGTCTATGCCGCCGAGGCCAATGCGGTGGGCGTGGCCATGGCGCCGCGTGGCATCAGCGTTCTGGCCTTTTCGAACAACACCGCCATCGCAGGCGGCAATGTCTTCGTCCTCGGGCCGACCTTCGAGAATTCGGCCCGCCGCGTCGCCGGCTATGCCGTGCGCCAGGGCAAGAACCGCGTGATGATCGTCGCCGACAAGAACACTGCCGGCGAGGCGGGCAGCGCCGCCATCCAGCGCGGCGTCGCCGCGGTGGGCGGCACGGTAGTGGCCTCGACCTCGTATGAATTCTCGCAATCGGGCATCGCCGCCGCGGCGGCGGGCATCGTCGCCACCGCGCGCTCGGCCGAAGCCTCGGCCCTGTTCCTGACGGCCGATACCGCGGGCGCCCTGCCCGTCCTGTCGCAATCGCTGGTGGCGGCGGGCCTCGACACGGCGACGATGAAATTCCTGGGCCTGACGCGCTGGGACATTCCGAGCCAGACCCTGTCGCTGCCCGCGCTGCAAGGAAGCTGGTTCGCCCTGCCCGATCCCAATCTCTATGCCCAGTTCCAGAGCCGCTACATGTCGGCCTATGGCGCGGCGCCGCTTCCGATTTCGGGGCTGGCCTATGACGGCATCGCCGCCATCGGCGCGCTGGCCAAGCAGGGCCGCGACCTGTCAGGCGGGTCGCTGACCCAGAATGCCGGCTTCGTCGGCGTCTCGGGCATCTTCCGGCTGCGTGCCGACGGCTCGAACGAGCGCGGGCTGGCGATTGCGGAAATCCGCCAGGGTCAGGCCGTGGTGATCGATCCGGCCCCCCGCAGCTTTGCCGGTGCCGGGTTCTGACCCGGCGCTGACCCAGAGCCAAAAGGCCAGACGTGCCCCAGGATCTCGACAAGCTGGCCCCGCCCCCGCTGCCGCCCCTGCCGGATGAAGGCCCGCCCTTGCCTTCAGCGGCGCCCCCGCTGGAGGCAAGGGCCGCCGAGATCGACCCCGAGGCCTTGACCGCGCGCATCCTGGCGGAAGTACCCGCGGGGACCGAGCCGCGGGAAATCCGGGCCATTGCCGTGCGCCAGATGGCCGAGGCCCGCAGCGCCGCCATGGCCGCGCTGGCGCTGGCCTTCGCCGAGCGCCCGCGCGAGGCGCGCCCGCTGGTGACCGCGATCTCGCAGGTGACCGACGCGCTGGTGACCACCGCCTTCGCCATCGCGCGCAAGTTGCACCCCTTGGCGAACCCCACCGGGCAGGAACGCATCGCCCTTCTGGCGGTGGGCGGCTATGGCCGGGCCGAGATGGCCCCGTTCTCGGACGTGGACCTGCTGTTCCTGACGCCCTGGAAGATCACGCCCTGGGCCGAAAGCGTGATCGAGAGCCTGCTCTACATGCTTTGGGATCTGAAGCTGAAGGTCGGCCATTCCTCGCGCACGGTGAAGGATTGCATCCGCCTTGCACGCGAGGACATCACCATCCGCACCGCACTTCTTGAGCATCGCTTCATTGTAGGCGACGAGGCGCTGGCGGGTGAACTGGCCGAAAAGCTGTGGACCGAACTTTTCCGCAACACCGGGCCGGAATTCATCGAGGCAAAGCTTGCCGAACGGGCCGAGCGCCACCGCCGCCAGGGCGGCCAGCGCTATGTGCTTGAGCCGAATGTGAAAGAGGGCAAGGGCGGATTGCGCGACCTCCAGACGCTATACTGGATCGGCAAATACCTCAACCGCGTGCCCAAGGCGGCGGGGCTGGTCGATGCGGGCCTGTTCACCCGTGAGGAATACGAGGCCTTCGCCCGGGCCGAGGACTTTCTCTGGGCGGTGCGCTGCCATCTGCATTTCCAGACCGGGCGGGCCACCGACATCCTGTCCTTCGACCTGCAACCCGAAGTCGCGGCGCGCATGGGCTATGCCGACACGCGCGGACGGCGCGATGTTGAGTATTTCATGCAGGACTATTTCCGCCAGGCCACCCGTGTGGGCGAATTGACCCGCATCTTCCTGACCGAGCTGGAGGCGCGCCACGCCAAGCGCGAGGCCAGCATCCTGGGCTTCTTCAAGCGCGGCAAACGGGTGAAACCGGGCTACCGACTGGTGCAGGGCCGCATCGACCTGCGGGATCCGCAGGATTTTCTGAAGGACAAGCTGAACCTGCTGCGCGTCTTCGAGGAGGCGCTGCGCACCGGCTATCTTCTGCACCCGAACGTCATGCGTCTGGTCGCCGCCAATCTGGATCTGATCGACGATGGAATGCGCGAGGCCCCGGAAGCGAAACGCATCTTCCTGGACCTGCTACTGAAACACGGCAACCCGGAACGCAGCCTGCGGCGGATGAACGAACTGGGCGTGCTGTCGGCCTTCATCCCGGAATTCGAGCCGATCGTCGCGATGATGCAGTTCAACGTCTACCATCACTACACGGTGGACGAGCACATCATCCAATGCATCTCCTGCCTGGCGCAGATCGAGCGGGGAGAGCTGGTCGAAGATCTGCCGCTGTCCTCGAGCATCCTCAAGGAAGGGGTGAACCGCCGCGTTCTTTACGTGGCCCTGCTGCTGCATGACATCGGCAAGGGCCGCCCGGAAGATCATTCTATCCTGGGCGCGCAAATCGCCCGAAAGGTCGCGCCACGCCTTGGGCTGAACGAAGAAGAGGCGGAGACCGTCGAATGGCTGGTGCGCTGGCACCTGCTGATGTCGGACATGGCCCAGAAGCGCGACATCGGCGATCCGCGTACGGTGCGCGATTTCGCCCGTGCGGTGAAAACGCGCAAGCGGCTCGACCTTCTGACCGTGCTGACGGTCTGCGACATCCGCGGCGTCGGCCCCGGAACCTGGAACAACTGGAAGGCGCAGCTTCTGCGCACGCTGTACAAGAGCACGACCGAGGCGCTTGAAGACGGGCTGGAAAGCCTGAACCGCGAGAATCGCGAAGACGAGGCCAAGGCCGCGCTGCGGGCGCAACTCTCCTCCTGGGATGCCAAGGACCTGCGTCACGAAACCGAGCGCCACTACGCGCCCTATTGGCAGGGCCTCCCGGCCGAGACCCATGCCGTTTTCGCCGAATTGCTGCGCGGGCTGGGCAATGACGAGATCCGCATCGACCTGCACCCGGACGAGGCGCGCGACGCGACCCGCGCCGCTTTCGCGCTCGCCGACCATCCGGGCATCTTCTCGCGTCTTGCAGGCGCTCTGGCGCTGGTCGGGGCCAATGTGCGCGACGCCCGGACCTATACGACCAAGGATGGCTATGCGACGCCCGTGTTCTGGATCCAGGATGGCGAGGGCAAACCCTACGAGGCCTCGCGTCTGCCGAGGCTGCGGCAGATCATCGAGAAGACGCTGAAAGGCCAGGTCATCGCCCGCGATGCGCTGAAGGACCGCGACAAGGTCAAGAAGCGCGAGCGCGAGTTCCGCTTCCCGACCCATATCACCTTCGACAATGACGGATCGGACATCTACACGATCATCGAGGTCGACACACGGGACCGGCCCGGCCTGCTTTACGATCTGACGCGGACACTGGCCAACAACAACATCTCGATCGTCTCGGCGGTGATCGCCACCTATGGCGCGCAGGTGGTGGACAGCTTCTATGTCAAGGACATGTTCGGGCTGAAACTGCACCAGAAGAGCCGGCAGGAAAGCCTGGAGCGCAAGCTGCGCCAGGCGATTGTCGAAGGCACGGAGCGCGCGCAGGGATGAAGGTCGTGGACGCAAGCGCCACTCAAGCAGGATCCGCCAAGCGATGAAACCGATCCGCCTTGTCTCGGGCTTCCTGACCGTCGGGGTCTGGACCCTGCTGTCGCGCGTCGTGGGCTTCATCCGCGACGCTATGGTTGCGGCCTGGCTGGGATCCGGCCCGGTGGCCGAGGCCTATATCGTCGCGCAATCGCTGCCGAACATGTTCCGCCGCTTCTTCGCGGAAGGGGCCTTCAACATGGCCTTCGTGCCGATGTATGCCAAGAAGCTTGAAGCCGGCGAGGATGCCGAAGGTTTTGCGCGCGACGCCTATTGGGGCATGGCCGCGCTGCTTACCGTCTTCTCAGTGATCGGCCATATCGCCATGCCGCTTCTGGTTCTGGCCATGGCGCAGGGCTTCTATGGTGACACGCGTTTCGACCTTGCCGTCACGCTGGGCCAGATCGCCTTTCCGTTCATCCTCTTCATCTCGCTGACGGCGCTGATCTCGGGAATGCTGAACGCCATGGGGCATTTCTTCGCCACGGCGGTCGTGCCCGTGCTGATGAACATCTTCCTCGTCATCTCGATGTATGCCGCCCCCATTTTTGGCTGGGAGATCGGACGGACGCTGGTCTGGACGATCACCCTGTCGGGCGTTTTGCAACTTTTGTTCGTCTGGATCGTGCTGCGCTGGCATGGCGTGTCGCTGGCCTTTCGCCGGCCGCGCCTGACGCCTGATCTGAAACGGCTGGCGATCATCGCCGCCCCTGCCGTGCTCGCGGGCGGCGTGGTGCAGATCAACCTGCTGGTCGGGCGCACCGTTGCCTCGTTCACCGAAGGCGCGATGGCCTGGCTGTATAATGCCGACCGGCTGTATCAGCTGCCGCTGGGCGTGGTCGGCATCGCGGTGGGCGTCGTGCTGCTGCCAGACCTGTCGCGCCGCCTGCGGGCAGGGGATGAAGCGGGCGGGCGCGAAAGCTTCAACCGGGGGGCCGAGTTTGCCCTGTTCCTGACCGTGCCCGCCGCCGTGGCGCTGGCCGTCATCTCGCTGCCGCTGATCGCGGTCCTGTTCGAGCGCGGCGCCTATACCGCCGCCGACAGTGCCGCCACCGCACCTGCGCTGGCTATCTATGCCCTGGGCCTGCCCGCCTTTGTGCTGCACAAGGTCTTGCAGCCCCTCTACTACGCCCGCGAGGATACGCGGCGGCCCTTCAACTATGCCATCGTCTCGCTGGTGGTGAACGCCGTCATCGCCTTCGCCCTGATGCCGGTGATCGGCTATCTCGCCGCCGCCCTGGGCACGACCCTGTCCTCTTGGGCGATGGTCTGGCAGCTTTGGCGCGGCACGCGCAGCATGGGCGAGGCGGTGCGGCTGGATGCCCGTTTCCGCCGCCGGGTGCCGCTGGTCTTCGTGTCCTCGGCAGTGATGGGGCTGGTGCTCTGGGGCTTGATGGAGGCCTTTGGCAGTGCCGCCACCCTGCCCGGGCAGCGGACAGGGATTCTGCTGATCCTGATCCTTGCAGGCGCCATAAGCTATTTTGCGACGGCCTTCCTGACCGGGGCGATGGGGATCAAGGAACTGAAATCGGTGCTCCGCCGCCGCAAACCCTGAAGCGCCCGCGGCGGCCATCCTCGTGGAGGGGGTTTGCTCCCCTCCAGACCACCCCGCAGAATATCTGGCCTTGGGTGACGACGGGACCGTTGCCTAGCGTTCTCGCATGCGGGCCTGCACCCGCGACCAGCCGCCGGGCGAGACGACGAAGCTGAGGAGAAAGCCGGTGGCAAAGCCCGCCAGATCGGCAACCCATTCCCAATTGCCGCCGAAGAGCATTCCGAACAGCAACTGGAACCCCAGAAGGAAACCGATCAGGGTGAAGGCGCGCGCCTGTGTGCCGCCGGTCGCGGCCAGGCGCACCCAGAGCATGAAGGTGAAGGCGCCGATCAGCCCGTAGACCGCCGGGAAAGTGCCGATGATGGGGATCTGGTTGCCGGGAATGGCATAGGCATAGGCCAGCGCTCCCAGCGCCGCCGCCGCGATGAAGACCAGCGCCACCGCCCACCAGCGGAAGACCTCTCCCACCATCTTGCCCAGCGCCAGCAGCATGACAACCGAGAAGACGGTCGAGGTCAGCGAGGCATTGACCAGCACATAGCTGATCAGGCGATAGCCGCGTTCGGCCAGGCGGCCCGTGGCCAGATCGTCGCGGAACCAATCGGGGACGAAGGCAAAATACTGCACGGCCTCCAGCCGCCAGTTCGACGACACCCCGCCTCCCGCCAGGCCCATCGCATGCAATTGCACCACGATCTCGACCGCGATCAGGGGCAGCGCCAGCGCCCAGACGATCCAGGGCAAGGGGTTCAAGGGCGGGGCATTATAGTCGCGGTCGGTCATTGGTACCTTCTCCACGGAGGGTCCGGGGGGCAATTGACGCCCCGCGCCCCATCATCTACCCACGTCGCGCCAGACATTCCAGTCGGCAATCCCGCTGCATCTCTGACGGAGCCCGCCATGACCTCCACCTTCAAGCCGCGCATCTTCTCGGGCATCCAGCCCTCGGGCGGGCTGACGCTGGGCAATTACCTGGGCGCGCTGAAGCGGTTCGTCGAAAAGCAGGATGAGGGGATCGAGACGATCTACTGCCTGGTCGATATGCACGCGATCACCGTCTGGCAGGAGCCGGAGAAGCTGCGTCAGCAGACGCGCGAGGGGGCTGCGGCCTTTATCGCAGCGGGGATCGACCCCGCGCGCTCGATCCTGTTCAACCAGTCGCAGGTTTCGGCCCATGCCGAACTGGGCTGGATCTTCAGCTGCATCGCCCGCATGGGCTGGATGGGCCGGATGACGCAATGGAAGGACAAGACGGCGGGCAAGAATGCGGAGGCCGCCTCGCTGGGCCTGTTCGCCTATCCGGCGCTGATGGCGGCGGATATTCTGGTCTATCACGCCACGATGGTGCCGGTGGGCGAGGATCAGAAGCAGCATCTGGAACTGACCCGCGACATCGCGATCAAGTTCAACAATGACTATGGCGTCGATTTCTTTCCGATCACCGAACCCGTCATCGAAGGCGCGGCGACGCGGGTGATGAGCCTGCGCGATGGCACCAAGAAGATGTCGAAATCCGATCCGTCAGACCAAAGCCGCATCAACCTGACCGACGATGCCGATACGATTGCCGCCAAGATCCGCAAGGCCAAGACCGACCCCGAGCCCCTGCCGGAGACGCTGGAGGGGCTCAAGGACCGGCCCGAGGCGCGCAATCTGGTCAATATCTATGCGGGTCTGTCGGGGCTGTCGGCGGCCGCGGTCGTGGCCGAGAATGCTGGTGCCCAATTCGGCAGCTTCAAACCCAAGCTGGCCGAGCTGGCTGTGGCGAAACTCGCGCCGATCACGACCGAGATGAACCGTCTTCTGAAGGACCCGGCCGAGATCGACCGCATCCTGGGCCAGGGCGCCGACCGCGCCGCGGCCATCGCGCAGCCGATCCTTGATCGGGTCTATGACATCACCGGCATGATCCGCTCGCGCGGGCGGGGCTGAGGATGCGGCGGGCGGTCCGGCGGATCGCCCGAGCGGGCCTTGCGGCCCTTCTGGTCATGTCGCTGGTCACCGGCGCCTGGTCGGTGGTGCGCATCGCGCATGACCCCCTGCTGCGCCCGCTGATTGATCGGGGGGCCGCCGAATTTGCCGCAGCGCTGGAAAGCGAGCTGGCCCAAGCTGCGACGCCGCAGGCGGTGGCCGAACGGATCACGGCTTTGCTGGATGCCCCGCCCCGCAACTGGATTGCCATTCAGGCGGTCGAAGAGGTGGCCGCCGCGCGCGGCATCGCCCTTCCCCCCGACCTGGCGGCGCGGCGCGCGGCGCAGTGGAACGAGGACAGCGGCTTTGTCACCGTTGCCGGGGCCTGCATGTCCTGCATGGTCGATGCCGCCGCCTGCTCGCTGTCGCAGGCCATGATGTGCAATATGCCGGTGGCGCTGACGCCGGTCGGCGACGTGATCGGCCTGGGCAAGGCGGGCTATGCCGCCGCGACCGGGGGCGAGGTCGATCAACTGGACTTCGCACTTTCGGCCATCGGGCTTGGCGCCACGGTGGCGGTGGTGGCGACGGGCGGCACTTCCTATACTCTGAAAGCCGGGACGAGCCTCTTGCGCATGGCCCGCAAGATGAGCCTGCTGCCGCCGCGTCTTCTGGGCCTGATCGCAGATGCCGCCCGCACGGGTATCCGCTGGGACGAGGCGGCGCGGCTGGACACTCTGGCCGATCCCGCGCGGATCCTCGTGCCCGAGGTCATCGCGCCGGTCGCCTCGGTCGCGACCGACCTGGGCCGGATGAGCGACACGCTGGGCGGCACGCGGACGCTGCATCTGTTGCGTTATGTCGACGGGCCGGACGATGCCCGCCATCTGGCCGATGCGGCCGAAACGCTGGGGTCGCGCACTCTGGGCACGCTGGAACTTCTTGGCAAGAGCCGCTTCATGCGGGCGGCGCTGCGCTGGTCGGACGAGGCGGCGGCCCTGGTCGTGGGCTTTGTCGGCACGCTGGCCGCGCTGACCGCGGCCCTGACCTCTGCCCTGCACAGCCTTGTCCTGCGCCGCCTGCGCAGCGGTCTGCGCCAGGCCGTACGATAACGGCGCAAAGACGCCCTGTCATATGGCTGAATCTTGTTGCCGCTATGGCTGCAAGGGTCGGGCGGGCCTGTCCCCCATTTGTGTTGTCCTGCCGGGTTCGCCCCCTGCATCCGGCAAGACCCCGCCCCGGCCCCCGTGTGCCCCTCGCACGGGGGCCGCTTTTTGATGGGCAGCGGACGCCCGTCGGCGGCTCGCCAGCCCAGCGTCTTGCCTCGCCCTAGGCTGGTTCGGGCGACCTTCGGCAGCATCTGCCTGCCGGGATGAGATTCAAATGCTCAACCCCGACCGCGCCACGGCACGAGTCTTCTCTCGGCCAGCCGCATCAGGATATCGATGCCATAGCCGATCGCACCAATCAGGATGATGCGCGTGACCAAGATGTCGGTCAGCTGGACCTTGGAGGCGCCAAGAACCATCATCCCTGCTCCCTTTGCTGCCGCGACCAGTTCTGCCGCGACCACCGTGCCCCAGCAGACACCAAGCGCAACGCGCAGGCCTGTGAAGATGTCGGGCAGCGAATTGGGAATGATCACATGCCAGAGCACCTGCACCTTTGACGCGCCAAGGTCAGGCGGCAAGGCGTCCCAAATTACAGAGGAACCCCTGATCTGGCGCACTGATGGAGAGAGCACGGGTTTATGCCGTTGCGCGCTGCGGAGGCGGCCGCCGACAATCGCAGAGAGCGCAGCACCTCCCGAACGTTTGGGACCGCCGCAAGGCCGGGGTCTGGAAGTGATGGCGGCGGTCCAAACTTCCACTGACAATCAGTGACGGGCAAGCGCGTCAGTACGATCACAGCTCGCCCAGAAGATCCTTCAGGCTACGGACCGTTTCCCGCTCTCCGGCCAGGCGCAGCTCTTTCTCCACATGTTCCAGATGATGCGCCATCGCCGCCTGGGCCTTCTCAAGATCTCCATTGCGAAGATGGGACAGGATCTCTTCATGCTCGTCAGGGCCGCAATTATATTTCGCGGAATCGCGGAAGGCGGCGGTGATCAGCGAGCTGCGGCTGATCAGATCGCGCATCAGCCCGCCAAGGAACTCCGCCTCCGACATGTCGGCCAGCATCTGGTGAAAGCCGCCCGACAGCCGGATGATCTGGCGCTGGTCGTTCTCGGCATTGGCGAGGCGCTCCTGCTCGACATGGCGGCGGATGGTATCCAGCTTCTTCTTGTCCAGCCGTCCGACCAGCCGCTCCAGCACGCGGTGTTCGACCGTGCGGCGCACATGGAAGATGTCCTTCGAATCCTCCACCGAGGGCTCGGAGACGAAAGCGCCCTTGTTCACCTCAATGGTGACCAGCCCCTCGCGTTCCAGCATGGCCAACACCTGCCGGACCCGGGCCCGGCTGACCTTGAACACTTCGGCCAGCTCGGTTTCCTTCAGCCGCATCCCGGGGCGCAGCCGACGTTCGGCAATGGAAAGCCAAATCAGCTCGGCAATCTGGTCGGCCGTCTGCGCGCCCATGATGATCCTGAAAAAAGATGTCTTGTAGGCCAACTAGCCATGTTTTTCACTTCTGGTCCAGCAAAAATGCTGTCATTATTGTCGACAATAGTGTCGGCATTAGTTATTTGCGACGCGCAACGAAGGAGCGGGAAGCATGGACTTCGACTTCACCCGGATGGACCCGATGGATCGCTATCGGCTGCTGACGAACTTCGTCGGGCCCCGGCCCATCGCGCTGGTCACCACGCGCTCAGAGGATAGTCGTGACAACGGCGCGCCGATGAGTTTCTTCAACGTCTTCTCGCATGATCCGGCCATCGTCGTGCTGGGCATCCAGCCGCGGGCGGACGGGCGCGAGAAGGATACGGTCGCAAACATCCGCCGGACCGGAGAGTTCACGGTGAACATGGTGGATATGGCCCTGTCCCGCACCATGCTGATCTGCGGGCTGGGGGTGGAAAGCGATGTGGATGAGCTGGCTCTTGCGGGTGAATCGGTGGCGCCGGGCGCGCAGATCGGCGCCTCCTGGATCCCGGCCAGCCCCTGCGCGATGGAATGCCGGGTGGAGCGGCTGATCGAATATCCCAAGCGCGTTCTGGTGCTGGGCGAGGTGGTGCATATGCATGTTCGGCGCGACTGCCTGGATGCGCAGGGGCGGTATGTGGACCCCGAGGTTTATCAGCCCATCGCCCGTCTGCATGCCGACAATTATATCGTCTCAGACCAGCAATTCGTGCTGAAAGCGCCGCCTCTGAGCGATGTTCTGGCCGGAAGGGGGCGCTGAGATGCAGGTTTTCGTCATAAACCCCAATGCAACCGAGTCGATGACCGACATGGCGGCGCTCACCGCGCGCCGGGTGGCCGCGCAGGGGACCGAGATCCGCTCCGCCACCGGTCGCGGCCTGTCACCTCGCAGCATCGAGGGCTTTGCGGATGAGGCAATGTCCGTGCCGTCCATGCTGGAACAGATCCGCGAGGCCGAGGCGGCGGGGGCGCAGGCCACTGTGATCGCCTGCTTCGACGACCCGGGACTGGATGCCGCGCGCGAGGTGGCCACTGGGCCGGTGATCGGCATCTGTCAGGCCGGAATCCAGGCGGCGATGGTGCTGTCGAAGCGCTTTTCCATCGTCACGACGTTGCCCCGCTCGGTCCCCGCGATCGAGGATCTGGTGCTGCGCTACGGCGCCAGCCACCATTGCCGCAAGGTGCGCTGCATCGACCTGCCGGTGCTGTCGATCGAGAGCGACTCCCAGCACGCCTTCAGCCTGCTGGCGGGCGAGATCGCCCGTGCGCGGGACGAGGATGGCGCCGAGGCGGTGTTGCTGGGCTGCGCAGGAATGTCCGAGATGACCGAATCACTCTCGCGCGCCACCGGGGTCGTGGTGATCGACGGAGTGGTCGTGGCGGTGAAGCAGGCCGAAGCGCTGGTGGGCAGCGGATTGCAGACATCCAAGGCGAACGCCTATGCCCGTCCGCGGATAAAGGTCTGAGCTTCCGACCGTTTGCCGGGCGATGAGGGCGCAGGCATAGCCGACTGAACATCGGCAGGTCGATATTTGTCGCCGAAATTGTCGACAAAATAGTTGACACATACCGCAGCAGTTCTAGGGTAACAAAAATGCTGCACCCGACATGCAGCGGCAGGGGGAGATGTCATGATCCAGCGGGACGCCAAGATCACCATGATGCGGCCGACCTCCCGGCCCGCCGCGCAGCGCGAAGGCTGAACCGATGCTGGTCTTCATCATCAAGAAGCTTGCCAACGCGATCTTCGTCATGCTCGCCGTGGCCTTCCTGGCATTTCTGATTTTCCGCCTGGCGGGCGATCCGGTCGACATGATGTCGACCGAACAGACGACCGAAGCCGACCGCGCGTTGCTGCGCGAGAAGCTTGGCCTGAACGACAGCTTCCTCGTCCAGTATGTCCGCTTCGTCACCTCGGCTGCGCGGGGCGAATTCGGCATCTCCTATCGCAACGGGCAGAATGTCCTTGGGCTGATCGCCGACCGTTTCCCCGCCACGATGGAATTGGTGATCGTCGCCACCCTGCTGTCACTGCTGATCGGCCTGCCTCTGGGAGTGCTGACCGCGATCAAGCGCGGCAAATGGTATTCCGAGATCCTGCAGTTCGGCTCGATCATCGGGGTGTCCTTGCCCAGCTTCGTCGTGGGCATCCTTCTGATCCTGGTCTTCTCGGTCACCCTGGGCTGGCTGCCGGCCTTCGGGCGCGGCGATGTGGTGGAACTGGGCTTCTGGTCCACCGGCTTCCTCACCCAGTCGGGTCTGGTGGCGCTCGTGCTGCCTTCGATCTCGCTCTCGCTCTACCAGATCACGCTGATCATGCGGCTGGTCCGTGCCGAGATGCTGGAGGTCATGCGGTCGGACTACGTGAAATTCGCCCGGGCAAGGGGCATCAGCCG
This sequence comes from Neotabrizicola paludis, assembly GCF_044142105.1. Taxonomy (NCBI): domain Bacteria; kingdom Pseudomonadati; phylum Pseudomonadota; class Alphaproteobacteria; order Rhodobacterales; family Paracoccaceae; genus Neotabrizicola; species Neotabrizicola paludis. The sequence continues at coordinate 215,734 of NZ_JBGTYM010000006.1, forward strand.
CTACAAGATCTACTTCCGCCACGCCCTGCGGAACTGCCTGATGCCGGTGGTGACGCTGACCGCGATGAACATCGGCACGCTGATCGCCTTCGCGCTGATCACCGAGACGGTGTTCCAATGGCCGGGCATGGGGATGCTGTTCATCCAGGCGGTGACCTTTATCGATATCCCGGTGATGGCGGCCTATCTCTGCATCGTCGCCTTCATCTTCGTCTTCCTGAACACGATGGTCGATATCGCCTATGCGGTGATCGACCCCCGTCTTCGCACCGCGAAATAGGGGCCTGACCATGACCTCGACACCCGCTCCCACCCGTCCCTCGCGCCTGGCCCGGTTCCGGCAAAGCGACCTGTGGTACAGCTTCACCCACAGCTGGAGCGCCCGGATCGCTGCCGTGCTGCTGATCGTGCTGATCGGCACCGCCTTCCTGGCCCCGCTGATCGCGCCGCAGAACCCCTATGATGCGGCCCAGCTGGACATGTGGAAATCCGAGCTGCCGCCCTTGTGGCAGGAGGGCGGCGAGTGGCCATTCCTTCTGGGCACCGACACGCAGGGGCGCGACATGCTGTCGGTCCTGCTCTACGGCACCCGCATCTCGGTCCTGATCGGCTTCGCCTCGGTCGTGCTGTCGCTGGCCATCGGCCTGTCCTTGGGTTTGGTCGCCGGTTATTTCGGCGGCATCGCGGACAATGTGCTGATGCGCGTGGGCGATGTGGTGCTGTCGATCCCGACGATCCTGATCGCCATCCTCGTCTCGGCCGTGGTGCGCCAGATGCTGCCGCCGGGGTTGCGAGAGATCGGCGCCTCCGCCGTGCTGGTGCTGGCGATCACCCTGTCGGGCTGGGTGCAATATGCCCGCACCGTCCGCGCCCAGACGATTGTCGAACGCGGCAAGGAATATGTCATGGCGGCGCGGCTGCTGAACGTGCCGAAGCGCCGGATCATGTTCCGCCACATCCTGCCCAACACCCTGACGCCGGTCCTGGTCGCTGCCACCCTGTCCTTCGGCATGGCGATCCTGACCGAGGCGACCCTGTCCTTCCTCGGGATCGGGATGCCCCCCGGCCAGCCCTCGCTGGGCACGCTGATCCGCATCGGCAACCAATATCTGTTCTCGGGCCTGTGGTGGATGGTGATCTTCCCCGTGGTGCAGCTGTCGCTTCTGGTCATCTCGGTGAACCTCTTGGGCGATTGGCTGCGCGATGCCCTCAATCCGAAGCTGAGGTAAGACCATGAGCAACCTGATCCTGCGGAACATCCGACCGCTGGGCGAGGCCGCGACCGATGTGCTGATCCGCGACGGCAAGATCGTTGCCTATGGCCCGGTGCCTGCGAGCGATGGCGTGAAGGAGGAAGACGGAGAGGGTGCCATTCTCTGGCCCGGCCTGATCGACGCGCATACCCATCTGGACAAGACCACCTGGGGCATGGGCTGGCATGAGAACAACCGCGCCGCCGTGCTGCGCGAGCGGATCGATTATGAGCGCGAGAACCGCATTGCCCTGGGCATGGACGCGCATCGCCAGTCGATGCGCCATGCCATCGGGCTGGCCGCCCATGGTGCAACCCATATCCGCAGCCACGTGGACATCGACCCGACCCATGGGCTGAAGCTGGTCGAGGGCGTGCAAGAAACCCGCGAAAAGCTGCGCGGCGTGATCGACATCCAGATCGTCGCCTTCCCCCAATCCGGGCTGATGGTCATGCCCGGCACGCTGGAGCTGCTGAACGCCGCCCTCGCCAATGGCTGCGAGGTTCTGGGCGGCATCGACCCCTGCGGCATCGACCGCGACCCCAAGGGCCAACTCGACGCCATCTTCGTTTTGGCCGTGAAGCACGGCGCGCCGATCGACATCCACCTGCATGAGGCGGGCGAACTCGGCGCCTTCACCATGGAGTTGATCTTCGAACGGGTCCGCGCCAACGGGATGCAAGGCAAATTCGTCATCAGCCATGCCTTCGCCTTGGGCATGAACGACCATCTCCGCGTGGGCAAGCTGATCGAGGAGATCGCCGAACTCGACATCGGCATCGCCACCACCGGCGCGCCCTCGGCCACAGTGCCTTCCGTGAAGCGGCTGCGCGAGGCGGGGGTGCGTGTCGGCGCGGGCTGCGACGGCATCCGCGACACCTGGGGTCCATGGGGCCTGCCCGACATGATGGACCGCGCGCGGATCATCGGGATGAAGAACGGCGTCCGGTCGGACCACGACCTGCGCCACATGCTGGAAATCGTCAGCCAGGGCGGGGCCGATCTGATGGGCCTGCAAGGCTATGGCGTGGCCCCGGGCGATAGCGCCGATTTCACTCTGCTGCAGGGCGAAACCATCGGCCATGCCGTCGTCCAACCTTCCCTCCCGCCCTTGGTGGTGAAGGGCGGGAAAGTGATCGCCCGCAACGGCCAATGCATCGTGGACATGCCATGACCGCCTCCGCGCAACAGGCCCTTGCAGCTCTGCCCCTCGGCAAACGCCCCGAAGGCCGCACGCTTCTGACCGCCGATTGGGTTCTGGCGCATGAGGGGGACGGTCATGCTCTCCTCCGCCGCGGCGAGGTGGTCATGGAAGGCGGCGAGGTGGTCTTCACCGGCCACGCCTTCCCCGGAGAGGTCGCCCGCCGCCTCGACTTCGGCGCTGCGCTGATCTCTCCCGGCATGATCGACCTCGATGCCCTGTCCGACCTCGACACCACCATCCTCGGGATCGACCATTTCCCGGCCTGGAAGAAGGGCCGGGTCTGGCCGCTCTCCTATGTCGAGAACGGCCCCTATGAGATGTATTCTCCCGAGGAACTGGCCTTCCAGAAGCGTTTCGCCTTTGGTCAGCTGCTGTTGAACGGCATCACCACCGCCGCGCCCATCGCTTCGCTGTTCTACCGGGAATGGGGCGAGACCACCGCCGAATTCGACGCCGCCGCCGATGCCGCAGGCGATCTTGGCCTGAGGGTCTTCCTCTCGCCCGCCTATCGCGCTGGCGGCATGGTCCTGCACGCCCCCGGCGACATGCGTCCGCATTTCGATGAGGCGCGGGGGCTGAAAGGTCTGGCCGAGGCCGCCGAGTACATCGCCCGCCAGGCGGGGCGGCATGAGGGGTTGGTGCAGGGTCTGCTGGCGCCGGACCGGGTGGAGACCTGCACCGCCGTTCTCCTCCGCGAGACCTTCGCCCGGGCCGAAGATCTCGGGGTAAAAGTCCGCCTGCACATGGCGCAGGGCGTGATGGAGGTGGAGACGGTCCGCAAGCTTCATGGGTCCACCGCTCCCGCATGGCTGGCGCAGGAAGGCCTGCTCTCCGAGCGGCTGATCGCACCCCATGCCACCAATGCGACCGAGGAAGACCAGAAGCTTTACGCCGAACGCGGCGTCTCCATCGTCCATTGCCCGCTTGTCTCGGGACGTGGCGGCAGCAGCCTGAACTCATTCTCCAAAATCCGGGACATGGGCGTGAACATCGCCATGGGCACCGACACCACGCCGCCCGACATGCTGATGAATCTGCTGGCGGGCCTGATCACGGGACGGATGAATGACGGCGCGCCCGACCGCCTTCTGACCCGCGACCTGTTCGATGCGGCCACCCTTGGCGGTGCCAAGGCCCTTGGCCGCAGCGATCTGGGCCGCCTCGCCCCCGGTGCCCGCGCCGATATCGCGGTTTTCGGGCTGGATGACGTTTCCATGGCGCCCTCCATCGACCCGATCACCACGCTTGTCACCGGCGGCTCGGGCAAGGTCACCCAAGCGGTCTTCGTCGATGGCCGCCTCTCCATGCGCTTTGGCGAAGTGGCGGGCATCGACATGCGGGCCGCCCGCGCACAGGCGCAGGCGCAGTTCGACCGGCTGATCGCGCAATATCCGGCCCGCACCTGGGGCCATCCGACGGTCGAAGAGATCTTCCCCCCCAGCTACCCCATCAGGGAGGCCCGGAATGCTTGACGCTGTTGCGACTGATACCTGTCTCGAGGTGCGCAACCTGACGGTGGAATTTCCCAACCGTCACGGCACCCTGACCGCGCTGAACGACATCTCACTGGAGATCCGACCCGGAGAGATCCTGGGCATGGTGGGCGAATCCGGCGCGGGGAAATCCATGACCGGCCTTGCCATCCAGGGCCTGCTGGAACGCCCTGGCCGCATCGCGGGGGGTGAGGTCCTGCTGTCCGGGCGGCGGATCGACAACCTGTCCGACCGGGCGATGGAGCAGATCCGGGGGCGCGAGATCGGGGCGATCTTCCAGGACCCGCTGACCTCGCTGAACCCGCTCTTCACCGTGGGCGGACAACTGGTCGAGACGATCCGCCAGCACATGCCGGGCATGAGCAAAGCCGCCGCGCGGGAGCGGGCGATTGGGCTCTTGAAGGAGGTCGGCATCCCCGCGCCCAGCGAGCGGATCGACCATTACCCGCACCAGTTTTCCGGCGGGATGCGGCAACGGGTGGTGATCGCGCTGGCGCTTTCGGCCAATCCGAAGCTGATCATCGCAGATGAACCGACGACCGCGCTGGACGTGTCGATCCAGGCGCAGATCACCGGGCTGCTGCGCCGGCTGTGCAAGGAGCATGGCACGGCGGTGCTGCTGGTCACCCATGACATGGGCGTCATCGCCGAAACCGCCGACCGGGTGGCGGTGATGTATGCCGGACGCCTGATCGAGATCGGGCCGGTGGAAACCGTCCTGAAGACCCCGTCACATCCCTATACCAAGGGCCTGATGGCCTCGATCCCCGCCTTGGGGGCGCGGGTGCAGCACCTGCACCAGATCGACGGTGCCATGCCCCGGCTGAACGCCATTCCCGAAGGCTGCACCTTCAACCCGCGCTGTCCGATGGCCGGACCGCGCTGCAGGCGCGAGCGCCCGGCACTGGTCCCCACTGGCGCAGGCGCCGCAGCCTGCTGGCTGCATGACGGAGGTGTCGCATGATCGCGCAACCCAATCCAACCTCCGCCCCTGCGGTTGATCGGCCCGCCGCGCTGGAAGTCACCGAACTCGACCGGATTTTCGACGTTTCGCCCCCGTTCCTGAACCGGGTGATCTATCGTGAAAAGCGCAAGGCGCTGCATGCGGTGAATGACGTTTCCTTCACCGTGCCGATGGGCGGTTGCCTGAGCTTGGTCGGCGAGTCCGGTTGCGGCAAGTCCACTGTGGCGCGACTGGTGACGGGGATCTACGCGCCGAGCAGCGGGCAGATTCGTTTCGCCCCTGGCAAATCCGGCAAGCCCTTGTCGGCGCAGATGATCTTCCAGGATCCCTATGCCTCGCTGAACCCGCGCTGGCGGGTGAAGAACATCATCGCGGAACCGCTGCGCGAGCTGAAACTGCGCGCGACCGAGGCCGAAGTGATGGACCGCGTGGCCGAGTTGCTGGGCATCGTGGGCCTGAATGCCGCCGATGGCGACAAGTTCCCGCATGAGTTTTCCGGCGGGCAGCGGCAGCGCATCTCCATCGCCCGGGCGTTGGCTTCGGAACCCGAGTTCCTGGTCTGTGACGAGCCGACCTCGGCCCTCGACGTGTCGGTTCAGGCGCAGATCTTGAACCTGATGCGGCGGTTGCAGGATGAGCTGGGGCTGACCTATCTGTTCATCAGCCATGACCTTTCGGTCGTGCGCCACATGTCAGACCGGATCGCGGTCATGTATCTGGGCCGCATCGTCGAAGAGGCCGCGACCGAGACGCTGTTCGCCGATCCCAAGCATCCCTACACCCAGCTGCTGCTGCAAACGATCCCCAACGTCGCCGATCCGCAGCGCGACCGCGAGATCGCGGCGGGCGAGGTACCAAGCCCCCTCAACCCGCCTTCGGGCTGCACCTTCCACACCCGCTGCCCGCTGGCGACGGATCGCTGCAAGGGCGAACGGCCCGAGCTCTTGAGCAAACCGGATGGAGCCCGCGTGGCCTGCCATTTCGCATGAAGCCGCTCCGAGCCGTCAGGCTCGGGGCCAAGAGAACCCACGGAAAACCACAGGAGAGGACGATGTCCATTTTCAAGTCTCTGGTTGCGGCGCTGGCCGTGACCGTCAGCACGACTGCGCTTCAGGCGGAAACCGTCAAATGGGCTTCGCGCGCCGATATCTATTCGCTGGATCCGAATTCGATCCCCTCGACCGCCAATCTCGCCTTCCTGAACCATATCTACGAAGGCCTTGTCCGCTATGACAAGACCTTCGGGCTGGAGCCGGCGCTGGCGACGGAATGGGAGCTGGTGGACGGCAAATTCTGGCGCTTCAAGCTGCGCGAGGGCGTGAAATTCCACAACGGCGCCGATTTCACCGCCGATGACGTGGTGGCCTCGTTCAAACGGGCGGCCGATCCGGCCTCGCCCCTCAAAGGCAACATGCCGCTGTTCAAGGACATCCGGAAGATTGACGACTATACGGTCGAGATCGACGTGACGACGCCCTCGTCCCTGTTCCTGAACGACATCACCAATATCTTCGTCTTCGATCAGGACTGGCTGAAGGACAACAACACCGAAAAGCCCACCGACTATGCGGCGGGTTCGGAAGGCTATGCCACCTCGCACACCAATGGCACCGGCCCGTTCAAGCTGGAAAGCCGTGCGCCGGATTCGATGACCGTGCTGCTGGTCAACGATGGCTGGTGGGATGAGAAGAAGCATAACATTGACCGGCTGGAATTCATCCCGATCACCTCGGCGGCCACTCGCATTGCGGCGCTGCTGTCGGGCGAGGTCGACATCATCGATTCAGCCCCGATCCAGGATCTGGAGCGTCTGAAGGCCGACCCCAGCATCAAGGTCATCAGCCTGACCGAGCTGCGCACCGTCTTTGTCGCCTTCAACCGGCGCGAGACCCTGCCCGCGGGCGCGCCTAACCCGTTCAACGATCTGAAGGTCCGGCAAGCGTTTGAACTCGCCATCGACCGCGACCTGATCAATGCGCGAATCATGCGTGGCCTCGCGCGTCCCTCGGGTTCGCTGATCGCCCCGGATATCGCCGGTTACGCGCCGGAGCTGGACACCTACGCGCCGGCAGACCCGGAAAAGGCCAAGGCCCTGCTTGAGGAAGCGGGCGCCCTGGGCACCGCCTTCACCTACACCTGCATGAACGACGAAAGCATCAACGAGGAAGACTGGTGCCAGGGCATCGCCAATATGCTGACCCGTGCGGGCTTTGCCCCCACGATCGACATGGGGCCGCGCGCCGTGCAATCGCCGAAGCGGTCGAAGGGCGAGACCGAGGTCTTCAACGTCAGCTGGGCGAATGAGCCGACGCTGGACGCCTTCTCGCTGTTGTCGCAAGTGCTGGCGACGAAGGAAGGCAGCTATGGCGTGTCCAACTATGGCGGCTGGTCGGTCCCTGCGCTGGACGATCTGGTGAAGCAGGCTGCGGCGGCCACCGATCCGGCGGAACGCCTGAAGTTCGAGGCTGACGCCCTGAAGATCGCCAAGGACGAGGTTCTGCTGATCCCGCTGCACCAGCAGCCGATCGCCTGGGCCACCTCGCCCAAGATCGAAAGCATCGACCTGCGTGCCGACAACAAGGCCCGCCACTGGTTCACCGTGGTCGGCCAATAATCTCCCCCTGCCGCCCTTTCCCAGTTCTCGGGGAAGGGCGGCTCTTTTTTGCGACATACAGATTCCATGCCCACGTCCCATGCCATGCCGCCCCTGGGCGTCCGACCCCGGGGCCGCAGCCTCCTGACCGCCGACTGGCTGCTGGCCCATGACGGCTTCAGCCATGTCTTCCACCGCAACGGCGAACTGGTAATCGAAGGGCAGCGCGTCCTCTATGCCGGGCCGAAGTTTCCCGGCGAGGTCGCCCGCAGGCTGGACTTCGGCGCGGCGCTGATCAGCCCCGGCCTGATCGACCTCGACGCGCTGTCCGATCTGGACACCTACACGCTGGTCCTGGACAACCAGCCCGGCTGGTCCCGTGGCCGCACCCTGCCCGAGACCTATCTGCGGCGCGGCCCGTATGAAATGTATGCGCCCGAGGAACTGGCCTTCCAGAAGCGCTACGCGTTCGCCACGCTGCTGCTGAACGGCATCACCACCGCGCTGCCGATCGCCTCGCTCTACTATCGGGAATGGGCCGAGACGGTGGAGGAATTCGACGCCGCCGCCGATGCGGCCAAGGATCTGGGCCTGCGCGTCTTCCTCGGCCCGGCCTATCGCTCGGGTGGAACCTATGTGGATGGTTCTGGCGCCTTCCAGATGCAGTTTGACGAGGCGCGGGGGTTCCAGGGTCTTGGCGATGCCATCGAATTCATTCGCCGTCGCGCCGGAGATGGCGGCGGGCTGGTGAACGGGTTGCTTGCTCCCGACCGGGTCGAGACCAACACTGCCGCCCTGATGCGCGCGACCATGGCGGCGGCGGAGAATCTGGACGTGCCGGTGCGGCTGCACATGGCGCAGGGCAAGCTGGAGTTGCAGATGATGCAGCGCCTGCATGGCCGTACCGCCGCCGAGTGGCTGGTGGGTCTGGGCGCCTTCAACCACCGACTGATCGCGCCGCATGGCACCCATGCGACCGCAAGCGACATCGGGCTTTACGCCGAACATGGCGTGACGCTGGCCCATTCGCCGCTGGTCTCGGCCCGGATGGGATCGGTGCTGAACTCCTTCGCCGCCATCCGCGCGCGGGGCGTGAACATCGGCATGGCAACGGATACCGCACCGCCCGACATGTGGATGAACATGCTGATGGGCCTTTCGGCCTGCCGCATTGCCGAAGGCCGGTCCGACGCCGCCTTCAGCGCCGATTTCTTCGAAGCCGCCACCCTTGGCGGCGCTCGGGCGCTGCACCGCCCCGATCTGGGGCGACTGTCGCCGGGGGCGCTGGCAGATATTGCCGTGTTCCGGCTGGACGATCCGCATATGACGCCCACGGTCGACCCAATCACCACGCTGGCTCTGGGCGGCAACGGCAAGGTCACCGAGGCGGTCTTTGTCGATGGTCGCCTGTCGATGTATAGGGGCCGCGTGGCGGGCTTCGACATGGCGCAAGCCCGCGTCCGCGCTCAGGCGCAATTCGACGGGCTGATCGCCAAATACCCCGACCGCAGCTTCAGCCATCCGCCGGTGGAGCAGCTGTTCCGCCCCTCTTTCCCCCTCCGCTGAAAGGCCCTGCCCATGGCGACGCTCTTCACCCATGCCACCATCGTCACGCTGGACCCCGCGCGCCGGGTGCTGGAGGATTGCGCGCTGCGGGTTCAGGGGGACCGCATCACAGCGATCGACCCCGGCCTGCGCCCCGAACCGGGCGAGAAGGTGATCGACTGCCGGGGCAAGCTGTTGATCCCCGGCCTGATCGACGCCCATGGCCATGCCGGGCATTGCCTGATCCGGGGCATCGGCGCGGACACCAGTCCGCTGTGGATGAAGATCGTCACGCCCACCTACTGGCACCAGACCACGCGGGAATTCTGGGCGGCGGAGGGCCTCGTCTCCGGCCTCGAACGCCTGCGGGCGGGGGTGACGACCGGGGCGAGCATCATTTCCTCCATGCCGCGCTCGGACGACCCGGAATTCGCCGCGGCGCATGCAAGTGCCTATAAGACGCTGGGCCTGCGCAACATCCTGTGCACCGGCCCCGCCGGTCTGCCCTGGCCCAGGGACGCCACCAGGTGGGAAACCGGGAGACCCGTCCGCCGCAGCATCAGTTTCGCGGAGATGATGGAAGGCGCCGAGGCCACGATCCAGACGCTGGACGGCACGGCCGAGGGGCGGATCAAGGTCTACCTCACGCCCTTCACCATCGTGCCCTCGATCGAGACCTCGAACATCTCGACCCCCGATCAGGCGGTGCGTCTGACGCAGGACGACCGCGATCATGCCCGCGCCGTGCGGGAGCTGGCGCGGAAATACGGCATTCGGCTGCACTCAGATGCCTTCGCCGGCCATGTCCGCCTTGCCGCGCAGGACAAGGAAAACGCGCTGCTCGGGCCGGACATCCATATCCAGCACTGCTGGGGCATTTCCCCGGCCGAGATCGACATCCTGGCCGAAACCGGCACGCCGGTGACCCACGCCCCCCCCGGCCGCAACACGCCGGTGGTCGAGATGATGGCGCGCGGCATTCCACTGGCCGTCACCACTGACGGGACGGCGCCAAATCGCCATTTCGACCTTCTGCAGACTGCGCGCCTTTTCCAATCCGTCCAGCACGTGCTGCGCGGCCATGACCGCTACTTCTTCCCGCCCGGCAAGGTGCTGGAGATGATCACCATCGACGCCGCGCGGGTTCTGGGGCTGGATCATGAGATCGGCTCGCTGGAAGTGGGCAAGAAGGCCGATCTCGTGGTGCTGGACATGCGAAGCCCGCATTGGACGCCGGATTGGCAGCCGGTGCATCGGCTGATCGCGCAGGCGGTGGGCAGTGATGTGCAGACGGTGATGGTCGACGGGCGGATCGTGATGGATGACCGCCGCATCACCTCGGTCGATGAAGCCGCCGCCCTGGCAGAAGGCAACCGCATCGCCCGCGAGCTGGTCACCCGCGCCGGGCTGAAGGACCATCTCCGCGATCCCGGCTGGGGCCAACTCTATCGCACTTTCGACGCGCCCGTGGCTGTGCCGGGATAGGTCCGCCCGCCCACATTCAGCGCGCGATGGCCGTGGTCCCGAGGATCACGACTGCTGAGCGATCGGGTGCTTCCTGCGACCACCGCTCAGGGTGCCATCAGAAGAATGCGGACCAGTCTCCAATCCCCCTACCCTACTTAGATCACACACATCGAGAAGGTCGCGCCAGTCGGAGAGCACGGCGGCGCGGGTCTGGTTGTCGGCGTTGCGATCTTGGAGGTGGAGCTCCGTCGGCAAGCGGTTATGGACCGCGGCATGCAATGAGGCGAATTTCTGCAACGTTCAGATGCGCCGGAACCGCGGCATGCCCCGCCCTCCTCGGCAACATGGCAAGGGCGAGTTTTCGGCGTGATTGCTGAGCCATTGCCCCCGTCTCGCATCGTCGCGGCCAAGGTCCCGTAGGATAGCTCTGTAGGGTCGCAGCCGGTCCGTGACGATGGCCTCGGGCCGGACGTGCCGCTTCAGTGCCGTCGCCATCAATGGCAATTCCGCCTCAGGCCGACCCGGCAACGCCTGATCGCGGCGGCAAAGAGGCGGCCGACTCGGTCCGACCAGAAGCGCAGCCGACAAGCAAGATCGCGCTGGCCGGGGTCCCTTCAAGGGCAATCAGCTGTTCTGCACGATCAAGATCGCCCGCGCCCCCTGTTCGCCTGCCGCAATCTGGTGAGGGCGGTCTGCGAAATAGCGGGCTGTGTCACCCAGTCCCAGATGCTGCCGGTCTTCGCCCGATGTCACCGTGACCTCGCCCTCCAGCACGGTCAGATGCTCGCGGCAGCCCGGGCCATGCGGGTCGCTGGGCAGCTTCGAGCCGGGCTGGAAGCGCAGGTCATAGACCTCATGGCTGCCTACGGCATCGGCGGGCGAAAGAATGCGGATCAGCACACCCTCGCTGCGCCCGGCGATGACCGGCGCGGACTGGGCGCGGACCACCTCGATCGACAGGTCCGGGCGCGGCTCCAGCAGGCCGGCGAAATCAACCTGCAGTGCCTGGGTCAGGTTCCACAGCGTGGCGACGGTGGGGCTGGATTCGGCGCGTTCGATCTGGCTGACCATGGACCGGCTGACCCCGGAGAGCCGGGCCACGGCGTCGAGGCTGAGCCCTTTGGCGCGGCGGGCCTCGCGCAGCGAGGCGGCCAGACGATCGTGGATATCGGAGCGAACGGTCATTTCTTGCCTACCGATCTGTAACGCACTTGATACGCTTCAAGTTCTAAGGGCAGCGGCTTTGCGGCGGCAAGCCGGAACCGCTGCCTTGCGGCCGATCACGACAGCGGTGCCGCCTTGGCCTCGACCAGGGGATAGGCCCGCGCCATCAGCAGGGTGCGGGCGATGTTCAGCACCAGAAGCGCCAGCCAAAGCGCGTGATTGTCCAGAAACGGCAGGGCGATCAGCAGCGTGGCGATATAGAGCAGGATCGAGACGAACATGACGTTGCGCATCTGCCGTGCCATCGTTGCCCCGATGAACACGCCGTCGAAGATATAGCTGCCGAAACTGGCCAGCGGCAGCAGCCAGAGCCAGGGCAGGTAGCGGGCGGCTTCGGCCTGGACTTCGGGGGCGGAGGTCATCAGCGCGATCAGGCTGGGGCCGCCCAGCACCGTGACCAGGGTCAGCAGCAGACTGCCGCCAAGTGCCCATTGCCCCGAAAGCCGCGTGGCCCGGCGCAGCGGCGCCACTGCCCTGGCGCCAACGGCCTGGCCCACCAGCGCTTCGGCCGAAAAGGCGAAGGCGTCGAGCATGTAGGAAAAGAGGTGCAGGAATTGCAGCAGCACCTGATTGGCGGCAAGGCCGACATCGCCCTGACCGGCCGAGAGGAAGACGAAGGAGGTGTAGCTGAACTGCAGAAGAACCGAGCGCAGCACCAGATCGGCGTTCATCGACATGGTCTGACGCAGGGCCACCCGGTCGGAAAGCTGTTGCCAGCTCGAGCGGACGGCGGGCAGGAAGGCGTCGCGGCACAGATACAGCGCCATGGCGAAGCCAGCCCATTCGCCGATCAGCGTGGCGGTGGCGACGCCCGCCACGCCGAAGCCAAGGCCGATGACGAAGATCAGATCCAGCGCGATGTTCACGATGTTGATGAACAGCTGCAGCAGCAGCACCGCCCGTGCCCGCTCCAGCGCGATCAGCCAACCGGTCATAGCGTAAAGCGCGATGGTGGCGGGCGCGCCCCAGACGCGGATGGTGACATAACTGCGCGCCAGTTCTTCCACCTCGTCCGAGGCGGGCGAGAACCAGAATGCGCCCGAGACGAGCGGCACGTGACACAGGATGAACCCCGCGCCGCAAGCCGCCGCCAGCAGCAGCGCACGATGCAGGACCAGCGCCACCTCCTTCGGGTCGCGGCGGCCGTGGGCCTGGGCGGTCAGGCCCGAGGTGGCCATGCGCAGAAAGGTGAAGAGCATGTAGACCGACGCGAGGATCACCCCGCCGACGCCCACCGCCCCGATGGGGGCGGCCTGTCCCAGCTGGCCGATGACCGCGGTGTCCACCAGCCCCAGAAGCGGGATCGTGGCGTTCGAGACCAGGATCGGCAGAGCGATCCCAAGCACGCGGCGGTTGGTGATCTGTTCCATGTCAACCTTTTTGCGCGAAGGGTCGAGGGCCGCGCCGCGCCCTCTCCCGGATCAAGCGCCGGGTCCGGGGCGGCACGGATCCCGGCCCCGGTCCCTGCAGCGTGTTCGGGCTCAGTCCGCCAGCAGCGTCAGGCTGGCCGCATCAAAGCCGATCCAGACCGGGCGGTCGCCCAGCGTGGCCGCCAGATCGGTGCCGACCGAGGCTTCGAGATGCGCCCCGCCGTCTGTCCCCGCCACCGCTATGCTCAGCCGCACCCGGTCGCCCTTGAACAGGCGGCTGCTGATGCGCCCCTCCAGCACATTGTCGCGCTGAGGCCGCTCGGTAGAGAGGGTCAGCCGCTCGGGCCGCAGCGAGGCGGCGACCTTGCTGCCGTCTGCCACCTTGCGGCCCTGCGCGACCAGCGAGTGGCCATGCCAGACGAAGCGCTGTGCCCCGTCCAGGCTAGCCCCTGCCACGCCCTCCAGGATGTTGGTCTCGCCAATGAACTCGGCCACGAAGCGGCTTTGCGGGCGGAAGTACAGGTCTTCCGGCGTGCCGTCCTGCTCGATCCTTCCCTTGTTCATCACGATGATGCGGTCGGACATCGTCAGCGCCTCTTCCTGGTCATGGGTGACGAAGAAGAAGGTCTTGTTGGTACGGCGCTGGATCGCCTTCAGTTCGACCTGGACCTGGCCGCGCAGCTTCGCGTCCAGCGCGCCCAGCGGTTCGTCCAGCAAGAGAAGCGCCGGATCTGGCGCGAGCGCCCGGGCAAGGGCCACCCGCTGGCGCTGGCCGCCCGATAGCTGGTCGGGGCGGCGGTCCAGATAGCTGTCCAGTTCCAGGAAGCCCGCCAGTTCTTCGACCCGCGCCTTGATCGCCGACGGGCCAAGTCCCTTCAGTTCAAGCCCGAAGGCGATGTTGCGGCGCGCGGTCATGTTCGGGAACAGGGCGTAGTCCTGGAACACCATGTTCACGTTGCGCCGGTTGGGCGGCAGCTGGGTCACGTCCTGGCCGTTCAGCAGGACGCGGCCGGTGTCGGGCTGCTCGAACCCGCCCATGATCCGCAGCGTGGTGGACTTGCCGCAGCCAGAGGGGCCAAGGAAGGTCACGAACTCGCCACTGGCGATGGACAGGTTCATCTCGTGCAGCGCGGTGAAGCTGCCAAAGCGTTTGGTGATGCCCTCGATGCGGGCGATGGGGGCGGCGTCAGTCATTGGCGGTCCCTTTGGACATCTTGCGCATGGACCGCTCGGCCCAGAGGCCCAGGATCGCGGTCAGCACCAGAACAACGGTGGAAATGGCATTGATTTCGGGCGACATGCCCGAGCGGAGCTTGGTGAAGATCAAGACCGGCAGGGTCGGCTCGTAGCTGCCGAGGAAGAAGGAGCGCACGAAATCGTCGAAGCTGAGGAGCATGCAGAACACGCCGCCGCCGATCAGGGCCGGGGTCAGATAGGGCAGCGTAACGCGGAAGAAGGCGATGATCGGATCGGCCCCAAGATCGCGCGCCGCCTCGCCATAGCTTTTGGGCAAGGTGGACAGGCGCGCCATGACCACGAGCACCACGAAGGGCACGTTGTGAATGGCATGGGACCAGATGATCGCCCACATCCCGGTCTCCATCCCCACCACCCGGGCCGCGATGCGGAAGGCAATGGCCGAGATGACGCCGGGGATGACCGCGGGCAAGAGCGTGAGGCCCAGAATCAGCGCCCGGCCCCAGAAGCTGCGGCCGGTCAGCGCGACCGAGATCCAGGTGCCCATGAACAGCGCCATCAAGGTCGAGACGACCGAGATCAGGGTGGAATAGCCGAAGGCGCGCACGACCTCGGAATTGCCGATGACGCCCTTGTACCAGTCCAGCGTCCAGGAGGTGATGGGGAAGCCGATGAACTTCGAATCCTTGAAACCCATCAGCATCATCAGCACCAGCGGGATCAGCAGGTACAGCACGAAGGCCCAGTAGATGCATTGCATCAGGATGCGGGTGTTGCGGGTCATTGCTTCACCCTCCGGGCCAGATGCGACATCAGTTTGTTGAAGCCCCCCGACAGCGCCAGCGCGGTCAGGAGCATGAGGCAGGAGAAGGCGGCACCCACGGGCCATTTGTCGCCTGCGACGTGGAAGAAGCCGGCGATGACTTCAGAGAAGAGCGTGGTCGAGGGACCGCCCAGCAGCACGGGCGTGGCATACATGCCGGTCGCGATCAGGAAGACCAGCGTGCAGCCTGCCGCGATCCCCTCCAGCGACAGCGGCAGGGTGATGCGCCAGAACCGGGTCCAGGGGCCGGCGCCCAGATCGGCTGCCGCCTCGCCATAATTCCGCGGGATCTTCTCCAGTGCGGAATAGATCGGCATCAGCATGTAGAGCGCGGTCAGGTAGATGATGCCGGTCGAAAGCGAGAAGCCGGTATACATGAAGGGGATCGGCCGATCGATCAGGCCGATGGCCTTCAGCATCAGGTTGATGGCGCCGTTGTTGCCCAGAAGGATCATCATGGCGAAGATCCGCACCACCTCGCCCACCCAGAACGGGATCAGCAGCAGCATGAGGAACTTCATCTGGCTTTCGCGCGGAACGTGGCGGGCCAGGAAATAGGCGACCGGATAGATGATGATCAGCGTCACCAGCGTCAGCACGGTCGAGAAGATCAGCGTGCGGATGAAGGGAGTGATGAAGATGCTGTCGCTGAAGAAGCTGGCGTAATTGTCCAGCGTATAGCTGGGCGGCTTGTCCGGGCTGGGCGGATAGTTCGTCAGCAGGCTGACGTTCAGCATCTGAAGGATCGGGCCGAGGTGGGTGACGAACACCCAGACCAGCGGGATCGCCAAGAGCACCAGGAACTGGCGCCGGGGCGAGGCGAGAACGAGGCCGGAGAGGGCGCGATAGAGGCCGGATCCGGCGAGCCTTCCCCAGAAACTGGCGCGCTCCTGCGCGCCGGTGCTGCCGGGTGGGACGGTTGCAGTCATGTGTTTGGTCTCCCGCAGCGCGGTGGGAAGGAGAGGAATGGCGAATAGGCCGCCGGAACGGCGCCGGCCGCTGCGGCCGGTCCGGGCGGGCGGGGCAGGCGCCGCAGCGATCCCCTGCGGCGCCGGTGACGGCTCAGGCCGCCTTGATCTGTTCGACCGCCGGATCCATCAGCTTGTACTTCATCTCATTGGCCTCGGCGCGGAAGAACTGCAGGCCGGCCAGCTGCTCCTCAGGGAAGGAGGTCGCCTTGCGCTCCAGATCGGTCAGGTGCTTGTCGGCATCCTTGAAGGTAGAGATGAAGCCCGAGCTGCGGCTGAGGTTCGCGCCGATCTCGGGGCTGGCCAGAAGCGCGTTCAGGAACAGATAGGCATTGTCCGCGTTCGGCGCGTTCTGGGCGATGTTCAGCGTATAGACGAAGCCGTAGCTGCCTTCCTTCGGGATGGTCATGGCGATCGGCGCACCATCGGTGATCAGAGTGGCGATCGGGCCGTTCCAGGCATGGGCCAGCGCGATATCCTGGTTGATGAACATCTGCTGCACCTCGGCGCCGCCGTCATAGTATTTGCGGACCTTGGGCTTCTGCGCGATCAGGTAGTCGCGGATCTCGTTCATGATCCGGGCGGCCTCGGCCTCGTCGTTCATGTAGGCGATCATGTTGCCGTCATAGCCGCGCGCCAGCATCAGCACCGACATCATGTCCTGCAGGATATAGGCGGTCTGCTGGCTGTACTTGTCCGAGAAGAGCGTGTCCCAGGTCATGGCCTCTTCTGCGCTCACGAGCTCGGTGTTGTAGGCCAGCACTTCGGCGCCCGACAGGATCGGGGCCCCCCATTTCTGGTCGCGGATCGTGCCCCAGTCGCTTTCCGAGAAAACCGGGTTGATGTTGCCCCAGTTGGTCAGGCGACCGGTGTCGATCGGTGCGATCAGGTTGCTGTCGATGAATTGCAGGTAGCGGTGGCCGGCCACGGTCAGGATGTCGACGGTTGGCTTGGGCTGTTCGGCGGCCAGCAGATTGAACTGCTTGCCCTGGTCGTCGACCAGACGAATGTTCACCTTGATGCCGGTTTCCGTTTCGAACTGCGTCTTGAAGTCGTCGGGGATGAAGCCGTTGTAGGTCCAGATGTTGACCTCTCCCCCGGCCTGCGCATGGGCGCGGCGCAGATAGACGGGGCTGGCAAGGGCGGCGGCACCAAGGGCGCTGCCCTGGAGAAAGCCACGGCGGCTTAGGAACGGTTTGGTCATGATGCAATCCTCACGCTGTTGGATGTTGGTCGTCTTGCGCCGTTGCCGAGGGGTCGGGAACGGCAAGTCCCTGAGACGGATCTTGCGCCCGTCTTCAGGTCGTCTTCTTTCAGGATCAGCGGGGCAGGACTCCGCTGCGACATGCGTCCTGGACCTGCGCAAGAGTCAGGCGCTCCAGCCCAAGTTCAGACAGAAGCGTGTTTTCCTTAGTAAAATCGCGGCCATAGAGGGCCGAAAAGATTTCTGTCCCTGATTCATGCAGCACCGCGGGCCGCCCGGCCAGACGGCCGATTACCGAAGTGACGACCAGGCCGTAGGGCACGTCCTCGGTCACATAGCGGCTGTCGGCGGTGGCGGGGCCTTGGCCGCCGATGCCCTTCTCATGCAGTTCGGCATTCATCTCGGCGATCGAGGCAACGGGCACATGATAGGACAGGTGGTAATGTTCAAAGATGGTGCGGACCTTCAGGCCAAGCGC
This sequence comes from Neotabrizicola paludis, assembly GCF_044142105.1. Taxonomy (NCBI): domain Bacteria; kingdom Pseudomonadati; phylum Pseudomonadota; class Alphaproteobacteria; order Rhodobacterales; family Paracoccaceae; genus Neotabrizicola; species Neotabrizicola paludis. The sequence continues at coordinate 233,517 of NZ_JBGTYM010000006.1, forward strand.
CTCGGCGATGGCCACGCGTTCGGCATCCAGCGCCTCCATCAGCCGCCCGACATTGGGGGTGACATTGCCACCCTGGCTCCAGGTCTCGCCATGTTCCATCCGGGTCATGTTACACAAGGCAATGCCCATGTGGTTCTGCGGATTCAGGTTCGAGAGCGAGATCGCCAGCAGCCCTTCGCGCGGGACGAAGCGGTCACCAAAGAGATCCTGGCAGAGCGCAAGGCCCTCGGGCGTGCGCGCGGCGGGGACGGTGGCGAGGTCGATCTTGGAGCGGATGGTGTTGACCGAGGCCACAGTGTCGCCGGTGCGCCGACCTGTCAGCAGCGTGGTGCCCCAGACGGTGACGGGCAGGGACACCCCGCGCGCGGCCAGCCGGTCCAGCAGGTAGAGCGCGCCGAAGGAGGCGTGCGAGCTGATGATGACCGGCTGATCCTGCCGCAGATGCGGGATCAGCGCGTCCAGCACCGCCTTATGGCCATAGCCCGGCAAAGCGAGGAAGATCACCTCGGACTTCGCCACCAGCTCTTCGGCCGAGGCGGCGATGCCGGGGCTGAAGCTGCCCTCAAGCGCCCCCTTGGCGGTCAGGGGCGCACCGGCGGCCAGCGCGGTGGTGCCCTTGCCCGAGGGGGACCAGAGCATCGCCTTCTGGCCGGAATGCTCCAGAAACGCTGCCGTCCCGAAGGCGACAGATCCTGCTCCGGCGATCCCGACCTTGTATTCCTGTCCCATCAGCCCGTCGTCTCCCTTGATTCAAGCAGTCTTGCGCACCGGATCGCCCAGCACATGCATCAGCCGGTTGGCCCAGCCGAACAGCGCCGAAGACAGGATCAGATCCAGGATCTCTCCGTCGTAGAGTCCGGCCTTGCGCAGTTTTTCCAGAAGTTCAGGCGTCGCCTGCTGCGGCGTACGGGCAAGGGCCATGCCGAATTCCAGGATCGCCCGGTCGCGCGATCCCAGATCGGCATTCTCTCCCGCCGCGAACAACCGGTCTGTGACCGTGGTATCCTTGGACAGCTGCGCGTGACGGTCGGCATGAACGGCGGCGCAATAGATGCAATGGTTCACGATCGAGGCCGCGAGCGCGCCCAGTTCCCGCTCGGCACGGCTGAGGCCGCCCTTGCCATACATGATGGCATTGAACAGCGGCGAGCGGACGTTCAGCGTCTCGGGATCATGCGCCAGCACCAGCACATAATCGGACACTTTGGTGTTCGAGGGCGTAACCTGCAGCGCATCCAACTGTTCCTGCGAGGCTTCGGCCAGTTTCACAGGCGTCACCCGGGGGCGCCAGTGCGGGATGTTGCGCGTGAAACGGCGGACGACTTCATCGGTCATTTTCTGATCCCCCCAAGAAGACGCAGCCCCGCGATCAGGCGCAGTTGATAGGCGAGGAAGGCGTTCAACTCTGCCGCGCGAACGATGTCGGCATCCTCGACGCCTGCGGCTTTCAGCGCCTGAACATCGTCAGCAACGATGTCGCGCGGGCTGGTCGCCACTTTGTCGGTGAAGGCGACGATGGCCTGGACCCAGGGATCGGGAGAGAGAGTGCCAGGCACCGCCAGCGCTTTCAGGGCGGCATCCTGAACATCGGCTGCATAGCGTTGGGCCTCGGCAGCCTCGCCATTGGCGGTGGCGATTCGGGCGGCCAGCGCAGCGCGCAGGTCATGGGTCAGGCGGCCGGGTCGGCGCGGGCGCAAGACCGCCCCTTCCGCCGTGGCGGTCTGGGCGAAGATCTCGCTCCGCTCGCGGATGGCGCCGGCAATCGGGTTGCCAGCGGTGATGCCAGCGGCCTTCGTGACCGAAGTTTCAAGGTTCGTGGTCATCACAGTCCTTCCGCCTGAATGGTGGTCTTGCGGGGCGCGAAGGGTGGCAGTGGCGAAGCGCGCCATTCATCCCCCTGCAACTCGGGGATCGCGTAATCCTGCAGCGCCTGCCAATGGGCGGCGATGTCTTCGTTATAGAGCTTCGCCGCCATCTCGCGCGCCAACCATTCCGCGCCGACAGACACCGCTGGAATATCGCCGCTGGTCTTGCCCAGGCTGACGGTCGATCCGTAGTTGAAGCAGTAGACATGCGACAGCCAGTCGGCCTGGCCCGGCTCCTTCGGGGCAAAGGTGAAATCGGGGTTCAGATAGGGGAACAGGCCCAGTTCGCGCGACTGTTCCTCCTCTGGCGGCTGATAGGCGTCGCGCCAGAGGCGGATCTGCGCGGCCGCCGCGCCGAATTCTCGGCGCGACAGTGGATCAACGGTAAAGCCGGTGCCCAGGATCAGGAAATCGGTGGCCAGGCGCGTGCCGTCGGCGAAGGTGATCAAGGTCTCTTCGCCTTGCTGCTCCACGGTCTGCACCGCCTTGCCGAAGTGGAAATATGCGTTCGAATGCCGGCTCACACGCAGGGTCGAGCCGCGCGGCGGCGGCGTCTGGGTCGAGATCGAATAGAGCATGAAGCGCCAGCGCCAGTCGTCGCGCATCGCGGCATAGCCCGCGGTGAAGCCGTAGCTGCCGATACCCATGAACTTGTTGATCGTGGGCATCTCGCGCCGCCGGATCAGGTGGCGCACTTCGGCCGCGCCCGCCTCAAGCGCCTCGGCGGCATTGTCGATGGCCGAGGCGCCCACGCCCACCACCGCGACGCGGCGGCCCTTCAGCGCGGCGAAATCGATGGGATCGGCGCTGTGCGCCCAGAAGCGGCGGTCCAGCCCTTCGACGAAGGCCGGGATCTGCGGCGCACCAGTTCCGTCGCGGCCGGTGGCCATGACCAGCTTGCGCGTCAGGATCCGCCCGGCATTCCTGCCGGCCAGCGTCAGACGCAGGAGATCGCCTTCGGGCGCCACCTGTTCCAGCGCGGTCTCGTTCTCGACCTCAATCCCCAGGACTCGGCGATACCAGCGCAGATAATCCATCCACATCGGGCGCGGAATCTTGTCCATCGCCTCCCAGGCCGCCTGGCCGCACTGCGCGCGATACCAGGCCTGGAAGGTCAACGAGGGTTGCCCCATCGCCGGGCCGACCAAAAACTTGGGCGAGCGCAGCGTCTCCATCCGCGCATAGGTGACCCAGGGCCCCTCGCGGCCTTCCGGGTTGCGGTCGAGAATGCGGATCCTGCGGATGCCCGCGCGGTTCAGCGCGAACCAGGCCACCAGCCCGCACATCCCCCCGCCGACGATGACGGCATCCCAGACCGGCTCTTGCCCAGCGGTGGCTTCCGGCACCCAGTTCGCGGGCGGGTAGTTCAGGTCCTCGAATTCGCGTCTCAGGCGCGCTTCCAGGGCGTGCAGACCAGTCTCTTCCATCAGCGTTTCTCGCGCGCAGGGGGGCGGGCCGGACCGGGGCGCGGTGCGGAACCTGTCGCGCGACGGCAGGCCAGATCTGCCCGAATGAACGACATCAGTTTCCGCATTACAGAAGGGTCTCCTCCGAGATCACGGATATATTCTGTCATAGCGGAAAATGATGTCAAGGAATGTTTACCGATCCGCGCCGAACTGCATGTTTGTTGTGCAGATGCCCGTCGACCGTGCTGATCATGCGCCCAGCGGATCGCGCGTCGCGGTGCCGGTGGCAATAGAAGGAAGGGCCGCAGGGTCAACCGCAAAAGTCGCCCGCGCCGGGTCGCCCCGGTAGAAAGCGGCATGATCACGGGCCGCGCAGGCGAGGCCGCGCACCGCCTCCAGCACGGTCTCGACCTTGGCATCCTCCATCAGCGACGAGAGGTTGAGACGGACGAAACCGGGCTTCTCCATCTCGTCTCCCGCCAGGATGGCAGCACGGATTCGGTCGGATTCGACCGCGTCGAGACCGACGAGCTGGTGGACATAGGGACCCGCGCAGGCGCAGCCGCCCCGCGCCTGGATGCCGTGCAGATCGCTGAGAAGCCGGGTCAGGAACTGCTGGTGGAAGGTCCCGCCCTTTCCGTCGCGGATGCGGAACGAGAAGATCGGCAGTTTCGGCAAATCCTGCGGCCCCAGAAGCTCGATCCGGTCATCGGCGCCCCAGGCGGCATGGGCGCGGGCGACCAGGGCGCGGCCGCGCGTGGCCATGGAATCGGTGCCGATGCGGGATTTGACCATGAAGGCCAGCGCGGCGCGGATGTCGCCCAGGACATTCGGCGTGCCCGCCTCCTCGCGCGCTTCCAAGCTGCCGGAATAGTCGTGCCCGACCGGAGAGACGAAGCGCACCGTGCCGCCACCCGGCTGGCTGGGGCGAGTCAGGCGGGCGCTGTCGCGGCGCAGCACCATGACACCCGAGGCGCCCGCCCCGCCGATGAACTTGTGCGGCGACAGGACGATGGCGTCGATCGGCGTGTCGGGCGCGGGCTCCATGCGTATCGGCAGATAGGGTCCGCCGCCGGCATAGTCCCAGATCATCACCGCCCCCGCCGCCTTGACCATCCGGGTCAGAACCGCGACATCGGCCAGGATCCCGGTGATGTTGGATGCGGCACTGAAGGCGCAGATCGTGCGTGTTCCGGTCTGCGCCAAGAGCCGGGCCAGCTGCTTCCGGTCCGGCCCGCCCGTCGCATCCTCCGCCAGCGTCACCACCTTTGCCCCCGATTCGCGCCAGGGCAGGATGTTGGAATGGTGCTCGTAAGGGCCAAGGATCACCCGCGTGTCCGGCCCAGCCTCCAGCAACGCGACCAGCCGGTTGATCCCAGCCGTCGCCCCTGCCCCGGCGAAGACCACCGCATGCTCCGGCCCGGCGCCGCAGGCGCGCGCGATCTCGGCCCGGGCAGCGCGGCGCATCCGGGTCATCAGCGCGCCGCAATAGGAGGCTTCGGTGTGGCAATTGGCGTAGAAGGGCAGGACATGGTCCTGCACAAAGCTCTCCACCTGCCGTAGCGCCCGGCCCGAGGCGGTGTAATCGGCATAGATCAGCGGCTTCGGTCCGAATGGCCCCTCGATCCGCACGCCCTCGCCGATCACGCCCTTGCGCAGCGCCGCGATTGGGTCCGGCGTCTCCAGCAGCTGGCGGAACGGGGCGAGGAGGTCGGTATCTGGTGTCATCTGATCGGCATTCCCTTGGATGGACCAAGGTTAGAACTACCGCTGTCGATCAAAATCGCTAGAATTCCGGTAAATTTGCAGAGTATGAGGTCATATGAACGTGAAACAGGGCAGTCTGGACGTGATTGATCTGCGCTTGCTGACCTGCCTGCAGCGCGACGCCGCACTGTCGCAGCGCGATCTGGCCAATCAGTTGGGCATTTCGCAGAATGCCTGCTGGCGCCGTCTGCATGCGCTGCAGTCAGCGGGGATCCTAGCGGGGTCGCAGGCGCGGGTGGACCTGGCCTTCCTGGGCCTCGACCTGACGATCTACGTGATGATCCAGACCCGCGAACATTCCAAGGACTGGTCCGAGACCTTCAAGCGCCGGGTCCAGAGCCTGCCCGAGGTGGTGGATGTCCACCGGATCGGCGGCGAGTGGGATTACATGTTGCGCGTGGTGACGGCCGGCATGCAGGGCTATGACCGCTTCTATCAGAAGCTGATCGACGGTCTGGCATTCAACAAGGTGACCGGGCTCTTCTCGATGGAACGCATCATGGAGAACCGACCGGTGGATCTGAACCGACTGCTCTGAGATCATGGCGCGCTGCTGCCAGACGAATGCGAACCCGCCTCCGTTCCCCCCAGTCAGGCAGCGAGGAGGCCGCGCCACTGGGGCCAAGAGCGGCGGCGTGGGTCTTTATAGGTGTTGCGATCTTGGAGGTGGCGCTTCGTTGGAAAGTGGGCGTGGACCGAGGCAGGGGCTGAAGCGAATTTCTGCAACCGTCGCATGCGCCGGAACCGCAACATCGCCCGTTCTCGTTCCCGGAATGGCACGTGTGATTTCTCGGCCCGGCTGTTCAGCCAGCGCCCCATCGCGCGGTCATCGCCGCGGCCTAGGTCTTTCAGGGCAGGACCGTAGGAACGAAGCCGGTCCGTCCCGATGGCTCGGGCCGTCCGTGCCGTTTCATCGATTTCCTAAGGAATTTCAGGGCCGCCTTGCGGCCCCGCGACCTGGTGACGACGCTTTCCTGCACCTCGCCCTCATGGTCGACGGCCCGCCAGAGGTAGGGCATGTCGCCATGGATCCTCACATAGACCTCGTCCAAGTGCCAGCCCAGTGACGGCAGCCGCACATCCGGGCAACCGCTTGCCCCTGATCTCTTACGCGAAGATCGGACCGAAGCGGGTCCACCACTACCGAACCGTCTCGCGGCTGATTTCGATCCCGCGCTCGTGCAGCAGGTCCTCGACGTTTCGCAGGGAGAGAGGGAACCGGATGGTGAGCATCACCACAAGGCAGATGCTCGACGGGCTGGCCTGCAAACGGCGGAGCGGCGAGCGGTTAGGCATCCAGGAAAGCAAGCGGACCGCCCTGCCCCATGGCAAGTGTGGTTCCTCTGACAACGCCGGCGCGTTTGATCAGACCAGCCAGCAGAGCGGCGGGCATTCTCCATGCGTGGGCGACCAGCTCTGACGTCGGCCGGGTACATCGCCTCTCGGATCGCTCCTTGACGGATCTTGATGCCGCGCGGTGCGCAGCAGATGCCGAATCATCAGCGCCCGACGCTGTCGAGCTCCACGGCGCGCTGCGTCTCCAGCGCCTGGCGCTTGATCGTCCGCGCACGGCGCAGTCAACGCAAGCACCGGATAACAGGAAAGGTTTCAGGCCGCGGACCCGCGAGCCTGGCCCACGGCTTGCCACACGTTGACTAAAATCTCGCTGTTCAGTATATTACTTTCGTTCAGTATAATGAACGACATTGAGGGGTGTCAAGCAGGATGAGCGGCAGGGGCGTCGAACGGTTGCTGGATCTGTTGGAGTGGCTGGCGGAGACGCCCGGCCCCAACGGGCTTGCGGCGATCTCCAGCGCGCTCGACATGCCGAAATCCAGCACGCTTCTCATGCTGCGCTCGCTCACGGATCGCGGTTACTTGGAACGCCTGCCCTCGGGCGATTACGCATTGCGGCGCCTGCCGGGTGAAGGTGCAGGTGGCCCAGGACGCGGCGCGCTTCTGGCGCTGGTCGGGCCCTATCTGGCCAATGCGGTCGAGGAAACCGGAGAGAGCGGGTTCCTTGCGGTGATGGAAGCGGGCCAGATCCGCTATCTGAACAAGATCATGCCGCTCCGCGAGATCCGCTATGACCGCGACATCTCGATGACGCGGCCCGCACACAAGGTTGCCAGCGGCATCGTGCTTTTGGCGGCGGGCAGCGATGCGGAGCTTTCGGACTACGCCCTCGCGGCGGGCCTGACCGGCGACGAACGCGCGGCCCTGACCGAAGCTGTGGTCATGGCGCGAACGACAGGCGTCTACATGAATCTCAAGGGTGTCGTGGAGGGGGCTGCCGGTGCGGCCGCCGTCCTGCGCGATGCCAGCGGGCGCCCGATCGGCGCCGTCAACATCTCGGGGCCGCAACCCCGGCTGGCGGCCAATGTGGCCCGGGTCAGCCAAGCGGTCTTGAATACGGCCAAGGCCATCAACGAGGAGCTGATGCGCCGGGGCAAACGGGTTTCCAAAGGAGGAGAAGGAAGACAATGAACATTCTGAAGGTGCTGGGACTGACCGCCGCAACGGTCGGCGCACCCGCGATCCTGTCTGCACAAGAAGTCCCGGATTACTATCCGGCCGATTACAGCAGCATCATCGAAGCCTCGCGCGCGGAATCCGGCGTGATGATCTATTCCAACATGGCCGACAACAACTGGGCCCCGCTGCTGGAAGGTTTCCGCGCCAAATATCCCTGGATCAAGGTCGAAACCGTCGACCTCGGCTCGGGCACCGTGCATTCGCGCTGGGAGGCCGAAAAAGGCTCCAGCACCCGCACCGCCGACATTCTGGTCTCGGGCGCGAATGACCGCTGGGCCAGCTATGGCAAGGACGGGTTGATGGAGGCTTACGAAAGCCCCGAATATGCCCATCTGCCCGATTTCGCGAAGCCCTACCCCGGTGTTTCGGTGATGTCGGCCGACCCGCTGGTCATCACGTACAACGCCGCCCTTCTGCCGGAAGAGCAGCGTCCGACCGGCTTTGCCTCGCTGGCCGCCGCCGCCGTGGCCGATCCGGGCACCTTCGATGGCCGCATCACCACCTATGACGCTGCGCGCAACAGCTTTGGCCTGGCCGCATGGTGGAACTACCTGGACAAGAAGGGCGAGGCCGGCTGGGCCGATCTGCGCGCCATCGGCCCGATGATCCGGGGCGAGACCTCGGGCGGGCCGATGAACGAGAAGATCGCGACCGGTGAATATGTGATCGGCGTAGCGGTTTCGGGCATCACCATCTTCCCGCGCCTGGAACAGGCAGGTGGCGAGATCCTGGGCTTCGCCTTCCCCGATGACGGCACCATCATGATGCTGCGCGGCATGGGCATTCCGCAGGGCGCGGCCAATCCGAACTCGGCCAAGCTCTTCGTCGATTTCGCGCTGTCGACCGAAGGCCAGACGCTGGTCGGCAAGGGCGGTCTGGTACCCTATCGCGAGGACGTGCCGGAAGATCAGGTGCGCTACACCTTCCAGGGCATTGGCGAGATCGTCGGTGTCGACAACCTGATCATCGCCGGTTTCGACGAGCGTCTGATCACCGAAGCGGCGGCCTTCTCCGAGAAGTTCACTGCGGCCCTGTCGGGCAAGTAACGACCCCGGGGCGGCTTGGCCGATGGGCCGCCGCCCCCTCAACCTTTCAAGGTATTCCCGATGACGGATCTCTCCGAAGCCGGCCGCACCAGGCCGATCGACAGGTCACGCTTGATTTACTGGGGCGTCGCCGTGCTGACGACCCTTCTGGTACTCGGGCCCATCCTGCCGATCATCACCCAGGCCTTCCTCGACAAGCCGCTGTATGACGAGAGCGCCGCCTTCACGATGGAAAACTTCGGTCGCCTGACCAGCGAGCCGGGGATGACCCAGGTCTTCGTGAACACGCTGTATTTCGGCCTGCTGACGATGGTCGTGGCGCAGATGTTCGGTGCGGTCATGGCCGTGCTGGTCGGCCGTACCAATCTGCCCGGTCGCAGATGGATGGGCGAGGTCTTCATCTGGCCGCTGTTCGTGTCCAACCTGGTGATCGCCTTCGGCTGGTTCACCATGTACGGCCCGTCGGGCTTCATCACGCTGGCCGCGAAAAGCTACCTCGGCGGGGCGCCATGGAACCTCTATTCCGTCACCGGCATGGGCATTGTCGCGGGCCTCAGCCAGGCACCGCTGACTTACCTGATGTGCCTTGCCGCCGTGACCAAGGCGGATCCGCAGCTTGAGGATGCCGCGCGTTCGACCGGCGCAGGCCCGTTCCGCGCGCTGTGGTCGGTGACGATTCCGATGATCCGTCCGGCGATGATCTATTCCGCCGTGCTGAACTTCGTCGTCGGCATCGAGATGCTGGCCATTCCGCTGCTGTTCGGCGGTCCCTCGGGCATCCAGACGGTCACGACCTTCCTCTATGACAAGGGCATCAACGCCGCCGTCCGGCCGGAATATGGCATCGTCGGCGCCGCCGCGATCATCCTTCTGATCATCGTGGCGCTGCTGGTCTGGTTGCAGGGCTATCTGATGAAGGGCGCAGGCCGCTTCGTCACCGTGCGCGGCAAGGCGAGCCGTCCCTCGATCCTGGAGCTTGGCGCCTGGCGCTGGCCCGCCTTCGCCTTCGTCTTCGGCTTCGTGTTCTTCACGATCCTGGCGATCTTCGGCGGCATCTTCCTGCGCTCGGCCGTGACCTTCCTGACGCCGCTGATCCCGTTCTGGAAGGTGATGACCACCGCGAACTTCGATCTGGTCTTCAGCTCGCCCAACTACGTCCGGTCCATCGTGAACTCGGTCGTCGTGGCCACAGTGGGGGCCGCCATCGGCACCTTCTTCATCGCCGTCATCGCGCTGATCGCACGGCGGTCCGACTTCCGCTTCCGCCGTCCGCTGGAATACGTGGCTCTCTTCCCGCGCTCGCTGCCCGGGATCATCGCCGGCCTCGGCTTCTTCTACGCTGTCCTCTGGCTGCCCGGGGCGGATCTGATCCGCGGCACGATCGTCGTGCTGATCCTGGCCTTCGTGATCCGCTATATCCCGGTCGGCTTCGGCGCCATCGCCCCGGCGCTGGCCCAGATCGGCGAGGAGCTGGACCGCGGGGCGCGCATCTCAGGCGCGGATTGGTGGACGACCGTGACCCGGATCATCCTGCCGATCCTGAAGCCCGCGCTCTTCAGTTGCTATGCTCTGCTGTTCATCCACTTCTTCAAGGAATACGTGACCGCCGCTTTCCTGTATCAGCCGGGGTCCGAGATCATCGGCACCACCATGCTCCAGCTGGTGGCTCAGGGCGACAATGGCCCGGTCTCTGCCCTTGCCACCATCCAAGTCATCATCACGGCGCTGTTCGTCATCCTTGCGCGCCGCCTGCTGGGAGCCAAGATCTATGGCTGATCTCGTCCTTGAAAACCTGACCATCAAATACAGCGATGTGACGGCCGTCGAAAACCTGAACATCCACGTCGCGTCGGGTGAGTTTCTCACGCTCCTCGGCCCGTCGGGCTGCGGCAAGTCGACCTCGCTTTTCGCGGTGGCAGGGTTGAACCATGCCACATCGGGCATCATCCGGGTCGGCGACAAGGTGCTGTTCGACGGCAATCCGAAGAACACCGTCCCGCCGGAGCGGCGCAACATCGGCCTGGTCTTCCAGTCCTATGCGCTCTGGCCGCACAAGACTGTGGCCGACAACCTGGCCTTCCCGTTGATCCTGCGGAAGATGGGCAAATCGGAACGCGACGCCCGCATCAAGGAGGCCCTGGGGCTGGTCGAGATGCTGCCCTATGCCGACCGCTTCCCGTTCGAGCTGTCGGGCGGCCAGCAGCAGCGCGTCGCCCTGGCCCGCGCGCTGGTCTACCGCCCGCCGCTGCTGCTGCTGGACGAACCCCTGTCGAACCTCGACGCCAAGCTGCGCGAACGCGCCCGGGTCTGGCTGCGCGAGCTGCAGGAGAGACTGAACGTCACCACCATCTATGTGACCCATGACCAGGCCGAGGCCTTGGCCGTGTCCGACCGGATCGCGGTGATGAGCATGGGGCGGATGCGTCAGTTGGGGTCTCCGCGCGAGATTTACGAACGCCCGGCGGACAGTTTCGTCGCCGACTTCATCGGCTCGTCCAACTTCCTGGACGGGAAGATGATCGAAAGCGGCGCCGATCAGGCCCGCATCCGTTTGGCGGATGGCACCGAGATCACCACGCCCTCCGGCCGCGCCGGTGCCGATGGCGCGCTGGTCGTGGCGGTGCGGCCTGAGCGGATCGAGGTCGTCTCGGAGCTTGGCCCCAACTGCCTGCGGGTCAGCGTAGCGCAGAAGGTCTATCTCGGCTCGGTCTGGCAATATGTCGTCCGCGCGGGCGAGATGGAGTTCCGCATCCAGACCACTTTCGAGATCAACGATCCTACCGTGATCGTCCGCATCCCCTCGGAGCATTGCGCGGTATTTGCCGAGAAATTCGCGGGGAACTGAACGATGATCCGCTTCGATGCAACCCGGCAGGGACCACTGCACGGCATCCGCGTCGTCGATGTCTCGCGGCTGGTGGCGGGGAACATGACCTCGCTTCAGCTGGCCGACTTCGGGGCCGAGGTGATCAAGGTCGAGCCGCCCTCGGGCGATCCGCTGCGCGACTGGCGCGATGGCGGGCAGTCGTTGCACTGGAAGACCTATGGCCGCAACAAGCGGTCGATCCGGCTGAACCTGCGCGAGGCCCCGGCGATGGAGGCCTTGCGCCGACTGCTGGCGGGCGCGGATGTGTTCATCGAGAACTACCGCCCCGGCACGCTGGAAGAGATGGGCCTTGGCCCGGATGCTCTGGCCGGGCTGAACCCGCGCCTCGTGACCCTGCGCATCTCGGGCTTCGGCCAGACGGGCCCCTACGCCAAGCTGCCGGGCTTCGGCACGCTTGTCGAGGCGATGAGCGGGTATGCCGCCCGCACCGGCTTCCTCGACCGTGAGCCCGTCCTGCCGCCCCTCGCTTTGGCCGACATGATCGCCGGGATCACAGGCGCCAATGCGGTGATGATGGCGCTTTACGCCCGCGAACGCGGCGAGGTGCAGGGTCAGGTCATCGACCTGTCGCTCTTGGAGCCGATCTTCGCCGTGCTGGGGCCGGAGGCCGCGATCTACAAGACCACCGGCAAGGTGAAGGAACGCTCGGGGTCCGCCTCCAACACCGTCTCGCCGCGCAATGTCTATCGCTGCAACGATGGGAAGTTCGTGGCGCTGTCGGGGTCGACCCAGACCGTCGCCCTGCGGATTTTCGAAGTGATCGGCAAGCCGGAGATGAAGGCCGACCCCCGCTTCTCGACCAATGTCGAGCGGGTGAAGCACCGCGATCTGGTGGATACGGCCGTCGCACAATGGTTCCTGACCCGCAGCCGCGACGAGGCCCTGGCCGAGATGCGGGCGGCAGGGGCGACGGTCGGCCCGGTCTATGACATCGCCGACATCGCCACCGACCGGCATTTCGCGGAACGAGAGATCATCGTCGAGGTCGAGGATGCCAAGAACGGCAGCCTGCCGCAGCACAACATCTTCCCCCGCCTTGCGGCCACCCCCGGCGCCTTCCGCTACCCCGCGCCCGAGATCGGCGAGCAGACGGCGGAGATCCTTGCCGAGATCGGCATGACCCTCACCGATCTGGAGGAAAAAGCATGATCCGCTCCCTCCTCTACGTCCCCGGCAACACCCCGCGTTTCTTGGAAAAAGCTGGGCAGCGCGGCGCCGATGTGGTCATCATCGACCTTGAGGATGCCGTGCCGGAGGCCTCGAAAACCGAAGCCCGCGAGATGTTGGCACAATCGGTGCCGATGGTCGCCGCAGGCGGCTGTCAGGTCTATGTCCGCGTGAACATGACCGAACGGCTGTTCGACGACGCCACCGCTGCAGCCAAGGCGGGGGCAGCGGCGATCTACCTGCCCAAGATTAATGACGTTGGTCTCCTGCACCGCTTGGCCGCGCATCTGGCCCCTCTCGAGACCGACCGGAAGCCCATGGGATTCGTCCCGCTGATCGAAGACCCAGAGGGCCTGTTCGAGGCCCGCGCCATCGCCAAGGGCCCCCGCGTCATCGCCCTTTCGGCGGGGGGCGAGGATCTGGCGACCTCGATGGGCGCCAAGCCCACGCCCGAGGTCCTGCGCCAGCCCAAGCTGATGATCCATTATGCCGCCAAGGCGGCAGGTGTGCTGTCCTTCGGCCTCTTCCGCTCTACCGCCGATTTCAGCGACACCGTCGCCATCCGCGCCGCAGCACTGGAAGCGCGCGATTTCGGCTTCGACGGCGCCAGCTGCATCCACCCCGCGGTGGTGCCGGTGCTGAACGAGGCCTTCAGCCCGACCGAGGAAGAGCTTGACTGGGCGCGCCGCGTGATCGCGGCCAACCGCATCGAAGCCGCCGCAGGCCGCGGGGCCTTCACGCTGGAGGACAAGTTCATCGACGCCCCCATCGTGACCCGTGCCGAACAGCTGCTCGCCCGTTTCAACAAGGACCAAGCATGACCCGCGCCCCCAATGGTTCCGGTCGCAGCCGCCGCATTCTGGTGACCCACACCCAGATCGCGCAAAGCGCCATCGAGCTTCTGAACGACAATGATATCGACGTGTTCTTCTCGCCGCCCTACGACCCCTCCGATGTGGTCGCGGCACGGGCGGCAGAGCTGCAGATTGATGCGATCATGGTGCGGCAGGGCAAGATCAACGATCAGGTCATCGGCGCCTCGCCCAAGCTGAAGGTGATCGTCAAGCATGGCGTCGGCGTCGACAATGTTGACCTGACCGCCGCCCATGCGCGCGGCATCCCGGTCCTGCGCTCGATGGGGTCGAACTCACGGGCGGTGGCGGAACATGCGATCGCCTTGGCGTTGATGCTGGTGAAAGAGATCCAGCCCCTGAATGCGGCGGTGAAGGGCGGCGACTGGCCGAAACCGACCTTCATCGGCAAGGATTTCCAAGGGGCCACCATCGGTCTGGTCGGTTATGGCGGTATCGGCCGTGAGACCGCCCGCATGGCCGAGGCCCTGGGGATGGAGGTCGTGGTCCATGACCCCTACGCCCCGCAAGCGGCCGAGGCCGATGGTTTCGCCACCGCCGCCGATCTGGATGCGATGCTGCCCGGGCTGGACATCCTCAGCCTGCATTGCCCGCTGACCGCCACCACCCGCGACCTGATCGACAACCGCCGCCTGTCGCTGATGAAACCCACCGCCGTGATCGTGAACACCGCAAGGGGCGGGATCATTGACGAGGCGGCCCTCGCGCAGGCTCTGGCACAGAAAACCATCGCCGGCGCCGCGCTGGACAGTTTCGCCACTGAACCCCCGGCGGCGGACAACCCGCTCTGGGCGCTGCCCACCCTGACCGCCACGCCCCATATCGGCGGCGTCACCGCCGGATCGGCGCGGTCAATGGCGGAAATCGCCGCCCGCCACATCATCTCCGTGCTGGACGGCAACGCGCCCGACGAGGCCTCGCTGGCCCGCCCCTCCGAACTTGCCGCCTGAAGGACCAAAAACATGACCCACGGTTTCCGCATCAAACGCAGCTGGTCCCGCATCAGCGCCGACCTCGTCGAGGCCTTCCGCACGCTGCCGGTGGCCAATGTCAGCGACAGCATGTCCCGCCTCGCCGCCTTCGGGCCGGAACTGCGGCCCATGCATGGCTCGGGCGTGCTGGCCGGACCTGCGCTGACGGTCCGCTCGCGCCCGGGGGACAACCTGATGCTGCACAAGGCGATCGACATGGCCCAGCCGGGCGATGTGATAGTGATGGATGCGGGCGGCGATCTGACCAATTCGCTGATGGGAGAGCTGATGCTGGCCCATGCCATCCGCCGGGGCGTTGCGGGCGTGGTCCTGCATGGCGCGATCCGCGATGCCGAGGCGATCCGCGAGCGCAACCTGCCGTTCTACGCCTGCGGCATCACCCATCGCGGGCCCTACAAGAACGGCCCGGGAGAGATCGGCCTGCCCGTTTCGCTCGGCGGCTCGATTATCAACCCCGGCGACCTGATCCTGGGCGATTTCGACGGTGTGGTCGCCGTCCCGCGGGAGGAGGCGGAGGCAATCCTCGCCGCCACCCTCAAGAAACACGCAGCGGAGACGAAGCAGATGGCCGAGACCGAGGCTGGAACGCTGAACCGCGCCTGGGTCGACAAGGCGCTGGAAGAGGCCGGTTGCATCTGGCTGGATTGAGGGACGGGCCTGCGTATGGTCCTGAGGGTGCTGTCAGACGAATGCGAACCCGTCTCCGTTCCCCCTTGCCCACCGGCTCGTCACGCAGCGAGGAGGCCGCGCCACTTGGGCCAAGGGCGGCGGCACGGGTCTATTTGTAGGCGTTGCGAACTTGGAGGTGGCGCTCGGTCGGAAAGTGGGTGTGGGCGGAGGCATGCACTGAAGCGAACTTCTGCAAGGTATGCATGCGGCGGAACGGCAAGTGTGAATTCTCGGCCCGATTGTTGAGCCAGCGCCGCAGGACCGGATCCGGTCCGTCACGATGGTCTCGGGTCGTCCGTGCCGCTTCATCTTCATCGTTTTTCTGAGGAATTTCAGGGCCGCCTCGCGGTCCCGCGGCCTGGTGACGACGCTTTCCTGCACCTCGTCCTCATGGTCGACGCCCCGCCAGAGGTAGGGCATCGGCCATTGATCCTCACCTAGACCTCGTCCGGGTGCCAGCGCCAGTGGCGGCAGGCGCGCATTGCCTCGACACGCTTGCCACGGATTTCGGATGCAAACATCGGGCCGAACCTGTTCCACCAATATCGCACGGTCTCGTGGCTGATCTCGACCCCGCGCTCGTGCAGCAGATCCTCGACATTGCGCAGGGAGAGCGGGAACCGGATGTAGAGCATCACCGCCAGACGGATGATCGACGGGCTGGTCTTCAAGCGGCGGAACGGCGAGCGCTTAGGCATCCACGAAGGCTAGCGGACCGCCCTGCCCCACGGCAAGTGCGGTGCCTCTGACACCACCGTCGCGCTTGAACTGGCGTTCAAGGCAGGCCGCGACGGGATGGCACCACTCGGTAAAGGCGGCTGTGCGGAGCTGCTCGTAAGCGTTGCGGAGCGAAGAAATCGCGCTGCCGGTCTGTCCGAGAATATTTCTTCCGTTTCGCCAGCCACCTTTGGAATGGGCAAAAAGGAATACGCGCATTAAATTCACGACAACATCAATCGTCAATTGGAGCGTTCCATGGCCTTCCGCATCGTCGGCTTCTCCGGCAGCTTCAGCCAGCCCTCGCGCACCCGCGCATTGGTCGACCTGGCGCTTGGCCGCGCCGCCCAAATATTCGGCGCGACGACGGTTAGCCACGGCCTGTCGGACCTACAACCTCAACTTGGCACGGCTACCCGGCTTGAGGATTTGCACAGTTTGCCGCGTGCCATCGTGGCTTCGATCCTGTCTGCGGATGCGCTGATCGTGGGTAGCCCGATCTACAAGGGCAGCTATGGCGGGCTGTTCAAGCATCTCTTCGACCTGATCGACCCTGCCGCGCTGGCCGGCAAGCCGGTGCTGTTGATCGCGACTGGTGGCGGCGCGCGTCATGCGTTGGTGGTCGAACATCAGCTGCGCCCGCTGTTTGGCTTCTTTGAGGCGGCGGTGCTGCCGACGGGCCTTTACGCCTCGGCCGCGGATTTCGCCGGAGAAACTCCGGTCGCGGTGCCGCTGCTGGAGCGTCTAGACCGCGCAGTCGACCAATTCGCGCCTTGGTTGACGCGCCAGAAAGCTGTCCAGGCCGCCTGACCCTCCTCCTGATCGATCGCAGACTGACCGGCCCGCCACTGCGGGACACCGGATCGGCTGAGACTTGCCCCAAGAAAGGACCATTCCATGACACGTCACGAAATTTTCTCTGAAACCCTGATCGACGCCCTGCCCGGCGCGAGCCTGGCAAAGGTGACCCCGCGCATCGGCGCCGAGATCGGCGGGTTGCGCCTGTCGGGCGATCTGCCGCAGCCGGCAATCGAGGCTCTTCTGGGTCTGCTTGCCCGACACAAGGTGCTGTTCTTCCGTGGTCAGACGCATCTGGACGACGCCGGGCAGGAGCGGTTCGCCCTGCGCTTGGGCGCACTGGCGCCGCATCCGACGCAGGCGGTGGTCAAGGGCACGGCGTCGGTCCTGGAGCTGGATGCCAGCCGGGGTGGCGGGCGCGCCGACCAGTGGCACACCGACGTGACTTTCGTCGAAGCCTATCCCAGGGCGTCCGTCCTGCGCGGTGTGGTGATCCCGCCGGTCGGCGGCGACACGGTTTGGGCGAACACAGCCTCGGCCTATGACAGCCTGCCCGCCCCCGTGAAGGCGCTGGCCGACAGCCTGCGGGCGATCCATTCCAACGCTTATGATTATGCCGCGCAGCGCCCGCAGGCGCGCGAGGTGGACCGCAAGTACCATGCCGAGGTCTTCGCCTCGGACGTCTACGAGACCGAGCATCCGGTGGTGCGCGTCCATCCAGAGACGGGGGAGCGGACCCTCCTCCTTGGCAGCTTTGTTCAGCGAATCGCGGGCCTGTCGCGCGAGGATGGGGCCAAGATCTTCGACCTGCTGCAATCCTATGTCACCGCACCGGAAAACACCGTGCGCTGGCGCTGGCGGGCGGGCGACGTGGCGATCTGGGACAACCGGGCCACCCAGCATTACGCGGTTAACGACTATGGCGACGCCCCCCGCGTGGTGCGCCGGGTGACCATCGCGGGCGAGGTGCCGCTGGGCGTCGACGGCCGCGCCAGCACGCCACGCCGCAAGCCCGAAGCACGGCAGCACCCCTGACCCCCCCATCCGAACAAGGAGTATTCCGATGACCCGCAAGATCCGTCTTGGCGCCTTCCTTCCCGGCGGCGGCCAGCATGTCGCCGCCTGGCGCCACCCCGACAGCCCCGCCGATGGCGCCACCAGCTTTGCCTTCCACCTGCAGCTGGCGCAGGAGGCGCGGCGCGGCCTGTTCGACGCCTATTTCCTGGCCGACGGCCTGGCCATCAGCTTTGGCGGCGGGACCGAGGGCGGCAATGCCAAGGTCGCGGGCTTCGAGCCGGTGACCCTGTTCGCCGCGCTGGCACCGCTGGTGCCCGACCTGGGCTTCATCGCCACCGCTTCCACCACCTACGAGGAGCCCTACAACACCGCGCGCAAATTCGCCTCACTCGATCTGATCTCGGGCGGGCGCGCAGGCTGGAACGTGGTGACCACCGCGACCGAGGCGGCGGCACGCAACTTCAACCTGGACCAGCAGCACCCGCATGCCTGGCGCTACCGCCGCGCGGCCGAGCATGTCGATGTGGTGAAGAAGCTGTGGGACAGTTTCGAGGACGACGCTTTCCTGCGCGACAAGGACAGCGGGCGGTTCTTCGACGAGACCAAGGTGCATGGCGCGATGCATCGCGGCGAACATTTCAAGGTGGCGGGGCCGCTGAACGTCAGCCGCAGCCCGCAGGGCCATCCGGTGATCGTGCAAGCCGGCCAGTCGGATGACGGGCGCGGGCTGGCCGCCGCCACGGCCGAAGTGATCTTCACCGCGCATCAGGCGCTGGACACTGCGCAGGAGTTCTACCGCGACATCAAGGCCCGCGCCGCCGGGCTGGGCCGCGATCCGGCGCATGTGCTGGTGATGCCCGGCGTCTCGCCCTTCGTGGGCCGGACCGAGGCGGAAGCGCGCGAGAAATATGACCGGCTGACCAGCCTGATCCTGCCCGAGGACGGGCTGGCGCTGCTGACCGCGCTCAGCGGTGGCACGCTGGACCTGTCGGAGGCCGATCTGGACGGGCCGCTGCCCCCCGCCCCGCCGACCGAAGGCATGAAATCGCGCCAGGCACTGATCCGCCGCATCGCCGATGAAAACGGCTATACCGTCCGGCAGTTATACCAGCACATCGCCAGCGCGCGCGGCCATTTCACCGTGATCGGCACGGCCGAAACCATCGCTGATACGTTGGAAGAATGGTTCCAGAACGATGGCGCCGACGGGTTCAACATCCTGCCACCCTGGCTGCCGACCGGCCTGACCGACTTCGTCGACTTGGTGATCCCGGAATTGCAGCGCCGCGGCCTGTTCCGCACTGCATATGAGGGGCGCACGCTGCGCGAGAACCTCGGCCTGCCCTACCCTGAAACCCGCTGGGCGCTGGCACGGCGCGCGGCCCTGGCGGCGGAGTGACGGCGATGAGCTATCCGAGCTTCGAGGACAGCCTGGTTCAGGGCATCGACACGCGCATCCTGCGCCAAGCGCAGCAGCGCGTCATCGCCAGAGCGACCCGTCTCCTGCGGCGCTATGGCCTTCTGGCCGCCTTTCTGGCGGTCTGGCAGGTCGGATCGACCCAGGGCTGGATCAACCCCACGGTCTTCCCGCCGCTGGACCAGATCCTTGTCGCGCTGTGGCAGGGCATCGCGGGCGGCGCGCTGGTCGATGACATCGGCATCAGCCTGCAGCGTTCGGGCCTGGCCTTCGCCGCCGCCGTGGTGCTGGCGATTCCGCTGGGTCTGTTCATGGGCCAGATCCGCGCGGTGGAAGAAGCACTCGACCCGATCCTGCAATTCTTCCGCCAGACCTCGGCGCTGGCGCTGTACCCCGTCTTCATTCTGCTTCTGGGCCTGGGCGAGGCGTCTAAGGTCTTCGTGATCTTCTGGGCGACGCTATTTCCGCTTCTGCTGGCCACCATCGGCGGCGTGAAGGAGGTGGACCGCAAGCTGATCGAGATGGCGCAGGCCTTCGGCGCACGGCGCGGCACGGTCTTTGCCCGGGTGATCCTGCCCGCCGCCGTGCCCTCGATCTTCGTGGGCCTGCGCCTGTCGGCCACCACGGCGCTGCTGCTGCTGATCGCGGCCGAGATGATCGGCGCGAACAAGGGTCTGGGGTTTCAGGTGATGAACGCCCAGTACAATTTCCAGATCCCGCAGATGTTCGCCGCGATCCTGCTGCTCGCCCTGCTGGGCCTGACGGCGAATGCGGCGCTGGTCGCATTGCAACGGCGTCTGTGCCGCTGGGCCGAAGCCGCCCGCTGACCCCCTTTCCAACGACAACACCCCAAAAGGACAATCGAAAATGACCTTCCCCCTTCGCAATCTTGCGCTTGCCGCCGGTCTTGCTCTTCTCGCCACCCCGCTGCAGGCCGAGGTCACCATCCGCTACCTTGCCAGCCAGGGCGGTCTGAACCCGCACGAACTTGCGGCCGAACTGGGCTATTTCGACGGCACTGGCATCACACTGGAGAACGTGGGCTATTCCACCGGTGGCCCGGCCTCGCTGGTGGCCCTGGCGGGCGGCAGCGTGGAACTCGGCTCGGCCGCCACCTCGGCTGTGCTGAACTCGATCGCCGCGGGCAATGATTTCGTCGCCGCCTACCCGTCGAACGGCATCAACGATCAGGTGCAATCGGTCTTCTATGTGCTGGAAGACAGCCCGATCAAAACCGTCGAGGATATTGTCGGCAAGACCATCGCCGTCAACACGCTGGGCGCGCATCTGGATTACACCGTGCGCGAGGCGCTGCACCAGAAGGGGTTGCCGCAGGATGCCGCCAACCTGATCGTTGTGCCCGGGCCGCAGCTGGAACAGGTGCTGCGCTCGGGCCAGGTCGACATCTCGGCCTTCGGCTACTGGCAGACCACCTTCACCGGCGCCGCGCTGAAGACCGGCGGCCTGCGCGCGGTCTTTGACGACACCGATGTGCTGGGCAACATCGCGGGCGGCTTCATCGTTCTGCGCCGCGACTGGATCGCCGCCCACCCCGCCGAGGCGAAGGCCTTTGTCGAGGCGTCGGAAAAGGCGATCGAATATGCGCGCCTGCACCCCGAGGAGACCAAGAAGATCTTCGCCCGCGTCTTGGCCGAACGGGGCGAGAACCCGGACGTCGCGCAGTATTTCGCGGGCTATGGCATCCGCGAGGGCGGCAAGGCCGAGGATCGCGACCTGCAGTTCTGGATCGATGTTCTGGAACGCGACGACGCGGTACCGACGGGTAAGCTGAAGGTCGCCGACATCCTGTACAATCCGGGCGCCTCGCCCGCCACCAACTGAGGCAGGAGAGACGGGCATGACCCAGGTCACCACCCGCCGTGGAGAGGTTGCCGTGCGCAACCTCTCCAAAAGCTTCGCGCTGAACGGCCAGCGCCTGAACGTGCTGCGCGATCTGGATCTGGATATCCGGGGCAGCGAGGCCTTGGCCATTGTCGGCCCCTCGGGCTGCGGCAAGACCACGCTGCTGCGGGTTCTGGCGGGGCTTGAGGCGCCGGATGCTGGCGAGGTGCGGATCGACGATGCGCCGGTGCAGGGCATCGGGGCGGAGCGCGCGATCATCTTCCAGGAACCGCGGTTGCTGCCCTGGCTGACGGTGCTGGGCAATGTGGCCTTCGGGCTGCAGGTGCGCGGGATCGCGGCGGCCGAGGCCGAGGCGCGGGCGCGGCAATACATCCGCCTGGTCGGACTAACCGAGTTCGAGACAGCCTATCCGCGCCAGCTGTCGGGCGGTATGGCGCAGCGTGTGGGCATCGCGCGCGCGCTGACGGTGCAGCCGGAAATCCTGCTGCTGGACGAACCGCTGGGTGCCCTCGACGCGATGACCAAGCTGACCATGCAGGAAGAACTGGCGCGGATCTGGCGGGATGAGGGCGTGACGCTGGTCCTGGTCACGCATGATCTGGAAGAGGCGATCTTCCTGGCCGACCGCGTTCTTGTCCTGCCCAAGGAAAAGGGCGCCACGCCACGGCTGATCGACATCGACCTGCCCCGTCCGCGCGACCGCAGCGAGGCCCGCTTCGTCGAGATGCGCCGACGATTGATGGCAGAGTTCGGCCTGCACTAAAGCGACTGGAACGATGTGATTTTCAGCTTCCGGCCCATGGACGAAGCCGCTCTCGCGGCAATGGCGCTCGTGGCGGGCGTTTGGGACTGATCGCCCCCCTGTGCATTTGGGAATGTGTGGACTTGCCCGTGAAATGTGGAGAGCACCAACTGAGGGACCAGGAGGTGTTCTATGGGAAACGGGAACAGACCGACGCCGGAGTTTCGGCGTGAAGCGGTGCGGCTGGCACTGAGCAGCGGCCGGACGCGGCGGGAGAATGCGGTTCTGAAGCAGGAGCGCGACATTCTAAAAAAAGCTGCGGCCTTCTTCGCGAGGGAGGGAA